>JBEKTO010000024.1:0-82596 GCA_049515995.1 Occallatibacter sp. | reverse complement strand
TCGAAGTCGCGCAGGTCGGTGGTCACGTTGAAGGCGAAGCCGTGGGAGGTAATGCCGCGGGAGACGTGGATGCCGATGGCGGCGATCTTGCGTCCTGCGGACGGAAGCCCTTCGGAGGAGTTCTCCTCCGCAGGACCAACCCCGCACCATACACCTGTCAACCCCTCGATTCGTCCCGCCCGCACCCCGAAGTCGCCACAAAGGCGGATCAGCGCCTCTTCCATCCCGCGAACAAAATCCACCGGGCCCATCCGGCCGCCGCCGGAGTTGTGCAAGCTGCGCAGGTCGAAGATGGGGTAGCCCACCAGTTGGCCCGGACCGTGATAGGTGACGTCGCCGCCGCGGTTGATCTCGTGCACCGTGAAGCCGCGGCGCGCCAGCAGCTCGTCGGAGGCCAGCACATTGGAGCGGTGAGCGTTGCGCCCCAGCGTGAGCACCGGCGGATGCTCCAGCAGCAGCAGAACGTTTTGGAGGCGGCCTTCCGTGACCAGCGCCGCGATCTCCGCTTGCAGGCGCAGGCCTTCGTCGTAAGCCACCCGCCCGAGATAGAGGACCTGGATCATCGCTAGCTTGATTGTAGCGAGACGCCCCGCATGTTCGTTGGAGCAGCCTTCACTCCTCGAGCCGCGCCGCAAACAGCCTGGCAAACACCGACCGATGCTCCCAGCCAACCAGCAGCCAGAGAAGCGTGGCAAACGCACCCATCCCAATACCGCCCGGGTCCATCAGGAGATGAAAAACAAGGATGTTGAAGAGCACGGGACCCAGCAGCGTCAGCCCCAGCCCCACAAACCGGTTCGCCAGGAGCAGAATCGCGGAGAGAACCATAATCGCGCCCACCACGTAAAAGTAGTGCGCGGCAAACAGGACGGTCACAAACTGTCCGGCCAGCCCTGCCGGCATCTGCCCCATGGGAATGAAATGCACGAACATGTTGGACCCGAAGACCAGAAACAGCAGGCCCAGCAACAGGCGCGCGATCAAGGTAACGATCTTCATGGAGTTCTCCTTGAATTGAGGTGAATTCGGGGGATGAATCGGTCGGGAGCCGGACCATGCTTTGCCGGAGGGGCTCCGCGGAGGGGAAGAAACGCTCTCCGCAGGCTATAGATGGCTGTCCATCGCCTGTGGATTCAAAGGATTTAACTGACGGTTCTTGAGGTTGGCAGTAAACTGGGAGCGTTGAGGGAGAAAGCCGCCATGAGACCGTCAGAAGTGTTGCCAAAGCATAGGGAAATGATCCGCCGGCTTGTGCAGGAGGCGGGAATGGCGAACCCGCGCGTCTTCGGATCGGTGCTGCACGGCGACGATCAGGACGGCAGCGATCTCGACCTGCTGGTGGACCCTGCGCCGAGAACGAGCCTGCTGGACTTGGCTGGACTGCAAATCGAAATCGAAGCGCGAACTGGAGTGAAGGTGGACCTATTGACTCCACGGTGCCTTCCGCTGAAGTTTCGGCAGAGGGTTCTGGAAGAGGCCCAGCCGGTATGAGCAAGCATCCGGAACGCGCCCAGGATTACCTCGAGCACATACTCGATGCCCTCGAACGAATCCAGCGATATACCGCCGGAAAGTCCGCGACCGATTTCATGGCGGACACCTTACTTCAGGATGCGGTGCTGCGGAACCTTGGCATTATTGGGGAAGCGGCGCACAGGCTTCTTGCGGACTCCCCGGATTACGCAGTAAACCATCCGGAGATTCCGCTGGTGAAGATTTATGGGATGCGCAACCGAATCACGCACGCCTACGAAGAAGTAGACATGGAAATTGTCTGGAATCTGGTTTTGTTCGATGTCCCCGCTCTTCAGCTGAAGATCATTGCGGCGCTGAACGAGTTCAAGAGAGAGGGATAGGCGAGAAGTCTGGCGCGCAAAAAGGCCGGAAGAGCGATAAAAGGATCGAAGATGGAAGACCAAGAGCCCGAATCGGAAGCAATCATCGATCCAGTGAAGCCAAAGGACCTGCTCTATCACTACACAGATCAGAGAGGGCTGTTGGGCATACTTGGAAGCCAGAATATTTGGGCGACGCACATTCGCTATTTAAACGATTCCTCCGAATACAAGCTGGGACTAGACATTGTTAAGCGTGAGGTGTCGCAAATCAAGGTTGATCCAAGTCCAGACCTCACCTTTGAGGGCTTTCCCGATGGTGCTGAGTTTAGGGAAGGTCCTACGCCAAGCGATGACTCAGGCTTTAGAGGCGTTGGACAAAATGTCTGTATACGTTGCGTCGTTCTTTGATTCCCCAGAAGGTTCGCTGCATATGCCTGAGCAGGATGCTGGAGATATGCTGGGGCAATGGCGCGCCTATTCTGGCGGATCAGCAGGATTTAGCGTCGGTTTCGACAAGGACGCACTTTCTCGGCATATCTGGCAGGCTGGCGACGAAGCTGGCATCCCAATAATTGGGGGCAGCTGCGTATACCAGACGGATCTACAAGAACGATATTTGCACGATCGGGTCGCTGAAGTTGGCCCAACGGCGCTTAATTACTTCAATAAAGCAATGGCTGACTTCAAGGCCAACAAACTCCCTCAAATCATGGAACAGGCAAGACGATCCATCCTTCACGATCCTCCAGATCCATTCATCCGCCAAACGATAGAGAAGGCCATAAGAGAGCTGCGCGAGACTTTCAATCGAGAAGCCGGTAACTTCTCCGCGTCGATGACGTCGCATCTTGCCCACATTGCGATTCCAGTGGTATTCATGAAAAATCCTGCATTTTGCGATGAGAGAGAATGGCGGGTCGCGAAGATGTGCAACGAGACACCCTCGGACATTATGTTTCGTCCAGGGAAGTCCAGTTTGATCCCGTACATTGCTATTCCTTTGCCTCGGTCCTGCGACGATGGAACCTCATTGATTCGACGAATTGTGGTCGGACCGTCGCCCAAAATTGACGACGCGGTCGCGGCAGTTCGAATGCTTTTGGAGAGCCAGAACTACAAAATTCGCGGCTCCGGGGAAGCCGACGGGGTGGAGATCGTTCCTTCGAGAATCCCCTATCGCGATTGGTAGACCCGCTTTCGCGATACACTAGCGACTGGCAGGAGGACCGGGCGGTCGCTGCCGGAGGGCGTGCGCCAGCACGGTTCGCCGGGGGAGGAAAGTCCGAACTCCGCAGGGCAGTGTGCCGGATAACGTCCGGGACGCGGGCGTCAAGGCCCGTGGACGGCCAGTGCCACAGAAAAGATACCGCCCCGGCTACCCCTCTTCCTTTCGGTGGAGGGCCGCCCTGGAAACGCAATACCCGAGTTGGCCCGGCTTGCCGGGACCGCTCGCCGTTGCGAAAACTCCAGCGCCGGGGTAAGGGTGAAATGGTGCGGTAAGAGCGCACCGCTCCGGCGGTAACGCCGGGGGCAAGGTAAACCCCACACGGAGCAAGACCAAATAGGGAGGGAAGCTTCGCCCAAGAGCCAGGGCGAGGTTGCGCATCGGCCCGATGCGCCCAGGCGGCTTGAGCACTTGCCGAAACCTCCGGGTAGGTCGCTGATGAGCGTCCGCGGCGACGCGGCGCCTAGAGGAATGACCGCACACGACAGAATTCGGCTTACAGGTCCTTTTGCCGAATTGATTTGAAGCACACAGACAGCCCCGGCCGGGAAAGTTTTCCGGCCGGGGCTGACCATTTTCAGCAAGTCAGCAGGTCGGCGAATCGGCAGGTCGGCGGGCGATTTCGCCGGGCGGCGTTGTGGCCACGGCACGCACCTTCATGAGGGAAGGCGCTGGCAGGAACTGCGCCGACTCGCTATACGATAAAGAGATGCTGCGAGTGAAGTTGATGGAAGAAGGCGCCCGGCTGCCGGTGGTGGCGCACCCCGGCGAGGATCTGGGCTATGACTTGTTTGCGCTGGAAGGCGCGGTTCTGGCTCCGCGCGCCACGGTGAAGGTGCGAACGGGCATCTGCGTGGAGGCACGGCACCCTGAGACCGGCGCGCCGCTGGGTTTGCTGGTGCGCGATCGCTCGTCGATGGCGGCGCGGGGCATTGCCACCACGGCCGGGGTGATCGACGCGGGCTACCGGGGCGAGATTCTGATCCTGATGACCAACCTGGGCGAGACCGCGGTCGAGTTGAAGGCCGGCGAGAAGATCGCCCAGATGATTCCGGTGCCTGTGCTCACAGGTCTCGTCCAAGAAGTCGAAACACTGGAAGTGTCGGCGCGGGCGGAGAAGGGATTTGGGAGCTCGGGACGGTAGGGGTTCTTGTTGACCCATCCGGCTTTAGAATTCAGGCTGTCCCACCCTTTCCGCAGAAAAAAGCGGAAAGGATGGGGCACGG
This sequence comes from Occallatibacter sp., assembly GCA_049515995.1. Classification (GTDB taxonomy): domain Bacteria; phylum Acidobacteriota; class Terriglobia; order Terriglobales; family Acidobacteriaceae; genus Telmatobacter. Next base: position 78,307 of record JBEKTO010000024.1, on the reverse strand, counting down.
AGCGTTTGTGGAAGACACCTGATCGATCAGGCCGGGCTACTGAATGCCCAGGCCGTCGTTCTTGTGGTAGTTCGGGTAGGGCGGGACGGGAATGACCGGCACGGGATGGGCCTTGAGTTCCTCCAGCACCAGGTTGACGCCGGTTTCCAGTTGCAGGTCGTGGCCGGCGGCTACGTCCTTGGGCAGTTCCTCGACGGGAACGTCGGGGGTGATGCCGTGGTTCTCCACCTCCCATTCGCCGTTGAGGCCGTAGATAGCGTAGCGCGGCGCGGTGACGCCGCCGCCGTCGAGCAGCGTGGGATAGCCGCCGATGCCGACCAGGCCGCCCCAGGTGCGCGTGCCCACCAGCTTGCCGATGCCGGCTTTGCGGAAGTACCAGGGCATGGCGTCTCCGCCGGAGCCGGAGTTCTGGTTGATGAGCATGACCTTGGGCCCGAAGATGGCGCCCACGGGGTCGTGGATGGGCTTGCCGTCGCGCTCGATGGCGCCGGAGAGCGGGAAGCGCTTGAGCACGTCGACCACGTAGTCGGCGATGAAGCCGCCCTCGTTGTAGCGCTCGTCGAGCACCAGCGCCTGCTTGTCGAGCTGCGCGTAGAAATAGCGGTTGAAGTTGGTGTAGCCGGAGCCGCCGGTGTTGGGCATGTAGACGTAGGCCACCTTGCCACCGGAGAGCTCGTTGACCTTGCGCCGGTTGGCTTCGATCCAGTCCAGGTTGCGCAGACCGTCCTCGTCGTCGATGGGAACCACGGTGACGTCGCGGGCGTCCTTGCCGTCGGGATTGTAAGCGATGTGGAGCGCCGTCTGCCTGCCCGCCGTGCCTTCAAAGAACTCGTAGAGGTTGTCGTTGGCATGCAGTTCGCGGCCATTGACGGCGAGCAGGTAAGCTCCCTCATGGACGTAGACGCCTGGCAGGGTCAGCGGCGAGGCCAGGCCGGGAGTCCAGTTTTGCCCGCCGAGGATTTTGGCGATGCGGTAGCGGCCGTTCTGCACCTTGTAGTCGGCGCCCAGCAGGCCGGTTTTGGGGGCGTGGTCGGGCTCGTGCGGTCCGCGAATGAACATGTGCCCGATGGTGATTTCGCCCAGCATTTCGGTGGAGAGATAGGTGAACTCGGAGCGGGAGGCGAGCCCGTCGAGGTAGGGCTTGTATTTGGCCTCGACCTTGGGAATGCTGAGGCCGTGGGTGTGCGGGTCGTAGAGGAAGTCGCGCTCGATGCGCCAGGTCTCGTGGTAGATTTGCCGCCACTCGGCGCGGGGATCGATGACGGTTTCCAGATTGCCCAGGTTCAAGGGCTTGCCAGGAGCGTCGCTGCCCGGCCTCAGGTCGTCGGCCGAAGCGACGGTCCATCCGCCCTTGCGCGCGTAGAGCACCTTCGAGCCGTCGAAGGAGATGCTGAATGCATCCAGGTCGCTGAGCACCGTCTCCGGCTGGCGCTTTTCCAGCGTAAACCGCCAGATGGCGCGAATGCCCGGCCCGCCGCCGTTACTGGCGCGGCCGAAGGGCGAAGTCTCGCCCAGATAGAGAACGCCGGTTTTGCCCACGGCGATGCTGCCGTAGTTGCGCGCCGGGACGGGCAAGCCGAGGATGCGATCACCGATGTTCTCCAGATCCACCTTGACCACGACCGGCTTGGGTTCATCCTTCTTGGCCTTGTCGGCATCCTTCTTGTCGCCGTCTTTGGCGGCGTCGCCCTTCTTATCGGCGTCTTTCTTCTCGTCCTTTTTGTTGCTGTCCTGCTTGTCTGCGTCCTTTTTGTCCGCGTCCTTGGCGTCGTCCTTCTTGGCCTCGTCCTTGATTTTCTCGTCGTCGCTCTCCGGGGGCACCGGCGAGGAGCCGAATTTGCCCAGCACCACGACGTAGGCGGCCGTGGTCTGGGCGCGATCGAGCGAAGAAAGGTCGATGCCGGCGTGGGAAGGCCCGTCGTCGGTCGAGGCCAGGAAATAAAGATACTTGCCGTTGGGGTCGAAGACCGGGCTGGTGGCGTCGCTCATGCCGTCCGTCACCTGGGTGAACTTGTGAGTCTCCATCGAATAAAGGAAGATGGCGTTCAACTGGTTGTCGAGGTCGCGCTGATAGGCGATCCACTTCGAGTCCGGCGACCAGACGGCGCTGAAATTGGCACCAAAGCTGCCGAAGGTGCCTTTATCCACCAGTACCGGCTTGCCCGCCGGCACATCCACGTACCACAGCCGCAAGTGCTTGTCGGTGTAAGCGATGTGCTTGGAATCCGGCGACCAGACGGGGGTGTAGAAGAAGCTGGGATCGGGGCCGAGGTCGATGACCGTGGGCGGCTTGAAGCCGGTCTGGTCGTGCAGGTAGAGCTGGTACTCGCCGGAGGCGTCGGAGAAGTACGCGATGGTCTTGCCGTCGGGGCTCCAGGCTGGATCGCGCTCGGCCACGCCGGGCGTATTGGTGAGGTTGCGCGTATCGCCTTTCTCGGCCGGGACGGTGAAGATTTCGCCATGGGCCTCGAAGACGGCGCGGGCGCCGGTGGGCGAAAGGGCGGAGTTTTGAATTTCGTCCGGGGGCAGGTTCACCCGGTGAGGCGCCAGTCTGGGCAGCTCGCCGTGGATCTGGATGGAGACGGTCTGGTCGGCGTTGGTGGCCGCATCAAGCAGATGGATGGAGCCGAACTGCTCATAGACCACTCCGCCGGGGCCGGCCTGGAACGACTTCAGGTCGTATCCGGTATTTTGCACCACCGGGCTTACTTGCTTGGACCCGGTGTCGTAGCGGAAGAGCGAGACCGGGCCGTTGCGGTCCGAGAGGAAGTAGACCGAGCTGCCCACCCACACCGGGTTGGAGTCGTTGGAGTTCTCGCGCGGCATCTTCTCGAGGTCCAGCGTCTTAAGGTTGACGATCCAGATGGGGGTGGTCTGGCCGCCGACGTAGCGCTTCCATGCGTCCTGCCATCGGGTCACAGGCTCGTAGGCCAAGGATTGGCCGTCGGGCGAAAAAGATCCCTCGTATCCGGAAGGCAGCGGCAGCGGCTCGGGAACCCCCGACCCGTCGGCGTGTGCGCGGAAGAGCCTCAAGTAGTGGCGGAAGCTGGAGGCCATGCTGACGATGAGCACGTCTTTTCCGTCGGGACTCCAGCCGACCACATAACTGCCGCTGGGATGCCAGGTGATGCGCCGGGGAATGCCGCCGCTGGAGGAGATGACGTAGACGTCGCTGTTGCCGTGCAGGTGGGCCGAGTAGGCGATGGAGGCGCCGTCCGGCGAGTAGAACGGACCCGCTTCCACGTGCCCGTTGGAGGTGAGCCGCTCGGCTTCACCGCCCTGGCGGCTGACGGTCCAGATGTCGTCGGCGTAGCAGAACGCGATTCTGTCCTGGCTGAGCGAGGGGCTGCGCAGCAGGAGCGGCGGCTGCGCGGAAGCGGCGGCCGATGGGTTCTGGGCGGAAGAAACAACGGGGAAAAGCACGGCAAAGGCAAGCAGAATGGGGGCAAAGCGGGATCGAACGGGAATCATCGGGCCTCCGGTGGATGAGAAATTCCAGATGCGAGAAGTGGAGCGGAAAAGCGTGTCAGCACATGTTACGCCGGGTTGCAGGCGGAAGTTGCAGGAAAATTGCCTCCCGGCCCGTGCCTGGGCGGATTCCATCCTGGCTCCGGAACCGTTTCGCGGATTTCTGCGTATCAAAAATGTGAGTCTGCCCGGATGAGCGCGGTTCCGGAGCCCGGAACGCGGCCAGAAGGGTTCGTGCTGCGTCCATAGGAGTAGTCATCCGAATATTGCGGTAAGCGGAGATTGCGTACACTGGGGAAACGGGGCGGAAAGCCCATCCAGATTCCATGCTCCGTCTTTTCGCCGGCTCTTCGAGAAAGGAACTGGCGATAGGGTGGGAAGCCAGGAACCTCAACCAGCCCTGGCAAGGAAAGCTGAACCATGCTCTTCACTGAGGCCTTCAAACTCGCGCTGCAATCCCTGTGGGCCAACAAGATGCGCACCGTTCTGACGCTCATTGGCGTGGTGATGGGCGTGGCCTCGGTCATCATGGTCATTACTCTGGTGAACGGCGCAAACAGGTATGTGACCACCAAGATCGTCAGCCATGGCGCCGATGTGTTCGCGGTCCGCCAGATGCCCGGCGTGATCTTCACCGCCGAGGAGTATCTGCGGTTTCAGAAGCGCAAGATTCTGCGCATCGAAGACTACGAGGCAATCCGCGACGGCTGCAAGGAGTGCGCCGATGTAGGCGTGCGGCTTGACCGCTCGACCACCGTGGTCTACAACGGGCACTCCAGCAGCGATACCGACATGCGCGGCCTCACCTGGTCCATGGTTTCGCTCGACAACATGGATATCGCGCTGGGCCGCGGCTTCACCCCCGCCGACGACGACAAGGCGACGCACAACGTCATCGTGGGCTACGACATTGTGGATAACCTGCTGGGCGAGGGCGACCCGATCGGCAAGGAAATCCGCGTGGGCGGCAATCCCTACACGATCGTGGGCGTGGGCGACCGCCAGGGCAAGACGTTTGGCCAGTCCCAGGACAACTGGGTGGCCGTACCCGTTTCCACCTACCAGCAAACCTACGGATACAACGACTCGGTGGACATTTACGCGCGCGCCATCGGCAGTGCAGAGACGATGGAGAAGGCCAAGGACGAGGTGCGCGTTCTGATGCGCGCCCGCCGCCACAACGCGGCCGGCCAGCCCGACGATTTCGAGATCGAGACCAACGACACCTTTCTGGACCTCTACAAGCAGATCACGGCAATCTTCTTCGACGTGGTGATCGGCATCGCGTCCATTTCGCTGGTGGTGGGCGGCATCGTGATCATGAACATCATGCTGGTGAGCGTGACCGAGCGGACGCGCGAGATCGGCGTGCGCAAGGCGCTGGGCGCCCGGCAGCGCGATGTGCTGCTGCAATTCCTAATCGAGAGCGGGACCATGGCGATGCTGGGCGGAGCCATCGGCGTGCTCTTGGGAGTGGGCGCGGCCAAACTGATTACGCTCATCGTCGGTTTTCCCACCAGCGTGCAATTGTGGAGCGTGCTGCTGGGATTGTTCATGGCCACGGCCACGGGCATCTTCTTCGGCGTGTATCCGGCGAGCAAGGCCGCCAAGCTGGACCCGGTGGTGGCACTGAGGGCGGAGCTCTGAGAGCAGGGGGTAGGGGTTAGGGATTAGGGGTTAGAAATTGGCCCAACCGAATGGAAAGGTTCTTCATGGTGCAATCGTTCCGTGAGTTGCTGGTTTGGCAGAGAGCATTGCAATTGACCATTTCGATTTATCGGTTGACGCAGGGATTTCCACGCGAAGAGATTTATGGGCTCACAAGTCAGATCAGACGTGCCGCAGTCTCTGTTCCAAGCAACATCGCAGAAGGGCATGGAAGGCTAAGCACCGGTGAATATAGGCAGTTTCTGGGCGTCGCCCGCGGTTCGAATTTTGAACTGCAGACACAAATCGAGATCGCTCGCGCGCTCGGATTCGGAGATTCCAAGCTGCTGGATGAAGCAGAAGGTTTGTCGTTCGAAGTCGGAAAGATGATTTCGGGAGTACTGAATGCGATCAAGGATAAGGCGCCGGTCAAGCGGTCCTAACCCCTAACCCCTCATCCCTAACCCCTAGGTGCACCATGGCGCAAGGACAAACCCGCGAATCGATCAAAATGGCCCTCAATACATTGAGGGCAAACAAGCTGCGCTCGGGGTTGACCATCCTGGGCATCGTCATCGGCGTCACGACGGTGATCACCATCTCCTCGGTCATCAACGGGCTCAACAACCGGGTGGCCGACTTTGCCGATCAGTTCGGATCGAATGTCTTCTGGATCTTCCACATGCCGGTGATCGGCGTGCGCCCCACGACCGAACAGCTCACGCGCAAGAAGCTGACCGTCGAGGATGCCTTGGCCATTCGCACCCTGCCCCACATTGTGGCGGCCGACGCCGGATTTCGCTATACCAAGCAATTCGGCGTGGGCGACGTCAGCGTGAAGTATCAGGGCCACAAGGTGGCCGGCGCCATCCTGAACGGCGACACGGCGGAAGGGGCGGATGTTTCGAGCCTCACCTTTCAGGAGGGCCGCAAGTTCACCGACGACGAGGACCAGCGCGCGGCGCATGTCTGTCTGCTGGGCCACGATACGGCCGAGATGCTCTTTGTGAATGGCGAGGATCCGATCGGCAAGGAAGTCAACGTCGCCACCGGCCTCTATACCGTAATCGGCGTCTACGACAAGCAGAAGCAGCCCTTTGGCAGCGGCAAGAACCCGCAGGACAACTCCGTCTACTTTCCCCTGGGAACCTTTCACAACCTGCACCCGGAAGTGAAAGACGTGTGGATCAGCGCGAAGTACGACGATGCCAAGAACAAGTCCCTGGTCGAGGAGGAGATTCGCGAGCTGCTGCGCATCCGCCGCAGGGTCAAGGTAGAAGCCGACGACAACTTCGAAATCTTCGGGCCCGACACGCTGACCAAGCTGTGGGGCAACATCACCGGCGGACTCTTCGGATTCATGGTCGCCGTCTCCAGCGTGGGCCTGATGGTGGGCGGCGTGGGCGTGATGAACATCATGCTGGTCTCGGTGACCGAGCGCACCCGCGAGATCGGCGTGCGCAAGGCGATCGGCGCCACCAAGCGGACCATCATGACCCAGTTCACCACCGAGGCCATCACCTTATGCGCCTTGGGTGGAGTGGTGGGTGTGCTGGTGGGCGCCGTGCTCACCTGGATCATCCACATGCTGCCGATCGGCCTGCCAGCTACGCTCTCCACCTTGTGGGTTCTCATCGGCTTCGGCGTCTCCTGCACCATCGGGCTGCTCTTCGGCATTTATCCGGCATGGAAGGCGGCCAACCTGGACCCGATTGAGGCGCTGCGATACGAGTGAACAGTGGGCAGTGGACAGTGGACAGTGAACAGCGGGGGCGTTGCTAGCGCTTTGCGATAGCAACAAGGGCAGCTCATGCACTCATTACCGAAGCAATTGCTGAAATGAGCGCAAGAATCCATCGACGCGACTCGCGAATCCGCCGCTCTGCCTCGATAACTCGCCGCTGTAATTCGTAGTCCGGCGCGCACAACTGTTCACTGTTCACTGTTCCCTGTCCACTGTAAACTGCTTTTGTGATGCCGCACGCTCTGGCCCAATCCGTGGAGATTTTGACCACGGTGCTCACCGTGGCCGGGATGGGCTATTTTGTAGCGGCCCTCATTGCGGCACGCAGTTTTCTTGCCAGCCGGCGCGCGCCGCTGGCGGCCTTTGCGCCCGGCGTGAGCATTCTCAAGTCTCTCAAGGGGCTCGACCCCGGCATGATCGACGCCTTCCGCAGCCATTGCCGGCAGAGTTACGCGGGCGAATACGAGCTGCTCTTCGGCGTTTCCTCGCTCGACGACCCCGCCGCCGCGGCCGTCAAACAGTTGCAGGCCGAGTTTCCCGACCGCGCGATCCGGCTCGTCGCGTGCCCGGCGAAGCTGGGAACCAACGGCAAGGTCGGCACGCTGGCCCAGCTCGTTCCGCACGCCCGCTACGATTTCCTGCTCGTCAACGACTCCGACATCACCGTTTCGCCGCGCTACCTGGAACGGGTAATGGCCGGTTTCGCTCCGCCGGAAGAGGCTGCGGGTAAAGCCCGGACCGAAGTCGGCCTGGTGACTGCGCTCTATCGCGGCCGCGCCCACGGCACCCTGGCCTCGCGCTTTGAGGCGCTGGGCATCGCCACGGATTTTCAGGCCGGCGTGCTGCTGTCAAAGACGATCGAGGGCGGCCTGCATTACGGTCTCGGCTCCACGCTTGCAGTGCGCCGCGAAGCTCTGAACCAGATTGGCGGCTTTGCGCCGCTCAAGGACCACCTGGCCGACGACTACGAGCTGGGCGCGCGCGTGGCCCAGGCCGGCTACCGGGTTGTGCTCAGCCCCGAGGTGGTCGAGACCGGCATTCCCGCCTTCGGCTGGCGCGGCTTCGCCGATCACCAGTTGCGCTGGGCCCGCACCGTGCGCGACGCGCGGCCCTGGGGTTACGCCGGCCTCATCTTTACCCACGGCCTGGGCTGGGCGGTGCTGAATGCGATGGCCAGCGGGTTGAGCCCGCTGAGCGTGTGGCTGCTGGGACTCAGCTTCTTTCTGCGCCTTGCGCTGGCGATGACGGTGGGCGCCGCGGTGCTGAGCGACCGCCAAGTGCTGCCCAGCCTGTGGCTGCTGCCGCTGCGCGACCTGGTGGCGATGGGCGTGTGGGTTGCGGGATTCGCCGGCAACACCATCGTCTGGCGCGGCCAGCGCTTTGTGCTCAAGGACGGAAAGCTGCATCCGGCCGGGTGAGAGGTTCTCCGCAGTAAACCCCAATACCTCGATCGCGCGATTTCGCGAGTGCTGATTGAGCGCCGCCCTACCCCAGATCCCAAAGGCAGGACCTGGGGCAACAGCTTTGGCGCGACAACAAGCGGCCAGAGATCGGGTCCGTCTCAGTTTTCCCGCATCGCCGTCACCGGGTTGACGCGCATCGCTCTCAGAGCCGGAAGATAGCAGGCCGCGATGGCGATCAGCGAGAGCAGCGCGGTGACCGAAAGAACCGTCAGCGGGTCCATGGCCGAGACGCCGTAGAGCAGCCCACGCAAAAAACGGGTGAGGATGAGCGACATCGCCAAGCCAAGGAAGAGGCCGATGGCCGTCAGCCGCAGACCCTGGTGGAGAACCAGACCCAGCACATCGGCGCGGGAGGCTCCCAGCGCGACGCGAATCCCGATCTCATGGGTGCGCAGTTGCGTGCGGTAGGCAATGACCCCGTAGATGCCCGAGGCCGCGAGAATGAGGGCAAGAATTCCGAAGGCGCCGGCAAACGTACTCTCAATCACTTCAAACATGCTGGAGACTTGCGTGCTTTGCTCCAGGGTGCGCACATCGAAGACCGGGAGTCTTGCGTCGAGTTCATGCACGGCTTGCTCGACGGGCGCGGCGAACAATTGGGGATCGCCCTGGGTGCGAAGATGGAAGATTGCCTGCGGCCCTGAGAATTGAAAGTAGGAGAGATAGACGATTGGCTCCGGCGCTTCATTCATGCGCTGGTGCTTGATGTTCTTCACCACGCCGACCACGGTGAACCAGTTGTCGTAGATGCGCATCCGCTTGCCCAGGGGGAATTGCCCCGGCCAGAAGTGGTTGGCCATGGTCTGATCTACGATCGCCACCCGCGGCGCATCCTCGGAATCGTCGAGGGTAAACTCCCGGCCCTGGAGCAGGGGAATCTTCATGGTTTGAAAGTATCCGGCGGTGACGGAGGCGCGCCGCACCTCCATGGATTCATGCGGGCGGGGCACATAGCCCTCCGGAAAAACGTTGAACGACCCGCGGTTGAAGCTGAGCGGCACCCAGTCGGACAAAGCGGCAGAGGTTACTCCAGGAATGGCCTCGATCCGGGAGAGCAGCTTGCGCTGGAATATCCGTGTATCGGCCTGGGAGTAATTCACCGATTGCAGCTCGACGGAAGAAAGCAGCACGTGCGAGCGGTCGAATCCGGGATCGGCCTGGGTGGCTTTCATCAGCGTGCGCATGAACAGCCCGGCGGTAACCAGGAGCGTCAGCGACATGCCGATCTGCGCGACCACCAGCCCGCTGAGCAGGTACTGATTGTGGCGGCTCGAGGAGACGCTGCCCGCTTCCTCCTTGAGGACTTCGGCGGGAGAGACGCTTGACGATCTCCATGCCGGCAACGCACCGCAAATGAAGCTGGCCAGAACCGCAAGCAGCAGGATGGCGGCAGCCACGTTCCAGTCGAGATAGCCATTGAGCTCCATCGGGTTGCTGTTCGGCGGAATGAAACTCGCCATGGTTTTCGACGACCATGAGGTCAACAGAGCAGCGACGGCGCCCCCACCGAGGGAGAGCAACAAGCCTTCCAGGATCATCTGCCGCATGAGCTGAATCCGGTTGGCGCCCAGGGATTGGCGGATGGCAATCTCGCGCCTTCTGGAGACAAATCGGACCAGCATGAGCGTGGCGATGTTGGCGCAGGTGAGCAGCAGGACCACTCCCGCGATGGCGAGAAGAATGGGCAGGGTGGGTGCAAGGTAGGCGTTGGCGCCGAACGGAGAACGCCAGAGCGGATCGAGGAAGATGGTATTCACGCCCAGGTGGTCGTTCGGGTACTGGGCCACCAGTTGCCGCATCAGCACTTCAAGATCCTGCGTGGCGCTGGCGCGGCTGACACCGGGACGCAGGCGGCCCATGACGTTGAGCCACGGGCTGCCGCGCCCCTCGATTTGCCAATTGGGTCCGTCCTGACGGATGGGTGAAAGCGGCAGCCACGCATCGGTCCGGATGCCGGGCATGCAGCCGATGAACCCCTCCGGCGCGACACCGATGACGGTGCCGTGCCTCTGGTTGATCTCGACGGATTTTCCCAGGATCTGCGGGTCCGCGCCAAAGCGCGCCTGCCACAGAGGGTAACTGAGCACCAGGTAAGGAGCGCCGGCCGCGTTCGCTTCCTCTTGGGGCAGGAAGAAGCGGCCCAGGATTGGCTTGATCCCCAGCACGTCAAAGTAATTCGCCGAGACGTTGGCCGCGAAGATGCGCTGCGGCGCGTCGCCGCCGGTGAGGGTCACCCAGTCGGCGTGGTAGCCCAGCATCCCGCTGAAGCTGTGGTTCATCTGCCGCAGGTCGCGGTAGTCGGGATAGGAGAGCGGGGGCGATGGCGAGGTGTTCCAGTCCCCGCGCAGAACGGTGACCAGTTGGCCGGTGTCGCGGGCGCCTGGAATAGGATGCAGCAACGTGGCGTTGATCCAACTGAAGACGGTGCCGTTGGCGCAGATTCCCAGCGCCAGCATTGAAACCGCCGCTACCGTGAAACCGGGACTCTTCAAAAGCTGGCGTAGCGCATGGCGAAGATCCCTGAGTATTCCGGTCATTCCGATGCCTCCCCAAAACGCATCTCTGGTTTGAAAGCGTACATGAAGTCGAAGTGTTGCATATGGAGAGCCAAAGCCGGTCCTAAGAAAAACACGCTTAGATGCAACAACATAGAGGATGGGTAGTTTTTTGCGGGAGCGATCCGCAGTGTCCGCGAGCGCACAGGGAATGTCCGTTTTCGCACATATCGCTTCCAGGGTATTGCATGGCCCGTTTCGTCGGGCCGATACCGCCTTCCGTGACCGGGAATCGTTTCAAGCGGCGAGCGTATGATGCAGGGTGGTCCTCCACGCACTGGCAAAGACGGGATGAGAAAACGCGGAAAGAAAGGTCCGATGCAAGCGCTCGCTGAATCCGTTCGGTTGCAGGCGGAAGCGGATCGCCCGGCCGGCCAGGACCTGGTGTACGATCTGCGATCGAAAGACGGCGATGCCCGCGATTATTGCGCTGACGTGGGCCGGTTCTCCGATGAAGTACTGGGCGGAATCGAACTGCGCGCGGCCAAGGCGCTGGATGGCTACAGCCATCATGTGCAGGAGTTTCTGCGCGAGCTTCCGCGCAGCCGCGGCGAGTATGCCATCGAACTGCTGCTGTTGGGCCTGGCGCTGAGACGCTATGGGAGCACCGCCGAAAGCACGCCGCGCTGGGCGGTGGTGCTGACGCGCGAGCTCTTCTGGCTGCGCCGCAGCGCGACGTGGATACGAAGAGGCGCGAGACTGGCGCGGACGGCCATTACCCGGTTTGTCCTGGCGCCCCGGATTGGCCGCAAAACAGAGACCAGGCAGCTTTCATTGGACGGTCTGCCCCGCCTGATCGGGTGGCTCCAGGCCACGGGAGAGTTCGAGCAGGAGACGATGCGCCTCAACAACTGGCGAAGTTTTCTGCAAACGCTTCCCCGGAACGAGGCGGAATATTGGATCGAGACTGCGGCGGAGCTCTTCGACTGGTTCAAGAGCGAGGCAGACAAGGCATTGGGAGCCTACACGCGCGGAGTTTCGAGTTTTCTGGCCGGTGAACACCCGCAGCGCGGCTGCCGCGAAGACCAGATCTTCTGCGGCAAGGAGGCGGCCGTTTACCACCTGGATATGATCGCCGGCGAGATCATGAACCGGGGACTGCGCGAGGAGTTCGAGCGCACGCAGCGGCGCGCCGTCCTGGTGCCGACCTGCATGCGCGGCACACACGCAGCCACTTGCCGGGCGCATGGTTTCGGCCACGATATCACCTGTACCGGTTGCGATCCGTCTTGCACGGTAAGCCGCATTACGCGCCGGATGCGGGTCCTGGGCGCGACAGTCTACCTGATTCCGCATTTGAGGGGATTCAGCCAATGGCTGGAACGCAGGCAGCGCACGCCGGAGTTTGGCGTGACCGCCGCGGCCTGCCTGCTGAACATTCTGCCGGGCGGATTTGAGGTGCGGGCTAGCGGCATCGCCGCGCAGTGCGTACCCCTCGACTATCCGGGCTGCCAGAATCATTGGCACCGCAACGGACTCGCCACCAGCCTGAACGAAGAGCTGCTGGTCCAGATCGTCTCGTCGCGCGCGCGCGCCTGACCGGCTGGCCTCGACAGGCTGGTTGCCCGGCAGACTGCCTGAAACAGCCCCAGACTGTATCGACGTTGAGGAATGGATGGATTGGCCGAGATGCCGTTGCAAACAAAGTGAAGTGGCCGGCGCGACAGGCAAACCGCAGGTCCTTCGACTGCGCCTCTCGCGATGAAACTGCGAGAGGCTCCGCTCAGGATGACAGCTCTTTTATTTTTTCAATCATTTGTAACAGATTTATGCGTCGATACAGCCTAGTCTCCCGTGGTCGCGGCCGTCTGATCCTGCTCGCCGATGGCCGCACAGTCGATGGATAAGCAACTTCCCAGTTCGCCAAAGTCCTTCTCCCAGCGCGGGCGGTCGGCGTCGGTCAGCGAGGTGAGCGCGTAGGTTGAGGTACGCAGAATCTCGTACCAGATGTTCTGCGCCTGCCAGAGATTCAGCTCGAAGGGCAGTTCGACAAGAGTGCGGGCCAGGGTCAGCGCGCGGTCCAGCATCTCCAGCGAACCTGACGACATCTGCAGCTCGATCATGGCGCGCTTCATGCGCTGGTCGGCGATATAGGAGAGGGTCGCCGTCTCGAGAGGAACCTGGTCGGCCTTGGCCAGCGACAGGAAGGAGCGCATCTGGGCCAGATCGATGGTGTCGGCATCCAGGGCGCGGCGCAGTCCGGCGTTGACGGCAAAGCCCGCGGCCAGGGTCAGCGCGGGCGGCTTGGGCAGCCCCGCCTGCGAAAGATAGTGGAGCAGGCTGGCGTGGTCCTCATAGATGGTGGTCAACGAATTCTCGATGTCCCATAGGGTCGAGTTGAGGATGAGTTGCACGATGCGCCGCTGTTCGTCGGTAAATAGCGAGGTGAGCGAGTAGTCCACGCGCCCGTAGTAGCGGTCGAGCAGGCGGATCACCTCAGGAAAATAGGCGCGCTGCACGTGTTCGGCGGCCTGTCGCGCAAAGGCTTCGAACTCGGCTGCATCGGCCTCGCCATAAGCCCGTACGGCGGCGGTAATATTCTGATCGCCGAAGTGCAGAACGGCGTAGGAGAAGCTCTGCTGCCGGCCGGTAACGGTGCTGGCGATGTGAGCCCGGCCCAGCGCCAGGCGTCCCCGGCCGGAGGTGTAGATGTCGTAAGAGATGCGGCGGACGTGGTAACAGAAAAGGTCCGTCTCGTCGGCGAACGAGGAAAAGATGCTGCTGATGGCATAGTGCGCCGCCACCTGTTCCAGGCCCAGCTCCATGGTGGCCACGCACGCCTTGTAGATCTGGGCGCCATCGCCGGCGCTGGCCACGTTGGAGCGGGCCTCTGCCATGCGGACCAGAAAGGCCGGTTCGAGCGGCGCTGCCTGATCGCCGAAAACCTGTTGCGCCAGTTGCAGCACCCGCGCTGCATAGGCAATCACCTGCACGGTCTCGATGCCTGAGATGTCGTCGAAGAACCAGCCGCAACTGGTGTACATCAGCTGGGCGTGGCGCTGCATCTCCATCAGCTCCAGGGCGCGCACGCGCTCCGGTTCGGAGAGGATGTGGCTCTCATGCGCGCGGAAGAAGCGCTCCATCGACTCCGCGCAGCGGTCGAGCACGATCTCGATGTAACCGTCGCGCGCGGCCCACACATCTTTGAAGAGCTTGCCGCCTTCCTGCTCGGTGAGCGGAGTCAGAGCGTCGCGCAACTCGTCCAGCGCGTGCCGCAGGGGCGCGCGCCAGGCCTGGTTGAAGCCCGGCTTGCCCGAGTTGCAGCCGCAGTTGGAGCGCCAGCGCTCGACGCCGTGCACGCAGCTCCACGAGGTGTTGTCCACGATTTCCGCTTCGTATTCGGGCGGAAAATGCTCCAGGAATTCGCTGTAGTTGGTCAGCTTGACGGTCTTGTCCTGCTCCAGCAGGCGCAGCGCATAGGCGAGCGCCATTTCGCCGTGCGCGTGATGGTGACCGTACGATTCGCCATCGGTGGCTACATGGACCAGTTGCGGCTCAAGGCCGTCTTTGAAGCCGGCTTTGAGCCGCGCGGCAAAGGCTTCGCCGGAGTTCAGCAGCCCCTCGAAGGCGATGGCGCGCGAAGTGGGTCCGTTATAGAAGAAGACGGCGATCGAGACGCCGGAGTCGAAGCGCGCCAGGTAGGGACGCGTGGTATCCACCGAGGCACCCGCGGTGTCGGTCCAGCCCGCGCCGTCCTTGAGCGAACGGATGCGCTTGCACTGGTGCGGCGCCAACAGCGTGAACTTGATGCCGTGCTGGGCCAGCAGCTCCAGCGATTCGCTGTCCGCCGCGGTCTCCGCCAGCCACATGCCCTCCGGCGGCGTGCCATAGTGCTGCTCATAGTCGGCAATGCCCCAGCGAATCTGCGTGATGCGGTCGTGCCGGCTGGCCAGGGGCAGAATGATGTGGTTGTACACCTGCGCCATGGCCGAGCTGTGCCCGCCGAAACTTTTGCGGCTGCGCCGCTCGCCGTCCAGGATCATGCGATAGGTGCGCGGCGCATTCTCCTTGAGCCAGCTCAACAGCGTGGGCCCGAAGTTAAAGCTGATGCGCGCGTAGTTGTTCACGATGCGCTGGATGAGGTTCTTGTTGTTGACGATGCGGGCCGCGCCGTTGGTGGCGTAGCACTCCGCGCAGATGCGCTCGTTCCAGTCGTGGTAGGGCGCCGCGCTGTCCTGCGTCTCCACCGTCTCCAGCCACGGGTTCTCGCGCGGCGGCTGGTAAAAGTGGCCATGAATGCAGACGAAACGCTTGCTAGAAGCCATGAGAATTCCCATCGCAAGCCGGAATTAGGGCGCCAAGCCGGCCGTCTTGTCCATTCCAGGCTCTCCCGCCACGCCTGTCGCGGTGGGCTTGGTCAGAATAAACCGTTTGAGCGTTGACTGGACATCTGCCCACGCAAACGGGACCCGTCTGACGACCCGTTACTCCTTGCTGGACCGGCCGGAGGGGGCTCCCGGCTTGGCCAGATCGCAGGCCCGCCACAGATACCAACTGGCCACCGAGCGGAAGGGCGCCCACTTCTTTCCTCTTTTCAGCAGCACTTCCGGCTTGGGCAGATCCGCGGCCTCGAGCGGGCGCGTCTTGGGAAGCTTTTGAAAGGTGAGCGCGAATCCCTTGCGCACGCCGTAGTCGGTCACAGGAAACACGTCCGGCCTTCCCATGCGGAAAATTAACAGCATTTCCACCGTCCACGGGCCGATGCCGCGCACCTGGGTGAGCCGCTCGAGGATTTCGGCGTCGGTCATTTTCTTGATGGCCGCGTGAGTGGGGACTGTTCCGTCGATTGTACGGGCGGCCAGGTCGCGCAGAGCCTTGATCTTGTTGCCGGAGACGCCAGCGGCGCGGAGCGGATCGTCGGGCGTGTCGAGCAGAAGCTGCGGCGCCGGATCGCCGCCAAAATACTCCCGCACCCGGCGATGGATGGTGGCCGCGGCCTTGCCGTGCAACTGCTGGTAGAGGATCGACTCCAGCAGGGATTCGAAGGGCGATTGCGAGCGATCGAGGCGCAAAGTAAACGGGCCGGCGCAGTCGATCAGCGCGGCGAGTTTGGCGTCACTCGCCTTCAAATGCTCGACCGCCTCAACCGGATCGAAGGGAAGTTTTGGGCTGCGGCCATTATGGATCATAGGCGAACAGTGTACCGCGCCGGGACTGGTGCGCGGCGGAGACCGCCCGGAAGCAAAGAGAACCTGCCCGACCGCGCTCCACGCTTGTAACATCTAGTGCAGGGACCGACGAGGAGCGCGAAAACCATGAAGATGCGTCCGGGAACACAAACGGGATTTCTGCTGTGCGGCAAGGAATGGAGCGAGGGCGAAACGCTGGAAGTGCGCTCTCCGTGGGATCAGGGACTGGTGGGCCGGGTGACCGTGGCCACGCGCGCCGACGCACGCCAGGCCGTGAACCACGCCGTGGCCAGCCTGCGCCGCACCCGCGCGCTGCCCCGCTGGAAGCGCCGCGAGATCCTGGAGGACGTGGCGGCCGCGCTGATCGAGCAGAAGGAGCGCTTCGCCCAGTTGATTGTGGCCGAGGCCGGCAAGCCGGTGCGCCTGGCGCGGGCCGAGGTGGATCGCGCGGTGCTCACCTTCAAGACCGCTGCCGAAGAGGCCGCGCGGCTGGGCGGCGAGAGCCTGCCCCTGGACCTGACCGAGGGCAACGAAAACCGCTGGGGGCTGGTGCAGCGCTTTCCGGTGGGGCCAGTGCTGGCTATTACTCCGTTCAACTTTCCGCTCAACCTGGTGGCGCACAAGGTGGCGCCGGCCATAGCCGCCGGCTGCCCGGTGATCCTGAAGCCCGCGCCGCAAACCCCCTTTACCGCGCTGGCTCTGGGCGAGGTGATTCTCAAGGCCGGTTGGCCGGGCGAAGCGCTGGCCGTGCTGCCGCTCAGCAACCTCGATACCGCCTGGCTGGCGGAAAAGGAAGACCGCATCAAGCTGGTCAGTTTTACCGGCTCAGCGAAGGTTGGCTGGGATCTGAAGGCCCACTCCAGCCGCAAGCGCGTACTGCTGGAGCTGGGCGGCAACGCGGCCCTGATCGTCCACGGCGACTGGCCGGACCTGGACGAAGCCGCCAGCCGCACCGCGCACGCGGCTTTTGGCTATGCGGGCCAGTCTTGCGTCAGCGTGCAACGGGTTTTTGTGGAACGCAGTATCTTTCAGACGTTTTTGTGGAAGGTCGTGGATCATACGGCCAAGCTGGTCACCGGCAACCCGTCCGACGAGGACACCGATGTGGGCCCGCTCATCCGGGCCAACCAGGCGGAACGCATCGAGGACTGGATCAAGGAGGCCGTGGAGGGCGGCGCCAAGCTGGTGGTCGGCGGCGAACGCCGCGGCTCCGTGGTCACGCCGGCCATCCTGACCGGAACCAGGCTGGGCATGAAGGTGCGCGACGAGGAGGTCTTCGGCCCGGTGGTGCTGATCGAGCCCTACGAGGACTTCGAGCAGGCGCTGGCCGACGTGAACCGGTCGAAATATGGCTTGCAGGCGGGCCTGCTGACCCGCGACGCCGGACGCATCCTCACTGCCTACCGCGAAATTGAGGTGGGCGCGCTGATCGTCGGCGACACCCCGAGCTGGCGCCTTGACACCATGCCCTTCGGCGGCGTCAAGGAATCCGGGCTGGGCCGCGAAGGCATCCGCGCGGCCATCGAAGAAATGACCGAGCCGCGCACGTTGGTGATGGCGGGAATCAGCTAGTCAAAACGGAGAGCCTCCGTTTGCCGCGCCAAGGCTCTCCCGCTTTTTTGCTTCTTTGGTCGGTCATCGGCCCGCGATGCGGGAGCGAGCCCCGCTCACTCCTCGCGGAGCAGCACCAGAGGATCGACCGACAGCGCGCGTTGCGCCGGAATCCAGGTAGCGACGAGTCCCAGCAGCAGCATCGCCAGAACGACGCCGGCCAATACCAGCGGATCGCGCGGCGTTGCCTGATAGACGATGAAGGCCAACACCCGGCTGGCCAGGATTCCCAGGAACAATCCCACCGCCGAGCCAAAGGCCAGCAATTTCAATGGCCGTCCCAATGCCGCCTGCAAGACTTCCCTGCGCTGCGCGCCGAGAGCGATGCGAATGCCCAGCTCCCGCAGGCGCCTGCTCACCGCGTAGGCCGCCATGCCAGAGATGCCGGTGATCGCCAGCATTGCGCCCAGCAAGCCCAGCACACCCAGCGAGACCGTGGCCATATGGGGCGCAAACAGAGTTCCGCCCATTTCCTCGGTCCAGGTCTTGATGTCGAAAGGCAGGCCGGCATCCAAATCCCGCAGAGTGCTCCGGATGGCCGCCGCCAGTTGCTGCGGGTCGCGCTGCGAGCGCACCACGAGAGTCGTCCAACTGGACGGGGTTTGCAGAAATGGGAGGAACATCGCAGGCTGCGACTCCTCGGTCAGGCTCAGATATTTCCCGTCTTCGACGATGCCCACCACTTGAATGCGCGCACCATTCCCCATCTTGTAGCATCTGCCGATCGCGTTGGGGACGGAGCCGAAGATTTTGCGCGCGAACTGCCGGTTGATGACTGCCACGCGGGTCGAGGTTTGGTCGTCCTGCCAACTGAGAGCCCTGCCCTGCAACAAGAGTGTCCCCGCCGCGCGGAAATAGTCGGGAGAAATGGTGTATAGCAGGGAACTGGCAGCGACGTTCGACGGACTCAGATCGGTGGTTTGGTCGGTAAATACATTCGCGGGCTCCACAGCCGTACTTAACGGCGGGTAATTGATCAGTCCTACCGACTGTACGCCGGAAATCGCCTCCACGGCCTCGATCATGCGCCTTTGTAGGATGGGCACCCGGTCGCCGCTGTAACCGGCCATGCTGAGGACGGTATTCACCAGCATGGTGTTGCGCGGTTCAAAGCCGAAATTGCCGTGCAGCGAGCGCAGGAGGCCACGCACGGCGACCAATGAAAAAGTGACCAGCATGGCACAGATCGCAATTTGCCCGCCTCACTCTGCCGGCCGATCCCGACTTGACGACTTCATAGGGATGGGTGCGGAGTATCTGCCTGACCGGGACAACGCCAAAGAGGAATCCACTGGCCAAAGACAACAGCAGGGCGACCAGATAGACATTTGCGTCCGGGTTGACCGGGACATGGATGCAGGAGAATTGGGGAACCGGTCGCCACGCGCTGAACTCGCGCAGCAGGACCACGCTGCCCAGGAGCCCGGCGGCGCCTCCGGCGAGCGAAATCAGTACGGCTTCGGTAAAGACCTGGCGCAGAATGCGCTTGCGGCTCGAGCCAAGCGCAAGCCGCAGAGCAACTTCGCGGGAGCGGTCGGCCGCGCGCGCGGCAAACAGGCTGCCGAGGTTGGCGCAGGCGGCCAACAGAATCAAACCCGCCAGGAACATCAATCCGGTAAGAAATGCCTTTGCCGGACGGCCGAGAAAGTCGCCGAGAAGGCCCGGACGCGTCAGGATGAAACTCATCTTGTCGTCGTCCTTGGGGTAACTCCTTTCGAGATCGGCGCCAATGGAGTTCAGATCGGCAACTGCCTGTGCCGGAGCGACACCCGCCTTCAAATGACCCAGGACCATCAGGATGCCGCGATGCGCGCGCAGGTCGAGGACATTCAACCCGTCCACCTGCTCCTGGTTGACCATCGGCGCCCAGAGATCGGGAGAGAAAAACAACAAGGTTCCCTGGAACTCGGGCGGCGCTACGCCGAGGATGGTGAAAGGATGCTTGTTCAGCTTCACGACGTGGCCCGCCACACCGAGGTCGTCTTGAAAATGGCTGTGCCAATAGGCATAGCTGAGCACGATATACGGCGCGCTGTTCGGCCCGTGCTCATCGGAACCGTGAAAGAAGCGGCCAAGATACGGCTGAATCCCCAGCGCGTCGAAGTAATTGCCGCTCGTTTCATAGGTCCAGACGCTGGATGGATCCTTGCCCGAGTCCAGGCCCGCCTGAGCCAAAGTAAAAGCTGCCAGGTTGTCGAAGCTGCGGTTGCGATCGCGCAGGTCGAGATAGTCGGGATACGACTCCCATGCAGACTTGTCGTTTCCGTGCTCGATTCCGAAGAGGCTCTTTGCCTGTGGCACATTCCGCGGGTTCAGGATGAGCGCATTCAGCACAGCAAAAACCACGGCGTTGGCGCCGATGGCCAGGGCCAGCGTGAGAACGGCGGCGATGGTGAATCCGGGAGACTTGCGCAGCGTGCGCAGGCTGAAGCGCAGATCCTGCAAGAGAGTCTCAATCAGATGGTTGCCGAGCGCTTCGTGACATTCCTCTTTGTACTTCTCGCGGCCGCCGAACTCGATGCGCGCGCGCCGCTCAGCCTGGGCGCGATCGAGGCCGGAGCGTTCCAGATCGTCGGCGCGGTGCTGGATGTGCGAGCGAAGTTCCTCCTCCATCTCGGCGTTGAACTGCGAGCGCCGAAGGAGAGCCGCCACGCGGAAACGAAGCCCGTCGAGGAGTTTCATGCTTCCTCCGGTTGCGGCGCGAGAGCGCAGGCGATGGCTCCGGCCAGCCGGTTCCAACTGTCTGTCTCTTCCTGCAGGCGCTTGCGGCCCGCGGCGGTGAGTTCGTAGAACTTGGCCTTGCGATTGTTTTCCGAGGTACCCCAACTCGCCTTGAGCAGTCCCTGGCGGACCAGGCGAAACAGGCCGGGATAGAGCGCGCCCTGTTCGATCAACAGAGCATTGCCGGAGATTTGCCCGATGCGCAACAGGATGCCGTAGCCATGCAGCGGGCCGAGCGAGACCGCCCTGAGGATGAGCAGATCGAGAGTGCCGGGAAGAAGCTGAGCTTGGTCGGTCACCATTCCTCCTAAGACGATTAGGAGGCTAGCGCGAACTCTCCTAAGATGTCAAGGGGAAGCAAGCCGGGAATCGCAGATTCTGCGTCGCGCGTCCCGGCCGAGATTGCGCTGGGAGCTGCGACGGCTCTTGCCGCGGCGCAGCTCATCGATTGCTTGCTTCAGAGTAGATTGGTCTCGGGAGGGAAATCGGCAGGCAGACAAAAAAGCGCCCCCCGGTCACGCGTGCCTGGATGATGTCCAAGTCTTGCCAACCGGAGGGGCGAGGAGCCGCAATCACAAGAAAATGGGCTTGATAGCATTGCCTTTCGGCGGCGAATTCCTTCGCCTCGCAGGACCCTGCTCCCGGCACATCTTCTGGACCGAAAGCGAATATATTTGCTGGCTCCCCTCCGCGACAGGTTCCATCGGGTACCATTTCCTGGATATCCGGGTTAAATCTCTATCACAATTCGGTTTAATCCTGTATGGACAACGACATTTTCCGGACGTATGATACGCAATACTGTTGGTTTCATCCCTCAGTTCGCACTGCATTTGCCGCCCAGGGTCAACGGTTTCGAGCCTGATCCGATTGGGCCAATTTCGGCCCGAACGATGCTTCCGCCGTCCGCTGCCGGAACGTCCCAGCGTTGCTTGATGGCTTCAGGAGCATGCGCGCTGCAAAGGCGACAAAGCAGTTGGGCCCGGAACTGAATCGCATGGGAGGAGCTGGGAATGCCCTTGGACCCAAAGTCCGCGCACGAGATCGCGCAGCCGGATTCCATCCCTGAGACTGCCGCGATCCGGGAGCAGTTGGGCAGGCTGCTGGTGCATCCGCTTTTTGCCAACAGCAAGCGCTATCCGGCGTTGCTGGCGCACGTCGTCGAGCAGACCCTGCTGGGCAACGGGGCGGAGCTGAAGGAGCGAAGCATCGGGATCGAGGTCTTTGGCCGGTCCCCCAGCTATGACGCCAACGCCGATCCTGTGGTCCGCATCACGGCCGGCGAGGTGCGCAAGCGGCTGATGCAGTACTACTACGATGCGGCCCACGACGGGGAACCTGTGATCGAACTGCCCACCGGCTCCTACGTTCCCTTCTTCCGCACGCCAGAACGTCCGGTAGAGCCCGCGCCAACCGTGGCGCCCGAGCTGCCCGCCCAGTCCTCCGCATCTGTGCCCGCTGCGGCGCTGGCCCGCTCTGCCCCGGCTCTTCGCTGGCTGCTTTTGGGGGCTCTCGTGGTCCTGGCCGGCGCTGCCGGCCTTGGCATCGGGTATGGCTACCGCGGTTACCGCGACTATCAGCCGCCCAGCTCCATCGACCGCTTTTGGGCGCCCATCACCGCCGGAAACACTACAGCCACCTACTGTCTGGGCGAGCCGGCCAAGAACCTGGATGCCGGTTCGATCAACTCCCTGGAGGCGCCCGCGTCCAGCTCCAATCCGGAGCCGCTTTACTTCCGCCTGCACTACTCCGGCCTATTCGCGCTGGCGGATGTCATCACGCTGACCCACACTTCGGCCGCCCTGGAGACCCGTCACAAATCCCTCCGCGTGCTTCCTGCCTCCGGCGCCAGTTTTGTCCAGCTCCGCGAGGGCCCCATCGTGCTTATTGGCGCCTTCGACAATATCTGGACGCTGCGCGTGACACAGAAGCTGCGCTTTGGATTTGAATCCAAGAATGGCGTTGCCCTGATCGTCGACCGTAAAAGTCCTACGCAGACCAGCTGGGCAACCGCCTGGGACCTGCCCTATGAGAAACTTTCGCGCGACTACGCGATCGTGGCCCGCATCCGCGACAACATTACCGGGCAGCCGGTAATTATCGCCGCCGGCATCTCGGAAGAGGGCACGGAGGCCGCCGGCGAGATTCTCTATAACCCCGTCTATCTCGACTCGCTGATCGCAAAGCTGCCGGCCAACTGGGAGCAGTTGAATATGGAAGCGGTCATCGAGACGCAAGTGATCGAGGGCCACCCTGGCCCGCCGGGCATTCTCGCCGTTGAAACCTGGTAGAAAGGCTCCGGACCCTGAGATGCGAATTCATCGTAAGCCTTCAGGACAAGGGACAACTTCCGGCTGGGTTTTTGAAATAAATAGAAAGATAAGTCAGCCGGCAGGCCTATGCGCGCGCATCCACCTCGCCGTTTACGGAGAAATGTGTTTTGCGGGCGCACACCGCCCATAGGAACACAACTCCAGTGCCGCCGCACGGCGACGACTTGTCATCGCCAATCCGCCGAGACAGCTGGATTCACTCCACTCACGACAGACTCATCTCCCTGCAAGACATCCGCGGCGCGTAACCGGGCCACCTTCGGCGCCTGGGAATGAGATGAAGTCTTTCCGTCGATGTTTCGTGTTAGGCTTTGGCCTTTTGTGCGGCCCAGCGCTTGCGTTGCGCATCCGCAATCCGCTTGCGCGCTTCGGGGCTCAGCACGCGGGTCTTCTTGGCCTTGGCTTTGGCCGGTGCTTTCTTTGTTTTGCGTTCGGTAGCCTTGATGACGACTTTGCCGGTGTTGGCCAGCAGGGAGCGAACCTGCGTGAGCCTTGCGATTTCCGAGTCAATCAGAGAAAGGATGGAGTCGATAGCCATAAGTCAAGCATAGCTCAGAAATCCACATGCGCACAATTTCGGTGGATATTTCGCTTACTTACGGGTGTGGACTCCCCAGTCCTTTCATTCCGGCTTGCCGACGGTTTTCTCCTTATATGCTTTTTGCAGGACGAAGAATGCCTGCTTTTTCTCGCCCTGCTCGGAGATAAGTCCCTTGCGGTTGAAGCCATCCTGAATGCCTGCCAGGACGCGGGTCGGCGAGCGGAAATCCATGAGAATCCACGGGCTCATTCCTCTGAGTTGCGGAATGCGGTTGAGCATTCCCAGTTGGTGGCGATAGATATTGGCTTGATATTCCTCGGTCCAGCGATCGAGGTCTCCGCCGTGCAGGCCAGCTTTTGCGCCGCCGCCAAGCTCGCTCATAATCATGGGTTTCTGGTACTCGATGCGCCACTCCGTGGTGTCGGCGCTCTCCGGCCGCTGCTCATACCAACCTACATATTCGTTCACGCCGATTACATCCAGTGTTTTGCCCAGCGGATCGTCGACGA
Source organism: Occallatibacter sp. (assembly GCA_049515995.1). Classification (GTDB taxonomy): domain Bacteria; phylum Acidobacteriota; class Terriglobia; order Terriglobales; family Acidobacteriaceae; genus Telmatobacter. The sequence goes on along the minus strand of JBEKTO010000024.1, from coordinate 54,586 downwards.
TCTTGGTATGTCCGTCGGCGTGCGTCAGCAGCGCCGCGGTAATCAGCCGCGTGGGATCGAGTTCGCGCGCACGTGCGGCCAGGGTTTCAATAAACAGGGTCCGCGCCTCGTTGTTGGGCGTTTCGTTGGCCATCGACCAAAGAATGATTGCAGCGTGGTTGCGCGAGGTGCCTATCTCCTCGTCCAACTCCTGCCGGGCCTGATTCAGCACCTTGGGGTTCTCGAACTGGATGGCCCAGTAGACCGGATTCTCCGACCACACCAGCAGCCCCATCCTGTCGGCCGCGCGCAGCATGGACTCGTCGTGAGGATAGTGCGCCAGGCGGACAAAATTGGCTCCCAGCTCCTGAGCCCATCCCAACAGCGTCTCGGCGTCCTTGTCAGAGTAAGCCCGGCCGGTGCGGTAGGGCGCCTCGGCATGGATGCAGATACCGCGCAGAAAGATGGGCTTGCCATTCAGCAGTATCTCGGTTCCGCGCGTCTCGATGGTGCGGAAGCCGATCAGGTCGTCGATTGCATCCTGGCCCGCGCTCACCTTCACCGTATAAAGCTTCGGCGTCTCCGGCGACCAGCGCTCCAATCCTTTCACTTCGAGGCGAAGCGCCGCGCGTCCTTCCTCGCCCAAGGCCGCTGAGGTCTTTGCGGCTAACTCGGGAATCTCTACCTCGACCTTTGCGCCCGGCTGGCCGCCTTCCACGTGCACCCAGCCCTCGATGACGTTGCCTTCCCCGCGGCTCAGGTGCAGATCGTATTGGTCGATGAAAGCCTCGGGAACCTCGATGAGCGAGACCGAGCGCGTGAGGCCGCCATAGTTCCACCAATCGGTCCTGAGCGTTGGAACGCCGTCTTCGTGGCGCGTGTTATCCACCGCGGCCACCACAAAGTTCGCGCCCGGATGAATCGCGGCCGTTACATCGCAGTTGAAGCTGGTAAACCCGCCCTCGTGCTCGCAGACCTTTTGCCCATTGACCCAGAACAACGAGCGATAGTTGGCCGAGCCGATGTGGAGAAAGATGCGCGTGTGCTCTTTGGGTTGATAGTTGAAGTCGCGCTCGTACCAGATCGGTCCCTCATAGTAGAGGAGCGACTCGCGCTGCGTATTCCAGTCGCCCGGCACCTTCAGCGTAGGCGACTTGGAAAAGTCGTATTCGGTCGGCCTCGTGTCGCCGGGCTGCGCCTTCTGGTTGCGGAAGAAGCCGAAGTACCCGGAAGAGTACGGATCGACGATGGTGCTCCAGTCGCCGTCGAGCGAGGTCGCCGGCCGGCGGTCGGCTCCGGTGATCACAATCGGCGCGGAGACAGGCGCGGGCGCGGCCCAGGCGGCAGCCGGGACGATCAATATGGGCATAAGTACGGCAACGCAGGCAGACAGACCAACAAACGGATGCTTCATTCCAGACCCTCGAGAATTTGCAGTTGGATAGGAGTCAGGGCCGCATTTCATTGCACAAATGCGGCTACTTTGAGTGGACTGACCATCTTATCGCCCGGCAGGAGGGGCTGTACATTGCATCTGCGCCGCGTGATACCGGCACATAAGACAAAAGGGAACAAGGCCTGGCGGCCTGTTCCCTTTTGTCGTCTGAATCTGCCTCGTTTCTCTTGGGTCTCGTTTCTGCCGGGCTTACATTCCCAGGTACTCCACGTGCACATAGGTGCCGAGGCGCACGTTATAGGCCAGGTACCAGCCGTCGTGGTCCGGGTCCTCGTAGATCACGATCTGGTCGGAGTCCCACAGCCAGCCATCGCAGAAAGCAACATCGAAGGGCGCCACATCCCAGTACCAGTTGTTGAACCAGAAGCGGCCGGGACCACCGCCGCCAAGATGCCACACATGCCCGCGGCCAAAGCCGCCGGTAAAGCGGCCATGAGCAAAGGGCTGGTCGAAATGATAGCTCGCGTCGTCGCGGCCGGTGTCGTGGCCGACCCACTTGTTTCCGTCCACGTGGGGAACGTTCGGGTGGCCGTCCTTGTCGCTATAGTTGCGATTCGGCTCGACCGCATGGGGTGTGCCCGTGGTCGCCTTGGGCCCGCTTCTGGGAGGCGCCTGACGGGTTCCACCGCCCGTGGAACGGGCTCCCGCTTCGTGATGCTGGGCGAACGCTGGAACGGAAAGAACAAGCAAAGTGGCCAATGCGAGCTGAATGAACTTCATCGTCTCCTCCGGATGCCCTCAGGGAGAACAGCCATTCCCGGCCGCTCTTTTTCCCCTTGGCGGGTTATCATCAACTACTTTAGATGCAACCCGCTACGCGCAAGCAAGTTGCGGCGCGATGAATTCCTCCTCGAAATTGTGCGGCCTTGCTGTTGCGGCAAAGGCAAAATTCACAGCCGTCGAAATCGCGCAGAAACAGGAAGGGGACAGGCGAAAGCCCATCCCCTTCGACGCTTGCAGCTTCCAGGCGAATCTAAGCCCCGACGGCCACGGGCGTGCGCTTCCAGGCATAGAGGGGGAAGCGGTTGGCCAGCTCGGTCACTTCGCCGCGAATCCGCTCCAGAGCCGCATCGTCGTTCCGCACGTCCAGCGCCTTCGCGATCCAGGCTCCGATGAGCCGCATCTCCGGCTCCTTCATGCCGCGGGTGGTCAGCGCGGGCGTGCCCACGCGAATGCCCGAAGCCTTGAGCGGCGGATTGACATCGTAGGGAATCGTGTTCTTGTTTACGGTGATGCCGGCCTTGCCCAACGCCAGCTCAGCCTCAGAGCCGAGAATGCCCTTCTGGAAGACATCCACCAGCATCAGGTGGTTGTCGGTGCCGCCGGAGACGATGCGGAAACCTGCCTCCTGCAACACCGCGGCCAGCACCTTGGCATTGGCCACGATCTGCGCCGCATAGGTCTTGAATTCCGGACGCAGCGCCTCGCCAAAGGCCACTGCCTTGGCTGCCACGATATGCACCAGCGGACCGCCCTGCTGGCCGGGAAAGACTGCCTTGTCCAAGGCCGTGGCCAGTTCCTGCCCGCAGAGAATCAAGCCCGAACGCGGCCCGCGCAGCGTCTTGTGCGTGGTGGTGGTGGTGATGTGCGCGTGAGGCACGGGCGAAGGATGCACGCCGCCCGCCACCAGGCCGGCGATATGCGCCATGTCGAAGATATAGACCGCGCCCACCTTGTCGGCGATCTGCCTCATGCGGGCAAAATCCCAGAGCCGGGGATAAGCGCTGCCGCCGCCGATGATCGCCTTGGGCTTTTCGCGCTCGGCAACCGCCTCCAGCTCGTCGTAATCGATCAGCTCGGTGTCGCGGCGCACGTGGTAGAAGGTGGGCCGGTAGAGCTTGCCGCTGAAGCTCAACTTGTGCCCGTGGGTCAGGTGGCCGCCGTGCGACAAATCCAGGCCCAGAATGGTGTCGCCGACCTGTAAAACCGCCGCATAGGCCGAAGCGTTGGCCTGGGAGCCGGAGTGGGGCTGCACATTCACGTGCTCGGCGCCGAAGATCTGCTTGGCCCGGTCGCGCGCCAGGTTCTCCACCACGTCGGCATACTCGCAGCCGCCGTAGTAGCGCCGCCCAGGATAGCCCTCGGCGTATTTGTTGGTGAAGATCGAGCCGGCCGCCTCCAATACGGCCTCGGAGACAAAGTTCTCGCTGGCAATCATCTCCAGCCCTTCGTGCTGGCGGAGGGTTTCGTGGTCGAGAGCGGCAGCCACTTCGGGGTCGGCCTGGGCAAGGGAGAGAGACATGCGATCGGTCATACGAGAATTTTAGACCCATAGCGGGCTCCGTTGACAGGCGGAAGCAAAGGCGAAGTCTCTGGTTTGGGACTCAGAAAGAGGCCCGAGGGCGGGTTCTGCCGACAATGAGCCTCCTGCATTGCCGATATATATGGACAGTCTGGAATAGGCAATCTTTTCGCTCGCCGATCGAGGTCCTATGAGAACCCCATGGAATCAACTTGTGCTGACGGCGATCTTTGCCGCCGCGCTTTCCCCCACTCTTGCGCAAACGGCGACTCCTCAGAGCGCAAACCCGGGAGCGGCGCTGCTGGCAAGGGCCAACTCCGGCGACCCCGCCGCTCAACTGCAGACCGGAGATATTTTCGCGGCCGGCAACGGGCAGGCGCGCAGCGCCAGGCAGTTGACTGAGGACTACAGGCAGGCAGCGGTCTGGTACCGGAAGGCCGCCGACCAGGGTTCTGTGGCAGGCGAAATCCGGCTGGCAGCGCTCTATCGCGACGGCAGGGGCGTGGCACGCGACATGGAGCAGGCAGCGGCGTTGTATCGCAGGGCCGCCGAACGGGGCGACGCAGACGCGCAAGCTACTCTCGGCGTGCTGTACTCCATGGGTCAGGGCGTTCCCAAAAGCGATGTGGAAGCCTACTACTGGCTGGATCTGGCCGCCGCGGCGAAGGGGCCGAATCAGCAGAAGTACGCCGCCAATCGCCAGATGATTGGCGCCCACATCACCGCCGGCGAGCTTGAAGCCGTCGAAGACCGGGTAGCCGAGTGGCTAGCCGCACATCCGCGGGCGAATGGGGCCGAGTGATCCTCAGGTCCAAATCCCTTGTACAGAACTCATCAATGAGGGCGAAGATTTCCCGCTGAGCGGTCCCCGATGCGTTGCCTGACCCGTTGCCTGCGATTTTCCTGTTGACATTCTACCTATGCAGTCGCATCGTATAGGTAGAAAGACAACAGGAGACGGCGATGGGTGGAGACAAATCGGACGTGCTGCAAGGCACGCTGGACCTGATGGTCCTGAAAACCCTCGAGGCCATGGGGCCGCTGCACGGCTACGGCATTGCGCGGCGGATCGAGCAGGTGAGCGGCAACGTGCTGAGCCTGAATCAGGGAACCATCTATCCGGCGCTGCTGCGCCTGGAGCAGCGCGGCTGGGTCAAGTCGGAGTGGGGCGCCTCGGAAACCAATCGCCGCGCCAAGTTTTATTCCCTCAGCCTGATCGGCCGGAAGCAGATCGAAGAGGAAACCGAAAACTGGGAGCGGGTTGCCGCAACCATGTCGCGCTTTCTGGCACCTTCCAATTAGGAGGCCGAGATGAATCAGCTACGTATTCTGCTCAGCCGCTGCGGTGCCTTCTTCCGCGGACAAAGGCTGGACGAAGATCTCGACGAAGAACTACGCACGCACATCGACTTTGCCGTCGAAGAAAACCTCAAGCGCGGGATGTCCCCGGAAGTGGCGCGCACAACGGCGCTGCGGGAGTTTGGCGGTGTGACGCAGACCAAGGAGGCCTACCGGATGCAGCGGGGACTTCCGCTTGTCGAAACGCTGCTTCGCGACGTGCGCTATGCGCTGCGCCAACTGCGCAAGTCGCCGGGATTCGCAGTTACGGTCCTCCTCACGCTGGTGCTTGGCGCCGGCGCAGTGACCGCGGTCTTCAGCGTGGTGGATGGCGTGTTGTTGAAGCCCTTTGCCTTCCGCGACCCCGGCCAAGTGGTGGTGTGGCGCGAGAGCATTCGCGAGATCGAGCATGAGACGCCGCTGCTGCCCGACAACTACCGCCATTATCTGAACCTGAAAGCCCGCGCGCACTCGATTCAGGATGCGGCCATTCTTCAGACCTCGAGCTTCAGCGTGTCGGACGGCGTGGATCACCCGCAGTTGGCCGACGGCCTGGCCGTCTCTCCGAACTTCTTTTCCCTGCTGGGAGTGACGCCGTTCCTGGGCCGCGCCTTCGCGCCGGAGGAGGCGCAGCGCGGCAGAGATAAAGAGGTCATTCTCACCTGGGGAGCGTGGCAGCGCCTCTTTCACGGCAGCCCCACTGTTCTCGGGGCGACTCTGCGGGTGGGCGGCGAACCGCAGACCGTCGTGGGCGTACTCCCCAAGTGGTTTCGCTTTCCGGTGATGTCCGTCATGGCCGGCGAAGCCACTTCGGGGTCGACGGAACGCTATGAGATCTTCAAGCCTCTGGTGCCGATGCCCGATGAATTGACGGCCAACGATGCCGAGTTCAACTATGTCGTCGTGGCCCGGTTGCAACCCGGTGTCTCGATCCGGCAGGCACAAAGCGAGCTGGACGGAATCGAGAAGGCGACGGCCGCCGCGGATGGCCTGGCGATTCATCTCGGCGTCGTCGTGGAGCCCTTCGCGCAAGAGATTACCGGCGAGATCGGCAGACCTCTCTGGCTTCTGTTCGCCGCGGTCCTGGGCGTACTGCTCATGGCCTGCGTGAATCTGGCCAATCTGCAGATCGCCCGCGGCGTGGCGCGCGAGCACGAGACGGCTCTCCGTTCAGCCCTGGGCGCGGGACGGGCGCGGCTGTTGCAAGGGGTTCTGGTGGAGAACCTGATTCTGGGAGCAGCCGGCGGGCTGGGCGCCATTGGCTTTGCCTTTCTAGCCGAGAAGCTGCTTACCCTGTCGGCGGCCAACCTGCCCCGGCTCAATGAGGTTCACCTGAGCATCCCGATGCTCTGCTTCGCGCTCGGCCTCTCGCTCGCCACTTCGCTGGGATTTGGCATGGTTCCCGCGCTTCGGTCTCTGCGCGTGATGCCGCAGAGCGCGCTGCAATCCAGTTCCACGCGGCTTTCCGGCAACCGGCAGGCGGCGCGCTCGCGCAGGCTGCTCGTCGCCGTCGAGATTGCGTGCAGCGTTACGCTGCTCATCGTAACCGCGCTCATTTCGCGGAGCTTTTCGCATCTGCTCACCCAGGATCGCCACTTCAGCGCGCAACAGGTCGTACTGGCGAATGCCGATTTGAGCGCCTCGAAATATACCAACGGCGGCGCGATTCCGGACGACCCTGGAGCCGACCGCGCCAGCCTGGCGCGCGACGCGATGATCGACCGGGCGCTGGACCGTTTGCGCGCCCTGCCCGGCGTGCAGTCCGCCGCAGTGACCAGCGTAATGCCGCTGACCGGCGACATGAGCGTCGATGGCGTCGTCCGGCTGGACCATCCCGTCCCGCAAGGTCAGGTACCGATGGCCAATCGTCGCTTCACCAGCCCCAGATACTTCGACGCGATGGGAATCTCCCTTCTGGCCGGGCGCGACTTCGACCAGCGCGACCGGGAGAATCCCCGCGTCGTGATCCTCTCCGACGCGACCGCCAAAGCCGCATTTCCCGGCGAGAATCCCCTGGGCCACACGATTCGGCACTGGGGACGCATTTATACGGTCGTAGGCATTGCCGCCGACGCCCGCATCAACGACCTGAAACGCGACGCTCCCGTCTTCTACCTGCCTTATTGGGACTATCCTCCTCCCTCTCCCGTGTTTCTGGTGCGCAGCTCGCAGAGCATTCAAAGTCTGGGTCCAGAGATGCGCCGGATTCTCTGGAGCGTCGATCCCGAGATTTCGATTCCGACGGTTGTTTCCATGGACGCCCAGGTCGCTGAATCGATCGCCACTGAGAGGTTTCAGACTGTGATTCTCTCCTGTTTTGGAGGCGCGGCTTTGCTGATTGCCGTGCTCGGCATCTACGGGGTCCTCGCCTACTCCGTCTCGCTACGCACCCAGGAATTTGGCATCCGCATGGCCCTTGGATCGAACCGGGCCCGACTTGCGCGTCTGGTCCTGCTCGATGCTTCTTCTCCCATGCTGGGCGGGATGGTGCTGGGACTGCTTGGAGCGGCAGTGGTGGCGCGCTGGATAAGGAGCCTGCTTTATGAGACCAGCGCCGCCGATCCCTGGGCGATCGGTTTGAGCCTGGCGGTTCTGCTGCTAGCTGCCCTGCTGGCTTCGCTCGTTCCGGTGCGGAATGCAACCTCCATCGATCCCATGCGCGCGCTGCGAACGGAGTAGACGCCGGCAATTTGCCGCGCCCCGCTCCGTCGCACGCTCGCATTGCTCGAAAAAGAAGAATTCGACGCTACGTTTCGTTCTTTCTGTCCGCTACACTTGCCTGGATGCGAACCACCCGGTCTCATCCGCTGCGTCCGTTGGTTGCTCTTTCCGGCTGCCTGTTTGCGGCGGGGCTGGCCGTGATTGCGGTTCAGGCGCAACCCTTTGCCGTCACCCTCACGCCCGCGATGGTTGAGGCGGGCTCACCGGAGTTGTTTCGGGTGGTGACCGGCGAGGCCAAGAGCGTCGAAGGCGAGTGGCTGGGGCGCAAGTTCCAGTTCTTTCGCGGCCGCGATCGCCGGGCTTGGTTTGCGCTGGCCGGGGTGGACGTGGAGACGCCGGTTGGGCCTTCCACGCTTCGGATCCATGTCGAGCTTGCCCAGAGCCGCGCGCGCGATCTCAGCCGGGCGGTTCAGATTCGTCCGGCTCACTACCGGACCCGTTCACTCACCGTCGCGCCCGAATTTGTCGAACCCGGCCCGGAGGCTTTGAAACGAATCGAGGCGGAGGATCAGCTGAAGAAAAATGTCTTCGGCGAGAGCACCGCGGAGCCCCTGTGGACAGGAAGTTTTCGCGCGCCGGTCACAGCGCCGCCGACCGACAGCTTCGGCACCCGCCGCATCTTGAACGGCAAGCTGGCCAGCATTCACAAGGGGATGGATTTTCGCGCCCGGGAGGGAACGCCGGTGAGGGCGGGCAATGGCGGGGTGGTGGTGCTGGCCCGGCCGCTCTACTACGAGGGGAACTGCGTAATCATCGACCACGGGCTCGGGCTCTTCACGCTCTACCTGCACCTGAGCCGGATCGACGTGCGCGAAGGCCAGCGAGTCGCTCTGGGCGAGCGGCTGGGCCTGAGCGGCGCCACCGGCCGCGTTACCGGACCGCACCTGCACTGGGCCGTCCGCTGGCAGGGCGCCTATCTCGACCCCGCCAAGCTGTTGCGGCTGAACCTGAGCGCGGTGCGCTAGCGCGAGACGGCTTCTTCTTCCACCTCTGGCGCGGTGACGGCCGCCACGCTCCCGGCGGAGGCCTTCTCTTCGCGCAGCGCCTTGTACGCCCGGTAGACGAAGGAGCTTATGTACCATCCATCGATGAATTTGTAGGGCGTTTCGCCGGTGGTGTAGTGGCCGCAGGGTAGCACTTTGACCTCGAAGTTGAGGCCAATGCGCTGGAAGGCTTCCACTACCTTGAGCGAGTACTCCTTGGGGAAGGTGAGGTCGTAGTCGGCATAGATCATCAGCACCCGCTTCTCCGGTCCGCCGGATTCCGGGCTGACAATCTTGTCGTAGTAGCAGCAGGGGCTGATCGCCGACCACAAATCCCGTACCCGGTCCTGCGTAAGGCCGGCCTCTTCCAGCGCCTGACGCACGTGACGCGTGCTTTGCCCCGCCCAGGTCACGTCGCCGAATGCCGTGGATGCGTGGTTGAAGGCGTTCACCCGGATGCGCTTGTCGTGCGTCGAGGCCAGGAAGGTGTAGCACGAGCCCAGGCTGGTTCCTAGAACGCCGAAATGCTCGTAGCCCTGCTCCTCGAGCCAGTCAACGCAGCAGCGGATATCGACCACCGCCTGGCGGCAGGCCGAGAGCGTCCGCCCGATGTTGGCGCTGACGGCGTAATCCGAGCGTTCCAGTTCGGAGGGCCGGCGAATGTCGTGGTAGGGCATGGAGAGGCGCAGCGCCGAGATGCCCATGCGGTTAAAGATGGCGCAGAGGGAATTGTGGCTGAAACCGTCGCCATTCCATTGCGGCAGTACCACAATGGCCTGCTTGGGCCGCTTGGGGTCCTTGTGCGCCGGCGCCGGGAACCAGCGGGCATTCACCTGGTCGTTCTCGGGATAAGGCGTCCGCTCCGGCGAGGTGAAGCGCAGATATTGAGCCTTCCGGATCTTGCCCTCGGCGGCCTTCTGCTTGATAGCGGCTGCCTTCGCAAGTGTTTCCGGCCGGACGTTGGTCGGATACAGTTGCGGATACCGCTCTTCCAGACGGAAGTCCGTGGGCCGCTCGTAGCCGAAATACTGGTCGCTGTGACGGATGAGGAGCTGGTTGATGCGAACCATGGCCGCCTCGGCCGCCGCATCGTCGTGCTCGACCTCGGGGCCCGGCACGGCATCGGCAAAACCGTGGGCCTCAAGAAAGGGCGTAATCCATTCGAAGCCCCACTCCAGCGGGCGCACTACGCGGTTTTCGTCGCGCGTGGTCAGGTCCGTCTCCCACCGGTACATCCAGCGTGCGTATCTGTCTTTAAGCATGTCTATCGTTCAATTTTATCAGCGCGGGACGGGCGACAGAGCGAACCAGATCATGCCCTAGTCCGCGGCGGTCTACAGAGGCCATACTTCATGGCTGCTCATGCTTTTGCCTGCGCCGCCCGCTTCAGGGCGATATACTCCGCCGCCAGCCATCTCAGGCTCAGCAGCGTAATCAGAGCGATGACGGCCTGCGAAATGACGCAGTAGAGACACCACACCTGCAAGGCGAATTCTTCGATGAACGTGAGGCGAAGGGCAAAACCGAGTCCGACCAGGGCGGCCAAAAACAGCAGGAAGCGCTGCCGCGCCAGCGCCAGGCCAGCCAGCGCCAGATAGCCGGCGATGCCGATTGCCGCCACTGGAATGTGCTCGATCTCGGCGAAAGGGCTGTGGTTCACGATGCCGCAGTCCCACTTCTCGTTGATAGAACAGGGCTGGGTGTCGGTGCAGTAGTGCACATGCAGAGCCAGCGCGGAAACCACCACGCCGGCCAGGGCCAGGACGGCAATCAGATATCTCATCGTCGTGTCCGATGCTACCAGAACGGCCCGCGCAGGCTACCATAAGCGCATGGATCAGCCCGCACACAGGAGCCGGCGCGTTGCCTTCTTCGGAGGCAGTTTCGACCCGCCCCATCTGGGCCATTTGGCCGTGGCGCGCGCGGCGCGGGCTGCCCTCGGGCTCAATGCAGTGCTCTTCGCTCCGGTGGGCGCACAGCCGCTCAAGCCGCACGGATCGTCCGCCAGCTTCGCCGACCGCCTGGCGATGACGCAACTGGCCATCGCCGGCGAGCCGGGCTTCACAATTTCCTTTGCCGATGCGCCGCGGCCCTCCGGTGCGCCCAATTACACGCTCGAGACGCTGCTCGGCCTGAGGGCCGCGCTGCCCGCCGATGGTCAGCTTTTTTGCCTGATGGGCGCCGACTCGTTTTTCTCGCTGCGCGGCTGGCATCGCGCCGCGGAGATTCCTTTTGTGGCGCCTTTGATCGTCGCCTCCCGGCCTGGACAGCAACTGGAGGGCTTGAGAGTGGCGCTGCCGCAGGGGTTGGCCATCGAATCGGCGCCAGGCGCCGGCGAAACCGGCTCTGAAGTTGAGCTTCTCTCGTACCAACTGCGCAATCCCGCCGGCGCCGTGACGCCTTTTTTTCTGCTTCCGGGGCTGAATGTGGACGTCAGCGCCACGGAGATCCGGGAGCAAGTTCGTTCGGCCTCGGGGAGCGAAACGGCGGTTCATGAGGTGCTGCCCGTTGCCGTTTCCGGTTACATCAGGTCTCACGGCCTCTATCGATAGCTTGCTCCTGTCCATGGCAGGGGCTACGATTAAGGTTGGAGAGTATTCCCACCGAATGACACCCACGCACGAACGCCAGCAAATCCGCATCCTCGTTCAGGCCGCCGCCGCGGTCTGTGAAGACAAAAAGGGCGAAGACACCCGCATTCTGGAGCTCGATCCCATCGACGCCGGGCTGTCCGACTTCTTTCTGGTCACCTCGGCCAGCAATGACCGCCAGGCCATCGCCATTGCCGACGAGATCGAACACAAGCTCAAGAAGGAGTTCGGCGTTTACCCCAACTCCGTCGAGGGCCGCCGCCAGGGCGAGTGGATTCTGCTCGACTACGTGGATTTTGTGGTCCACGTCTTCCTCACCGAACGGCGCGCGTTCTACGACATCGAGAGGCTGCGCAAGTCTGCCCGGCCGCTCACCCCGGCCGAGTTCGAGGCGGAGTTGAAGGCCGCGCTGGCCGCCAAAACGCTGGCCGCACGCAAGAAAGCCTCGGCAAAGCCCAAGCCCGCCGCGGCAAAGGCTGCGCCGACCGCGAAAAAGGCAGCAAAGAAGACAGCGAAGAGGCCTGCCGCAAAGAAGGCGGTCACAAAAACTCCAGCAAAAAAAGCTCCGGCTAAGAAGGCTGTCGCAAAAAAGACGGCTGCTAAGAAGGCCCCGGCAAAGAAGTAGCTGCGAGCGGCGGCTCCATAGCGTCTTCGGAAATGCCGCAAAGCAAGTTTGAGCGCCTGGTTCACTCAGTGGACCAGGCGTTTTTTGCGTCTGCGGAGTCGCGGCCTGCGGTATTTGACGGGGAAAAGAAAAGGGGGACCTGAAATCTCAGGTCCCCCGGAGTGCTCCAGATTGGCTTTGCTTAGAAGGTGAAGTGAAGAGCCAGACGGACGTTCCGGCCGACCTGATAGAGATAGGGCTTACCGTACTCGCTGTTCACTGTCAGCGGTCCGCCGTTGTTGCTGAATGCCGCATTCATCAGGCCCTTGTAGTCGTACTTCTGCATGTACGATGCATAGGCGACCGGACCGTCCGCGATGTAGCAATTCGTGCCCCAGCCGGCGGTTGGGTAATTGGTTGCGTTGTATGTGCCGCACCCGGCGCTTTGCGGGACGACGAAGTTGACGGCGTAGTTGGAGTCGATCTGCTGACCCTCAGAAACCACGGCGTGTTGGTTCAGGACGTTGGTGAAGGTTGCATCGAAGCTGAGCGCCTTCGACTCTGTGAGCTTGACGGACTGGCGAATGTTGAAGTCCGTGTCGGTGTACCACGGCGTGCGCTTGGTGTAGGGATCGCTCACCGTGATGGCGCCCGTGGCTGCATTCTGCGTTACGTCGATCCACTTGCCACGATCCACGATGTCGGTCGGGAACGCGCCAGGGAAGGCCGTGCCCACGTCCAGGTAGCTAGTCAGCGGGCTGCCGCTGTAGGCGAACTGGAAGACACCGAAGTCGGTGGCAAACTTCCTCAGCCACGGCAGATCATAGTATGCCTGGCCCTTGAGCGCGTTGGGGCGATCGGTGGGCAGAAGCCCGCTCGAAGAACCGCCGTTTGCGTTCCAGGAGAAGTACGGCTCGTCGAAGGAACGGCTGTTGTTCGGGGCATTGCGGCCGCCGCCGCCGTCTGCCACGTCGGTGCTGGTCAGGCCGGTGTAGTTGCCGCGGAAGTTGCTCCACGTGTAGCTGAAGGTGCCGGCCCAGTGATTGGTGGGCGCCTTGGTGATGCGGAATTCCACTCCGTCATAGCTGCGGGCGGCGGGAATGGTTTGCTGCGGCGGGCAGCCCAACGAGCAATCCGGCGCAGAACCGTACAAGAAGTTATAGAAGCCATTGAACGTCTTGTTGACGCCCTGGCCGGGGTTCACGATGACGAAGGTTTCGCCCACGGCCGGGTTGTAAATGGCCGAGTCCTCGATCACGTGGTCAAGCCGCCTGCGATCCCATCGTGCCTCAAACGCCACGCTCGGCTTGATCTGGTAATCCACGCCGAAATCCGACTCGTGCTGGGCGTAGGGTTTCAGCCCAGGAGCCGTGCCTTCTTCGGTCGTGCTGCAGGTGGAGCAGGTGGTGGGCCATGCGCGGTTGTTGACGTTCTCCAAGAAGAACAGGCCCGTCGTAGAACTCGTGATGCCACTGGCCTGGCTATTCGAGGCGAGTCCCTCGCAGTAGCGGCCGTTCGTGTCGTAGGTTGGGCTGATGCCGGAGAGGCTGGGGGTCATCAAAGCGTACCAGCATTCCTGCCAGTACTGGCCGCCATACGAGCTGATAGCCACGTTCAGCTTCATCTGGTCGTAGAACTGGCCATAGCCGCCGAACAGCTTCATCTTGTTGTCCTTGAAGACATCCCATGCCGCTCCGACGCGAGGAGCGATCTTGTCTCCCCAACTAAAGTTGATGGGCTTGGTGATCTTGGCGCTGGCGGGCTGATCTTCGGCCGGCAGCCACTCGCGCTCCAGGCGAAGGCCGTAATTGACCGTGAGGCCCTTGCCGATGGTCCAGGCATCCTGAGCGAAGAAGCCGTGGTTGTAGCTGATCGCCTTGCCCTGGCTTCCGAAGTCGTTGATGTTGACGTCGCCGTAGGTTCCCACGCAAACCGGGTTCCCGCTCACTTGGTAGCCTGTGAGCGCTTCAAGCGTGGAGCAGTTTGCCGCGCCGACCGCTCCCTGAGGATTGTACGGAACCGCGGTTCCGGGATACACCTCAACGAACGGGGTATTGTAACCCTGGAAGATGTAGTTCGAGTTGCGGTTCAGTTGATAACCGAACTTCAGGTTGTGCGTTCCGCCCCTTCCGGATTTGAACCAGGCAAGATCCTGATCGAACTGGATGGCCTTGTTGGCATTCCGGTGGGTGAAGTTCTGGTCGATGGCAAGGTTGGTGTAGCCTTGGGCCTCTTGCAGGTTAGCAGGAAGCGGGTTTCCGTTGGTGTCGGTGCCGCCTACGCCATCCCCATAGTAGTTGGTGATCGTGCCGGCTTCGGGGTAGCCGAAGTCGTGATAGTTCGCAAAGTAGTAGCCGAAGCGCGTGGTGGCGACCAGGCTCTGGGTGATGGTGATGTCCGCTCCGGTGTTCAGCGTGATGTTGGGAGCGGTATAACCGAGAGAGTGCGCATATGCCGTGGGCGAGTTGCCGCTCGAGATGCAGTTGCTGTTGTCGCTCTTGGTGGCAGCGCCAGGGCAACCCGTATAGAGGTTGATGTAATTCTGAACCGAGTCGGCTACAGGCAAGTTCTCGCCCGCCTGGCGCTGGCCCTGGTAGAGGTAGGAAGCGAAGACGCGAATCTTCTGCGTGATCTCCGCGTCGATGCGGCCCGTCCCGTAGAAGGTGTGCGTGTTCTGGCTGAAGGGAATGACTCCGCCATTCGCGGCGCCGTAGTTCAGCTTGACTTCGTACGCGTTGAACTCAGGATTGAAGCCGGCGAAAAAGAAGACGCGATCCTTCTCTTTCGTATAGAAGTGGTCGGCGAGGATCTTCGGGAAGAGACCTGCCAAGGGTCCGCCGATGGTGCCGCCCGGCCAGAAATCGCTGGTGTGCGGGCGAATCGGCTGATAGACCTGATAGTCGGGGTCGATCGCGCCCCACGAGGTGGGTGTGCCGGTCGAAGTCGGATCGTAGCGGAGAGTTGGGGTCGGCGAAGCGTTCATGGCGCCGTCCTGGAACGCGGTGAAGAGCGAACCATGCCAGTTGGCGGTGCCCTTCTTCATGATGACGTTCACGACGCCGCCCAGTGCGCCGCCGTGCTCGGCTTCGATGCCGGAGCTCTTCAACTGGACTTCCTGGATGAAGTCGAAGGGAACGTTGGTGTGGGAGTAGCCGCCGATGATGTCGGCCGTCTCCTGGCCTTCAACCAGGTAGGAGTTCTCCGAGTCGGAGCCGCCGCCGATCGAGTAGCCGACCGAGCCGCCGTTGCCGCCATTGCCAGGAGAGGTGCTGCCGCTGCCGTTGCCGAACAGTGCGCCGCCGGCCAGAGGTTCGGCGCGCGCCGAAGGTGCAAATTCGATGACCGACTGGAACGAGGTGCCGTGAGGAACGTTCTGAAGCTCTTCTTCGGGGATGTTGGTGAGCGTGGTCGTGGTCGTGGTATCGATCAGCGGACCTTCGGTATTCACCTCGACCACCGACTTGACGGTGCCGATGCTCAGTTCGAGATTCACCGTGGGAAGATGGCCGACCTCAAGAGTCAGCCCTTCGCGCTTCAGCGTATCGAAACCCTCTGCCGTGACTGTCAGGGTATAAGCCCCCGGCGGAAGGTTGGCGAAGCGGTAATAGCCGGAGGAATCTGTCGTCGCTTCTTTGGAGCCAACGAGGTTCGTTCCAGTGACTACGACGCGGGCGTGGGCCACCACGGCGCCCGAGGGGTCTTTTACCGTGCCCTGCAGACCACCCGTGGTCTCCTGCGCGACAATCGTCGTCGCAAAAAGCACCATGAGGGCCAGAGCCAGCCACTGCGGGGTGGCGAAACGCTTTAGTTGTTCGGTCCAAAACTTCATGTGGTTTCCATCCTCGATGAATGAATTTGCCGGTTCCGTTCTGAGGGTATGCGTATCCAGCTACGATGATCGCTGGACCTGCGCAATCCGCAATTTATGCTGCAGCGCCTCGGACGGGGGACCGATACGCTATTGGAATCCAAGGAGATTGAAATGCGTTTGTATGAAGAGATGAGATAAGACTTCATCCCTGTGGATCGCTCGATGAAAAACGCTATCCCAGGAAAGGCAAGGGACACTTGCCCATACAAAGAATGCAGGTTGGATGCCAATCTCATCGAGGCCGTAAAAATTCTCTTAATGTTTGAAACTAAAGGCATTAGACGACAGATCATTCCGGTCCACGATTCTTCGAAATATGAAATTACGGATAATTCCGCGCCTGCATTCCAAAAACGGGGACCGCCTCTGCTTTTTGGGGATTTGCTTCCGCTGCGCTATCCTCCTCTCATGCTCCTCACCTTGGCTCATGTCGGTCCCCGGCCCGCCGCGAAAGACGGATTCGATGCGCTCGCTCGCGTCTATCTCGAACGCTGCTCTGCGTTTGCGCGCTGCCAGACTGAAGCCTTCCGGAGCGAAGAAGCATGGCTGGAGTGGCTTGCCAAGCAGCAGGGGCGCACGCCAGCCATAGCCGTGCTGCTCGACAGCCGCGGCCGGCAAATGACCTCCGAAGCCTTCGCCTCCTGGCTGGGTACCCGACGCGATGAGGGAGCGCAGCACATCGTCTTTGCCATCGGTCCAGCCGACGGGTGGTCGGACGCGGCGCGCGGGCGGTCGCATCTGCTGCTCTCGCTGGGACCCATGACGCTGGCGCACGCCCTGGCGAGGCTGGTAATGGCTGAACAGCTCTACCG
Source organism: Occallatibacter sp. (assembly GCA_049515995.1). Taxonomy (GTDB): domain Bacteria; phylum Acidobacteriota; class Terriglobia; order Terriglobales; family Acidobacteriaceae; genus Telmatobacter. The sequence goes on along the minus strand of JBEKTO010000024.1, from coordinate 37,989 downwards.
GGCATTTACAATTCTCTCTGGCCACCCGTATCACGCTGGCCACTGACAGCCGACAGCTCACAGCGATCAGTCGGCCGGAAAGATCTGGAAGTCTGCTGTTGAGTGCTTACAACTGACTGCTGACGGCTGAAAGCTGTTTAGCTAAAGGCGCTGATGACCGACTCGCGACGAGGATTGATTCTGATCAATACCGGCCCCGGCAAGGGCAAGACCACTGCCGCCATGGGCACGGCACTTCGCGCCGTCGGCAACGGCATGAGGGTGCTCATGCTGCAGTTCCTCAAGGGCTCCTGGCACTACGGCGAACTGGACGCGGTCAAGGCCTTCGGCTCCAACTTTGTTCTGAAGCAGATGGGCCGTGGCTTTGTGAAGGTCGGCGGCGCAGAGACAGATCCAGCGGATGTTCGCCTGGTCGAGGCGGCCTGGGCCGAGGCACGCGAGGCGATCGGCTCCGGCGAGTGGGATATGGTGATTCTGGACGAGATCAACTACGCAATCGGCTACGGAATGCTGGACCCGGCGGCGGTAGCTGAAACCCTGCGCACCCGGCCGGAGATGGTGCATGTGATCCTGACGGGCCGCAATGCCCACCCTCTGCTGGTCGAACTGGCCGACACGGTCACCGAGATGCGCGAGGTGAAACATGCCTATCAGAAAGGCATTCTGGCTCAGCGCGGCATAGAATACTGAAAGCCGGAGGCAGAAAGCTGACGGCCTTCAGCTTCCAGCGAGAAAGAGTTTGCATGTCCTGGTTCAAACGTGAAGATGGCGAAAACGATCCCCTGCCCTCCGGTCCCGAACCTTCCGATTCGGGGGAAAGAACCGTTCGCACCGAGGGATTGTGGATCAAGTGCCTGGGCTGCCGCGCGATCATCTTCAAGGCGGACCTGGAAGCCAACCTGAACGTCTGTCCCAAGTGCCATCACCACTTCAAGATCGGCGCCCGCCAGCGCATCGACCTGCTGCTCGAACCCGGCTATGAGCTGGTGGACGGCGGCCTGCGCTCTACCGATCCGCTCAACTTTACCGACGTGAAGTCCTACAAGGCGCGGTTGCGCAAGGCCCAGGAGACGACCGGACTCGACGACGCCATCCTGAACGCCGAGGGCCGGCTTGGACCCCATTCGGTTGTTCTCAGCGCGATGGAGTACGGCTTTATCGGCGGCTCAATGGGCGCGGTGGTGGGTGAGACCATCGCCCGCGCCGTGGACCGCGCGCGCCTGGGCCGCAAGCCGCTCATCGTCGTCGCGGCCTCCGGCGGAGCGCGCATGATGGAAGGCGTGGTCAGCCTGATGCAGATGGCGAAGATCTCCACGGCGCTGGCTCAGTTGGATGACGCCAAGGTGCCCTATATCTGCGTCCTCACCGATCCCACCACCGGCGGCGTTACCGCCAGCTTTGCCATGCTGGGCGACCTGAACATCGCCGAGCCCGGCGCATTGATCGGATTCGCCGGCCCCCGCGTCATCGAGCAGACGATTCGCCAGAAGCTACCCGAAGGCTTCCAACGCTCCGAGTTCCTGCTGGAAAAGGGCTTCCTCGATGCCGTGGTTCAGCGCCGGGATTTGAAGTCCTATCTGGTCCGGGCGCTCGATTTTCTCAAGGCCCCAGCCGTCGCCTGAGCTGTGGAATCCGGCTCGCTCCTTTTACAATCCGGTTGCTTTCAGTCCAAAGAGAAAGGGCGCTCAATCGAGCGCCCTTCTGCTTTTTCAGGTTCTTTTCGATTCTTCTGAAAGAGAAAAACTCAGAAGTAGAATTTGCCGGCGAGTTGGATGGCGCGGCCGGGCTGCGGGTCCTGGTTAGGATCGGCCGAGACGTCCACGCTGGTGATGGAGCCGAAGGTCGGGCTCAGGAAGGTACCGCTCGGGTTGGCAAAGTTGGCATGGTTGAAGGCGTTGAACGCCTCCAAACGCATCTGGATGTACCGTTTCGCGTCGGAGGTAAAGTGAATGCTCTTCGACAGCTGGAGGTTCGTGTAGTCGAATCCAGGCCCGTGGAAGAAGTTGCGCCGCGTGTTGCCGAAGGTTCCCAGCGGCTCGGTCGAGAAGGTCGAGGTGCTGAACCAGGGGTTGCCGGTGGCGCGAGGATTCAGCTCCCGGACGTGGTTGCTGGAGTTTTGCGGCACATCGCCGCAGCCGAAGTAGCTTTGCGAATCGCACCACAGGGAGCGCTGCGTTCCCTCGTTGATCCCAACCGGGAAGCCGGTCTGGAATGCACTGATGCCGCCGATTCCCCATCCGCCGAGAAACTCCCGGGCCAAGACGCTGCCGTTGAGAGAAGGCGCCAGCGGCACGGTATACACGTAGGAGGCCGACAGCCGTTGCCGGGTGTCGAAGTCCGAGTCGCCGTAGTTGAGGTAAGCAAAGCCAGGCGTGTAGTTGTGCACCCGGCCAGCGCCGCCGGTCGAGCTCTCATAGCCAGAGCCGTTGTCCAGCGAGTGGGAGTAGGTGTAGGCGGTGGTGAACTGCAGTCCGTGCGAAGGAGCCTTGATCAGGCTGGCCTGGAGCGAGTTGTAGTTCGACGAGCCTTCGGAGTTCTGCATGCCGACCGTCAGGTACCAGGGATAGCCGGCGAAGTTCGCGGGCTGGGCCGTGTACTGCGGGTAGTCGCGGTGGATATATTGCGGGTCCGCAGCGCATCCCGCGGTGTCGGCAAGGCAAGCCGCGTGACCGGCCGAGGTGATCGGATCGCCTTCGTACCACGAGGCAAGCCGGTGGCTGGCGGAACCCACATAGCCGATCTGGGCGACGAAGTTGCCTCCCAGCGAGCGCTGAACGTTCAGGTTGTAGTTGTAGGTGTACGGGACGCTGTAGCTCTTGTCGAAGGCCGCAAGCTCCAGCTCAAGATAGTTGGTCCAAGTGACTGCCGAACCCTTGGTCACCTGAGCCAGCGGGAAGGGGTTGGCTTCAGAGCCATTGCCGGCAACATCCGCAAACGGGTTAGCAAAAGAGGGGCTGCCGCCGAAGTCGCCCGCGCCGTAGGAGACGTGGAGGAACGGCGGATCTTCGAGGTTCTGCAGCGACTGCTCTTCCTGGTCGCGGTTGTAGTAGATGCCAAAGCCGGCGCGAATGGAGAAGTTATGCGAGCCCGGCGTGCCGATGATCTTGGACGGACCGGTGGAAGGCGACCAAGCAAAGCCGAGTCTGGGTCCAAAGCGGTTGTAGTGCGCCACCGGAGAGCCGGCGTTGTTGCAACCCGGATCGCCAGGCCAGCTCAGTCCCGGAGGGCCTCCGGGGAAAACCGTCGAGGTAGAGCTGCTGTTGGCCCAGCAAACGATGCCCAAGCCGCCGTCCTGGTGGTTCGTGTTGGGCTTCTCCACATCCCAGGCAACGCCGTAGTTGAAGGTCAGGCTGGGGCTGATTTTCCAGTTGTCCTGCCCATAGCCATAGAGCTCTTCTGAAACGGCATTGATGAAGCCGTTGTTGGTCTGCAAATAGACGTCCGGAACGCCAAGCGCGAAGTCAATGAGCGGGTCACCGGAACTGTACGTTCCGCCGCCGCCGAAGCCGTAGTAACCGTTGTTATAGAGATCGAACGGGTTGTGGACGCGGAACTGCTCGAACGATCCGCCAAACTTCAAGGTGTGGTTGCCTTTGACCCAGGTGAAGCCGTCGGAATAGGTCAGGTTGGTGTCGAGTCGGGGCTGGGGACCCTCAAAACTGAAGCCCAGGTCGAAGTAGTTGCCGACGCCAATATACGGCACGCCCGACTGGGGATCCTGCGGGTTGATGGAAAAGCCGAAGGAGTTGGGCGAGACGATTTGGGCAGGGCTGACCGCGCCGAAGGGGTTGCGATAGTAGGAGGCGCGCAGTTCATTTAGCATCGTCGGGCTGAAGGTATGAGTCCAGGAGACGCTGAAGAGCTTGTAGTGGTTCGCGCCGGTTTGTCCAAAGCCAGGGAAGCTGCCGCCGCCGAAGGCGAGCGTATTGAAGGAGGGGCTGGACTGAAAGACGGTGGAGGCCCAAACGCTGTCTTTTGCGCTGGGAGTGTAATCGACGCGAATAATTCCTTGATCTTCCGCCGCCGTGTTGGCCGCATTGAAGTTGTACAGCGACGGCCCGTCGTTGGCTGCCGGAACGAATTTGCTGATGAGCCTGGAAGCGACGGAGTCCCAACTGGTGGTGGGGATGGTCACCGTTGCATTCCCTGTGCCGCCATTGTTGAAGCAGGCCGCCCAGGTTTCTCCGGCCGGGCAGGCGCCCACGGCAAATGGAAGCGGCTTCTCGGTCAGTGCGTCGCTGTAACTGTTGCCGTCCGCCCAGGCGGTCGGTGTATTGTCGGGCGTGCCCGTAGCGTAGTTCGAGTCCGCGGAGAACTGGCCGGCGAACTGATCCGAGTCCAGCGTGTTGGCGATCGTTGTCGTCGATGTCCGGTTTCTGTATCCCTGATAGGCGGTAAAGAAGAAAAGCTTGTTCTTGAAGACCGGTCCGCCCAGCGTGCCGCCATACAGATTCTGGTGGAAGACGGGACGATTCTGCGAGAAGTAGTTGCCGTTGTTCATGAACGTGTCGCGATAGAACTCGAAGCCGCTGCCGTGGAGAGCGTTGGTGCCGCTCTTGAGGATCTGGTTGACGGTAGCGCCGGAGTTGCGCGCGAACTCAGGGTTCATGGTGCTGGTAACAATGTTCTCTTCGGCCAGGGCGTCCGGATTCACCTGGATGCCTTCGCTCTGCAGAGCGGGATCGTTGATGTCCACGCCGTTCAGCAGGTAGGAGTTCTGCGCCGTCTGGTTGCCGTTGCTGGAAAATGTGCCGAAGCGGTCCGACGACTCAACCACGCCGGTTTCCAACTTTTGCAGTCCGGCGGGATCGCGGCCCTCGAGCGGAATCTCCTCGAGCTGGTCGGCCGTTGCGATCTGCTCCAACTGCGTGTTCGAAGTTTCCACTTGCACCGCCTGGGCTGAGACCTCGACCGTCTGCGAGGCGGCGCCGACGATGAGCTTGGCATTGACTTCGCGGTTGTCGTTGACATTCAGTACCAAGCCGGTGGTCTCGAACTTCTGAAACTCGGCAGCCGCAATCGTGACCGTATAGGGACCACCGACCTGGAGCTGCGGAAAGATGAAGTAGCCGCTCTTGTCTGCCTTCGTGACCGTTTTAATCCCGGTGCTGGTGTTGAGCACGGTAACGGTGGCGCCCGGGATCACCGCGCCGGTGGCGTCGGTCACTGTTCCGTGAAGCGCGGCGTAGACGTTTTGCGCCTGGGAACCCTGGCTGAATCCGAGAAGAGCGAGGGATAGGACGAGGAGATACCACTTGATTCTTTGCATCGATGGCTCCTGTTCTGAAGGCCTCCATTCGCTGGTCTTCAGGTCGTTGAACTGTACAGCTTGTTGGGCCGGTGTTACCGATAACCACAAGCCTCTCGATGTTGGAGAGGCTGAAAGTGCTGCTTGGAGGAGAGGGAAACACTCCTCCAAGTTTACTTTTTTGCAATTATGGGGCCAAAACGGCAGGAGTAAATGTTGTTGTGTTTTATCTGGCTTTTTTGGTGTTTTGAAGTTCCCAAAAGCGTCCAGAGGTTCGTTTTGGTCTTCGGGGTGTACTAATAATTCTTTATTTCATAGTTAAATATTAAAAAATGTATATCTTAAAGTGGACAGTTCCCTAGTTGGAAATCTGGCGTCGATCGCCGCCCTTTATCGCGTCGTTCCGGGTCTCAGGCCGGCGCATTTCATAGCCGAAAGACGGTCAAGTCGTTGGAGCCCCGAAGGACAACGGCCCGGCATCGCTGCCAGGCCGTCCTTGTGTTGCCTATCTTCGCTGACTGTTGTCAGATCCGCATTGGCATGAGCACGTAGCGATACTTGTACTCGGCGTCTGGGTCTTCGGGGCGCATCTGTCCAGCCGACTGCGAGTCCTTGAACTCCAGCCGCACCTCGCCTTCGTTGTTCAGCGCCTTGAGAAAGTCGAGAATGTAGCCGGAGTTAAAGCCCACCACGATCGGGTCGCCGGAGTACGGCGTATCGATGGTGTCTTCGCTCTCGCCGGATTCGGTCGAGCTGGAGCTGATCTTGAGCTCGTTGCTCTCGAGGCGCAGCCGGATGGCGCCGGAGCGCTCGTCGGCAAACTGCGCCACGCGTTGAATGGCCGCGGACAATTCACTCGACCGAACCACGGCAAACTTGGTGTTGTCGCGCGGCATGACCGCCTCGAAGTTGGGGAACTGCCCGGAGAGTTTCCGGGTGCTGAGGGTGCGATGGCCAACGCGGAAGAACAAGGTGTGTTCGTCGTCGGCGAAGTCGACCTTATCCGCTTCGGAGACGGAGAGCAACTGCTGCAGCTCCTGGAGAGCCTTGCGCGGAATGAGTACCCGCTTCTCACCGCTGATGCCTTCCAACGTCTCATTGGGTTTTTCGACGTAAGAGAGCCGGTGGCCGTCGGTGGCCACCATAGCCAGCGACTCCGCCTTGATGACCAGCAAAGCGCCATTTAGGGTGTAGCGCGACTCCTCGTTGGAGATGGCGAAGATGGTACGCGCGATGAGTGTCTTCAATGCCGCTGTCGAGATGGCGGTGGCGGCGACGGCAGGGAACTCAGGCACCTGTGGGTAGTTGGCGCGCGCCATGCCTACCATCTTGGTGTTCGAGCGGCCGCTGCGGATCTGCACCCAATGGTTTTCGAGCAGCTTGATCGAAATCTCGCCGTCGGGCAGCAATTTGATGTAGTCGTAGAGCTTGCGTGCCGGAATGGTGCAGGCGCCGGGCTTCTTGATCTTTACCTCGGCGCTGGTGCGGATGGCCTGATCGAGATCGGTTGCGATAATGTTGAGCCGGTCTCCTTCCGCCTCGATGAGAAAATTCGACAGAATCGGAATGGTGGTCTTGCGTTCTACTACGCTTTGTGTCGCGGTAAGCTCCTTCACCAGGTCCTGGCGGCTTACGGTAATCTCCATCGCTGCCCCCTGCGCGGCCGGCTTCTCCACTTCAGTTTCCACGATCGACATACACCCACCCTCGCTTTACGGCTACCCTCAAAAACTTCGATTGAAGCACATTCCACGCTGGCCACACTCTACAACACATCACGGCTGAGTGAAAATGCTTGTCTTTGCTTCCTCTTGATTGTATTCATCCCAGCATTCGCGTGTGCGTGGAAAACAGGGATGCTTCTCTGGATTCCAGGGACCACTCTGCTTTGGTAGGCAGCTTGGCTTCTGGCTTGGGAACGCTGCACACGAACGAAGAGACTCCATGGTTCAGGTGCGTCGGATACGGGTAGTGGAAAAGGATAAAAGATTAAAAGAAAAGATAGCAGTACCCGTAGTTGAGGCAGGAAAAGTGGAAATTCAGCCGAACTGCTTGCAGGGCATCGACTTGGGACATAGGCAGGTTTTCTAAATCCTGGCTGTGCAATTTAGGAGTTTTGGAAAACAGGGGCAAGGGGTGGGGAAAGCGGCCCAAGTTTCCCACGTCTCCCACAGGGCCCGCGAAAGGGCCTGTGTAAAGCGGAAGGATTGTGTGAAAGGCGTGTCCATCACCGCGTAGGGCAAGGAGTTGGAGAAGACACGCGATCCACAAACCGGGCTTGATCGGGATTGCGGATGCCTGTGCATCGCACGGAGCTTGAAACGATGCTTTTATACTTGAGTTTCGATGTCCTACGCCGCAGCTATCGATCAACTCAATTCCATGGTGCCGGAGCTGTATACCCGCTCTGGTCAGCAGCAACGCAAATTCTCGCTCTCTGAGATCGGCGTGCTGCTGTCGGCTCTGGGCGATCCGCAACTCCGCTTTCGGGCGGTGCTGATTGCGGGAACCAACGGCAAAGGCTCAACGGCCGCAACGCTGGCCTCGATCCTGGCCGCCTCTGGCTTGCGCACCGGCCTCTATACCTCCCCACATTTGGCGCGGGTGAACGAGCGGATTCGCCTGGACGGGGTCGAGATCACTGACGATGCCTTTGCGCGTCTCTACTTTCGTGTCCACGACATGGCGCAGGAGTTGGTGTTGGCTGGCCGGCTCCCACAGCTTCCCAGCTTCTTCGAGGTCCTTACCGCACAGGCCCTGCTCTACTTTGCCGAGGCGGGCGCAGAGATTGCGGTGCTGGAAGTGGGGATGGGCGGCCGACTCGACGCCACCAATATCGTCGATCCGCTGCTTTCCATCGTCACCGACATCTCGCTCGACCATACCGAGTGGCTAGGCTCAACGATTGGCGCCATCGCGCGGGAGAAGGCTGGCATTCTGCGCCGCAACGGAATCCTGATTACCTTGCCGCAGCACCCGGAGGCCAATGAGGTTATAGGTGAGGTCGCGGCGGAACTCAGAGTGCGCGTCGTGAGCGCAACGGGCTACATGCCGCCGATTGCGGGCGCGGTTGGTCCGTATTTGATTGAAATGCTGGGCGAGGCTGTTGAGGTGGATTCGCCGCTGGTGGGCGCGCACCAGCATCGCAACGTGGCGCTGGCCATCGCCGCGGCCGTCGAGCTGGCCGGCAAGCCCGGTTTTCCCGTCACGGCGGCGGCCATCGCGGCCGGCATTCGCCAAACGCGCTGGCCAGGCCGCTTGGAGCGCATCGAGCAGGGAGGCGTGGAGTGGATTCTGGATGTGGCGCATAATCCGGCGGGCGCCTGGGCGCTACGGGCCGGACTGAACGGTTTTTTGCCGGACGAGAGGCCGCGAACACTTGTCTTCAGTTGCCTGCGCGACAAGCCCATCGCCGAGATGGCGCGGATTCTCTTTCCGCTCTTCGAACAGGTGATTGTCGCGCCTATTCATACGGCGCGCGCCGCCGCCCTTGACGATTTGCTGGCAGCTGCCAGAGCCACGGGAACGCTGGCGGTGGCTACCGGGTCGGTTGCCGAGGCGCTGGAGCTGGCCGAGCGGCGCGCCGGCACAGGAGCGATTGTGATTTCAGGATCGGTGTACCTGGTAGGAGCGGCGCGAGCGCTGCTGCTGGCGGGAAAGGATCGGTAATCGTGAGCCAACGGCCCAACCCGCTGCCCCGGCTGCATCGCTGGCGCACCAACGTCGTCCAGATCCCGCTGTTGACGATGATCACCGTGGTTTGCGGTTCGCTTTCTCTGCTGGTTTCCTTTGCCGACAAGAGCGGCCGGGCGCAACACCGGATAGCGCGCGTTTGGGCGCGGGCGCTGGTGTGGGGCTCAGGCAGCTCGCTCACGGTGCGGGGCGCCGAGAATCTGCGCAAGCATCCGGTCGCCGTCTACGCCTCAAACCACACCTCCTACATGGATACGCCGGTGATCTTCGCCGCGCTGCCTTTCCAGTTTCGCATTCTCGCGAAGAAGGAATTGTGGCCTATCGTATTCATAGGATGGTACTTGGATCGCTCCGGGCAGATTCCAATCGATACCGCCAATCCGCGCTCTACGCTCTCCAGCCTGGGAGTGGGCGTGAAGGCTTTGCGCTCCGGCGTGCCGCTCTTCGTCTTCCCTGAAGGCGGGCGCACCTCCGACGGAGAACTGCGGCCGTTCCTCTCCGGCGCGGCGTACCTGGCCATTCGCGCCCAGGTGCCGCTGGTGCCGATCGCGCTCAGCGGAGTCTACGATCTGCTGCCGATTCACACCCGCCACTTTTATCCGTGCAAGCTGACGCTGAGCGTGGGCAAGCCGATCGAGACCGCCGGCATGACCCCGCGGCAGACCGATGCGCTGACTGCACAACTGCGATCCGCAATCGAAAGCCTTCTGCTGCCGGAGAGCACGAGCGCCGCGGAGACCGTGGCTGAGCCGGCCGTTCGCGCCTGAAGGCGCTCCGAACCCCGAAAACCTCTATCGCCAGAGGCGCATCTCTCATTACACTGGTGTTTCCATGTCAGTGCGCATCGCCATTCCCGATCCCACCGGCAGCGACCAGGCCTACAACCAGCGGTCGCTGCCGCCCTACCTCGCCGCGCTCCAGACCGCCGGAGCAACGGCGGTCGTGGTGCCGCTGAATGAGAGCCAGGACCACGTGGCGCGGCTCCTTGCGGGAGTCCAAGGGATCTTGCTGCCCGGCAGCCGTTACGATGTTGACCCACAAAGATATGGCGAAGATGCAGCTCCGGAGTGCGGCGAGGCCGACCCGGCGCGCACGGCCGTGGACGAACTGCTCCTGCAGGACGCCTTCAACCTCCACAAGCCGATTCTGGCCATCTGCCACGGCGCCCAGACCTTGAATGTCTGGCGGAATGGGCCGCTGGTTCAGGACCTGCAGACGCCGGTCAATCACCGGCCGGGCCGGGAGGTGGTCGAGGCCCATCCGGTCCGGATTGCGCCGGGATCGCGGCTTTCGGGACTTATTCCGCCAGGGGAAAAAGTGGAGCCTCGGGTGAATTCGAGCCATCATCAGGCCATCCGCGTGCCGGGCGACAATCTGCTGGTGAGCGCGGTCTGCCCTGGGGATGAGGTGATCGAGGCCGTTGAGTTGGATTCTGCCGCGCATTTTGTCCTGGCCGTGCAGTGGCATCCGGAGCGTACCTATCCGGTGAGCGCTTTTTCCCGCGCCATCTTTGCCGCTTTTGTCGAAGCGGCCGAGAGATGGGAGCCGTGGCGAATCGATGAATCGGTTGCGCCGGCATGAACGAAGGGGAGATTTCTACCGGGTTGCGGCTGAATGTCCTGTTGGCGCAGGCCGGTCATGCGCAGCTTGACTTGGCGCAGTCCGAACGCTTCGAGGCTTACCTTTCGCTTATTCTTCGCTGGAATACCCGCGTCAACCTGACGGCGATCCGGGACGAGGAGGGCATCCTGACGCGGCATTTTGTCGAGTCGATCGCCTGCGCTCGTTCACTTCCCGCCGGGATCGAGACCCTGCTCGACTTTGGCTCAGGCGCTGGCTTCCCCGGAATCCCCATCGCGCTCTGCCGCCCTGAGATTGCCGTCACCCTGGCCGAGTCGCAGGGCAAGAAAGCAGCGTTCCTTCAGGAAGCGATTCGGCAGCTCGGGATTCCAGCAAAGATCCACGCCCGGCGGGCGGAGCTGCTGACCGTAGCGTTCGATTGCGTCACCCTGCGCGCTGTCGACCGGATGGAGCTTGCCGTAATGGCGGCCAGCCGGTTGGTTCGCCCAGGCGGCTGGCTGGCGCCGATGACCACGGGTGGAGAGTTGGAAAAGGTGAAGCAGGCTGCCGGCGCAGAGTTTTCCTGGACCAGGCTGCTTCCGTTGCCTGGCAGCGCGGACCGGCTGCTCGCCCTTGGGGAGCGAAGCGTCAGTTCGCCAGCTTGATGAGAGCCAGCTTGCAGATCGCCGGCAGATCTTTCGCAGCTTTCACCATCAGCCGTATTCCGGTTCCTTCCCCGTAGCGCGGAGCTTTCTGGATGGTTTGAAGGACCGCATTGGGCAGATCGCTCGCCAAAGCGGCCGCGACGGCTCGGTCGCCCAGGACGAAGCTCGTCCGAAAGCAGCCAGCGCATGGGCTGAGATAAACGATTCTCCGCTTTTTGACCTCGAGCAGGAGGGACCACCCATATTTGGGTGACGACGAAGCCCATTCCTGCTCCGCGACGCCCTGCTCGGCCATCCGGTCCAGGAACTGGTTCCATACGTCAGCGGCCGGTCCAAGCGCCGCCGAGAGTTCTTCCGGTGTGGGTTGAGCGGCTTTGCCAATGAATGCGTTCGGAATGTCCATGTGGGTTCCTCAAAACACCTTTCGATTGGGAAACAATGCTTTTAAACGACTTGAATCAAGACGGCGCTCAGGGCGGGAACGTAGCAAGTGAGCTGGGATCCGTTGGGGGTGAGGGTATAGGCCGCCGAAGGAGAGAAAGTCCCATCGAGCTGGACCGTTGCTCCCTGGATGGTGACGCCCGAGGTTGCTGCCAGGCTGGGACCCGTTGCTCCGGTGGTGAGTTGGGTCATGGCCAGGAGAGTGGCGCTGTTCACGGCCTGGGGAAGTTGCGCAGTGAGTTGGAGATTCTGGGTCAGATCTTTGTTGACAACGACCAGATTGAGGGCTCCGGAGGCTGTTTTGACAGCATAGGCGGTCGCGTTGAGGTCTCCGGCCAAGAGGGTGGTGCCATAGAGAGAGCCCGGGCCGGCGAGAGTGAAGAGAAGAATACCGTAGAATCCGGGGCGAGCGCCCACTACGACGCCGTCGTTGTCGGCGATGGGCGTGTATCCGGGTGAGTTACCGCCGCCATGGAAGTTGACGCCTGTGGCTCCGCCTTGTGCGCAGTTGAAGAGGTAGTCGATCACCCAGAGCGAGGAGGCGTAGGAGTTGCTGACCCCTGTGGCGCCATCATTGTAAAAAGAGTTGCACTCGGCCATGCGGTAGGGAACGCCAATGCTCTTTGCGCCTGCCTGGAGCGTCGCGAGTTCACTGACCAGGGTGGGATCGGGCGAAATCAGGAGCTCCGCGGTCGAACTCGCAAGCCCTCCGTCGGCGCGATAGTAGTGCTGGGTGAGAAGCGTAATCTCGTTCTTGGTCACGGCCTGGCCGAACGGGATGGTCCAGGAGGATACATTGTCGGAGTCGCCTGGGCCGGTGACGGCTACGGTGGGCGTGGCGGCAACGATGGCGCTGCGGAACTGGCCCCACAGAGCCAGAAACTGAGAGAGTGACCAGTTACCGGCGAAATAGTTGCCCGCGTCCCCGTAGAGGTCGCATTCGTTGCCAATCTCAATGCCGAGCAGGGACGATCCTAGTTGCTTGGCGGCATAGGCGACCTCAGCGGCGGCCAGGGCGGGCGTGGTGGCTCCAGTGGCGGCGCCGCCGAGATTGACGCCGTAGAGGCATTGCCATCCGGTGGCCTTGAGGAACCCCGCCAGCGAGTTAACGTCGCTGGGCGCAATCTGTCCGGCGGTCCGTCCGGGGCCGTTGGGAGTCCATACATTGCGATCGACCGAGTTTCCTCCGATGCGGAGAACGCTGGGGCCCAGACGTTCGAACATGCCGATCAAGTCGCTGTTCGATGCAGCGAAAGTGGGCGTGTAGAGTGCGTCCTTCTCGTAGGAAAGACCTGCAAAGGCGGGGCCGATGGAGACAGCGGCTGCGGCCGTCACAGTCAAGGAAGCTTGAGTCATGGGTCCAGCCGGCGTGGGCTGGGGATTGGCGCCGGAAGGCGTGATGGTGGTCGTGGTGATGCGGCGGCCCGAGGAGCCGCATCCCGGGAGGAATGAGGAAGCAGCGAGAGCGGCGGCGCCGTGAAGAACTTGCCGCCGTGTGAGAGAGGAGGGTCCTGCAAGAGGGCCTTCGGCGTGCATGTCCCTGGATCTGTGCATCCCCTCTTTGTACCACTTTTTGAGGGCGGTAATCCACGCCGGTCTAACGCGGGATTCGCCTTTGTTCCACGTGGAACATTTTGGGAATGCCGCCCAAGATGGGGATTGTTCCACGTGGAACAATCCTCGCCAAGTCCCATTCTGGGCGCTGTCCCAAACTGGAATAGGCGGCCAAAAGGACAAAATTCTCAGCCCCAAATCCCAGGAGTTTTCCACCGAATCGCCCTTTTCCGCCGCCTCCGAAGCCGATCCGCTCATCCACTGCCAACCCCTTCTCTGTCAATCCCTTCCATCCCCATCGCCAGCTCCACCCAAGGGCGCTTTCCACAGCCGGGCCTCGTTCTCCACAGCGCAATCGCCTACCCTCAACCCCTGCTTCCGTTTACTCTGGATTGCCATGGGCAAGATACTCGGCGTTGTCAACCAAAAGGGCGGTGTGGGCAAAACCACGACTGCCATCAACCTCGCCGCCTGCCTCGCGCTCGAAGGCCTCAATATCCTTCTTGTAGACTGCGACCCGCAGGCCAACGCCTCCTCAGGCCTCGGCTTTCAACGCGACGATAACCGTCATTCCATCTATGAGGTGCTCATGGGCGACTCCCCGGCCGAGCAGGTCATCCTGCCCACCGAGATCGAGTTGCTCTCGATCCTACCCGGCTCAAAAAACCTCATCGGCGCCAATATTGAGCTGGCCGCCGCTCCCGATCGCGCCCTCCGTCTGCGCCGCGCTCTTGAGCCGGTCCAGGCCAATTACGATCTGGTAATTCTGGACTGCCCGCCAGCCCTCGACCTGCTCACCCTCAACGCCCTGGCCGCGGCCAACACCCTCATTGTTCCCATGCAGGCCGAATATTTTGCCCTCGAGGGCATCTCCGAGCTGATCTCCACCCTGGAACGCGTCCGCGCGGCCTTCAATCCCTCGCTCACCATCGAGGGCGTCCTGCTCACCATGTACGACGATCGCACCAACCTCGCTCAGCAGGTCACAGAGACCCTACGCGCCTACTTCCGCGATCGGCTCTTTCATACCGTCATTCCGCGCAACGTCCGGCTGGCCGAAGCTCCCAGCCACGGCAAGCCGGTGGCTCTCTACGATGCCCGTTCCCGCGGAACCGAAGCCTATTTCGAGCTAGCCGGAGAGTTTATGGCGCGTAATCATATCGAGGTCCCAAGCCGCCCCGAACCCCAGGCCGCCCAAACGCCCCAGACGCCCCAGGCGTGCCCCCCATCCGAGGTCCGGTTCTGGCCTTACTCCTGACCGCGGCGCCGGTACGTGCCTTCCGCGGTCTGCTTCCGATCAACACGAATTTGCGAATGCCCGGCATCTCCTGCCGGGATAGAGGACTTTGAATCATGAGTATCACCGCCATCGATCCCAAACGCCGCGCCCTGGGCAAGGGTCTTGATTCCCTTCTTCCGCGCGTTCAAGCCGCCACCGCTCCCGCCGCCGAAGCCGAGGGCGGAAAGCCGCGCGAAATTCCCCTCGACCAGATCGACCGCAATCCCTTCCAGACCCGAACGCACGTGAACGAGGAGCAGTTGGCAGAACTGGCCGCCTCCATCGCTGCCAACGGCGTCGTGCAGCCGGTGCTGGTCCGCCCGCAGGCCAACGGCCGCTTCCAGTTGATTGCCGGCGAGCGCCGCTGGCTGGCTTCGAAGCAGGCCGGCAAGGAGACCATCCCAGCCATTCTGCGCCAGGTTTCCGACGAGCAGGCGATGGAGATCACCATCGTCGAGAATCTTCAGCGCGCCGACCTGAACCCCATGGAGCAGGCGCGTGCCTTCGAGCGGCTCTCCCGCGAATTTCACATGACCCAGGAGCAGATGGCCGTGCGCACGGGAAAGGACCGCGCTACGGTGTCTAACTTCCTTCGTTTGTTGCGTTTGCCGTCGACTGTGCAGACGCGCGTCGAATCCGGCGAACTCAGCTTTGGCCACGCCCGGACACTGCTGGCCCTTGAACATGCCGAGGAGATCGAAAAGGCCGCACAACGGATCACAGCACTTTCGCTTTCTGTTCGCCAGACAGAGAACTACGTCCAGGGTCTTCTGCACCCCGATAAGGCCAAAAAAGAGCCCAAGCCCGAGCCGCCCATCGATCCCAACGTCCGCGAAGTCCAGGAGCGGTTACAGCGTTCCCTCGGCCTCAAGGTCCAGATCGAAGACCATCACGGTCGCGGCAAAGTCATCATCGAATACGCCAAGCTCGAGGACTTCGACACGCTGCTGGAGCAGTTGGCGGCAAGCTGATATGGGAGCTCAGAGTTCTCAAGACAGCTTCATCGACGCATTTCTTCGATGTGGTCAGAGATTCTCGAACGAGTTCAGATGAACTTCGTCGCGGTGGCGTTCGGCCGGACCGCGACCTTCCAATCGAGGACTCTGGTTTTCGCGCCCACGGTGAGCGCGAGCTTCTCAATCGGCAGCTCACCTTCAATCAATTGAACCTTCACCGACCGGTCATCGAGCTCGATGGTGCCGAAGCCGAAAGCCGTGGAGAAAAAGCTCTTGAAGGGCCGGATGCTCAATTGGGGAGCAAACCAAAGCGTTCGATTGACCGCCGAGTAACGGAACCCGGCCAGAGCGCCCAGCAACGAATAACTTGCCATGGCGCGGGCATACCAATTTCCGCACTCGTATTCATTCCATGGGTTCCGCGTGCGGCCATCGTAGCGGGAGCGCACAGCTTTGACGACGGTCAAGCCTTCCTGCACAAAGCCTTCTTCGATGAGATGCGAGGCTACCTGGTATTCAATACCGGTCCAGACTTCGTCGGAATAGATAAAGGGCAAGGTCGGCTTGTCGCCATGAGGCCAACTGCACAAGAGTAACCCCGGCTCCCGGCCCATGGCGTACCCCGGCCGCTGCGCGTTGGCATGCTCGCTGAGATCGGTCTTGAAGTTGTTCTTGAAGATAGCCTGAAGGGTCGAGCGCACATTCTTGCGTGCAAGCGGCGTCACGATTCCGTAGGTCCGGGCCATCCACGCCCCAATGACGCCGTCGGAAAGACATCCGCCCCCATACTGGTACTTCGGGCCTTCGCGCTTCAGCAGTTGCTGCAACTCACTGCTCTTACCATCGACGTGAGCCACGGAACTGGCGAAGGAGGTATCCCGCAGTCCTTGATACTGCACCTTCTGCTGGTAATACTCGCCGTTGAAGAGCTGCTCGTCCATGAAACGCGCAGACCGCTGCGCCAACTCCGCGTAGTAGGTTGCGTCTTCCGGCTGATCGACCGCGCGCGCCATCTCGGCCATGGCCGCAAGCGCGCCCAGGTAGATGCTGGTGCACATGCCGTCCGGGCCCCAGAATTCAATATCGTAGGTATTGTGGTGAGGTTCAAAGAGCCCTCCGCGATGATCCGGATCCCAGGCGCCGATGCAGTAATCCAGACTTCGCTTCGCCAGCGGATACATTTTCCTGAGCCAGCCAGAATCTCCGGAGATATGCCAGTCGCGGAAGACTTTCATGATCCCGCCCAACTGTCCGTCGGCGGCAGCGTCCCAGGGATTGTGATCGACCGGGCCGTCGGGGATCGCGCCGCGGAAGTTCACGTGACCGCGTTCATCCATGGAGCGCATGAGTTCCAATTCCCTGAGCGTCCGCTCCAGTTGCGGGTGAAGATGAGGAAAGGCCTGGGCGTAGTTCCAGACGTGGGTGCAGGAGCCATGGCAGCAGCCGCTGTCAGGAAAGCAACCCTCCCATCCCCATAAATTGCCGTTCTCCTCGCGCAAAACCGTGGGCGATTTGAGAATCGCCAGATTTGCCGATACAGCGTCGAGCACGAACGGAGGCAAGGTCGATGAAAAAAGCGCCTCCTTGAAGCTCGCCGTGCGCGCGCGCAACGAGGGGTACCGATTCTCGACGTAGAGCGCTACTTCGCGCGCGTCCTTCCACAGGGTCGCGTAGTAGGGGCGCCACAGAGGCGGCTGCCCTGCGGCTCTAGAGCGGCACCCGGTCTCGCCTCGCACATCGCCCGCCGCTTTGCCGCCGGCTTGAAGATAACTGTTCGGAAAGTGCCACGCGATGAGAATCGGATAGGTCCGCGATTGGCCCGGCTCCAGCCTTCCTTCCAACAGAATGGACGCTCCATTCCGGCCCTCGATATCGAGACTGTTGGAGCCCTCGTTGGCAGCAAATGTCCCAGTGGACAGCTCATGCCACAGCGCTGTCAAAGAACCATAGGTCCACTCGGGACTGCGCAGCCACATTCCCTTGATGCGCGGCGTATCGCCAATCGCCAGGAGGCAGGCGCTGCCGTATGCTTCCGCGTTTGGATCCTCGTCGTTGTGAAGGAAAACTCCCTTGCCGGGGATCACGGTGTTCGCCGATCCTGCCTGCTCCGCCTTGCATCCGGGGGCCAGGTGCGAGAGGTGATAGGAAAACTCGTACTCCACCGGCTGGTGAGAGAGATTGCGGAGCGTGTATTCAAGGATGACGCACGGGATTCCCGAGTTCTTGTCGTCCAGCGGGATCAACGGATTCCAGCCCGTCAGATTGACTTCGAGCGGAACGGACGAGTCACGGAAGCGGGCTTCTCCAAAGGGATACTCTCCTTTGAAAGTGCATTTTGCAAAGCGCGGAAACCCCTCGAATCCTCCGCGGCGCAATCCTTGCCCCTGGAGGCCCTGGTCGAAGATCTTGAAGGCTGGAAACGGCCCTTCGACCAGCTTGGTGACGCCCGGAGCTCCCTTGATATGGAGAATGGCAAACGCGGCCTCGGGAGAATTGGAGCTCCAGCCCGATGGCAGAGCCGTCGTTTCAGGATGCTCGCGAATGGAAAAATCCTGCAATCCGCCATAACCGTTCAAGCAGATCGAGCCCGCTCCAATTCCCCCCAACGGCATCGCGACCTGCGTCGCCGTGTCGCCGCTGAAGGTGCGTTGCGCCCCGCTCGCGAAGAGATCGTTTGAAGTGGCAGGAGCCGATTCAGCGGCGCGAACGGCAGCCGAGCCCGCGGCGGGCGAGGTTGTCTGCGCGCTTACCGCCGACGTTGCCGCGGCCAGAGCCGCAGAAGATCCCGCGACAAGGAACTCTCTGCGTGTGGATTTTTTGAAGAGAGACATCGAATCTCCTCTACGCAAGCCTTCGGGAAACTCCCGTCCAGTTGACAGGGCGCCGGGCTCATTCCGCGAACCTCATGCGCCTGCCCGATTACAAATGCGGCGCCCAGCCTTTCTCGTATTCCCGGCCCCACAGCGCCATGGCTTGCGGATCGCCCTTGATCTGTCCGTCCGCCGGGTCCAGATTTAGCTCCCGATTCACTTCCCAGGCGATGTTCGAGAGCTGCAGCATGGTCACGGCGACATTCCCCACCGCGACCGGCGAGTTCAGTTTGTCGTCCTTGCGGATGGCAGCGATGAAGTTCTTGAAATGCGCATCGGTCATCGAGTCGGCCCCCACGGTATCGGCCGTCGAAGTCTGCGCGCCCACCTTGAATTCGCTGGTCTTCCGCCCATCCAGGTCATAGATCTCATAGCCGTCGCGATCCACCAGCACCGTACCCTTGGTGCCCAAGATTGTCGATCCCCGCCCGCGGCCGTAGTAGCGCATCCCTTGGCAGCTCGTCCCCTCCCACGAAATCATCTGGTCGTCGTACTCGAAGTTGGTCACCAGCGTGTCGTAGAACTCCCAGTCATCCTTGAAGTGGTAGCGCCCGCCCGACGCCGTCACCCGCTTGGGATAATCCACGCCCAGCGCCCAGCGGCAGACGTCCACCTCGTGCGTGCCGTTGTTCAGGCTCTCGCCGGTGCCGTAGGTCTTGAACCAGTGCCAGTTATACGGCTGCACATTGTCCTTGTAGGGCCTGCGCGGCGCCGGCCCTTGCCACAAATCCCAATCCAATCGCGGAGGAACCGGCACTTCCTTGCCCACGCCGATCGTCTTGCGCGTGTTGTTGTACCAGCACTTGGCAAAATAAGGCCGACCGATCAGCCCCTGGTGAATCTTCTCGACAATCTCAATGGTGTGCGGCGAAGAACGCTGCTGCGTGCCCATCTGCACCAGCTTTCCATACTTCCGCTGCGCCTCGATCAACAGCGCGCCCTCGGCCGGGTTGTGGCTGCACGGCTTTTCGACATACACGTGCTTGCCCGCCTGCAAACCCGCGATGGCCATCGGCGTGTGCCAGTGGTCGGGCGTGGCGATGGTGATGCAGTCCACGTCTTTCCGCTCCAGAATCCTGCGAAAATCCTGGTCGGTCCCCGGAGCGTAGCCCAGCTCCTTCTCGACGTTCGCGGCAAACTTCGCCATCGTCTTGGTGTCCACATCGCACACCAGCGCAATTCGCGCCGCGTCCCGGTTGGCCTTCAGCGAGGAAAGATGCGCCCCGGCCCGCCCGTTCAACCCGATTACGGCAAAGTTCAGCCGCTCGTTGGCGCCCAGGATTTGCCCATAGCTCTTTGCTGTCGCGCCCATCGCCAGCCCCGCCGCTCCCACCGCAAGTGTGTCCAGAAACTCCCGCCGAGTTACCATCTGTCTCCTTTTTAACGAGGACGGCGCGCATCCGTGTGCCGCCTGTTCTCTGCCCGCCTGCAAGTCAGCGGTCCGTTCCCTCCGCAGCTTGCCGTGTCCATCCGCCCCGTCCATGGTAATTCCGGCCGACACCCGCGGCCGGGTTTGGCAACCGCGCGGCCGCTTTTCCGGTGGCGGAAAGAGTGAAATTCCGGAGTTCAGGCCCGGAAGCTGCGCACTGCTTTCTCCAGCCCGCTCTCGTAGGCGTCAATGAGCTTGTCCCAGGATGCATTCGCCTCTTCATCGATGACCTTACGCCGCGGATCGGCATCGAACCAGTCGATCGTTCTCCGAATCCCCTGTGCAAACGGAACCCTGGCACAATAGCCGGGGACAAAACGCTTGATCTTGCTGTTGTCGAAGACCACGCTCGAGGCCTTATCCCCGGTGAGGCTGCCCACCTCATCGGGCAGGCAAGCGCCCAGAAAATCCGACGCGATGTGCACGATCTGCGCCTCGACCCCCGCGGCCTGCGCCGTGATCCGGTAGAACTGATCCCAGGTCATCACCTCGTCACTGGTGATGTGGAAGGCGTGGCCGATGGCTTGTGGATCTCCCAGCAGCCCCACCAGTCCCTGGGCAAAGTCGCTATTGTGGGTTATCACCCAGAGCGACGAACCGTCACCGGGCACGATGACCTTCTTGCCCCGCCTCATTCGGTCCACCGCCGTCCAGGACTTCTGCCAGCTATTGACGGCCAGCACAATCTGCGTATCGCCGTAGGTGAGGGAAGGACGCACGATGGTGACCGGAAAGCCTTCTTCGCGATACGCCTTCATCAACCGGTCTTCGCAGGCGATCTTGTCGCGCGAATACTGCCAATAGGGATTTGCGAGGGGCGTTGATTCGGTAATCAGGTAGTGCCCGACAGGCCTTTGATACGCGCTCGCCGAACTGATGAAAATGAACTGCCTCGCGCGGCCGCGGAAGAGGCGGATGTCGCGCTCCACATCGGCAGGCGTGAAGGCAATCCAGTCCACTACCGCGTCGAAGGTTTGATGGCCGAGGGCCTCGGCCACTGCCGCTTCGCCGGCGACATCCGCCACGATGGTGCGGACGTTCGCGGGAAGATCGGCGGTGCGTTGCCCGCGCCGGAGGAGCGTGAGTTCCATGCCCCGCTCCGCCACTAACCTCGTCACCGCTGTACTGATGTTTCCGGTGCCTCCAATGAACAGGACCTTCATGTCGCCTCCATCGATTTCCGTCGCAGCCCGTTGGCGGTTCTTTGCTTGCTGGTCAGCGCTGCCAGGAAATGATAACTGGAGGCCTTGCTGGGGCTGAAGGACATATCGTCTTGGACATTATCCAGGGTGGGCTGGGCTGTCTCGGGTCCTCCTTGCTGTCCGCATGATCGCTGCCGCGCTGCCGCTGGCTGCTGGCGCAGGCTGCGCCCCCGGCGGCTTACCGGCTATACTCGGCGTTTTGGGGCGCGGGCGCGAAGAACAGCGCCGCGCTTGAGGAGATTCCTGCCTTGCCCTTTACCCGTCCCACGCGCAGGGGATTCTTGAAGTCGCTCTCGCGGACTGCTCTGGTTTTGCCGTTGGAAGAGGTCTTGCGCATGGCGCGGCCGGCCTTCGGGCTGGCTGGATTGCAGGCTACGCCGCCGCAAAAGCCAACGGGCAGCGCGCGCCAGGCCTATGAGGCGCCTGTCCGTCCCGCGCCCAAGGGGCTGTCTTCGCCGGTGACCGGCACGCCGCTGGGCGTGCAGTTTGTGGATGTGTCCAAACAGGCCGGGCTCAACGTGGAGACCATCTTCGGCGGCGAGCACCGCAACAAGTATCTGCTGGAAACCACCGGCTGCGGCGCGGCCTTTTTCGACTACGACCAGGACGACTGGGTGGACATCTTCCTGGTCAACGGCTGGCGGCTCGAAGGCTTCCCGAAGGGCCTGGAGCCGGTCTGCCACCTCTTCAAGAACAACCGCGACGGCACTTTTACCGACGTGACGATGAAGGCCGGGCTGGCCCGTTCCGGCTGGGGCCAGGCCTGCTGCGTGGGCGACTACAACAACGACGGCTGGAACGACCTTTTCGTAAGCTACTACGGCCAGAACGCCCTCTTCCGCAACAACGGAAACGGCACTTTTACCGAGGTGACCAAAGAGGCCGGCCTGATGCAGGATCGGCTGCGCTGGAACTCGGGGTGCACGTTTCTGGATTACGACAAGGACGGCCACCTGGACCTTTTTGTCGGCAACTACATCGACTTCGACGTGAAGACCGCGCCGCTGCCCGAGGACGCCAACTGTACCTATAAAGGTATTCAGGTGGCCTGCGGGCCGCCGGGCCTGGAGGGTGGCAAGAATCTCCTCTACCACAACAATGGCGACGGCACTTTCACCGACGTGAGCGAGAAAGCCGGCATGTGGGGCACGCTGGGCACTTACGCGCTGAGCGCCGCGGCGGCCGATCTGGACAATACCGGCTGGCCCAACATCTACGTGGCCAACGACTCGACCTCCGCCACCTATTACGTGAACCAGAAGGACGGCACCTTTAAGGATGAGGCGATCGAGGCGGGCGTAGCCTACTCGCCGGACGGCAAGCCGCAGGCCGGCATGGGTGTCTCGATCGGCGACTACAACCGCGACGGCCTGCTGGACATTGTGAAGACCAATTTTGCCGGCGATACCGATTCGCTCTATATGAACTTGGGCGACGGCTCATTCGATGACCGTACCTACCAGGCCGGCCTGGGCGTGAATACCCGCCTGCTGGGCTGGGGCGTCAGTTTTCTGGACATCGACAACGACGGCTGGCTCGACATTCTGGTCGCCAACGGACATGTCTATCCGGAGGTGGACGGAACGCAGGTGGACGCCGCCTACGCCGAGCGCAAATACCTCTACCGCAACCTCCGCAACGGCCAGTTCGAAGATGTGAGCTTGACCGGCGGCAGCGGCATTACAACAGCGGCCAAGGCGCGCGGCTTTGCCGTGGGCGATTACGACAACGACGGCAACCTCGACGTGGTGGTGAACTGCGTCAACGCTCCGCCGCAACTGCTGCATTGCAACTCGACTTTGAACCGCAACTGGATCAAGATCCGCCTGGTGGGAACCAAATCCAACCGCACCGGGATCGGCGCGCGGTTGAAGCTGGTGGCGCAGACCAGTACGCCCCTGCCGACCGCCAAGCCGGGAGCGCCGTTGGTTCAGATCGAGGAGGTCCGCTCCTCGAACGGCTACTACTCGGCCAGCGACCTGCGCATCCACTTCGGCCTGGGCGAGGCCAAGAAAGTCGATCTGGCGGAGATTCGCTGGCCCTCCGGCGCCGTGGACACTTTGAAAGACCTCGACGCGAACCGCCTTTATGTCGTCGAGGAGGGCGGCAAGATTCTCAAGACCGACGCCTTCTCGCCACCGAAGCCCAAGCCCTGACCACCGAGCAGATCTTTACTCAGTCAAAAAGTGAGCGGTCGGCCGGGCGAATGTCATACCCATAATCCGGCTTACTCTTGGCGGGTTACCCTGTCGCCAAGACGGTCTTCCGGGTACGTTTCACGCCCCTCCCAGGGTTTCTAGCCGCTGCGGAAGAGCGGCAGGACGGTCCGAGCCGGGAGGATGAATCCGTCATATAAATCAACCATTTAGTGGAGGAGTTTCTCCACCGGAAGAAGCAGATGCGGGTATGCGCAGGGATTGGAAACCCGCGCAGGCAAGGCGGAAAGGCGGCTATCCGGCTCGCGTAATTGATATGTCATATTAAGAGAATTTGTTGGCATAAAAGTCTTCGATCATACGGTAACGATACGGTCATGTCATGAGCATCGGATCGGGGAACACGGCTGGAAAACTTGGGAAACATATGAGTAAAACGTTTTATATAAGAGGATTACTCGCGCTTGGGGACGGCAGAGAAGGAGCAGGAAGCGGCCTGAACCGAAGATGTAAATGTTTCCAAGTATTGACATATCGTATTTACGCTCACGCACGCATTTTTTTTGTTTTTTCGCCGTTGACAGCCGATGCTTGGCTTCGGTATCTTTCGTCTGCTCCGGGGTAAGCCTTTTTAGCTCCCGCAATTTCTGTGCTTGGAGAGCAGCGACTCCGGCATTTCAGCGATCCTGCCAATGCGGCGGGTGAGCCTTATATGCCCACCGGCGTTCTCCAACACGCCGGTGTGACAGAAGCACCACAAGTCCAGACAGAAAACGAAGGCATTCTTCAGGAGACCGCATGAACAAGACTCTACGTACAGCACTCGTGCTGACGTTATACGGCTGCGCGAGTTTGCTGCTCACCGCGCCGGCCAGTGCGCAGTCGGTCTACGGATCGATCTTCGGCACTGTGACCGATAAGACCGGGGCCGCCGTAGCGGGCGCCACGGTCACGGTAAAAGACGAGGCCAAGGGCACCGTCGTAACCGTCACCTCCAACGCTTCGGGCGACTACAGCGTTCCCCACCTTATCCCGGACGTATATGACCTCAAGGTCACGGCCAAGGGATTCAATTCCTTCGAGACCAAGGGCATCTCGGTCGAGGCCGACGTCGCGCCCCGCATCGATCCCACCCTCGAAGTCGGCGGCGGAACTGAAACCGTCGAAGTGAACGCCGAGACGCAGCCGGAATTAAAGACCGACCGTGCCGACGTCTCGACCGTATTCGACCAGCAGCAGGTTTCCAGCCTGCCGGTGGGCGACCAGAACTTTACCAACCTGCAACTGTTGCTGCCGGGCGCCCAGCTTCTGGGCTGGTCTCACGCGGCCGATGAGAATCCCCAGGGCTCCAAGCAGATTCAGGTGGATGGCCAGGCCTTTGGCGGCACGGCCTTCGAGCTGGACGGCACCGACAACCAGGACCCGATTCTGGGCATTATCGTCATCAACCCTGCCATGGATTCGGTCACCGAAACCAAGATCACGACGCAGAACTTCGACGCCGAATTGGGCAAGGCCGTCTCCGCGGTGGTGACCGCCCAGACGCGCTCGGGCACGAACAACTTCCATGGCAGCGCCTACGACTTCCGCACTGGCAACGCCAACGAAGCCCGCGATCCTTACACCCAGCCGGCGGGGCCGAATGCGATCCCAGCCGGATTGAAGAACCGCTTCGGCGGATCGATCGGCGGACCGGTCAAGAAGGACAAGTTTTTCTTCTTCGGCAACTATGAAGCGCAGCGCCAGAAGGTCGGCACCTCGGCCTCCGATGCTGTGCCTACCGCGCAACTGGTCAGTACCTGCCTCGGCACCACGACGGGCCCTTCGGGTATTCCGGGCTGCGACTTTAGCGAATATGCAGCGGCCTACAATACCCCCCAGCTGATCTTCGACAACACCAGCGACCAATCTCCTGCAACCCTTGCCGCGTTCGCCAAGAACGTCATTCCCGCCTCGCTGGTTTCCACTCAGGCGAAGAACCTGCTGACCATTCTGGCGCCCTACGCGCCGAATACCGGCGGCACGGGCATCAACGCCATCGAAAACAACTATGCGGAGAACGGCACGGGCCTGTTCAACAGCAACCAGTGGACGGTCCGCGGCGACTATACGCTGAGCGAAAAGGCGCACGCCTTCGCGCGCTTCTCGCGGTTCTGGGACCTGCTCTCAGGCAAGGTGATGTTCGGCGCGGCGGGCGGCCCGGGCTTTGGCATCAACAACTACGGTGGCAACTCGAACGGCGCCAACGACAGTCTTGCCTCGGGCATGGATATCGCCATCAGTCCGAAGCTGCTCACCGACTTCCGCCTGGGTTATTACCGCTACAACGTGATCGACTCGAAGTACGATGCGGGAACTGCTTTCGCAACCCAATTGGGGATTCAGGGCATCAACACCAGCAACAGCTTCACCTCCGGCGCCCCGGGCTTCGAAATTGATCCACCGTTCATCACCTCCAACAACTACAATTCCTCCAACCAATCGCTGATCGGGGGCGGCCTGGGCATCAACCGCTGCAACTGCCCGCTGACCGAACGCGAAGATCAGTTCCAGATCGTGAACAACTGGACCAGAATCTGGGGCAACCACACGGTCAAGGTCGGCGCCGATCTGCGCTATGGCCGCAACCTCCGCGTGCCTTCCGACACGGACCGTGCCGGACAGATGAACTTTCTCCCCGGGCCGACGTCGAATAACGGGACCGCCGGACTCGGTTGGGCCAGTTTCGCTTTGGGCGACGTGGGCAGCTTCGGCCGCTATGTCTCCACATCCACCAATGCCAAGGAGTTCCAGAAGCGGACCTTCTTCTATGCGCAGGACACCTGGCGCGCGACCCACAATCTGACCTTGAACCTGGGCCTTCGCTGGGAGCTCTACTTCCCCGAGGCAGTCAATGCCGCGGGCAATGGCGCGCTGATGGACCTGAACACCGGCTATATTCACGTGGCCGGCGTAGGCGGCGTGCCCTCGGATATGGGCTGGAGCATCAGCAAGGGGAAGCTGTTTGCGCCGCGCATTGGAATCACCTACCAGCTTGATCCGAAGACCGTCATTCGCGCGGGCTACGGACGCAGCTTCGACACGGGCGTCTTCGGCTCCATCTTCGGCCACACCGTCACGCAGAACCTGCCGGTTCTGGCAGACCAGTCCATCTCCGAGCCGGGAAATACGGGCACAGCGTTCAATCTGTCCACAGGTCCGGTGGCATATACCTTCCCAACGGTTCCCTCCAACGGACTGCTGCCGAACCCCGGATATGCGGTCTCAACCAGCACCCGCCAGAACCCACTCACCTTCCCGACGATCGATGCCTGGAACCTGAGCATCCAGCGCGCGCTCACGCCCACCCTCACCCTGACCTTGGCCTACGTGGGCAACAAGGGAACTCACACCCTGGGCGACGGCGATGGCAACACCACCAACCCCAACGAAGCGGCGCTCAGCCTGCCAGGCGCGTTCAGCGTCAACGGACAAACCCTGCACTACGATCCCGCGGCGACGGGCTCCAACATCGATGCCGATGGCGGAGTCTCCGCCTCGTATCTTTTGCAGCGTTATTACGGCGGCAAGCTGGCAGCCTGCTCCGATCCCAACTATGCCACACCCACCAGCGAGCCCTATATCACCGCCGGCATGTGCGGCTGGGAGCCCGGTGTCAACGCCAGATACGATTCGCAGAACACCGAATTCGACGCCATGCAGATCACCTTGGCCGAACAGTTCAACAAGGGGCTTGCGCTCACTGGCAATTATCAGTGGGCCGCGGCCTTCGACGACAATACCGGCTATTGGACCTGGAGTCACTCTGTTCCCCACATGCGCGATAGCAACGTCCGCGATCAGGCATTGGTCGTCTACGGCAGCTATGACCTTCCCTTCGGCAAGGGCAAGCAGTATGCCCCCGGCGTCAACCGCGTGACTGACCTGATCATCGGCGGCTACCAGTTAAGCGGCACCATGAACTGGTCGGGCGGCTTGCCGTTCACCCTCAACTACAGCAACTTCGGCACCAGTGCGAATCCTGAAACCTGCACGCAAAACACGGGCGGAACGGCGGCGCCGTGCCTGCCCAACGTCAGCGGTCACATGAAAACCAAACTCACGTCCTTCCAGCCGAGCTCGTCCGGCACTGGCACGCGGAGCTTCTGGACGCCGCAATCGCCTACTGGCGGAACCTTCTCGTTCCCAGGGCTGGATGTGATCGGCAACGCCGGGCAAAACACCTATCGCGGCCCAACATTCTTCAACACCGACCTGGGCATCACCAAGGCATTCACCATCCGGGAGAACGTAGTCACCAAGTTCCGCATGGATGCCTTCAACGCGTTCAACCACATCGCGGCCGGCAACCCAAGCAACGACGATATCTTCGGCAACGGCCCCATCACTTCAGGGAGCGGAATCAACGGCATGGCGCCGGGCTCCATTCCCCGTCAGCTCGAATTCTCCCTCCGCGTTCAGTTCTGATTTCGCGAAGGAGCCGCAACAAAACTCGAGGGGAGCTTCGGCTCCCCTCTTTCTTTGACCGCGCAGCCGTAATTCAGGAACGATAGCGTTTTCGGAAATGCCGCAGACCGGAAGCAATGCACTCAAGTCGGCGCGCCCCCCAAGGAGCGACAACCCTGCACACACTGCAAAGGGTCACACCTTTTCCGAAAACGCCGTACACTGCAAGACAGGCCCGAGTTATGCAGCCCTTATCCGCGACCGCACTTTTCCTTGCCCTACTCACTCTCGGCGCGCAGGCCCAGACGCCGCAGAGTGGAAGCTCTTCCGGCGGCGAAGTTGCCACACCCGCGCCCACGCCACTTGAAGTTGCCCAGGAGCTCGCCGCCAGGGGCCGGCTGGACAAGGCGCTGGCCCAGCTCGACCAACTGGCCGCGCAAACGCCGGAACCGGCCGGCGTCGAGCGGCTGCGCGGCATCATTCTCTATCAGCAAGACCAGCTTCCTCAGGCGATTGTGGCCTTCACGAGAGCCGCCGCGCAGGACCCCAACGATCGCGAGTCGATCGAGATGCACGGCGTGAGCCTCTTCCGGCTCGGCCGGTCTCCTGAAGCCATTCCCTTTCTCGAAAAGGCCCATGCGGCCGTGGAGCGGGCGAACATCGATCCGCAGTATGTGCTGGGACTGTGCTATGCCGACGTGCACCGCTACGACGACGCCCGCCATGCCTTCGCCGCGCAATATGGCTTTGCTCCCGACTCCGCCGAAGCCTATTTGCTGGCCGGGCGGCTGTTTCTGCGCCGCGAGCTTGCTGCCGAGGCCGCGGTTCAGGCTGGCAAAGCGCTGGAGATCAATCCCGCTCTGCCGCTGGCCCACCAGTTATTGGGCGAAGTGGCGCTGGCCAACGGCGACTTGCCCGAAGCGATCCGCGAGTTGGAGGCCGAACGCAAGCTGAATCCGCTGAACGGAGTTTTGTATGACCGGCTCGGCGACGCCTACCTGCGCAATGAGCAATATCCCGAGGCGCAGCAGGCTCTCAATCGCGCGGTCCTGCTGGAGCCGAACTCCACCGCTCCCTACATTCTGCTGGGGCAGACCTTTCTCAAGCTCAAGCAGCCTATCCAGGCTCTCCACTACCTGGACCGCGCCGAGAAAATGGACCCGGCAAACTACATTACGCACAACCTGCTCGGCCAGGCCTATAAGGCAACCGGCGAACTGGCCGAGGCCAATCGCGAGTTCAAGATGGGCGTGGATCTTCAACACAATCAAGCGCCACAGGCGGCGGGAAAATAAGCCATGCACTGCAAGCGCCGCATTCTTCGCGTCCGAATGAACCGAGAGCGGCCGGGGTTTGAGTTCTCCCACCCTTGCGATAGAAAGAAATCGCAAGGATGGGGCACGGGGATTCTTCGTTCACTCTCGATTGGCATTCTGGCGGCTTTGCCGCTCTTTGCTGCGGCCCAGGCGCCCGCGTCCGATGCGCTCCAACGCGCGGACGCCGCCTTCCGCGCCGGCTACGCTGCCCGCCAGGCCGGGAACCTGGACCTCGCGCGGAAGCAATTTGCCGAGGCGGCGCGGCTTGCCCCGCGGATCGCCGAGGCCCATGAGGCCCTGGGCGCGGTTCTGGTGGAGCTGGGCAAACCGGCCGAAGCGGTGCCGGAGTTCCAGGCCGCTCTCAAGCTCAAGCCCGGCGATATGGGGATCGAAACCAATCTTGCGCTGACCTACGCCAAGGCCGGCGAGCCGGGGAAGGCCATTCCGCATTTCAGCGCGGCCTTCCATGCCTCGCAACAGCCCGGCCGCCAACCCGTCGATGCCACCTTCTGCGAGAACTATGCGCGGGCGCTCGCGGCGACGGGCAAGCTCGGCGACGCCCTTGAAATGTTTCGCGCGGCAGTGGAGCGCGACGGCAACCGGCCGGATCTCTTCGACGATCTCGGCTCGCTCTACGCGCAAATAGGCAATTGGAGCGAAGCGAAGCGCGCCTTCGAGCACGCTCTTTCGATCGACGGCTCGCTCGTGCTTCCGCGCATCCATCTGGGCATCGTGCTGCGCCAGCAACACGAATACGAGGCCGCGCTCTCCAACCTTGCGGCCGCGGTCAACCAGGAGCCGGCCAACGCGCTGGGCCAATTCGAGTACGGGCGCACGCTGGCCGCAGCCGGTCAGGATGAGGCAGCCGTGCCTCACCTGGAAGAGGCGATCAAGCTCAATCCCGAACTGCCCGGCGTGCAGAATGAACTCGCCATGGCCTTGCAACGGCTGGGCCGCCAGCAGGAAGCGGTTCCATGGTTCCAGAAAGCCATTGAGCGTGAGCCGCACAGTGCGAGCGCGCTGACCAACCTGGGCCTCGCGCTCACCCTCACCGGCAAGGCCAAAGAGGCCCTCGCATACTTTCAACAGGCGATCGCGCTTTCTCCCAGGGACGCAACCATCTTGAAAGACCAGGGCGTGGCCCACGTGCAGCTCTCCGCCTTCGACGAAGCCATCGCCGATTTCCAGGCTGCGCTGGCACTGAACCCGAACGATCCGCAGCTTCACTACGACCTCGGCTTGGCCTACAAGTTCAAAGATCGGGTGGACGACGCCATCGCCGAACTGAGCCGCGCCGGCCAGATGGACCCGACGTTGCAGGACCCGCCCTATACGCTGGGCATCCTCTATATGCAGACCGGCAAGTTGGACGAAGCAGTTGTGGAGCTGAAGAAGGCCGTGGCCCTGCGTCCGGAAAACGGCGACGCGTGGGCGATTCTGGGCAGCACGCTGAAGCAGGACTCGCGGCTCGACGAGGCCTGCGATGCGCTGGAACACGCGATTCCGCTGCTGCCAGGCCAGCCCGGTCCGCGCGTTACGCTGGCAGCCGTCCTGGCCGAACAGGCCGGCGCCGCAACCGCAGCCGCCGACGCTAGCGAGGCGGCCGGCGACGCGCAGAAAGCGGAGCCGCTTCGTGCCCAGGCGAAGGAACTGCGCAGCCAGGCTGCCGAGTATCGCCGCCAGGGTGCGGAACTGGCCCGCGGCGCCGTCAATCGCCAGAAGGCGGCCTTTGCCCTAAACGCCGGCAACCAGTTGCTTTTGCGCGGCCAGATCGCCGACGCGGTCGCACGCTACCAGGAATCCATTGCCGCCGATCCCAGCTTTGCCGAACCGCACATGCAGCTTGCCATCGCCTATGAGCGTCAGGGCCGCGCGGCTGATGCCGCCGCCGAACGGGCCAAGGCGACGAGCCTTGATGCTGCAAAGTAAAATACTCATTCTTGACCATTTGAGGAGCCTCAATGACTGTGACTTTTTCGAAGTATTGCCGCTGGTTTTCCGTGCTTCTTCTGCTTGCCTTTGTCCCCAGCCTTCCCGCTCAAAAAACCTCGACTGCCCAGGAGCGCTGGACAGAGGCGCAGGCCAACGCCTGGTACGCCCAGCAGCCCTGGCCCGTGGGCGCCAACTTCCTGCCTTCCAACGCCATCAATGAACTGGAAATGTGGCAGGCCGACAGCTTCGACCCCGTCACCATCGATCGCGAACTGGGCTGGGCCGAGGCTATCGGCATGAACACCATGCGCGTCTTCCTGCACAATCTGCTCTGGGAGCAGGACCCCAAGGGCTTCAGCCAGCGCATGGATACCTTCCTGGCCATTGCCGCGCGCCATCATATCCGGCCCGTCTTTGTGCTCTTCGATTCCTGCTGGGAGCCGTTTCCCAAGCTTGGTCCGCAGCATCCGCCCATCCCCGGCGTGCATAACTCCGGCTGGGTGCAGGCCCCCGGCGCGGCGGTTCTCTCCGACCCCACGCAGTACCCTCGACTGGAAAGCTACGTCAAGGGCGTGGTCGGCGCATTTGCCAACGATCCCCGCATCCTGGCCTGGGATCTGTGGAATGAGCCGGACAACGGCACCCCTGACTCCGCCGCCAAAGGCGAGCCGAAGGACAAAAACGAGATCATTCTTGGACTCCTGCCGGAGGTCTTTGCCTGGGCCCGCTCTGAGCACCCCACGCAGCCCCTCACCAGCGGCCTCTTTCACGGTGACTGGACTTCGCTGGCCTCCATGCCGCCCTTGGCTCGCATCCAGATCGAGCAGTCCGACGTCATCACCTTCCACAATTACGGCTGGCCCGAGGACTTCGAGCAGCACGTCAAGATGCTGGAGCAGTTCCATCGCCCGCTGATCTGCACCGAATACATGGCCCGCGGCAACGGCAGCACCTTCGATACCGTGCTGCCCATCGCCCGCCAGCACCATGTGGGAGCCATCAACTGGGGCCTGGTGGCCGGCAAAAGCCAGACCTACCTGCCCTGGGATTCCTGGCAGCATCCCTACGTCACCGATCAGCCCACTATCTGGTTCCACGACGTCTTCCATCCCGATGGCACGCCCTACCGCCAGCGGGAGGTGGAGATCATCCGCAGTCTGACCAGCGGGAAGTAGGCCTTCAGTATGTTCTTTGCCTTTGTCAGGAGTTGGTGATGAATCGACGGTCTTTTTTGCGGGGGACGGCAGCGCTCGCCGTCCCCATCGTCGCGGGCCGGGAAATCGCGGCTCAGGCCGTGTCTGGTCGGGCCAACGCGAGTCCCGAAGGCAAGCACGAATCGGAAGATACTCGACGCTCCGAAAGTACGCGGCGCATCGAAAAGGCCACGGCGGCTGCCATGGCTATGCAGCGGCGCGACTGGGAGCAGGGCATCTTGGCGCAGGCGATGCTGGAGGCGAACGACCGCGCGCGGGTGATTCTGCTGACCAAGGCGGCTATCGTCCAGCGGATGCCGGACGGACGGCTGGGCGTGGTGGTTTCCGGCAGTCCGACCGACCCCGCCATGGGCGGAGCTGCCTACGCGCAGGCTGCCGCGTGGACCGTCGCCCCGCAGATCCGGCAGGCCGTCGACGGGCTGCTCGAGTGGATTCGCGTCAAGGCGCCGCGCAATGCGGAGGGCGTGCTCTACCACGTCTTCGACGCACCGCAGATGTGGTCGGACGGCTTCAACGGCGCGCCCCCGTTTCTGGCGGCAACGGGCTTCTTCGACGAGGCTCTGGCCCAGATCGAGGGCTACCGGCAGCGGCTGTGGAATCCGGAAAAGAAGCTGCTGGCGCATATCTGGGACGACGGCAAGCGGCAATTCGCCGACGGGAATTTCTGGGGCGGCGGCAACGGCTGGGCCGCGGCAGGCCTGGCGCGGGTGATCCGCAGCCTGCCCCGCGACCGCGACAAGGATCGCGAGCGGCTGGCCGCCTTTGCCAGGGAAATCGTGGATGGCTGCCTCCAGCATCAGCGGGCCGATGGGCTCTTTCACGACAGAGTGGATCAGCCGGCGACCTTTGTCGAAACCAATCTGGCGCAGATGCTTGCCTATGCCGTTTATGAAGGCGTAGTGGGCGGCTGGCTCCCGGCGAGCTACCAGGAGCACGCGGACCGGATGCGCGCCGCCGCCCGCGCAAAGATGGACGCTTTCGGCTTTGTGCAAGGCGTCTGCGGAGCGCCCAATTTCGATCGCCCCGGAACCTCGACGGAGGGCCAGGCCTTCTGCATCCTGATGGAAGCCGCCGGCAGCAAGGTGGAAACGGCGCCTCCGGCTTAAAGCTAGCGAGCGGACTCGAAAATCGCCACTCTATTTTCCGATGCAAAAGGTAGAGAAAATCAGATTCAGAATGTCGTCGGAGGTGGTCTGGCCGGTGAGGGAGTCGAGAGCCCAGAGGGAACGATAGAGGTCCAGCAGGATCATTTCGTGGGGGATGGCGTTCAGGTTGGCCTGGGCGGCGCCGGCCAGGGCAGCCAGGGCGGTGGCGATGGCCTGATGGTGGCGCAGGTTGGTCAACATGCCGGGCTCGGCGGCGGCTCCGCCGGTGGCCAGGACCAGAATCCGTTCGCGCAGCGCCGGAATGCCGTCGCCGGTGAGCGCGGAGGTGGGCAGCGCGGGAATGCCGGCGATTTCCTCTGCGGCCTGCGCGGCTTCCGCCAGATCGCTCTTGTTTGCGGCCACCAGCGCTGGGCGGCCCTGGACGGCCTCGAGCAGACGGTGTTCCTCGTCGTTGAGCGGCTGGGTTGCGTCGAGCACGATGAGCACCAGCGCGGCGTCGGCTAGCGCCTCGCGGCTGCGACGGATTCCCAATTGCTCAGCCTCGTCCAGATGACCGCGCAGGCCCTCGCGCAGGCCGGCCGTATCCACCAGTTCCAGCGGAATGCCCTCCAGAGAGATGCGCTCGGTGACCGTGTCGCGCGTGGTGCCGGGAGTCGCGGTCACAATGGCCCGATCGCGCTGGACGAGGCGATTGAAGAGCGAGCTTTTGCCGGCGTTGGGACGGCCCACAATGGCCAGGGTCAGCCCGTCGTGGACGATGCGGCCGCGGGCAAAACTTGCCTCAAGCGCGGCCAGCGGCGGCGTGAGTTCGCCGATGCGGCGGGCGATCTCGGCCTGCGGCGTCACGTCCACGTCGTCCTCGGCAAAGTCGATGCCGGCCTCGAGCAGGGCAATCAGTTCGACCAGAGACTGCTTGACGGGCGCGACGCGGCGGCTGAGCGCTCCGCCCAACTGGCCGGCGGCCTGGCGAGCCTGGGTGAGCGTCTGCGCCTCGATCAGGTCGCGGACCGCCTCGGCCTGGGTGAGGTCGAGCCGGCCGGCAAGAAAAGCGCGCTGGGTGAATTCACCGGGCTCGGCCAGCCGCGCGCCCAGATCGAGCGCCCGGCGCAGCAGCAAGTCCAAAACGACGGGCGACCCATGCGCGGCAATCTCCACCACGTCCTCGGCGGTGTAGGAGTGAGGCGCGGCAAACCAGGTGACGAGGGCCTCGTCGATGCGGGCCGCATCGTTGCCAAAGCCTGAATCCAGCACGTCGGCCAACCGCGCCCGTCCATGTTCCAACGGCTGGCGCAGGTGCACAAGTTGTACGGCGATGGAGGCGGCCAGCGGTCCGCTCAGGCGCACGATGCCGATGCCGCCGCGGCCCGGTGGCGTGGAGATAGCGGCGATGGTGTCGGTAGTTGCTTCAGAACCGGCCATAGACTTGCAACTAGTGTAGAGGCTGCCGCACATAATCGGCCGTGCAGGCAGCTCGGGTTCATGAGCCAGAATTCTGCCGCAGGCAAGCTCCCTGGGATGTGGCGAACTATCATGGGCCAATGGAACTGCGTTCGCTCCCCAAGATAGAGCTGCATCTGCACCTGGATTGCTCGCCGAGTTTTCGCGCCATTTCCACTCTGGCCCCTGCCGTTACGCGCGAGGAGTACCAGCGCGAGTATGTGGCGCCGAAGCGCTGCACCAACCTTGCGGATTTCCTCTCCCGCGCGCCCAGAGGAATCGCTTTGATGCAGACCGAGAGTGCGCTCCGGCTGGTCGTCGAGGACCTGTTTCAGCAACTTGTTGAGGACGGGGTGATCTACGCCGAGATCCGGTTCGCGCCGCTGCTGCACACCGAGCGAGGTATGACGCCGGAGCGTGTGGTTGCCGCGGTGGAAGACGCAGCGGAACGCCTGGCCAGTGAAACCGGCGTTCAAGCGGGCCTGATTCTCTGTACGCTGCGGCACTTCAACGAGGAGCAGAGCATGCGCACCGTGCGGCTGGTGGAAGAGTTTCGCGGCAGCCGCGTGGTGGCGCTGGATCTGGCGGCGGACGAAGCAGGATTCCCTCTGGACGCTCATGTTGGGGCATATCGCCACGCGCGGGAGTATGGATTGTTTCGCACCGCTCACGCAGGCGAGGCGCGCGGACCGGAAAGCGTATGGGAGACGCTGAAGCTGCTCGATCCACAGCGTATTGGCCACGGAACCCGCAGCATCGAGGACCCGCTACTGGTGGAGCATCTGCGCAGGGAAGGCATTCACCTGGAGCTTTGCCCCTCGTCCAACGTGCAGATCATTCCTTCGATTCAAAGGTGGGAGGAGCATCCTATCGACCGCCTCTATCGCGCCGGCGTCTCGCTCAGCGTGAACACGGACAGCCGCATGTTGACCCCGACGACTCTGACAGGGGAGTGCGAGGGTTTGCGAAGCGTATTCCAGTGGAGCGAAGAGGAATTTCTGCATACGAATCTGATGGCGTTGGATGCCGCATTCGCTGCTGAGACGGTGAAAGACCAACTCCGAAACCGGCTTCGGCGGGCATACGCCCCGGTTGCCCCTTCGCGTTCATAGGAGCTGGTTAGAGAAATCGGTTGAAGCTGTATGCGATTTAGGGACCAAACTATAATCCAAAGCAACGCGGCGGCAGCATCTTTCTTGCTTTCTAGTCTTACTTCGCAGCCGCGGAGATCCTGTCTTGAAGGCTGAATTCATTTGACACTGATCCCAGGAAACACACGCGGACTGAAGAGTCTCCAAGTGATATACACCGGTTTTGGCTTCCGCGTGCTCCTTGCGGTGTTCCTCTTCTGCGCGCCGGGAGCCTGGGCCCAACAGCCCGCGCCGGCGGTCTGGCAGGGAGTGCTGCGCAACGCCGCCGGTGCGCCGATCCCCGCCGCGACAGTCCGGCTGGCGAGCAACGGCGCTTCGGCCCAGGCCGTGACCGGCGCCGACGGGCAGTTCAAGCTGGCGGCTTTGCCCGCCGGCCAATACAAGCTCACCGTCGAGGCGAATGGCCGCAAAGCCGAGTATGCCCAAGCCATCGATCTTACCCCTGCCGCATCCGCGGTTCTGCTCACGCTTTCAGTCCGCGGCGAACTCACGGTGACCGCCCTCAAAGGCCAGACGGCGACCGGCGGCGAGGATCTCTCCAGCCAGGCGGTGAGCGAACTGCCGCTGAACAAGCGCGATTTCGGCACGCTTCTCCTGCTGGCCGCCGGCACCATGACCGACACCAATGGGGCCACCAACTTTACCGCGCAGTTTGCCATCAACGGCCAGCGCGGCGTTGAGGCCACCTTTGCCATGGACGGCGCCGACATCAGCGATCCCGAGATGGGCGGGGCAACCTTCAGCAACTTCAATGTGGACGCGGTCGAGGGAATCGAATCCAGCTCCGGTTGGATGCCGGCAGAGATCGGGCGCGGCGCATCCGGGTTCACCAATATCCTCACCCGCTCCGGCAAGAGCGGCTTTCACGGATCGTTCTTCGAGTTTGTGCGCAACTCCGCCTTCGACGCGCGCAACTACTTCGACCATCCATCGCTGGCCTATCCCGGCCGCATTCCGCCCTTCCGCCGCAACGAGTTCGGCTTTACCAACGGCGGCCCGGTGCTGATCCCCGGTCTTTACGACGGCCGCAAGCGCACCTTCTACTTCGCCCAGTACCAGGGCTTTCGCCAGGTGTTGGGAACCACGCAGGTGATGCCGGTTCCCACCGCTGCCGAGCGCGCCGGCATCGATACCGTCACCTACCCTGACGGCTCCGTCGATACGCTCACAGTGCCCGTCGACGCAGGCATTGCGGCAGCGCTCGCGCGCTATCCGCTGCCAAACTATGCCGCAGGCGCCTTCCAGGCCCATACTTACGCAACCGCTTCGAAGGTTGCCACAGACGCTGATCAATTCTCCTTGCGGCTCGACCACAAGTTCTCCGCCAAGGATCAGTTTCTCGCGCGCTTCAATCTCGACAATCTCACCGGCCCCACCACCAACCCCGACCAGACGGCCATCGATCCCTCCTTTGGAATTCAATACATCGACCGCCAGCGCAACGTCGTCGGCACTTACACGCGCAACGTCTCGCCGCATCTGACTCTGGAATCCTCCATCAGCATCACCCGCTCCACGCCGGGGTTTCCCACCACTGATTACACGGACCCCGCCATCAAGTTCAATGACGGTCTCTTTGAGCCGTTCAACTCCGATGCCGGCTCGGTGATGCAGTCCTACGGCAATCTCTTCCAGGGTCGCCAGAACGTCGCTTTCTCCACCTCGCGCCACGCATTCAAGGCCGGCTTGGAAGCTCGCATCAATCGCGACACAACTTATTTTGGCATCAGCCCAAACGGCGAATACGACTTCGGCATCGGAACCGCTTATGCCGCTGAATTCATTCCCTCGCAGAGCGGAAAGCATAACCTTAGCCCCGGCGATCCGTTCCCTGACACGCTCTCCAGCTTCCTGTCGGGCAGTCCATTCGAGTACACCGTGGCCATCGCGCCCCCTTACTTCTCCAACGGCGCACATATTGGTCCCGCGGCTATCAGCCGCAACAACTTCAGCCTTTACCTTGAAGACACCTGGAAGGTCCGTCCGCGCTTCACCTTGAGCTATGGCCTCCGCTGGGACCTTTATCAGCCCATCACCGAGCGTGCCCGCCGCACCTCAGGCTTCCAGACCGTGAACGGCTCACAGGAATTTGTGATCAATCCTCAGCCTGGCTATCAGACCGATTGGCACGCCTTCGAACCTCGCATCCAGGCAGCGTGGCAAGTTACAAGCAAGTTATCGGCGCACGCAGGCGGCGGTATCACCGCCATCGAGCCCAATATCTGGCAGGATAACTTCCTCACCGGCTCCACGCCCTTTGCGGTTTATCCGCGCCTGCTTTCCGCCTCCGCCGCGCCCATCCATTACGGATTCCAGATCACCCCAGCCGAGTTA
>JBEKTO010000023.1:0-68649 GCA_049515995.1 Occallatibacter sp. | reverse complement strand
AGATGGATATTGAAGAGACGCGCGCCCTGCGAGCCGCCAAAGACCAGCAGGTGCGGCGCAACCGAACCGCCCGGCTTGAGCGTGAAGAACTCGGGCCGCACCGGAATGCCGGTGACCTCGCAATGGTTGAACCACTGGGCCGCCGCGGGAAAATTGACCGCCGCGGCCTGCACCTTCTTGCCCACCAATCGGTTGGCCAGTCCCGGCATCGCGTTGGGCTCAAAGGCCATCGTGGGCACCCTGAGCTGGATCGCCGCGGCCATCGCCGGGCCGGAGGCGTAGCCGCCCACGCCCAGCACCACGCCCGGCTTGAACTCGCGGATGAGCCGCTTGCAGGCGAAGATGCTGCGCGGCAGGTCCAGCAGGGTGCGCAGCCGTGTCATCAGCGAGACGTTCTTGAGCGGCCCCACATCGATCATGCGCAGGTTGAAGCCGGCCTCGGGCACCAGCCGAATCTCCAGTCCTCGTTCGGTGCCCACGAACAGCACCTCGGCCGCGTGGCGCTCCACCAGTTCGTTGGCCACGGCCAGCGCGGGAATGATGTGGCCGCCGGTCCCGCCACCGGCAATAAGTACGCGCAATTCGGACAATCTCTTGCCTTTCACCGACAGATGCGGACAGAAGACGGAACCAAGACTTCAGCTCGAAAGCAATTCCCTATTCCCTGCATCTCCCGCCCTTCACCCGGCCTTCTTGGTAATGTTGAGCAGCACGCCAATCCCGGCCAGCGTGCAGAACAGGGATGTCCCTCCGGAGGAGATCAGCGGCAACGGAATTCCTTTGGTGGGCACCAGCGACAGCACCACGCTGATGTTGAAGAATGCCTGCAGCAGGATGGCCGTGGTGATGCCGAAGGCAGCCAGCCGGGCAAAGGGGTCCTGGCAGCGAAAGGCCGCGCGCAGTCCGCGAACGCCGAAGGCCACAAACAGCAGAACGATGGAGATGGAGCCGATGAATCCAAGTTCCTCGGCGATGTTGGCGAAGATGAAGTCGGTGTGCGCCTCGGGCAGAAAAAAGAGCTTCTGCACGCCCTCCATGTAGCCGCGGCCGGTCAGCCCGCCGGTGCCCACGGCGATCAGCGACTGGTTGATGTGGAAGCCAGTGCCCGTCGGATCGGAATCCGGATTGAGGAAAACGAGAATGCGCCGCCAGCGCCAGGGGACAAAGAAGAGGAGGGCGCCCACGACGGGCAGCACCGCGCACACCGCGCACACGAACCACTTCCACTCCATCCCGGCCAGCATCAGCATCATGGCGGTCACGCCGCCCAGCACCAGCGCGGTGCCCAGGTCGGGCTGGCGGACGATCAGCAGAATGAAGACCGCGGGCATGATGGCTGCGCGCGCCAGCGTATGCTTCCAGTCCTGCATGGCGTCCAGCCGCGTGTGCAGAAACCAGGCCAGAAACAGGATCAGCACCGGCTTGGCGATCTCCGACGGCTGGAAGGTGAAGAAGCCGCCAAAGCGAATCCAGCGGTGGGTGTTGTGCGAACCGGGGAAGAAGTAAACCAGCATCAGCAGCAGCGTGGTCACGCACAGGGCGGGATAGATGAATTTGGGCGAGTTGTAGAAGCGGTAGTCCACGTGCATCAGGGCGAGCAGCGCCAGAATGCCGGCCAGCGCCCACAGCGCCTGCTTGCCCACAAACGCGAACTCGGAGTGATAGCGCTCCTGGGCCACCACGGCCGAAGCGGAGAAGACCATCGCCAAGCCCACCACGACAAGCAGCATCGTGATGAAGAACAACCACTTGTCGACCCCTATGCGTGCTCCCATATCTTCCAACTCCGGCATTCGTTGACCAGTTCCTTGAAAACCCGGCCGCGGTGCTCGTAGCTCTCGAACTGGTCATAGCTGGAGCAGGCCGGTGCCAGCAGCACCACCTCGCCCGGCCGCGCGGCCGAAGCCGCCGCGCTCACCGCCTTGTCCAGTGTCCCGCAGGAATGGATTGGAACCACCCCGCGCAGTTGCGACTCGATCTTGGCCGCCGCCGAACCGATGGTGTAGACCGCCCGGCCCCGTTCGCGCAACAGGGGCGTGAGAGACGTATAGGGGAACCCCTTGTCCTTGCCGCCCAGAATCAGGTGAATGCCCGAGGAGAATGCGGCGATGGCCTTGGCCGTCGCGTCCACGTTAGTGGCCTTCGAGTCGTTGTAGAACTCGACGCCGTTGATCTTGGCCACGAACTCCAGCCGGTGCTCGACGGCCTGGAACTTCTCCACGGCCTGGCAAATCGCCTCTGCCGGCGCACCGGCCAGCCGCGCCGCGCACACCGCGGCCAGCACATTCTCCACGTTGTGCGCGCCCTTCAGCGGGATTCCGCTCAACGGCATCACTTTTTCGGTCGCCGCGTCCGGAGCCGAACGATAAACCACAAAGCCCTGCTCCAGCCAGGCGCCCTGCGGCACCGCATGTTCCACCGAGAACCAATAGACCTTTGCGGCCGCGCGCGATGCGGATTCGGCTGCGCGCGCATTGTCGGCGTTCAGCACCACGCAGTCGTTTTTGTCCTGCGCGGCAAAGATGCGCTCCTTGGCCAGCGCGTAGTTCTCGAAGCTGCCGTGCCGGTCGAGATGGTCGGGCGTGATGTTCAGGATCACGGCGATGCTGGGGTGGAACTGATCGGTGCTTTCAAGCTGGAAGCTGGAGACCTCGAGCACCGACCAGGTTTCGTCCGTGCTGCGGTCGATCAGCGCCACCACCGGCACGCCGATGTTGCCGCCCACCAGCGTGGGAATCCCGGCCTTCTCGAGGATTTCTCCCACCAGCGCGGTGGTCGTCGTCTTGCCGTTGGAGCCGGTAATGGCCAGCATCCTGCCCTTCAAAAAGCGCGCGGCCAGTTCGAGTTCGCCGATCACCGGCAGGCCGAAGCTCTTCACCTGCGCCAGTTCGGGCGTATTCAGCGGCACGCCGGGGCTCACCACGATCAGGTCCTGGCGGCGGAAGGTGAGCAGACCGTGTCCGCCGGCCTCTACCATGATGCCTTCTTCGAGCAGCGCGGGAATGTCCTTGGCCAGCGCCTCGGCGCTGCGCACATCGGAGACCGTCACCTGAGCGCCGCGGTGGCGCAAAAACAATGCCGCCGCCAGACCGGATTTCCCCAGTCCCACGACCAGAACTTTTTTGCTTTTGAGTTCCATCATATGGGTCGA
Organism: Occallatibacter sp.; assembly: GCA_049515995.1. Taxonomy (GTDB): domain Bacteria; phylum Acidobacteriota; class Terriglobia; order Terriglobales; family Acidobacteriaceae; genus Telmatobacter. Next base: position 65,498 of record JBEKTO010000023.1, on the reverse strand, counting down.
TCCTCAGGCTTCCGCGACCTCTTTATTGTGCACCGCATGGCGCACCGCGCGGACCTTCTCTAACGGAGTTTAAGGGTGGTGAGTGCAAACAGTGCAAACACCAGGGCGCCGATCCAGAAGCGGACGATGACCTTGGATTCGTGCCAACCGCACTGTTCGAAATGATGATGCAGCGGAGCCATCTTGAAGATACGCTTCTTGTTGCGCAGCTTGTAGCTGCCCACCTGCAGCATCACCGAGAGGGTTTCAAGCACGAAGATGCCGCCGATGAATGGCAGCAGCAGTTCCTGGCGGATGGCGATGGCGACCGTGCCGATGGCCCCGCCCAGCGCCAGCGAACCCACGTCGCCCATGAAGATCTCCGCCGGATGCGCGTTATACCAGAGAAAACCGATGGAGGCGCCCACCATGGACCCGCAAAAGACAGTCAGTTCCGAAATCTGCGGCATCCGCTGCAACTCCAGGTAGTCGGCGAAGACCACGTGGCCGCTGACATAGGTGAGCACGGTCAATGCGCCGGCCGCAACGATCGTGCAGCCGATGGCCAGGCCGTCCAAACCGTCGGTCAGGTTCACGGCGTTGGTCGAGCCCATCAGAACCAGGATCACCCACAGGATGAAAGGCAAGAAGGCCAGCAGCCCCAGATGCGGAACCGTCATGGGCCAATGCCACAGCATGTCGGGGTGCCAGGTCTTGATGAACGGCACCGTCACCTGCGTTGAAAACTCTTTGAACTGCTGCAGCACAACCAGGGCAATGGCCACCGCGGCCGCCGCCAGTCCCTGCCATAGCAGCTTGGCGCGCGCCGTCAAACCCAGGCTGCGCCGCTTGACCACCTTGATGTAATCGTCGGCAAAGCCGATGGCCCCGAAGGCCAGGGTCGAAAACACAGTGATCCAGACAAATGGATTGGCCGGATCGGACCACAACACCGTGGGCAGCAGAATGGCAATGGCGATCAGCACCCCGCCCATGGTGGGCGTGCCGGACTTCTTCAGATGCGATTGCGGCCCGTCCTCGCGGATAAACTGGCCGATCTGGAACTCGCGCAGCTTCTGGATCACGTAAGGGCCGATGAAGAGCGCAATCAGCAGCGCCGTGCCGGAGGCGAAGGCAGTGCGAAACGTCAGATAGCGGAAGATCCGGAACGGGTGAAAAAACGGGTAGAGCTTTTGGTAGAGCAGCCAGTAAAGCAAGTGGCCTCCAGAGCCGGCATGAGGCGGGTTTCAGAATGATTTTACAGGGCCGGGGGTCACCGGGACCGTGGAAATCGCGCATCGCGAAAGGGTTCCCTGAGCCCTATCCCGATGGCGGCCATGCTTCAGCGGAACATGCGCTCGTCGTAGCGAAAGGGCTTGGGCGCGGCAATCCGGACCTTGCTGAAATCGGCATGTCTGGGATTCAAGAGCAAATTCCAGTCTCCCTCGACGACCGCCGACGGAACCCGGAGCGCCACCGAACGGCCGCTTGCGGCCCAGCCGGACCCAAGATCGCGGCAGACAAGGTTGTTCAATTCCCGCCAGTTGGAAGGCAGAAGGTCAACATCCAGTTGCTCGACCAATTCGTCGGGAATCGCCGCCTCAGCCAGCAGAAGATCGTCCGGCGCCTCGTTGGGCTCCAGGTTGACAAAAAACTCTAGAGCCGCCAGCGCCGGCGATGTTGCGCAGTAGACCATTGCCGTGCCCAGATGATTCCATCGCCTGGCGGCATAGAATCCGCCAACGCCGGTAAAGGCCGTGTCGCGAAAGCGCTCCGGGAAGAGCCTCCACGCCTTCATCAGCTATACATTCCATAGGCGATGGCGTAGAGAATCTCCTCCACCGAACGCACGCCCAGTTCCGTATCGAGTTGGTCGAATGGCCGCTTCCCGCCCAGAGCGCGGTTCGGAGCAACCATCCACCGCGAGGCTTTCTCTTCCGTCCCCAGAACTTCATTGGCCAGAGCGACCACTCTCGCCATGCGCAGGGTTCTGTCCGACTCATCATGGGTCAGGAGCGATTTCGTAGCCAGCCTTCGGCTCAGTGTGCGAGCCGGAATGTTGAGGCACTTTGCCACCTGCGCTCTTTGCAGGAAAAGCACATCTGCCAGCAAGCTAACGGTCGAAGCCGGAAGGCCCGCCCGCACCTGCGCCACCAGATCGTCCGCCTGGCGGATGGGCTGCTTGAAGGTCTTCTTTCCGCCCAGGACTTCCACAATCTCCGCTATGCTCATATCGGCCACCTGGCATGATTATCGCGCCATTTGGCGCAAAACGCAAGAGTGTGGTTTGACGTGCGGCAGGGAGCGGAACTACAGTCTTGAGGAATTCACTGAAGTGATCGTCAAAGTGCGGGATGACGAGGCGGGTTCGCCTGTGCATCTCTCCGCAAAAGTCAGTGCGCTGTTGTGTGTGGAGTTGGATGATGAAAATGTATTTTGATGAGGAAGCCGCAGGCGGCCTCGACGATCTGTTCCGCGGCTACGGCTCAGACGAATTCGCCTCGTCCACGCGTTCCACCGTGCCGCTTGTTTCGCTGCTGATGCATGGGGGTGAGGCGTGGAACAGGATTGCGGGAGAATTTACGGAGGAGGGTTGCGAAGCCCATCTTGAATACCAGGTGAAGCCTCCAAAGGGCAGAGGCACGGCCTCCCACACTGATGTCATGCTGATTGAGGGAAGACACGCCACCGCCATCGAGGCAAAATGGACGGAACCGCGCTATGAAGAGGTTGGAGACTGGCTCAGGCAAGGCAATTCTGTGACAAACCGCCGCGATGTAATGACCGGCTGGTTGTCACTCCTCAGCAAGCACGCAACCAGGAAACTCGATGTGGTTGCATTCTCCAGAGCCGTTTATCAAATGGTGCATCGCGCTGCATCGGCCTGCGCAGCGGGTAATCCTGCCATGGTCTATCTCCAGTTCTCTCCGCTGCCCGACGGGAACCAACCTGATATTCAACGCTTGAAGGACGACTTGATCTATTTGCATGGGTTACTTGGAGTTCCAATCGGGCTCCCTTTCTTCTTGGTTGAAGTCGAAGCGAAAGCAACCGCCAGATTCGCACAAATCCTGGGACTGCCAAAAGGTTCCCAAAGTACAGCCGACGCCGTGATGAATGCGCTACGGGAAGGACCCCTCTTCGACTTCACCGGCTACCATGTGCATCGCCTCCAAGGGGAGGCTGAGCGGGTAACGCGATCAAGGGATCATTAGGCCGGTTTGGATTACCCCTCAGCGCTTGAGCGCCTCGATTGCCTTCTCCAGATGCACTCCGCGCGACCCTTTCACCAGCGCCACATCGCCCGGCTCCAGATTCTGCTTGAGCCAGCGGCCGGCGGCCGCGGCATCGGGCAGAAACAGCGCCGCGACTCCGCCGGTGCAGGCGGCTGCGGCCAGGTGCACGGCGTTGCCCTGGACGCCGGCGACCAAGTCCAGGCCGGCCTCGGCGGCTGCGCGTCCGCAGGCGGCGTGCAGCGCCGGGCCCTGCTCGCCCAGCTCCAGCATCTCTCCGGCCACCAGGATGCGCCGGCCTGCCGGCCGCCCGGCCAGCGTGCGAATCATCGAGCGCAGCGCCTCGGGATTCGAGTTGTAGCTGTCGTTCAGAATCGTCGCGCCACCGATCTCCATCACTTCGCCGCGCTTGTCGCCGGGGGTGAGCGATTCCAGCGCCGCCGCCGCCGCATCCAGCTCGACGCCCGCCTCCAAAGCGACCGCGAGCCCGGCCAGCGCATTCGACGCGTTGTGCGCGCCCAGCAGGTGCAGCGTCAATTCACCTTCCTGCTTTCCAGCGCGAAACCTCAGGTGCAGCCCGGCCAGATCTTCGCTCACTTCGAGAAACCGCGGATCGGCGCAGGGTCCCGCGCCAAAGTAAACGGCCCGTCCCTGAAAGTCGCGGCCGAATTGCGAAACATAGGGGTCGTCGCAGTTGAGAAAGATCACGCCGTTGGCGGGCAATGAGGCCACCAGCTCGAACTTGGCGCGCGCGATGCCGGCCTGCCCTTCGGCAAAATTCTCAATGTGCGCCGTGCCCACATTGGTCACCACGCCCCAGTCGGGCGCGGCGATGCGGGCCAGCGCGGCGATCTCGCCGGGATGGTTCATGCCCATCTCGACCACCGCAAACTCGTGCTCCGGTTCCAGGCGCAACAGTTGCAGCGGCAGGCCGAAGCCGTTGTTCAGATTGCCCTGCGACTTGAGCACGTTGAATTTTGCGCCCAGCGCCGCGGCCACCGCTTCCTTGGTGGTGGTTTTGCCGGCCGAGCCGGTGATGGCCACCACGCGCCTGCCCCACTGGCGGCGCACATGCGCGGCCAGCGCCTGCAACGCGAGCAGCGGGTCTTCGGCGATCAGCAGCGGCGCACCCAGCGCCACGTCGGGCAATAAAGCCACGCGCTCCCGCGAAACCACCGCCGCAACCGCTCCGCGCTCCAGCGCCGCGGTCACAAACTCGTGCCCGTCCAGCCGGCCTCCGCGCACCGCAAAAAACAGCTCGCCGGCGGACACCGTCCGCGAGTCGATCGAGTAGCCGCGCGCCTCCAGCGCGCCGGCGTTGGCCACGCGGGCCGGAGCCTCCAGCACCGCGCCTGCGCCGATTGCCGCTTCTGCAAGTGTGAGCTTCATTGCTCCCCACCATAGCCCAATTCAGCCAGCGCCGAAAGAGCAATCTCCGCATCGTCGAAAGGAATCGTGCGCCCGGCCAGAATCTGCTCCTTCTCGTGCCCCTTGCCGGCGATCAGAACCACGTCTCCGGCCTTGGCCGCCTTGAGCGCCAGGCGAATCGCCGCGGCCCGGTCCGACTCCACGGTGTATTCCACTCCGCTGGCCTTCAATGCCGGCTCGATCTCGGCCAGAATCGCCAGTGGCTCCTCGGAGCGCGGATTGTCGCTGGTGGCCACCACAAAGTCGCTTCCCGCGCCCGCGGCCTGGCCCATCTTGGGCCGCTTGGTGCGGTCGCGGTCGCCGCCGCAGCCAAAGAGCGTAATCACCCGTTTGCCGGCCGGCGCCGTCATCTGCCGCGCCAGAGCCGTCAGGTTGCGCAACGCGTCGTCGGTGTGGGCGTAGTCCACGATCACCGTGAAAGGCTGGCCCGCATCCACGCTCTGGAAGCGGCCGGGAACCGGTTTGAGCCGCGGAACTGCCTCGACCAGATCGGCAAACGGCACGCCGCGCGCATGGGCAGCCGTCAACGCGGCCAGCAGGTTCAGGATGTTCACCTCGCCGGCCAATCGCGAACTCACTTTCGCCGAGCCCGCCGGCGTTTCGAGATCGAGAACCGCCCCGCCGGGAGTGAGCGTATAGCTCGCGGCCTTCCACTCGCCCTGCCCAATCCCGTAGGTGCGCACCTCCGCGCCTGCCTTGCGCGCCGCGGCGGCCAGCTCTTCCGCGCGCTCGTCGTGCGCGTTGATGATTGCCACCCGCGGAGCCGGATAGACCGTGCCGTCGAAGAGCAGCCGCTTGGCCGCGAAATACTTCTCCATCGTCTGGTGATAGTCCAGATGGTCGCGCGTCAGGTTGGTGAAGACGGCCACGTCGAAGTTCACCCCCGCCGCCCGCCCCTGGTCCAGCGCGTGGCTTGAGACCTCGGTCACCAGTTCGGTGGCTCCCAGACCCGCGCCCTCGGCCATCAGCTCGTAGAGGTCGCGCGACTCCGGCGTGGTGTGCACGCTGGGCCGCACTTCGCCGGCCACGTGATATTCGATCGTCCCCACCAGCACGGTTTTGCGCTTCGCCGCGTTGAGCAGTTCTTCAAGGAGGAATGCCGTGGTGGTCTTGCCGTTCGTCCCGGTGATGCCCGTGGCCGCGAGCTTGCGCTCGGGATGGCCAAAGAAGGCCGCCGCAGCCTCGGCCAGCGCACGCCGTCCATGTTCGACCTCCAGCACCGGCAGGCCGGCCTCAAAAACCAGCAGATGGTCGAACTTCTGCGCGGAGTCGGTAATGATGCCCAGCGCACCCGCGGCAATCGCCTTCTCCGCGTAGCGGTTGCCATCGGTCGAGCCGCCCTTCATGGCCACGAACACCGAGCCCGCCCGCACCTTGCGCGAGTCGTACTCCACGCCCGTCACCTGCTGCTCCGAGCCGCCGCCCGCGCCCACCGCCGTCACTTCTTCAATCAGTTCTTTCCACTTCATCTTGTGCTCCATTGTAGATTGCTGACTGCAATTTATTTCCAAAACTCATTTCTGAAAGCCGGCGGAGTTTTTGATCGCTTCAGAGACGTTTTCTTGACATGCAACCAAAATGTTGCATATGATGACCTCCATGAGCGCGGAGATGAACAAGGTGTTCAAAGCGCTCGCAGCCCCCGAACGCAGGCTCTTGCTCGACCGGCTGCGCGCAGACAACGGGCAAACGCTGGGAGAGCTTTGCCAGCACCTGGAGATGACCCGCCAAGCGGTGAGCAAGCATTTGAAGGTGCTGGAAGAGGCGACCCTTGTCGTCCCCCACTGGCGGGGCCGCGAGAAGCTGCACTATCTCAATCCCATGCCCATCCACGAGATCGCCGAGCGCTGGATCGGCAAATACGAGCGGGGCCGTCTGCGCGCTCTGGCCGAACTCAAATCGAAACTGGAGGGAGAAACCGATGTCTGAATCTCAGTTTGTGTATGTAACCTTTATCCGCACCACGCCGGAGAAGCTGTGGCAGGCGCTGACGCAGCCCGCATTCACGCGCCAATTCTGGATGGACACGACGCAGGAGTGCGCATGGAAGCCCGGCGCATCCTGGCGCATTGTCAAACCGGACGGAAGCACGGCCGACGGCGGCGAGGTCGTCGAGATCGATCCGCCCAGGCGGCTGGTCCTCAAGTGGCAGAATCAGATGTTTCCCGAGATGACCGCGGAAGGCTATTCGCGCCTCACCTACACGCTCGAGAAGCAAGGCGATTCCGTCAAGCTGACCGTCACGCATCAGATGGATAGGAGCGAGTCGAAGTTCATCAAGGCGGTTTCGAATGGATGGCCGATCATTCTCTCCAGCCTGAAGAGTCTTCTCGAAACCGGCGAATCGCTAGCAGAAACCCGTCAATGGCCAAAGGGCATGTAGAAGAAATTCTTGTGTCCCTTCATTCGGGCAAATAGAACACGTCTCACCGCCCGCAGCGCACCACAATCTGCGTTCCCGGCGCCACCATGGCGCCGGCGGCGGGAGCCTGTTCCCGCACTGTCCCGTTTCCAGACACTTGCACCTCCAGCCCCGCCGCGGAGGCCAGTTCGATCACCTTGCGCACCGGCAGCCCGATCAACGACGGCACCCGAAGGCGCTTGGAGTTGCCAACCATCACCGCCGTCGTCTGCAACGGGCCGGGTGCTTTGGCCGGCGGCGCGGCTGTCTGCGGTGCTTGCGGAACAATCTGCATAGCGGGCGTTTTGCCTTGGACACCCGGAGTCGATTTCGCGGGCGGCGCGGCTGTCTGGCTTGCGCTTGCGGTTTGATTTGTCCCTCCGCGCAGCGGATCGTCGTTGGGCAGATCGTTGGCCGCGGCATAGAGCGCGCCGATGTCGCCCGTGTGCTCCTGCGCGTCCTCGGCCACGGGCGCATTCGCCTTGGCCACGGTGCGCGCCGCATGCACATCGATGTCGTGCGGCACACCCAGATACTCGAGCACCTGTTGCGCCACCTCGGCAAAGACCGGCGCGGAGACGCTGGTGCCGTAGTAGTCGCCCTTGGGATCGTCCATCACCACGGCCACCGCGATCACCGGATTGTTCACCGCCGGAGCAATGCCCGCGAACGAGGCCACATGCATGGTCTTGGAATAGAGATGCGTGACCGGATCGATCTTCTGCGCGGTGCCCGTTTTGCCGCCCGAGGAGTAGCCGTTGAGCTGCGCCGGCCTGCCGGTGCCGTAGAGCACCACGCCTTCCATCATCTTGCGCATCTGGGCCGCGGTCATGGTGGAAAGCACGCGATGCGCGCCAGCGGGCAGCGGATTGGGCAGATCGCCTCCCGGCTTGAAGGGCGATGCCTGCGGAACGGCGGACCGTTGGCCGTTTGTATCCACCTGCCCCGGCATCAGCACATGCGGCGGCAGATAAACTCCGCCATTGGCGATGGTCGAAACCATCGAGACCAGTTGCAGCGGCGTGACGGCCACCTCCTGGCCCATGGCGATCGAACCGATTGACGTCGCGCCCCATCTGTTCACCGGCCGCAGCAGCCCGCGCGTCTCGCCGGGCAGTTCCACGCCCGTGCGCTGGCCGAAGCCGAAGTCGCGAACATACTGGTAATAGCGGTCCTGGCCCACCTTGAGCGCCAGCTTGATGGCGGCCACGTCGCTGGAGTGCTCCAGCGCCTCGTGCACCGTGATGACCCCGAAGTGGTCGCCCTTGTCGTCGTGAATCACCCGGCCGGCCAGCGTGATCGAGCCGCCCTGGCAGTCGATCTTGTCGTCGGGCGTGGTCACGTGCTGTTCCAGCGCCGCTGAGTAGGCGATCAGCTTGAAGACCGAACCCGGTTCGTACACATCGCTCACCGCGTGGTTGCGCAGCAGCTCCTGCGTGGTGTGCCGGTAGGAGTTGGGGTTGAACGTAGGCCGGATCGCCAGCGCCAGAATCTGCCCCGTGTGCACGTCCTGAACCACCACCGTGCCGTTGGCCGCCCGCGTCCGCTGCATCGCGTGGTCCAGCGCCCGCTCGGCCAGGAACTGGATGTTCTCGTCGATCGTCAGCACCAGGTTCTGTCCTGGCTCGGGCTCGTGCTCGCTCGATCCCAGCACCTTGCGGCGCGCATCCATGGCCATGTACATGCGCCCAGGAACCCCGTGCAGTTGCGGCTCGAACTTCTGCTCCAGGCCGCCCAGCCCGTTGTCGTCCACGCCGACATAGCCCAACACCTGGGCCGCAATCTCGTTGTCCGGATAAAAACGCTGGAACTCTTTCTGAAAGTAGATTCCCTTCAGCGAGAGCGCCTTCACCCGCTCCGACACCTCGGGCGTCACTCTGCGCGCCACCCAGGCAAAGTTATGTCCCGAGGTGAGCCGGGCGGCAATCTGTTCTTCGGTTGTCAGCGTGTCTTCGGGGTCGGTATGCACCAGCGCTGCCAGGGCATGAGCGGCCGTCTGCTTGTCGTCGATCTCGGTGGGTTCCGCGTAGATCGAGTCCACCTGCACGGTCATGGCCAGCTCGTGCAGATTGCGGTCGTAGAGCACGCCGCGCCGCGGAGCTACCTCAAAGGTGCGCTGCTGCTGCTTCTGGGCGCGCTCCACATACTCCTGGTGCCGCACCACCTGCAGCCAGAACAGACGGAAGGCGATCGCCAGCGTCCACACCGCAAAGAACAGGCAGATCGCCCAGAAGCGCGTCCGCTTGAGGGGCATCATCCGCGCCTGGGTGCGGTTCCGGTTGGCTCGAATGGCTGCGTGCATCGCGAATTGCTCCGGGGACTTGAACTGCTTTGCTTCCAGCCTCTGGCCCCTGGCTTCCAGTCCCCTCACCGCATCCAGCGTGCGAATCGCCCTCTGTTCCTGACCGATGAAACTGCCAGGACAGGCAAAAACCTCGTTCTTCGCATGAAGAAGCTGATAGCCGGAAGCCAGGGGCTAGCAGCTTCCCCTTTGCTTACTGCGCGGCCAGCGCCGGAGGAACCGACTGCGCCAGCGCCGGAGCTCCGACATCGGGACGCGCCGTGGGATGAACCACCTGGCCCGGCTGCGGCTCCGCAAGGCCCAACTGGCGGGCCATTGTATCGATGCGCTCGGGCTGGGTCAGTTGCGCTTCGGCCAGGCGCAACTGGCGATTCTCCTCGCGTAACTGGTCCACCACCTGCTTCTCCGACTCCACCCGGTAACCGCTCTCGATGGCGCTGAAGTGCTGCAAACCATAGATCATGACCAGGGAAAACAGGATCGCAACCGCCGCCGAGAAGATGCGCATCTGGCGCATCCGCACCGGGTCCGGCGCCTTCACCAGCCGCGAGTTGTCGAACTGCTTGGGAAAGTAGAACTCCGGTGTGCGCACGCCCCGCCGGCGCAACGGCTGCTGCGCCATCAGCTCGGAGTTCCGCGCAGCCACCCGCGCGCTCCAGCCGCGGCCTGTCTCCATACGGCCTGTCTCCATATAGGTTGTCGTGCATGCCGCCATGGCTCGTCTCCTCTCCGCACAGTTGTCGGCAATCGGTCGTCCGTTTTCAGTTACCCATCTTCTTCAAGTGGAAACCTTCACAAAGAGAAGCCCGAATGCTGATAACTGATGACTGACTGCTGATTACTGACTACTTCCTCTCCGCCGCCCTCATCTTTGCGCTCCGCGAGCGCGGGTTCCGATCCATCTCTTCTTCGCCGGCGGTCACCGGCTTCCTGGTCAGAATCTCCCAGATTCCCAGCCGCGCGCCTTCCCGCAGGCTGTCTTTGGCGATGCGATCTTCCAGGGAGTGAAAGCTGATGACGGCCAGTCTTGCGGAGGGCTTGAGCAACCTGGGTGCGGCCTCCAGCAGAGCCCGAATCTCGTCCAGCTCGCGATTGACATAAATACGGAGCGCCTGAAAGGTCCTGGTCGCCGGATGAATGTGCCCTTGTTTCATTGGCGGAGCGGCTGAGGCTGCAATCCGGGCAAGTTGCCCCGTCGTTGTAACCGGCCGCCCCCGCACAATGGCTCTGGCGATTCTCCGCGACCTCCTTTCTTCTCCGTATTCGTAAATGAGGTCCGCAAGCTCTCGCTCATCGGCCTCGTTTACCACTTGTGCGGCGGTCGGGCCTTGGCGCGTATCCATGCGCATATCCAATGGCCCATCCGCCTGAAAACTAAATCCTCTGTGCGCCTCGTCGAACTGCAGGCTGCTCACTCCGAAGTCGGCCAGCAAACCGTCCACTGAAGCCGGCTCCACGTGCTCGGCTATCGAGCTGAAGGCCTCGCCCACCAGCGTCACTTGCGGCGCCTGGCTGCCCAGCTCTTCGCAAACCCGCTCCAGCCGCGCCTTGGCAAGTTCCAGTGCCTCGGGGTCCCGGTCGAATCCGATCAGCCGCCCTTGCGGCCCCAGCAACCGGATCACTCCCTCGGCGTGCCCCGCCAGACCCAGCGTGCAATCCACATACGTCCCGCCGGCGCGCACTCTCAAGAAATCGATCGCTTCTTTTAAAAGAACCGGCACATGGCGTTCCGTCGTATTCGTCATGCGCTCCCCCTGAGGGGTGTTGGCGGTCAACTCCGCCGCTTCAAAATCGTCGCCAGCGACTGGCGATTCTCTGCCGTCAGTGCGTTGCCCGGCAGACCCTCTTCCAGCTTCTGGAGGTTCTTCACTTCCAGAAAAAAGATCTTCCCGCGAACCGCAACTTCCGCGTCCAGCTTCGCCGTGCCCCGCAAAATCTGCGGCAACAGCACCCGGGACTGCGAATCCACCTCAACCTGCTGGCCGTAGTAGCTGGTCAGGTTCAAATACTTGTCCACGGCCTCGTCCATGGTGCTGGATTCGGCCAGCAGAGCCTCCTGCTTCTCCCACTCCGGCAGCGGCCAAATCTCCGCGCTCTCGCCGTCCGTCGAGGTGATGTAGAACTGGGTGACCTTGGCTTCATCCAAAAGCTGCTTGAACGCAGCCGGAAGCTTCAGTCTCCCTTTGTCATCCACCTTCGCCGGATGGTTACCGCGAAACGCTGTCATGCCTTTTTGCCTCTCGCGGCCGATTCCAACACCCTTGCCGCGGCCTGTTCCCTGCCCCGCATCTCCCCTTTTCCGTTGGCCAGCCTGATTCCCCAGCCGCTTTGGCGCCCCAATTCCGCGCCGGAAGGAGAAAACTCGAGTAAACTTGCCTTGAAAGTCAGTTGAGTTGCTACAAAAAACTCCACTGCACTACAGAATTTCCCACTACAAGGTCGAGAGTACCCCCGTTCCCTGTTCTCGGCAAGAGAAAAATCGTTGCAATGTCAGATGGGGAAATGGCTCTTGTGGGAAACTCGTCTAATAGATCACAAAACTTCAACCACCACTACATATAGTGTTTACCGCTTTGGTTATGGGGATGGACAGGAGCCGCATAAGGTGATAGGGGAATAAAAAGCGAAAATCCGGCAGGCCGTCCCATTTCTTGCTCCCCGCCTGGGGTGGAAATCCTCCCGCCCGCCGGCAGAATCGGTCCCATCCGCGCCGCCTAATCCATTTCCAGGCTCTCCCGCTGCTTTCCCCGCTCCACCACCAGCTTCAACAGATAGAAGAAGACCATTGCATTCACCGCCAGCAGGCCCACCCTGACCCACGTTACCTTGCGGTAGACCTCGAAGATCTCCAGGGGCAGGAACGAGGCGGTAATGGTCAGCGTCAGGTACTCGGCCCACGCCTTCTCCAGATATAGGCCGATTCCTTCCAGCAGGTCGAGGCCGGCATAGATGAAGACCACCGCGCCGATCCGCCGCAGCAGCCGGTCATCGAGCAACGATGCCTTATCCAAGATGAAGTTGACGAAGCGCGACTCGGGATTGAAGCGCAGGTGATCGGCAAGCCTGCCCAGCAGATCGCCGATGTCCTTGTGCAGCAGTTGCAGCGCGCCCACGCCGATCAAGACAAACAACAGCGCCTGGCTTAGCTTGAAGGCCGCGATGAGAATGAGCCATCGATTGTGGTGTGGTGGTCTCGAAGAGTACTGCGAAGGAGAATCGGTCATGATAAATGGAGGAACCGGGACAAACCGCCTGTCTCTTCTTACGTTAACCGATGCACCGCGGTTCTCCTAACCGCGGACCTGAGCCGGAAGTCCTGGCCGCGGCGTTTACCATCGATTTCATGATCCAGAGATTCGAAACGAGCCAGTGGATGCCGTATCCGGTCGAGCTGGTCTTTGCCTTCTTCGCCAATCCCGCGAATCTGCCCCATCTGATCCCGCCCGTGCTCGGGACCAGGGTCGAGGACGCGCGAATTCAGCCGCCGCCTCCGCGGCCACTGCATCCCGACGCGTCGCGGCGCTATCGCAGCGTGGCCGCCGGCGAGGGCTCTGAGATTCTGGTCAGTTTTTATCCTGTCCGCTGGTTCCCGCGGCGCGCCAGTTGGATGGCCCGCATCACCGAATTCGAGTGGAACAGCCATTTCTGCGATGAGCAGGTGCGCGGACCTTTCGCTCTCTTCCGCCATCGCCACGGCATCCGCACCGAGTTTCGCGATGGCGTCGAGGGGACGCTGGTTTCCGATGAGATCGAGTATGAGCTGCCTTACGGCCTCCTCGGCCGCCTGGGCGGCGGAATACTGCGCCGCAAGCTGGCCCAGTCTTTCGCCTACCGGCAAAAGCGGCTGCCCGAGATTCTTGCGGTTGCGGCGCGGCAGGCAGTCAGACAGGGTTGAAACGCGGAGTTCACCGCTTCAGATTCAGCAGTCCCTCGCGGTCCAGCACATTGCCGTCCATGATGAGCCCGGAGATGCGCCGCGCATTCCAGATATTCACCGTCGGGTCTCCATCCACAACCAGAATGTCGGCGCGGCGGCCGGGAGCGATCTGCCCCAGCTCGTTCCAGCCGAACTGAAGTGCGTAGTTGTTGGTGGCCGCGGCCAGCGCCTCGCGCGGGCTGAGCCCCAGCCGCACCAGCATCTCCAGCTCGGTGTGCATCGAGATACCAGGCATGGTGCCCTGCACCGGCGCGCCCGAGGCCGCCAGATAGTGAGGATAGGCGGAAAAGAGCGTCTGGTTGATATGCCATAGCCGCATGGCCGACTGGTCGGCCTTCTTGCGCAGGCTCTCTTCCATATAGCGTTGCCCCATGGCAGGCAGCCGGTGCGTCCAGGGCGGCAGCGGGTAGATCGTTTCGCCGCTCGCCCGGTCCGGCGGCTGCGACAAGTGGCCGGGATCGAGCAGCGCCGCGGCCGGCTCCTTCCATAGATTGCGGTGCTCCGGCAATTCCAGGTAATAAAGGCTGAACATGGGCATCAGCGCCGCATGGTGCGCGGCCAGAAAGCGGGCATACGTCCGCAGGTGCAGGTCGGTCGGCGGCAGCCGCTCGGAGTAACCGTAGGCCGTGGATGCGGCCGTCCCCTCGGAGTCTTCAACCAATGGCCGCTGCAGTTCTTCGGGAATCACGCCCAGTTCGTAGCGACCCATCTCTGGCAGCGCGTCCACGCCGGCCTCAACACCAACTTTGTAGGGCGAGGAAACAAATTGCCCGTAGGTAACCAGCCCCATCTGGCGGGCATGAGAGATGATCCACTGCGTATTGGCCGCGGTAAGGTCGTGGCCCAGCCAGAGCACCCGCGTTCCCAGCCGCGCTGTTTCGTTGAGTTGCCGGGCCGTATCTTCAGGGCTCAATTCGGCCGGGCGCGCGCCCTGCCTCAGTTTCACCCTCCACTCCGGGCGCTTGGCCAGCAGGCTCCAGTTGTCCGTGGTGCCGATCGAATCCACAAGATAGAGGTGGGGACTGGGACGGGCGGCAAAATCGATCTGCCCGCGCCTTTGGTCGCTCGTGGCCACCACCGTGGTCACGCCCATGTAGAGATTGGCATTCGCCTGGCCCTGCGAGTTCATGCCGGCAAAGCCGTCCACCAGCCCAGGGATCAGGAATTTGCCGGTGCAGTCGATCACCCGCGCGCCTTTGGGGATGGTAACCGCAAAGCGCGAGCCGACTTCAACGATGCGTCCGTCGCGCACCACCACGACCGCATCCTGTAGATCGCGTGCCGAGCGGCCCCAGTCGGTCACGTCCACAACCGTCCCGCCGGCCAGCACCAGCGGTGTCCCCGACTGCCCTCTGGGGAAACCCGCAGACCCCGCTTGCGCCCAGACCAGGACGCCTGCCAGAGCCACTCCACTCATTCCCGCAAGAACGATACGAATAAGTCGCATAAGAAGCATAAGAAAATGGTCTGTTGTGGATTGTCGCACAGCGGCATGAATCAAACGGTCAAACGATTGACTCCACCGTAACGGCCGAAGGTAACTTTTGGAGTGGGAGACGGCCCCAATGCGTCTGCTATCTTCCGCAATTCCTTCCTCGCGGAGATATTCCCCAGGCTCCGCGTCCCTGCGCGGATTGGAATGGAAACACCCTAGCTGGCCACCAGCGTCGCCTTATGCCGGTGAGCCAGCAGCGGCAGCACCTGAGCCTTCGCCGCGTTCACGCTCAGGCCGTACTTCGCGCGCAGATCGTCCACCTTGCCGTGCTCGATGAACTGGTCGGGCCAGCCGATGCGCACCACCGGGACCGCAATGCCCAACTCCTGCAAAGCCTCGATCACCGCCGAACCGAAGCCGCCCATCTTCGCGTGATCCTCAAAGGTGACGAAGGCTGCCACGCGCCGGCCGTACGCTTCGAGCATTTCGCGGTCCAGCGGCTTGACGAAACGGGGATTGATCACCGCCACGGAGTAGCCCTCGCATTCCAGCCGCTCCGCCAGTTCCTTGGCCATGGACACCATCGGCCCCAGGCCCAGAATGGCTACATCCGAGCCGTCCAGCAGCACCTCGGCCTTGCCCACGGGAATCGACTGCGCCGCGGCCTTGCGGGCTACGCCGGCCACCGCGCCCCGCGGATAGCGGATGGCGCTCGGTCCGGGCAGCTCGAAGGCGGTCTTCATCATGTCGGCCAGCTCGTCCTCGTCCTTGGGCGCCATCAGCACGATCTCCGGAATGCCGCGCAGATAGCTGATGTCGAAGAGTCCATGATGCGTGGGCCCGTCGTCGCCGGAGAGTCCCGCGCGATCCATGCAGAAGAGCACCGGCAGCTTTTGCAGGCAGACGTCGTGCACGATGGGATCGAAGCCCCTTTGCAGGAAGGTCGAATAGATGGCGCAAACCGGACGGAAGCCGCGCGTGGCCATGCCGGCGGCGAAGACCACCGCGTGCTCCTCGGCGATGCCCACATCGAAGTAACGCTTGGGAAAGTGAGGCCGGAAGAGATCCAGTCCGGTTCCGCTGGGCATGGCCGCGGTGATGGCCACGATGCGCTCGTCCGCGCGGGCCAGTTGGACCAGCGTGTTGGCGAAGATCTCGGAGTAAGTGGGCTGGCCGGCAGGCTCGGTCATGCCCGTCTCGGGATCGTACGGTCCCAGCCCGTGAAACTTCTTCTGCTTGTCCAGCGCCGGCTGATAGCCACGCCCCTTTTGCGTCAGCACATGCAGCAGCACCGGGCGGTCGACGGTCTTGAGAAACTTGAAGCTCTCCACCAGCAGCGGCAGATTGTGACCGTCGATGGGGCCGAAATACTCCAGCCCGAACTCCTCGAAGAGGATCGAAGGCCACAACATGCTCTTGGCGGCTTCTTCGGCGCGGCGCGCCAGCGTCACGGCCGTCTTGCCGCCGATCTTCTCCACAATCCGCTTGGCCGAGGCGTGCAGGTTCTGGTAGTGCTCGTTGGTCACGATCCGGTGGAAATAGCGGGCGATGGCGCCCACATTGCGGTCGATGGACCATTCGTTGTCGTTGAGCACAACGATCAGCCGCTTGGTCTGTTCGACGATGTTGTTCATCGCCTCGAACGTGACGCCGTTGGTGAAGGCCGCGTCGCCGGCCACGGCGATCACGTGTTCGCTGCCGCCGGCCAAATCCCGCGCCACGGCCATGCCCAGCGCGGCGGAAAGCGCCGTGCCCGCGTGTCCGGCGCCGTAGGCATCGTGCTCGCTCTCGGTGCGCAGCATGAAGCCGTTCAGCCCGCCCGGCTGGCGTATCGTCTCAAAGCGGTCCAGCCGCCCGGTCAAAATCTTGTGAATATACGCCTGGTGGCTGACGTCGAAGAGAATCTTGTCCTGGGGAGTGTTGAAGACCGTGTGCAGCGCCATCGTCAGTTCCACCACGCCCAGATTCGGGCCCAGGTGGCCGCCGGTCTTTGACAGCGTTTGAATCAGGAATTCACGGATCTCCCCCGCCAGTTGCGCCATCTGCCCATAATTCAAGCGCTTCAGGTCGGCCGGCGAGTGGATGGTCTCCAGCAGTGTTCCCATGTATTCCTTCCCCGGAAAACGCCGGCATCCAAGAAAAAGGCCCCCTCGCGCCGGGGCCATCGAATCCAGCTTTGCCAACCGATAGTATACCAATGCGGCAATTTCGGCTGCCGAATGGTTAGACGGTCGGCAAGCGGGCGTGGCCAGGGCCGTACCGGCCGCCGCAGGCGCGGAAAGCTCCGTCTCCCGGCCGCCGGCAGGCAAAGAAAGCCGGTTTGTGGGTGTCCGGAGCGCAAATTCCGCCGCCGCGCCCGGTCCGATGGATTCCTGTCCTCGCTTAGGGCGTATTGCTGGCGCCTCCGCTGAAGATGCCATTCAGCAGGTCGCCGGGGTTGGCATCGGGGGTGCCGGGCTTCTTCACCGGAGGTTTCCAGTCTGTCTGCGCCACCGTCAGCCGGACCGTGTCGAGGTCCGAGTCCCCCAGCATCGCGTCGATGGTGTCGCTTCCGTATTTGCGCAGAACCTCCGTATTCGGAAGGTTCATGCCCATGAAACTGCTGGCCGAGCCGCTGCTCTTGCCGTCGGCCGCGCCCTCCACGGTCAGAGTGTAGGTGACGCCTCCAGGGAGATATTCAAAGTGGAAGCTGCCGTCGTCGCGGATCGCCGCCATCATATGCAGCGCGGCGTTGCTCTTGGCCGTGAGAGTGACGCTGCCCACATTCAGCGTGTGCCCGTCGGACTTCGCGTAGACGTGGCCGACGATGTTGTGCAGGGAGTGCGCGGGAACGGTAATGTCCGCGCCCGTGTACTCCTCGCCCATGGTTAGGCTGATCGGTTTGGCGTCGGCGCGGCTGAAGGTGTCGCCGGAATAGACGGCCAGGCTGATGCCGCTACCGCCGTCGCCGATATTCGAGGCGCTGATGCCGATGGGCGGGGCGATCAGCGTGGCCCGCACAATGTAGTCGCCGCCCGCAAGGCCGGGGATGCGATAGCGCCCGAGGTCGTCGGTCTTGGAGATTTGCGCCGCGCCGCTCAGCGCGAGCGCCTGAGTCATCAGCGCGCTGGCCGCATCGCTGGGGCTCTCGGGCGCGCTCGGCTTCATCGCCGCAAGAGTCCATCCGGCGGCGGGGCTGCCATCGTCGAAGAGAATGCGCCCGCTGACGGCCGCGCCCCGCTCCAGGCGCAAATCCACGCGGACCGAGTCCGTGCCGGTGACGGTGACCGTCGGTATCTGCGCAATGCGGGCGCGGATGGCCGGATCGGTGCTGGCAAAGTCCTCGTCGGAAAACTGCCCGAAGGGATCGATGTAACCGGCAAAGATGGCGTGGACATAATAGGTGCCGGGCTTGATGCCGGAGAAGCTGTACGCGCCATCCAGGCCGACGGTCGAGGAGTTCAGCATGTCGGTTGCCTGGTCCATCCCCTTGGCCGCCGCGGCCATCGCACGCTTCTGCTCTTCGTTGGGCGGCTTCACCGCCGCCGCATCGCCGCTCTTCGCCGCGGCCTTCTGCATATTGCCCTGAATCATCTTCATGAAGTCCGCGCCGGCGTGGCTGGGCTCGGTCGACTTCAGCAGAACCTTGGCGAAGCGGGCGGGAGCGTCGGTGTCGCCGCAGAAGACATGGCCGGTCACTGTGCTCCCGACCACATAAGGAGTCTGCTGCGCCGGAAGAACGCCGCCGAAGAGCAGAAAAACCGCGGCAGCGAGAAGAGTGAGCAGAGCGGAACGTCGCATCGATAGGCCTCCCGAGAGAGATTGAGATTGCAATCCGCCGATCCGGCAATTCAATCCTGTCTCTCTTGCGCGGCCCCAGTGTACCATCGCTCTTCTCGACTGAATATTGACGAAGGATCCAATAGAAAACATCGTGAAAACCGCGATCCGATCGATCCCGCCCAAAAAGACAAAAACCGATATCCTTCGTTGTACGATGGGCCAGTAGGTTTTTTCCACTCTGCGGGAGGACGTGAATCGTGACCGGGAACGGGTCTGCAATCTGGAGAAGAATCTTTTTGGCAGCCGTGCTTGCGGCAACAATGGCGGCGACGGCCGCCAGGCCGGCTTGCGCGCAACTCGCTTTTCCCGATACCGCTGCCGTTCCGGCCGCTCCCAATCCGCTGACCGATCCCACCGTCAAGCCAGGCAAGATCCTTCTCTTCGATCTCGAGGCGCGCTTTGCCAAGGATGTGCTCGAACGCGGCGGCAAGGCCTTTGCCGAGTGGTTCGCCGAGGACGGCGTCGCGCTGGGCAACGGTCAGGCGCCGCTGGTGGGCCGGGTCGCCATCGCCAAATCCGCCAACTGGGCCCCCAAGGACTACCAGCTCACCTGGACCCCAACCGAAGCCCTCATGGGACCGAGCGGCGACATCGGCTACACCTGGGGCCACTTTGAAGGCCACAGCAAGGACGCCAACGGCAATCCCGTCATCACCACCGGCCGCTATATCACCATCTGGCGCAAGCAGCCCGACGGCAGTTGGAAGGTGGTCCTGGATGCCGGAAGTAACGAGCCGGCGGCTGCCGGCGACTGTTGCCGCCTGCCCGCCGGAAGCTAGAGAAATTGTTTAGAATCATAAGCCGATCGGCGACGATCCCGCGTGCCAGTCGCCCTGCGTCGCACTTCCCTGCCAAGTGGAAGTTACTCTGGTAACTTCAAGCAAAACCCTCGAAGCCAAAAATCGGGTAACTTGGGTGGTATTGTCTCCTTCCCGAATTTGCCCCCTTTGTGTCAGAGTCAACGCCTCCTGTTTGTCCGATACTGAGACACGAGTGTGTGCCTATGTGCGCGATTCAGGGTCTGCAACTCGGGGAGTTCAAACGCATGCTTTCCCGATCCGAGTTCGACGTCTTTGACCGCAATCCGGACCCCTCTCTGGATGAACTGACTGAGCTCGCCGCCGTGTTGAGCGTGGCAGACTACGCCTACATGGGCTGGATGGACTTCAACCGGCTGTGGTTCAAATCGCAGTTCGGTTTCCAGGCCCCCGAGCAGCCGCGTTCCTCCACTGCCTGCCAGTGGATGCTGGAGAAGGGCGAATCCCTGCTCATCATGGATGCCAGCCTGGACCCGCGCTTCCCGCCGGACGGAATTCCCCTGGCCGGCGCAAAGCCGTGCCGCTCCTATGTCGGCACGCCGCTCATCTCCAGTAACCAGCAGATTGTGGGCACTATGGCGATCTTGGCCAGGGAGCCCAACGCTTTCAAAGAAGAACACATCACGTTCCTTGAAATTCTGGGCCGTCAGGCGGTGACCCGGCTGGAACTCTACAACCGCATCCGCGCCCAGGAACATGCGCAGCGGGCCCGTATGAGGACAGAGCGCGCACTGGCTATCGAACGCTGTTTCGTCGCCGCGACGCTGGACTCGATTCCCGCGCTGGTGATCGTGCTCGACACGGCCGGCCGCATGGTCCGGATGAACCACTCCTGCGCGGAATTGACCGGGCTCACGCTGGGCGATGCCGTAGGCCGGCCCTTTGTCGAGGAAATCCTGGAGGACGGCGACCGCTCCTGGGCCGCGGCCAAGCTGCGCGAGGCAGCCGCGGGACAGGTCTCCGGACCCCACGAAACCGCCTGGCGTGTTGCCGGCGGACCGGACGATCGCGGCTTCGCCGGCCCGCCTCCCGCCCATCTAACCCGGCGCATCGGTTGGACCCTGCGCCCTCTCAAGGGACCGAACGACGAGATCCAGTACCTGATCGTCAGCGGCCAGGACGTGACCGAACAGCGCGAGGTGGAGCGGGCGCTGCTCTCCAGCGAAACGCGCTACCGCCAGACGGTGGAAAACAGCCTCGGCTTCGTCTTTACCTGCTCGATGGAGGGCCGGCTGACCTCGTTGAATGCCTTCACCGCCGAGACCCTCGGATACCGCGCCGAAGCGCTCACCGGCCGCTCCGTTCTTGAGCTTCTCGATCCCGCCGGCGCGGCCGCCTTCCAGGAATGCCTCCACACCCTGGAAACCGAAGACGAGTGGCAGGGCTCCTTGCAGTTGCGGCGCAGCGACGACGTCTACCGCCGCATCGCCTTCCGCAGCCGCCGCATGGAACTGCCCGGCGAGCAGCCCTTCGTCCTCATCCACGGCATGGACATGACCGAGCAGCACCAGGCCGAAGAGGCGCTGCACAGTGCCACGCACCAGCGCGAGCTGATCCTCGAAT
Source organism: Occallatibacter sp. (assembly GCA_049515995.1). Lineage (GTDB taxonomy): Bacteria > Acidobacteriota > Terriglobia > Terriglobales > Acidobacteriaceae > Telmatobacter. The sequence continues at coordinate 44,580 of JBEKTO010000023.1, read as the reverse complement.
CGGTCGCCGACGGCATCTACGGCATCGACCTCGACGGCCGCCTCACCTTCATCAACCTGGCCGCCGCCCACGCCCTCGGCTATACGCCCGATCAGTTGACCGGCTGCGACGTGCATGAAGTCATCCATCACAGCCACGCCGACGGTACGCCATATTCCAAGTCCACCAGCCCCATTCTCCAGGGCATGCGCCGCCGCGAGTCCGTCCGCATGAGAGACGAGGTCTTCTGGCGCAAGGACGGAACGGCCATTCCCATCGAATATTGCGCCAGCCCGCTTGTCGAAGACGGCCGGGTCACGGGCATGGTCGTGGACTTCCAGGATGTCTCCGAGCGTCGCCGCCTGGAGAAGATGAAAGACGAGTTCATCTCCACGGTCAGCCATGAGCTGCGCACCCCGCTCACCTCGCTGCGCGCCTCGCTGGGCCTCATCTCCTCCGGCACGCTCGACAAGCGGCCGGAAAAGCAGCGCCAGATGGTCGAGATGGCCATCGGCAACTGCGACCGGCTGGTTCGCCTGGTCAACGACATCCTCGACTTCGACAGCGTGGAAAAGGGAAAGCTGCCGCTCCATCGCCAGCCGGTGGAAGCCATCGACCTGCTCCGCCGCGCCGCCGACGTGGCCCACGGGCCGGCTTCCGAGGCCCGCATCGGCTTCCGCATCGATGCTCCGCCTGCGCCCGTCTTTGCCGACGAGGAGCGCATCCTGCAAATTCTCAACGAACTGGTGAGCAACGCCATCAAGTTCTCGCCCCCCGATACGACCATCCGTCTGGCTGCCCAGCCCACCGGCGCAAGCTCCAACACTCCCGGCTCCTTCCGCTCCGGCGAGGTCTGCATCATCGTCGAGGATCAGGGCCGCGGCATCCCTCCTGAGAAGCTGGAGCGCATCTTCGACCGCTTCCAGCAGGGCGACGCATCCGACTCCCGCGCGCTGGGCGGCACCGGCCTGGGGCTGGCGCTCTGCCGCAGCATTGTCGAACAGCACGGCGGCCGCATCTGGGCTGAAAGCGCGCCCGGCCACGGCAGCCGATTCCTCTTCACTCTGCCCGCGGCCTCCAGTGCGCGGTAGTGGGCTATGGCGGTTCTCCAATTGCTATACCCAGAAGCCACGACCGCTGAGTGGCTCGCCGCGGTGAGCCACCCCGCACAGATTGGCAAAGGTACGTGAATTGGAGAACCGCTCGAATGCGGCTACGCGGTGATTGCGGTGTCGAACTCTGTGTAATTGTCAAGGTGATCTTTGATGATCAGATAGCACTCGCAAGAGGCCTTCGTGAGCCCGGGGACGTCGAGGATACGAATTTCTCCGCGGGTGTATTCAATAAGTCCTTTTCGCTTCAGAATCCCAGCTGCCGTAGAAATAGTGGCCCGGCGGCCTCCAAGCATGTCGGCGAGAAACTCATGCGAAATCTTGAATGTGTCGATGTGCGCGCGGTCCGCGCAGATCAGCAGCCAGCGGGCGAGCCGCTGTTCGAAGCTGTGTTTCGCATTGCATCCAGCGGATTGCATTGCCTGAACGAGTTGTGCCTGAACATAGCGCAGAGCCAGAGACTGAAAGTCGCCGCCAAGGCGGAATTCTCTTCTCGCGTCCTCCACGTGGCAGCTATAGCCATGGCCGGCGATCTGCGTGTAGACGCGATTCAGACTCTTCTTTGTTCCCATAAGAGATGAGATGCCGATGACCGACTCATAACCGAACATCCCTACCTCGACCTGAGACCCATCCTTGAATGTTGTCGTCATCGACGCCATCCCCTCTTCGAGAAAATAGAGGCGATCGATCGGCTCTCCGGGAATTTCGATTTCGTGTTTCAGCTCGAATTTCACCGGCTGCAAACGAAGACGCGCGACGATGTCCCCACCCAGAGCCTCCAAAAGAGTGTTCTTAAAGCCGTCCGTGCGCAACGTATCCTCACTTTCAGACAAAGCCTTATCCGGATCAGTATGCGCCAAGCTCACGGTATCTGACAAAGTTCTGCTTGTGTCAGGAACCGTACAAAGATCGCCAGAATAAGCGAGTAGCATTGCTTCGTTCATCGATCTTATCTTTCGAGGTGAGAAGCATGACCTTTGACCTCGCCACCTTTCTGGAAGAAGCCGGCGTGGGACGAAGAGTCGTCCAATTGCAGCCCAAGCAAGTCTTCTTTTCGCAGGGAAGCTCGGCTGACTCCATCTTCTATCTGCGGGCGGGCCGTGCAAAACTCACCGTCGTTTCGCATGACGGGAAGGAGGCCACCATCGCGCTTCTCCCCGCGGGGGAATTCATTGGAGAGGAGTCGCTGGCCAGCGTGGGCGGGCTGCACTTGGCCACTGCCAGCGCCATTACCGCCTGCACAGCGCTCAAGATAGAGAGGGGAGAGATGGTCCGCATGATGCACGAGGAGCATTCCCTCTCCGAAATGTACTTGAAATTCCTGCTCGTCCGGAGTATGCGTAGCCAGGCCGATCTTGTCGATCAGCTTTTCAACTCCAGCGAGAAGCGTCTGGCGAGAATTCTTCTGTTGATGGCCGAATTTGGCGAGCCCGGCAAATCGGAACACCTGCTTCCCCCCATCACGCAGGAGACTCTGGCAGAGATGGTCGGCACCACCCGTTCCCGCGTCAGCTTCTTCATGAATCGCTTTCGCAAGCTCGGCCTTATCGAATACAACGGCCGCATCCGGGTCCATAAGTCACTGCTTAATGTGGTTCTGCTCGACCAATTCACCGAGCGTAACCCAGAGAGACCGCCCGGCTCGGCCACTCCACGTGTTCGATCAAAGCCGGCCAGACGCTAGTGGTGTGTCTCACGCAGATGCTCAGTGATCCGGCATGAAGGGTACGGGCTTCAGCCCGTACATAAAGTCAGCAAAATCAACGTGGGCTTTAGCCCCTGAGGGAATACGGGTCAACCCAGTCTGCTCGTTCTCGGGTAATGAAGACTGACGCAATGATTGAGACACACCGCTAAGGCGGTTCGGGGTTGTGGGTAATTTCAATTCTCATCTGAAAAGGACCAAAGCCTCGATTGGGCTGTAAGAATAGCAATCAAAATGCAAGCGCCGAGGCTGCCGGTTTATCCCCTGGGTCGGCAACGCCGGTGGGAAACTCAGTTGCCGAAAACATTGCATCAACTGAGGGGCTCATCGGGCGCCTGACAGTCGCTGAATTAGCCAGTTCCCGAATAGTCGGCAAACCGGAAGCTGCATGGATACTCGAAGCCGAACCGACAGTGTCCTACCCTGATGCTTCGCCCCTGACCAATGAACCCCTGGTCACCGCACCATGAGACAATGCCCTCGGCGGCTTTTCCCTCCCCAACACCCCGGCTGCCGGACAAAAACCGCATGGCCTTATCCTCACGCATTCAGAACCTGCTCTTCGGCCGTCCGCTGGCCACCAGCGAGGAGCGCGCCGAGCACATCGGCCCCGTCGCGGGCATTCCCGTCTTCGGCCTCGACGCTCTCAGCTCCGCCGCCTACGGACCTGAAGCCGCGCTCACGCTGCTCATCCCGCTCGGCCTGCTGGGCGTGAAATACATTGTGCCGGTGAGCGCCGCGATCGTGGCGCTGCTGGTCGTCGTCTACTTCAGCTACCGCCAGACCATCGACGCCTATCCGCACGGCGGCGGCTCCTATACCGTGGCCTCCCAGAATCTGGGCGAGGGCGCGGGCCTGCTGGCCGCCGCGGCGCTGATGATCGACTATATTCTCACCGCCGCCGTGGGCATCTCGGCCGGCGTGGGCGCACTCATCTCCGCCGCTCCCGGCTTGCAGCCCTACACCTTGCAACTCTGCCTGCTGGTGCTGCTCCTCCTCACCATCGTGAACATGCGCGGCGTCCACGACACCGGCGTGGTCTTCATGATTCCCACCTATCTCTTCACCGGAACCCTGCTGATCGTGATCGGCGTGGGCGCCTGGCACGTGCTGCACTCGGGCGGCCATCCCCAGCCGGTCACGCCGCTGCCCGCGATCCCCGCGCCCGTCGCCCTCGTCGGTTGGTGGCTGATCCTCAAAGTCTTCTCCTCCGGCTGCACGGCCATGACCGGTGTGGAAGCGGTAAGCAACGGCGTGATGGCCTTCCGCGACGACACCCGCAAAAACGCCAAGATCACGCTGACCATCATCATTGTTCTGCTGGCAACGCTGCTGGCCGGCATTGCCCTGCTCTGCCGCGCCTACGGCATCGGCGCAACCAGTCCCAACGGTCCCGGATACGAGAGCGTGCTCTCCATGCTCACCCGCGCCGTGATGGGCCATGGCGCCTTCTATTACGTCACCATTGGCTCGGTGCTGCTGGTGCTGGCTCTCTCGGCCAACACCGCCTTTGCCGATTTTCCCCGCCTCACCCGCGCCATCGCTCTCGACGACTACATGCCCCACGTCTTTCTGCTGCGCGGCCGCCGTCTGCTCTACTCCTGGGGCATCTACGTGTTGGTGGCGCTCACCGCGCTGCTGCTCATCCTCTTCGGCGGCGTCACCGACCGCCTGATTCCTCTCTTCGCCATCGGCGCCTTCATGGCCTTCACGCTCTCGCAGGCCGGCATGGTGATGCACTGGAAGCGCCAGGGCAACGCTTCGGTGCGCATGTTCGTCAACGGCCTCGGCGCCACAGCCACCGGCATCACCGCCGTGGTGGTGCTGGTGGCCAAGTTTGCCGATGGCGCATGGATCACTGCGCTGCTGATCGTGGCCATGATCGTGCTCATGCGCGCCGTCAAACGCCATTATGTTCGCGTGGACCGCGACACCGCGCTCGACCGGCCCATCGTGCCCGCCGAAGTCACCCAGCCCATCGTCGTGATCCCCATCGACCGCTGGAGCCGCATCACCGAGAAGGCCCTCAGCTTTGCCCTGGGCATGTCCAGCGACATTCGCTGCCTCCACGTGCAAACTGTCGAGGAGCCCGACAGGATTTGCCAGGATTGGGAAACCGATGTGGCCGCCCCGCTGCGCGCCGCAGGCAAATGCGTGCCCAAACTCGAGATCCTGCAATCGCCCTTCCGCTACGTCCTGGCCCCGGTGGTCGATTACATCCTGACGGTGGAGCGCGAATCCAGCTTCCACAAGGTCTGCGTGCTGGTGCCCGAGCTGGTGGTGCGCCACTGGTGGGAAAACCTGCTCCACAACCGCCGCGCCGATATGCTCAAGGTCATCCTCCTCATGCGCGGCAATCGCCGCATCGTGGTCATCAACATTCCCTGGTATCTCGAAGAATAAGGCTCAGCCCGCGCAGCGCCGGCGGCCGAATTTTCTTCCTCCTGGATTCCCTTCCCGGCCGCCAGCGGTCAAAATGGAGTGGTGCACCCTCGGCCAACTCAGAAACGCGCGGGCGGCAGGCCTCGCTCTCCGGCAATCCCTCTCCGGCGAGCTCTGCGGGCCTGTTTCGTCTGTGGTCTGTACTCTGCCGCGCTGATTTATGCACCGGCTCAGGAGATGGAGCAGCCCGCGCCGCCCAACGCTTCCACGGCCGCGCTGGCCACCCTCCATGGCGAGGTCCGCAACGGGGCCACCGGCCAGCCGCTGCCACGCGCACTGGTGCGGATTGAAGGCGACGCCGACACCGGCGCCCTCACCGACGGCGAAGGCCGATTCGAGATTCCCGGCGTCCCGGTGGGCCCGCAGGCGATTCGGGTCGCCAAGCCCGGCTATCAAGACCGCCCCTACGCCGCCGGAGCCGCCTTCGCGGAGAACGTAGTTGGCCCCGCGCACAATGTTCTGGTCGCCCTGGAGATGCCCGAACTGGTCTTCACCCTCGCGCCCACCTCCTCCATCCGCGGCCAGATCGATCTCTCCACCGGTGACCCGGCCCAGGGCATCGAGCTGAGCCTGCTCAAACGCTCGGTCGAGGATGGCCGTGCGGTCTGGAAGCCGGCTTCGGCGGCAAAGACCGATGCCGAGGGAGCCTATCGCTTTGCCGGGCTCGCCGAGGGCGTCTACGCCATCTACACCGGCCCCGCCATGGACAGCGAATTGGCGGCCACGTTTGTGGATGCCGGCACCGCCGCGAACGTCGCCCGCGCGGGATACGCCAGCCTCTTCTATCCCAGTGCGCGCGATCTGGCCGGAGCGGCGCGCATCCAGCTCTCCGCCGGCGAACAGGCGCAAGCCAATCTCACGCTGACCTTGGAGCCCTTTCACACCGTCACGGCCGAAGCCATTCTTCCCGGTGGGGGCCGCTATGGCAGCGCAAATCCCGCCTGGTCCGGAATGAATCTCACCGCCCTGGTGATGGACGCGCAGGGCCACATCCTCCCTTACAACGCCGAGTACGATCAGGCGACGAAGACCGTGCAGGCCATTCTGCCCGACGGCGTCTACTCGCTCCTGGTCACCATGACCATCTCCCGCTTTACCGCCAGCATGGCCGGGAATAATTCCACTTCCGCCGCCATGGATGCGGAACCATTCACCGGCTCGGTCGAGTTTTCCCTCGCCGGACACGCGCTTTCGAATCTGCGCATCCCGATGAGCCCTGCGCGCGGTGGCCCCGTCCAGACAACGGTGGACCGCTCCGAGCCGCAGCCCTCCGGTCAGAACGGCATGGTCATGGTGATTCTGAGCCAGGCCGGAAGCCAAAGCGGGGGATGGATCAACGACGGCATGGTGAGCGCCTATGCCACCGGCTCCGCGCCCGGCCCGCTGGAGACTACTTACACTTTGCCCGGCTCCTATTGGGTGCACACCCACGTCTCGCAGAAAGGCCTGTGCGAGGCATCCTTCACCGCCGGCGGCGCAAACCTGGCCCGCGAGCCTCTGGCCGTCGGGCCCTCCGGCGCTACGGCGCCCCTGGCGTTAACCCTGCGCGACGGCTGCGCCCGGCTCACGCTCTCCCTGCCGCAATCCATGGCGGCGCAGGCTTCTGGCGAGGAGCCGTTCTACACCGTCTATGCGGTTCCGGATTTTGACTCCACGGTGGACGTGGAGCCCGTAACCCTCCGCTCCTCGACCGGTGGAACCTTCACCCTGGAGGACCTCACGCCCGGCAATTACCACGTCTACACCTTCCCCGCGCCGGTGCGCCTGGAATACCGCAACCCCGCCGCGCTGGCTGCGCTGCCGAATCCCGGCCAGGCCGTCACGCTCTCTCCCGGCGCGTCAAGTAGCCTCGTACTGGAGGCGCCAAGCCGATGATGCCAAAAGCCTCTGCCCAACCCCGCACCGGTCGCCATCGACAAGGCATCGCTCTCTTTCTGGCGATGACCTGCGCGACAGCCCTGCCGCAATCCGCCCCATCGCCTTCAACCCGCGCCTCAACATCCGGTCTCTACCGCATCGCCGGAACCGTCGTGAATGCGGTCACCGGCGAGCCGGTACGCCGCGCTGCCGTGGCCGTGCTCGCGGAGGAGGACAGCCATACCGTCGAATCCGTCGAGTCGGACAACGACGGCCATTTCTCGCTGGAACGGCTGCCCGCGACCAAGTACCAGCTCACCGCATCTCATCGCGGCTTCCGCACCGCCTTCTATGACGAGCACGACGAGTTCAACTCCGCCATCGTCACCGGCCCGGACCAGGATACCGGGCACCTCACCTTCCGCCTTACGCCCGGCTCCGTCCTGCGCGGCGTGGTCACAGCCGACGGCGGCGACCCGGTGCAGGGTGCCAGGGTATTGCTTTTTCTCAAGCCGCGCGGCCATAATCCCGACGACCGGATCGTCCAGGTCAACACAGACGCCACCGACGACACCGGCGCCTACGAATTCAACAATCTGGCGCCGGGAGATTATCTGGTAGCCGTCCAGGCAGTTCCCTGGTATGCGCTGCACCACGCCGGCAGCGACGCCCGGCCGAAGCCTGCCAGCGATCCCAGCGCCGCGCTCGATGTGGCCTACCCGGTCACCTATTTCGACTCCACGGACGACGAGGCTGCGGCCACTCCCATCGTTCTTACCGGCGGCAGCCGCGAGCAGGCCGACATCGTTCTGCATGTGGTTCCCGCGCTGCATCTGTCCATGCCGCTCTCTCGCAATCCGCAGGATCAACGCATCTCCCCGCCCTCCGCGATCCGCCAGTCGATCTTCGGCACGCAGCTCCCCTCCGACTATTTCGTCTCATGGGCAGCCGCAAGGCAGGGCGTGATCGAGTTCACCGGCATGGCGCCCGGCCGCTATGAGCTGGCGCTGGACAATCCGCCGCGCACGATGGAGCTGGACGCCACCACCAGCCAGCAACTGGACCCCACGCTCGGCACGCCCACCCTGACCGTCGCCGGAACTCTCCAGACCTCCTCCGGTTCCCCGCCGCCGGATCAGGCAATCCTGACCCTCGAATCGGTCGACGGCATACAGCACCGAAACCCGGTACAGACCACCGCCGTCAAGGGCGCATTCACCTTTCCATCGTCGGTCCCGCCCGGTGCCTGGCAACTCGAGGTTGTGGGCGCCGGCGCCTCCTTGCCGGTCGCTTCCATCTCCGTGGCAGGCCGTGCGCACGCCGGAAACCTGCTCACGGTGCGCGATCGCCCGCTCTCCGTGGTGGTCACCGTCAGCCTGGGCGCCTCGCGCGTCCAGGGCTTTGCCCGTAAAGATGGAAAGGGACTTGCTGGAGCCATGATCATCCTGGCGCCCAGGAACGCGGCAGCCTTCCGCAGCCTCGTCCGCCGCGATCAATCCGACTCCGACGGCAGCTTTTCCCTGCGCGATGTGGTTCCCGGCCAATACACCCTCGTCGCCATCGAGGATGCCTGGGAGCTCGATTGGGCCCGGCCCGAGGTCCTCGCCCGCTACCTTCCCAGGGGAATCCCCGTCACAGTAACGGACGGCTCAGGCAAGGTTGTGCGCATCTCCGAGCCGGTTCCCGTGCAATCCCGTTAACCGGACTTCATCGAACCGGGGTCGAGAGGATAGTCTATGAGGGTACAGCATCCCAGTCACGGCGCCCGCTCCAGCGGAAGGCCACAGCATGGTTTTGAGGAGAGTCTCAAGTTGAAGAGGACGTTATTGCTTTCGATTCTGGCCGTGGTTCCGGCCGCGCTTATGCCCTTGGCGGCCAACTGCCAGGTTGCCCGAGAAACCACCCCCACCGAGCGGACTGAGCCCTCCTACAAATACGAGGCCTTCGCCGGTTACGGCTACACCAGCCTCAACCAGGTGAACCAGTCGCGCAGCGGATTGCAGGGCGTGAATCTTTCCGTCACCCGCGACTGGGGCAAGCACTTCGGCCTGACCGCCGATGGGGCTTTTTACAAGTACGCCATCGAGACGGGCAACCCCGGAACTCCGTCGGTCGATGCGGTTCTCTTTGGACCCGTGATCCGCGCGCCTCTCTTCGCACACACAACTGCATTCGTTCATGTGCTGCTGGGAGGCGAACATACCGGCGGCGAAAACGACACTCCCAACATCTCCTTTGCGGGAGGCGTTGGCGGCGGCATGGATTACAATCTCAGCCCGCGCTTTGCGTTGCGCGCCTCCGGCGACGAAATCGCCTCGTCCTTCTCCCTCATCAACAACACCCCGGCCCTGGCCTACTCGGCGCACGAGCACTGGAATTCGCGCGCCGCCTTCGGCGTCGTCTACAAATTCTGACCGCATCCGCAACCGGATGCACCTCGCTCGACGCGAAGAGGCGGATGCAAACGCATCCGCCTCTTCTGTTTTTGTAAGTAAGAAACATCGGTGCGGCAATCCCGGCCGGCGGAGCGTTGAATGCGCTCAGGCTTTCAACGCACGCTCCACACTTGCCCAGACCTCGGATGTGGGGATGAAGTTGCCGCGGGCAGCATCGTCCAACCCGGCTTGCACCGCGGCGCGAAAATGGGCTTCCTCCGCGATGTAGCGATCCACGGCTTCGCGCGCCAACTCATCCGCGCTCCTGCCGGTCTGGTCGGCCATCTGGGAGAGCTGGGCTGTCTGCTCGACGCTGAGTAGAACTTCCATGCTCTGAGATTAGGAGCCTCCGGGATGAGTGTCAAATGACGTGTGAAAGACAGGCAATCATTTCCGCTTGACCCATTTCCATTTCTTGTCAGCGCCTTGCATCAGGATCAAAACGTATCTTTTTCCTGAAGCCGAATCCACGGAATCGACAAGTAAATCTCCCGACGAAGACCAGGAAGGGTTTTCAAACTCTGCAAGGATTCCATCATTTTTACCGGTGATCCCACTGTCACCCGCCCAAAGCAAAATTCCCTCTCTTGAATAGAGCTTCCAGTCGGAAAGCTCCTTGCCATCCCATTGCGACGAAGCCAAATATCTCTTACCGTCGGGAGAAAAAATCACCGAACCGCCGCCCGGTAATAGTTTTCCGCTTGTGTCATCCAATAACACTCCCGTAAACAGATCGTCTTTCTCATGATTGATTTGATGGAGGTGAAACGACGCGTTATAGCCACAATATTCCCAACAAGATCCTCCGATTTCGTTGCCTGTACATTCGTTATCGACAAAACGCCGAACGCCCTGTGTCCAGTTGACCTCCAAGGTGTGTTTGCCGATTCTCTTTGCACCATGAGGGGCTTTCCGTAGAATCGCAATTTCATTGCGATCTACAAAGCCCGCAGAGCCGCACAATGGCGCGGTTTGACCGAAAGCGGCGTTTGTTGAAGCAACCAAGAAACAGATGAATATAAACACCGCGAACCTTTGCATGACGCCTTTATATAACATCTTCGGCGAGCGGCGCGTATGTCCAGACAAAAGTGAGCTTTCGGCACTGCCGAAAGATCACAATAGGCAGGAATGTTCAACGGGAGAGTGAAACCCGCCGATGAACCTTGTGCGAGCGATAAGCGAGCCGCTGGCCGCACCGCAGGTGCTACCCTTCTTCCGCCTCTCTCAGCTTGGCGATCACGGTAAAATCTTCCAGCGTCGTGATGTCTCCCTTGATCTCCCCGTGCGTGGCCAGTTCCCTCAGCAGCCGGCGCATGATCTTGCCGCTGCGCGTCTTGGGGAGCGCCTCGGTAAAGCGGATATCGTCCGGCCGGGCCAGCGAGCCGATCTCCTTCGAAACCCACTTGCGCAATTCGTCCTTCAGCTCATTGCTGGGCTGGTTGCCGCTCTCCAGCGAGACAAACGCCGCAATGGCCTGCCCCTTCAACTCGTCCGGCCGGCCCACCACGGCAGCCTCGGCCACCTTGGGATGCGCCACCAGCGCCGACTCCACTTCCATCGTGCCCAGCCGGTGGCCGCTGACGTTGATCACGTCGTCCACCCGGCCCATCAGCCAGAAATAGCCGTCGGCATCCTTGCGCGCGCCGTCGCCGGTAAAGTAGCTGCCCGGCACGTCGCTCCAGTAGGTCTTCCGGTAGCGCTCCGGATCGCCATACACCGTCCGCGCCATCGAGGGCCACGGTTTGCGCACCACCAGCAGGCCGCCGTGGCCAGCGGGCACCGGCTCGCCTTCCTTGTTGACCACCTCCGGCTCGATGCCGAAAAACGGCCGCGTCGCCGAGCCCGGCTTGGTCGGCACCGCGCCGGGAATCGGCGCAATCAGGATCGCGCCCGTCTCCGTCTGCCACCAAGTGTCTACAATCGGGCAGCGATTGTGCCCGATCTTTTCCCGGTACCACATCCACGCCTCGGGGTTAATCGGCTCACCCACGGTTCCAAGCAGTCGCAGCGATCGCAGATCGTGTTTTTCCACGTGCTGGTCGCCCCATTTGATAAAGGCCCGGATCGCCGTGGGCGCGGTATAGAAGACGCTCACCTGGTGGTCGTTGATGATCTTCCAGAAGCGCGAGAAATCCGGCCAGTTGGGCGCCCCCTCGTACATCAGCACGGTCGCCCCGTTTTGCAGCGGTCCGTACACCACATACGAGTGCCCCGTCACCCAGCCGATATCGGCCGTGCACCAGTACACATCCTCGTCTCTCAGATCGAAAACGTATTTCGTGGTCAGGTAGGTCTGCACCGCGTACCCGCCGGTGGTGTGCACCAGCCCCTTGGGCTTGCCCGTGGTGCCCGAAGTGTAAAGGATGTAGAGCGGATCTTCCGAATCCAGTTCTTCAGCTGGGCACTCGGTCGGGGCGTTGGCCACCAGGTCGTGCCACCACCAGTCGCGCCCGGTCACCATCCTCACCGGCGAGCCGGTGCGGCGGTAAACCACCACATGCTTCACCGTGGGACAGGCGGTCATCGCCTCGTCCACCGTGCGCTTGAGCTGGATCTCGTTGCCCCGCCGGTAGCTTGAGTCCTGGGTGAGAATCGCCACGCACTCCGAGTCGTTCACGCGGTCGGCGATGGCGTTGGCCGCGAATCCGCCAAAAATCACCGAATGCACCGCTCCGATCCGCGCGCAGGCCAGCAGGGCTATGGCCAGTTCCGGCGTCATGCCCATGTAAACCGCCACCCGGTCGCCCTTCCGGATGCCCAGCGCCTTCAATCCATTGGCGAACTTCTGCACCTCGACGTGCAGCTCGGCATAGGTCAGCCGCCGCACCTCGCCCGGTTCGCCCTCCCAGATCAGCGCGGTCTTGTCGCGCCGCGCGCCCAGCGCGTGCCGGTCCACGCAGTTGTAGCTCAAGTTCAGCTTGCCGCCCACAAACCACTTGGCCCAAGGCAAATCCCACTCCAGAACCTTGTCCCAGGGCTTGAACCAGTGCAGGTCTTTTGCTACGCCGGCCCAAAAGCTCTCCGGATCCTCGATCGACTGCTTGTAGAGTGCCTCATACTGCTCCAGGCTCTGGATGTGGGCCTTTGCACTGAACTCCGCCGGCGGCGGAAAGACGCGATTCTCGCGCAGTGTCGAGTCGATATCCTGGTTGGCAACAACGGAAACGGGCAAAGAAGACATGAACGATCCTTTGGGGGAAAGAAGAATCTGGACATCTCCCGGCCCGCCAGGGTGACGGTCCCGCGGAGACTCCGCGTGGGAGACACTCTACCGAGATCGGCACACAAACGGCAAGTCATAAACCGAAAGCAGGGATGCAACGTGGCGCAACGGATACGGCTTTCAGGATTCCAGCGGCGTCAAAGACGGGCTGGCAGCCGTCCGCTAAACGGCTTTCTTTTGCGCTTCCACATAGTCCCGAAGCGCCGCATTGATGCGGCTTTGATAACGCCGTCCGGTCGAGCGAAAGAACGCGATCACATCGGCATCCAGTCGCAGCGTGATCTGCTGCTTGTTCTCCGCCGGGACCAAATCGGAGACGCGCCGCCAGCCGGTGCGCGGCAGAGGCGGGATATCGCTGTAGTCGATATCCTCGTCGCGCAGTTCGCGGAGCGCCTGCATCTGCTCATCGGACATCGTGGGAGGGTTCGACGGATCCAGACGAAAATATACGGTGTCAGTGCCAGTAGTTTCCGTAGTCACTGCGGTCCGCCTTTCGCGCGGAGATGAGCCGGATCTTCGATCCGCGAAGCGTGTAAACAACGACCAAAACAACCTCGTCGACCCGCCCAAGCGCAATCCAGCGCTCTTCGCCGTACTCCTCGCGCGTGTCGAGTTGCTCCTGCCGATGAGGATCCAGAAAAACCCTGGTGGCGTAAGGAAACGAAACCCGGTGCTTGCGAAGATTCAAAGCCGCCTTGGCAAGACTCCATTCGAACTCCAGACCATTTGGCATTCGCCAATGCACCGTCTGCAATTCCATTCATCGTCGCTTTCTCTCCCGGTTCGTGCAGTGGATATCTGCACGCCTGACGTCTCCCAACGTCCGTCCTAGAATACCACAAACATACCTATAAATATAACTACAATCGTAAACTCCTAAACCGGAACAGGAGATGAAGCTAATTGTCCATACCCTCCGAAGTCACGTGACGGGCCTTTCCGGCGTCTTTCCCATTTCCGCGCAGAAGGCCAAGTACTCGTCCGCCGCTGCTTGAAGGTTGGACTCCAGGCTGTCCACGTCGGTCCCCTCGTAAACAATGGCGTCGCGAATCCCGAGCAACTGTCCGTGCAAAACATGATCGTCGGCGCTGTACTCGACGGAGCCGTCATAGCCTTTGTACTGAAGTGTTTGACTCATCGGTTCCCCCGAACTGCTCAATCTGTCAAAGCCACCATCCGCTGCATCAGGCGTACCGCTTCTGATGCCAAATCCACGCCGTGCGGACAATCTCGTCCAGTTGCGTGTACTTCGGCTTCCAGCCCAGTTCGCGAATGGCCTTTTCCGAGCTGGCGATCAGCACCGCCGGGTCGCCCGCGCGCCGGGGGCAGACTTCCGCCGGGATCGGATGGCCGGTCACGCGACGGGCCGATTCAATGACCTCGCGGACGCTGAAGCCCTGGCCGTTGCCCAGGTTGAAGATCAGCCGGTCGTGGCATTCCAGCGCGTCCAGAGCCAGCAGATGCGCATCCGCCAGGTCGGAGACGTGGATGTAGTCGCGGATGCAGCTTCCGTCCGGGGTCGGATAGTCTTCGCCAAAGATCTTGATCGATTTGCGGCGTCCCAGGGCCACGTCCAGCACCAGCGGAATCAGGTGCGACTCTGGCTCGTGGGCCTCGCCGCGCGTCACGCCGCCGGGCCCCTCGGGCGCTCCGGCCACATTGAAATACCGCAGGGAGGCATAGCGCAGCCCGTGAATGCGATTCAGCCAGCCGAGCATGTGCTCCACCAGCAGCTTCGATTCCCCATAGGCGTTGGTCGGCAGCAGCTTCGCATCCTCTTGAATTGGCACGGATTCCGGCTCCCCGTAAACGGCTGCGGTGGAGGAGAAGACGAGGCGTCGCGGACCGTGGGCCAGCATCGCCTCCAACAGCGAAAGCGTCGAGGCGGTGTTGTTGCGGAAGAAAATCTCCGGCCGCACCATGGATTCGCCGGCCTCGATGAGCGCGGCAAAGTGGAGCACGCCATCGAACGGCTTGCCCTGTTCCTTGGCGGCGATGAAAAGGTTTTCAAGCGCCGGCCGGTCGGCCAGCTCCCCCTCGACAAACCCCACTCCCGCGGGAATCAGATCCCGTCGGCCGTGGCTCAGATTGTCGAAAACCACTGCCGCGTGCCCTTTCTCCGCAAGCAGTCCCGCGACTGTACCACCTATGTACCCTGCGCCTCCTGTAACCAAGATCTTCACAAAAAAACTGTCCTTTCCCGAACGGTTTGGTTTACCTTGAGTCTATTACAGTAGGGCTTGGCTGGGGACTTGTTGCCGCCGGCCGTGAGACCGCCGCACAGGCGGCCCGCCGCACTGAGAATGTTGCGCAGATCCATGAGTTTCCCGAGCACTGGAAATTTTGGCGCCCTGAAGTGTGATCCACCTGAGGGATTTCCAGCTGCGGATTGGAATTTGAGAGTTTTTTGCCGATGCCTTGGATGTGAACTGGAGCGCCCGAGTGTCCGAGGTACCTACGGCTGACAATCCGTATCGCGCAGTGCATCGCAAGCCGCGGCTGTGTGGTGAGTGTGTCTGCTTGCCCAAGCCGTCTGCAACTGCTGTGAATAGAACAATGAACCTTCCCTGCATCCGTACTGCGAATCGGCGCCTTCAATCGGGTCTGGTGGCCGGTCGAGGCGCAGTGGACTGCTTGCGTGCAGCTCCCTCTCGCCGCCGCGAACCGGAAAACCCCTCACATCGGCCCGGCCGCGCTGGACACGGACCGCGGTCTTTGAACAAACGCCCCCAGCACTTTGACCTTTGCTCTGAGTTCCGGCCACAGATCCACGATTCCGGCGCGCCTCTCCATCCGGCCGTCGCCGCCTCCGATCCTGCCGGCTCCCAAGCAGCGGCAACGCGCCGCCTCAACCGCAATCGAGGACTGAAAACATGCCGGTGAACCAATATCCTGTGCGGGCCAGCTTCGGTTTGCTTCCCGAACCCGAGGGCAGGTCCGCGTCGTTTATCACCAGTGCGGTGATCAACGCGATCGTGCTCGTCTTGGCCATCTTCATTGGGATGACGGCCAGGCACGTCATGATCGAACACAGGTACGAACAGACGGAGTTGATCGTCCCCAACACTCCGCCGTCCCCACCCAAGGTCAAGCTCACAGAGCCGCCCCCCATGCCCGAGCCGCCCAAGCTGCCCGATGTCAAACTGGAGGCGCCCAAGATCAACATCCCCAAGCCGGAGCCCAAACCCGATCTGAAGCCGATCCAGATTGAAGCCAAGCTGGCGCTGCCGGCCATCAAGGTAGCCAAGCCCGCCGTCATTCTTGCGCCCCAGCCCAAGGCGGCTCTGGCGGCTGCGGCCATGCCGGCGCAGGACAACCGCGTCAAGCTTTCTACGGCCCCGGTGCATCTGGGTCAGACATTCGGCGTCACGCCCAATCCCAACGCCACCCGGCCGGCCACCATCGCCTCGATCGGCAACCCCTACGGAGGCTTGAGGGGCCCGGCAATCGCACCGCATGGCGTGGTGGGATCGACCGGTATCGGCAATGGACTCAAATCCGGCTCGAATGCCGGAGTGGTGGGCAAGGTGGCCTCCGCCGGCATTCCCGGAGCCGCCGGCAACGGAACCAATGCCTACGGCAATGGCAGAGTGGCCTCGGCCGGCATCCCCGGAATGGTCGCCGCCGCGCCCGTGCAAAGGGTCGCCGCCGTGCCCGTCTCCACCAGTATCGAGGTCCTCTCCAAACCGCCCGCCCAGTACACCAACGATGCCAGGCAGGCAAAGGTCCAGGGCGATGTCGTCCTCCGGGTAACCTTTACCGCCACCGGCCAGGTGGTCGTGCAGGGGGTGGTGCGCTCGCTGGGACACGGACTGGATGAAGAGGCCCGCCGGGTAGCGCAGCAGATTCGCTTCCGTCCGGCCACGCGCAATGGACAGGCAGTCGACCTGACGACCAACATTACCATCACTTTTCAGTTGGCGTAGCATCGATATTGCCGATAGAAGAAGGCGGTACTCAGCCGCGCGATGCCGAAACGGTGCTTGCGGCCCGAGAAAGACTGGGAAGAACTCACTCTAGGAGCTTGACATGACGTTTCGGAAGATCTCCCTCACCTTCCTGATCATTACCCTGAGCGCGGCCTGTGCGTACGCAAAGAAGCAGCCCAAGTACGAACAGGCGCACCAACTCACCGCCGAACAGGCCGCTCTGGTCGAAAGAGCCGTCGGGCGCGAAAAGGTCCTGATCAAGAATATTCAGCAGCGTACGCCTCTGGTGGAGACCTATATCCAGAACACGCGGCCCGACGTGAAGCTCTACCAGGTGCCGGTCGAGGATCAGTACACCCTCAGCCGCGTCGATTTCGGCAGAAGCTTCACCGACAAGGCCTACGAGCCGCGTTCCGCCGCCAAGCATGGCTTCTTCAAGGGTTCGTTCGCGGCCATTACCGGCCTCACCAAGGCTCTGGGTCTCGAGCGTTTCACCTATTCTGCTACCGGCTTCATGCAGATGATGTTCCTCGACCCCACCGGCTTTGACACCCAGCACTACGTCTTCAGCTTCGTGCGGCGCGAGTTTCTCGGCTCGGTCCGCACCTGGGTTTTCGACGTGCATCCAAAGGTCAGCGGCATGGGCCGCTTCTATGGCCGCATCTGGATCGAGGATGAGGATGGCAACGTCGTCCGCTTCAACGGCACCTACACCGGCCCCAGCTCCGAGGACTCCTCGAAATACTACTTCCACTTCGATAGTTGGCGCATGAACGTGCAGCCCGGAATCTGGCTGCCGGTGGCCGTCTACGTGGAGGAGACCACGCGCGTCGAAGGCGAAAAAACGGTCGGGCTCAAGGCCCAGACGCACTTCTGGGGCTACTCCCTCAAGCTGCCCACGCGGGACAGCGAGAACGTCAGCGTCAAGGTGGACGACGCCGTGGACAAGAGCGACGACTCGCAGGACGTGGGCCCGCTCCAGGCCACGCGCGCTTGGATCACCCAGGCCGAGAACAACGTGATCGATCGCCTGGTCGAGGCCGGCCTGGTGGCCCCGCTCACTCCGGGCGGCTACGAGAACAAGGTCCTGGATCAGATCGTCATCAACCTCGTCGTTCCCAACAACCTGGCCTTCACCGACCAGTTGCACACGCGCATCCTGCTCTCGGACACCATCGAGACCACCACCGTCGGCAACACCATTCTGATCAGCAAGGGGCTCATTGACACCCTGCCCAACGAGTCGGCCATCGCCTCGGTGGTCGCCATGGAACTGGCCCACATCGCCATGGGGCACCATATCGACACCCGCTACGCCTTCAACGACCGTCTGCTCTTCCCCGACGAGTCGACCTTCCAGCGCATCGACATGTACCACTCCGACCACGACAATGCCGAAGCCGCCAAGAAGGCCATGGAATACCTCCAGAACTCCATGTACAAGGATCAGTTGCCCGCCGCCGGCCTCTACTATGCGGAGTTGGTTGACCGGTCCAAGGTGCTCAAGGCGCTCAACTCTCCCAAACTGGGCGATTCGCTCCTCAAGGCCGATGGAACCCCGTGGATGTTCGATCTGCAGAGGATGGCGCCCAAGCTCAACTGGGACGACCTCACCCAGACGGCGGCTCTGCCGCTGGGCAGTTGGCTCAAGACCGATCCCTGGGACGACAGGGAGCACATGCTCAATGCCAAGCGCTATGCGCCCATGAACGCCCGCGACAAGATGCCCTTTGAAGTGACGCCCATCTTCTACAAGCTCCAGCGCTACGATGCGGCCCACGTCGATGTTCCCACGGCGCCCGCCGCGGCCGCTCCCGCGCCGCCGCCTGCCGCAACCGATCAGCCTGCCCCCGATACACAACCGCCGGCTCAACCCGCCGCGGGCGCCGCTCCGCAACAGCCCGCGGGCAACGCGCCCCAGCCACTCACCGGCACTTCCAACCCTCCGCAGCAGTAGCAACACAGCGAAGCTGCAGCCGCAACGCGCCGCAACGCGCTTCCCGGCTGCAGCTTCTATAATGGGTTCCGGCTGAAGTCCACCCCTCCGTAGCTAAGATTCTCCCGGATTGGACGTACTTTTACCCATGAAAAGATCGTTCGCTGCTCTGTTCTGCGTCGTGCTTGCCGCCGGATCGCTTTCTGCCCGCGCACAAGTGGTTCCATCCGCCACGGGTCGGCCTTTTTCCCTCACCGCCGGCGCTCTGGCCTCCGCCTTTCAGCCCGATTACATGGGAGGAGGCATCGCGCAGACCAGCACCAACCGCCTCTATGGCGTGGGCGCCTATGTGGACGTGAAGTTCACCCGCTGGATTCAGGTGGAGGCCGAAGGCCGCTGGCTGCGCTTCAACCAGCTCGCCAACATCTACCAGGACAACTACCTGATCGGTCCCCGGCTTCCCATCCCCCACGCGCACATCTGGCGGGCTACTCCGTATGCCAAGGTGTTGGTCGGCTACGCCAACATGAACTTCGAGTTCAACGAAGTGCATGGCCGCTTTACCGATATCGCCTATGGCGGCGGCGTGGACATCAAGCTGACCAAGAGAATCAGCGTGCGGGCCATCGACTTCGAGTACCAGCAGTGGCCCCAGTGGCTCAGCAGCTCGCTTTCGCCCTATGGCGCCAGCGTAGGCGTCGGCTACCGGATCTTCTGAGCCGCCGAAACAACCCCACAAGAGCGTTGGCTCTTGGAACGAACTAAAAACCGGCATGGAGTGAAAGGGATAGGTTTCAGCCCGTCCCCTTCATCCTTCATCGTGTTTGCCAGGCTCTTCGGCTGGGCTTGACCAAGCCACGGGACCTGCCCACCGGAGCCCCCCATGAAGATAGGCGTCCTCAGCGATACCCACGGCCTGCTCCGTCCTCAGGTAGCACCCGCTCTGGCTGGGGTCGAGCGCATCCTGCACCTGGGCGATGTCGGCGACTTGGCTATCCTCAAATCTCTGGAAAAGATTGCTCCAGTCACCGCGGTGCGCGGCAACGTGGACCGCACCGGCCCATGCAGCGAGTTGCCGGAGACCGAGGTCCTGCTCGCCGAAGGCCGCTACGTCTACATGCTCCACGACCTGAACACGCTCCACCTTGACCCCGCCGCCGGAAAATTCGCCGCCGTCCTCTTCGGCCACTCCCACGTGCCCAACTTCTACAAGCGCAAGGGCGTGCTCTACTTCAACCCCGGCTCCTGCGGCCCGCGGCGGTTTCGGCTGCCCGTTACGGTCGGATTGCTCACCATTGGCCAGGACGGCGAAGCGGAAGCGCAGATCGTTCCCCTGGATTGCGATTAATTGTGGATGAATTCTGGCCGCATCGGCTTACAGCGCCGGCAGCAGCATCCGCAGCAGCAGGAAGGCCCCCACGCCCGCGAAAAACACCAGCGCCATGTGGATGCCGGGCTCGCGGTTGACCTCGGGCACCAGGTCGGTGGCGCCCACGTAGATGGCCACGCCGGCCGAGATCGGCAATCCGAACTGCAGCCAGCTGGGAACCAGCTCGATCACCAGCACGCCGGCCAGGGTCGCCCCGGCCAGAGCAGCCGAGGAATACAAGGCCGCGGAGCGGCTGCGTCCGCTGGCCAGCATCACGCTGGCCATGGTGAAGCCCTCCGGCGCTTTGTGCAGTACGATCGCCAGAAAGATCAGCCAGCCCAGCCAGTTCGAGACCAGAAAGCCCGAGCCGATGGCCACGCCGTCGAAGAGCGCGTGCAGGCTCAGCCCCGCCATCACCGAGTTGCCGGTATGCCGGGAAACGAACTCGCCCCCGTGCGTCTCCTCGCCAAAGTGGAAATGGGCGTTGATGGTGTGCTCCAGCAGATGCACCACGCAATAGCCGGCCATGATGAGGGCTGGACCCTGCAACGGATGCATCTGATTCAGCTTCAGACCTTCCGGCACCATCTCGATCACCGCCGTGGCCATCAGGAATCCCGCTCCCAGGGCCACGAAATAGCGCAGGTAGCGCTCCACGCCCTGGGCGCGCACCAGCACCAGCCCGCCAACCACGTCGGCCAGCGCGGCAATCGTACCGAGAATGAGAGATATCTTCAGCATCCGTCTTTATCCGCTGTGCCTTATGTGCATCACGTCGCCGTCCTGCACGATGTATTCCTTGCCTTCCAGGCGCAGCGTGCCCTTGGCGCGCGCGGCGGCTTCTGAGCCGGCCTCCAGCAGCGCATCCCAGCGGATGGTTTCCGCGCGAATGAAATGATGTTCGAGAACGGAGAGAATGGCTCCCGCGCCCTGCGGCGCTTTGGAGCCTACCGGAATCGTCCAGGCGCGGCACTCGTCCTCGCCGGCGGTAAAGAAGCTGATCAGCCCCAGCAGCTCGTAGCTCTTGCGGATCAGCCGCACCAGGCCGCTCTCGCGCAGTCCATAGCTGCCCAGGAACTCCGCCGCCTCCTCGTCGTCCATCTCCGCCAGTTCGGCTTCGACCTTGCCGCAGATCGCCGTTGCGCCGGCGTTGGGCCGGTGGGCAACCTCGTCCAGCTTGAAGCGGCTCACAGCCGCCTCCAGGTCGTCGCCCAGCGTGGTGCTTTCGCCGATGTTGAGCGTGTAAAGGATAGGCTTCTGCGACAGGAACATGAAGCCCTTGATCAGCTTTTTCTCCTCCGCCGTCATCTCCAGCTCGCGCAGCGGAATCTCTTTTTCCAGCGACTCCTTGGAACGGATCAGCAAAGCCTGCTCGCGCTCCAGTTCGCCGGTGCGCCCCTTCTTCAGATCCTTTTCCAACCGTTCCAGCCGCTTCTCCACCTGTGTCAGGTCGCTGATCATCAGGTCGAATTCGACATTTTTGATGTCGCGCAGTGGATCGATGGGGCCCACGTGCGGAATCGCATCGTCCTCGAAGGCCCGCAGCACGTGAATCAGCGCATCCACCTGGCGCAGGCTGGCCAGGAACGCGGTCTCTTTCAGCGCCTCCTGCCCGATGGCCGCAACGTCCACAAACTCAACCGAGGCGAAGGTGGTCTTCTTGGGCGAATACAGCGCCGACAGCTTGTCCAGCCGCTCGTCCGGTACCCGCGCCACGCCGATGTGCTCCTGGCGCGAGTGGCCCCGCTCCTCGAGCTTGGCCTTGGTCAGAATCTTGAACAGCGACGTTTTGCCCACCTGCGGCAGGCCGATAATGCCAGTCTTCATGCACTTCCTATGGGACCCTTGCAGGATAAGATACGCGTTTCAGGGCCTCTTCGATGATACAAGAGCAGGGAACAGGGGTCAGGGAACAGGGATCAGAAATTACGAAAAGCCTTTGGGGAGCACGGAGTAGGGAGCAGGGAGCTGGGCGCAGGGAACGTCCCTCCGGGCCGATCAACCTGGGCGCCGCATCCTTGTCGCATTGTTGTTCCTGAGGCAAGGGTAGGAACGCACAAATTCAAGCAGGCCGCCGCCCACTGTTCACTGTTCACTGTTCACTGTCCACTGTTCACTGTTCACTGTCCACTGTCCACTGTCCACTGCCGTTACAATGAAGAAGGAAGTCGGACCCCACCCAACACATGGCGGAAGAAGAGCGGAACAAGCCCAAAAATCCCGATCCGAAGAAGCGGGATGAAGACCCTGTCGGCAAAGTCTACGACTCCCGGCTCATCCGGCGGCTTGCCCAGTATCTGCGTCCCTACTGGATGCAGGCCACCATCTCCGCCCTGTCCATCAGCCTCAAGTCTCTGAGCGATGTCACCGGTCCCTACCTGGTCAAAGTGGCCATCGACCGCTACCTCACCGGCAAGCCCGGTCCGGCCACCAGTTGGCTCACCCGCCATCTTCCCACCGATCCTTACCAGGGCATCACCCGCCTGGCCGCCATCTACATGGGCGCCCTGCTCAGCGCCTATCTCTTTCAGTTCATCCAGACCTACCTCATGCAGTGGACCGGCCAGAAGATCATGTTCGACCTGCGCCGCGACATCTTCCGCCACATGCAGCGCATGCACATCGGCTTCTTCGACTCCCATGCCGTGGGCCGCCTGGTCACCCGCCTCACCTCCGACGTGGACGCCATCAACGACATGTTCACCGCCGGCGTCCTGGCCATCGTGGACGACTTTTTCAACCTCGTCGTCATGGCCTCCGTCATGCTCACCATCAACTGGTGGCTGGCGCTCATCGCCTTCGCCGTGCTGCCGCTCATTCTCGTCGTCACGCGCCTCTTCCGCGATCACGTCCGCGAGAGTTACCGCCGCGTCCGCGCCGCCATCGCCCGCATCAACAGCTTCACCCAGGAGCATGTCTCGGGCATGAGCGTGGTGCAGCTCTTCAACCGCGAACAACGCGCATTCGACGACTTCGAGGCCGTCAATCGCCTGCACATGATTGCCTTCAAAGACACCATCTTCGCCTACGCGCTCTACTACCCTGCCGTCGAACTCCTCTCCGCCATCGCCATCGCGCTGGTGGTCTGGCGCGGCGGATTCAGCGTGCTGGCCAATGGAACCGTCACCATCGGCGTGCTCGCCATGTTCATCCAGTATTCGCAGCGCTTCTGGCGGCCCATCCAGGATTTGAGCGACAAATACAACATCCTGCAGGCCGCCATGGCCGCCTGCGAACGCATCTTCAAGCTGCTCGACACCGAGCCGGAGATCGTCACCCCGGCACATCCGGTCACCGGCGACGGCTCGAACCGCATCGAGTTCCGCCATGTCTGGTTCACCTATCAAAAGCTGAGCGAAGAGCAGCAGGCCGCCGTCGCCCACGCAGACGGATCGCCGTCGGGCGCGGCCGCTCTGGCGGCTCTCGCAGGCATCGAATGGATTCTGAAGGACGTTTCTTTCACCGTCGAGCCGGGCCAGACCATCGCCATCGTGGGCCACACCGGCGCTGGCAAAACCACCCTCACCAGCCTGATGATGCGCTTCTACGACGTCACCGCCGGCCAGATTCTGCTCGACGGCGTGGACCTGCGCCAGCAGGATGTGACCGCGCTGCGCCAGCACTTCGCCGTGGTCTTGCAGGATCCCTTCCTCTTCACCGGCACACTGGCTGAAAACATCCGTCTGGGCAACGAGGAGATCACCGAAGCCGGCCTGCGCCAGGCCGCGCACGACGTCAACGTCCTCGACTTCGTTGAAACCCTGCCGGGCGGCTTCGACGAGCCGGTGCGCGAGCGCGGCAACTCGCTCTCCACGGGCCAGAAACAGCTCATCAACTTTGCCCGCGCTCTGGCCTACAATCCCCGCATCCTCATCCTCGACGAGGCCACCTCGAGCGTGGACACCGACACCGAACTGCGCATCCGCGGCGCTTTGGAGCGCATGGTCGAGGGCCGGACGAGTGTGCTGATCGCCCACCGGCTCTCCACCGTGCAGCGCGCCGATACCATTCTGGTCATGCACAAGGGCCAGTTGCGCGAGATGGGATCGCACCAGCAGCTGCTGGCCAATCGCAGCCTCTACTGGAAGCTCTACCAGCTCCAATACAAGGACCAGGAACAGGCGCCGGGGGGCACCCAGCCCGGAGCGGCCAGCTCGATGCGGGAGCCCTCGGTCGCGCCCGCGGTGTAGGTATGGAGTTTTGGGTGCCCCACCCTCGCCGCGTTCTTGTTCTTGCGGCTACAGCATTCTTGCTTTTTCTCTAGACTCCCGTGCCCCATCCTTTCCGCTTTTTTCTGCGGAAAGGGTGGGATGCCGATAAAACTCGCATCTACACAATTTCCGAAACGCCCTGGGGTGGGATAAAAGCCACCCTCTACAGCAACAGGAGAGATGCCCTCGGGTTGCGCATTTGCCTGCTCCCGGCGGACGGCGCAATAATTGTCTTTGATCAACCAGAACAACTTGGAAACTGCAACTCTCAATCCGCCGCGGAGTGAGGCCGTCCAGGAGTATGTGCGGTCGAAGGATGGAACCCGGATCGGCTTCAAGCGGATCGGCGACGGTCCTTCCGTCGTCTTCGTGCACGGCAGCCTTTCCAAGGGCTCCGATTGGCTGGGCGTGGCCACTTGCCTGTCGAGTCAGTTCGCCTGCCTCATGATGGATCGCCGCGGTCATGGGCGAAGCGAGCCCGGAGCTTCCGCCTATTCCATTGGCCGCGAATACGAGGATGTGGTCGCCGTGCTCGCTGCCGCCGGCCCCGATGCCAGCCTCGTCGGCCATTCCTTTGGTGCCATCTGCGCCTTGGGCGCCGCGATGCGCGCTTCGGTGCGCAGGCTTGTTTTATACGAGCCGCCCCTGCCGATCGGCGGCCTCATCGCCGGCGAAAATCTGGCCCCCTATTGCCACGCCGTCGCCGATGGCCGCCTCGACGATGCCCTCGAGATCGGGCTCAAAAAGTTTGTGCGCCTCCCCGGCGAGCGCGTCCATGCCATGCGCTCGTCTTCCGGCTGGTCAAAATTGGCCTCTCTGGCCCCCACCTGGCCCCGCGAATTGAAGGCCATGGATGCTCTGGCGGGGGACGTCGATGCATACGCCGCGCTCGCCTGCCCAACCTTGCTCTTGCTGGGCACCGAGAGTGCCGAGCACCCCTTCCGCCACGCCACATCGGCGCTCTCGCAAACCTTGCCCAATGTCCGCACCGCCAGCCTCATCGGCCAAAGTCACATGGCCATGCGCTCGGCCCAGAATCTTCTCGCCCAGCAGATCTCCGGATTCGTCGCGGGATAAGCCCTCCTGCGGCTCAGGATTCCTCCCGCTCCGGCTCCCACGGGTCTGCCTCGCCCCGCTCGATCCGGTCCTCGCGCTCCTCGCGCGATTCCAGTTCGCGGCGCTTCTCCCGTTCCTCGCGCTCTTCGCGGCCGTCGCTCATCCAATCGCCCTCATCTTCAGTGTAAAAGCAGAACCCCGCCTGAGACGCGCCGCGCATTCATGGGGAATTGAAGAGGCTCGGCTTCGAAATCTCCAAGCGCAGCTGCTGAGAGGGATGCGACAGGTACCTGGGTCCCTGACCGCTTGTTGTTGTACCAACGATGGGTGCCCCCGGTCCCCCTCGCGAGGAACCGGGGGCACCCTCATCGTGGTTGGGAACCGAGGCCACCCGCCATACAGGTTCAGCGTCTGAGGGTCTCCCAACTTTGCGTACGGTACAGGCTCGACTTGCGCACTCCAGTCGGGGCTCATAAACCGGCCCATCGTAGAACTGTAGTACCTGGCCCCGAAGTAGTCATTGCCAGATTCTGCGTCTCGTTCTTTGCCGGTAGAAATCGATGGATGGGCAGACGCTGCGCTGAGAAGACAATCGACGGGCGGCGTCATAAATGTATCCAGCATTCGAATTGAAGTCTGCGCTTGCATCGTATCAATACCCCCGGTCCCCAAAGGCGAGGGACCGGGGGCACCCTCATTGTGGTTGGGAACCGAGGCCACCCGCCCTAGATTGGGTGGATTGCATCATCGCTACGATCTTGCCGCCTGAGCCTGCCTTTCGAAGGATTCTCATCGAATACCCAAAGAACGGGCTGGAGCGGTGTGTCTGCCGATCTCGCCGCTCATGCTTCGCAACGTCTCCACGGTGCTCTGGAGTGCCCAAGCGGCCCTCGCCTATTCGAAAACTACCGCCAGAATGACCACCGTGTTCGAGAGTTCGACCCATTCTTGCCTCGGATGGAATTTTGGCGAGGCGCAAGTGTGTCCCTATCCTCCCGGTGCAAAGCACCGCCGCACTGCCCACCCTGCCACCAACGCCCACGGAAGCCACGGAACCCAGCCCAGCCAACGCCCGCCACGGCTCAACACTCACCCCCCGCCACGGCCCCAGATGCGCCACAGGCCGCCCCGAAGAGCGGCCTGCTGGCTACAACAGAGGCAGGGCCTATTGCTGGCCATAGAACCTAATGTTGAAGAGGCTGTCACCATTTGGCCTTACGCATTCCTTGTACTCGACAAGGCCGGGGAACGTGCGGAGGACACTGTTAAGAGCTTGGTCAACCGTCACATCTTTCCAGGATTGCTCTAGGTGAGGCATGCCCTTCTTCGGGATATTCTCTAACCCTCCACCTGACATCGCAAGGCGTGTATGCAATTGACCCACAGCTGATTGGAAATCCTTCGCATTGAGAATTGCCCGTATTGCTGCGTTCGGGTCGTACTGCTCATCCCTGTCTAGCGCGAGCTGCGCGATTCTTGTTTGAAGGATTGCCCCGGAAACGCCCGCAACCTTTATGCGGATAATCCCAGATGCGTCTTCGTTGACAGAGATGTCCCTATTGTCACGAAGCATTTCAGTAACCTTCGACGTAGAACTCCCTGCCTCACGCGGAGAATCGACTTTGACTGACGGAAATGAAATCACGTCTGAATCAGGTACATCACAAGTTCCCCGATAGTCGAGACGCGCGGATTTTCCTTCAGGCTTCAGTGCGGCTAGCAACAGCTGAATAGCCTCTTGACCCGCTCGAACATCTGTTGAGGGCTTAGGTTGCTGATCTGGGGTCATGTGTGTCGTTTGCTTGCAGCCGACAGTACACCACCATGCAAAAACTAGAGCGATTATGACAGTTCTGCGCATTCTCTCCCCCTATTGCGTGGCGTACCATACTTTGTTAGTCACTTGTCCATCAACGTCAATAGTTTGGTGGTAGAAGGTCGAACTCAGGTTGTAGTTGGTCCCCTTGTATTGAACCGTGAAGGACTGCAAGACGACAAAATCCATGTTGGTTCCCTTGCCAGGAGGCGCTACAAGCCCAACAGCGTCCCGACTATAGCCATCCACTGTAGGAACGAACTTGCCCTCTGATGTTCCATCGGCCTCCTGCATTCCGAAGTCATGTATCAGTTTGATATGCTCTTCCACGCCGTATCCATCGCCCGTTAGAACCTTGCCTTTAGAATTCTCGAGAGCGTACCAGAAGTAGGAAAAGCTACCCTTGTTCTGAGTTCTGCTGTAATCTATCACAAACTTACTCGGAATGTCCGCGCCATTCCCTTTGCCTTTTCCTCCAGAAGCCCCCGAGCTACTCAATTGGTTCTGCTGTTGGGCCGCTTTTGCCGCATCCACCTGGCCCCAGTCAATACTGCCTGAAAACACCCATGAGGCTTGTGAGTTAGCTGCCGCAAGGTCAGGATGATTTTTTTGCATCCAATCTTGGTCGCCGTTCCCGTCATGACCGTCCACATCTATGCCGACCAGTGGATTGTTCCGTACATACGCATACAAATTCAAGCTTTGCGGATCATCCAGCTTTGCATACGGTACAGGCTCGACTTGCGCACTCCAGTCGGGACTCATAAACCGTCCCATCGAACTCGCATAGTACCTGGCCCCGAAGTAATCGTTGCCTGATTCTGTATCGCGTTCTTTGGCGGTGAAGAGGTGCTCGGTGGGTGTTGGCTGGCAAGTCTCGCCGTCACCGTAGGGAAGACTGGCGCAGGTCTTCTCGATTACACCGGCGTAGTCGGTTTGGGCGCGGCGCGTTCCCAGCGGATCGTCGAAATAGAAGTGCAACCCATCATTGTCGTAGGTGGCCAGCAGCTTGCCGCCTGCCCAGACGTTGGTGTGCTGCCACCCCATGCTGTTGTTCGCGTCCATGGCCATCTCGGTGAACTGCTCGCCGCCCAGGTCGAGGATGTAATCGTGCTCGGTCATCACCTGGAAGCCGTTGACGGCCGGGTCGCAACTCCCCCAATTGGTGATCGTGCCCTTGGCAATGCGCCGTCCCTCGGCGTCGTAGAGGTATCCGGTCATCACCGTAGTGCCGAGGACAGGAATATTTTGGGAGGCGCAGATGCGCCCGTCGGTATCGTAGAAATACTTGTTGACGCCGTCGTAGGTCACGTTGCCCGCCTGGTCGTATTGGAATCCGGCAGGAGCGACATTCTGGGCCCAGGTGACCTGATTGCTAGCGTTGTAGGCCGCCGTAGCCGTCGGTACGGATGGAAGGCTTGGGCAGGCCGCGCTTTGCGAGCTTTGCGCCGTGCGGTTGCCGAAGGAGTCATACGACCAGCAGAGGTTCAGACCGCCGTTGCTCTTGCTTCCTGCCGCAGGCGCGCCGGCGACAAGCCGGTTCAACGTGTCGGGTGTGAATTGCCACGTTCCCATGACCGAATCAGTATAGCCGGTCACGTTGCCCACGCCATCGTAGCTGGCTCATGCCCGCTCGCCGATTTCCAGAGATCGAAAATAGGGCGCATGGTCCTCCCCCGCCGGCGATAGCATGGAGCTATGTCCAATCCATGGCTCGATATCCCTCTCGGCGACTACGAAGGACACATGGCCGCTGCCCAGGTGGGGCAGGCCGGAGCGCTCGCCGATCTCTTTGCCGAGGCGCTCGCCTTCCGGCGGCCCGCGTCGGTCGCCGTTCTGGGCGTCGCCGGCGGCAACGGCCTGGACCGCATCGACAGCGCGATCACGCGGCGCGTGGTGGGCGTGGATATCAACCCCCTCTACCTGGATGCCGTCCGCCGGCGCCATGCCAGCCTGCCCGGACTCGAGCTTCATGCCGCCGATCTGGCGGAACAGTCGATTCCTCTGCCGCCGGTGCAACTGGTTCATGCCGCGCTGATCCTCGAACATGCCGGAACCGGCCGCTGCCTCGACAATGCCCTTTCCCTGCTGGCGGAAGACGGTGCGTTCTCGGCCGTCTTGCAGTTGCCCAGCCGCACGGAACCCACCGTCGGCAATACCGGCTTCGCCTCTCTCCAGCCGCTCGCATCCCACTTTTCCTTCGTCGATCCCGCGCTCCTTTGCGCCTTGCTGCGCCGGCGCGACCTTCAATCGGTGCATGAAACCCGCCGCGCCTTGCCCGCTGGGAAGGCCTTCTGGATGGGGATTTTCGTGCGCAATCGGCTCGAAAAAGGCCGCTCCGCAATCTCTCCTAACCGCGCCCGGAAAACTCGTGTCTAATGTTTCGCATGGGTAAGAACGACCACGCGGCAATCCGGGCGGTTCTCTCCGGAGACAAAGATGCCTATGGGGCGCTGGTCGTGCGCCATAGCCAAAGTCTCTTCCGGGTGGCCTTCCGCATCACCGGCAACGAAGCCGATGCGGAGGACGTGGTGCAGGAGGCGTTCCTGCGCGGCTACCGGAAGCTGGAGAGCTTTGAGTCCCGGTCGAGCTTCGGCACCTGGATCTACCGGATCGCGGTGCGCTGCGCGCTGGAAAAGATCGGCAGCCGCAAGACGGGCGATGCCGGCAGGGTAGGAGAGGAAAACGATCCGGAGCAAAACGAGATCCAGGTGGCGGACGGGGCGGCCGGTCCCGACCGGCTGCTGCTGAGCGGCGAAATCGGGGCCCTCCAGGAGATAGCGATGCGCAGCCTCACGCCCACCGAACAAACGGCCTTTGTCCTGAGGCACATGGAAGATCGCACCAGCGAAGAGATTGCGGCCGTTCTGGGCATTCAGCCGAATGCGGCCAAGCAAGCGGTTTTTCGCGCGGTTCACAAGCTGCGGCTGCGCCTGGCGCCATTAAGGGTGAGGATATGAAGCACTTGAATGAAGAGGAACTGATCGAGCACAACTACGGCAAGAGCCAGGACTCCGCCGCCGGGGAACATCTGGCGTCGTGCCCGGAGTGCGCTGCAGCCTTCGCCGCGCTCCGGAGCGACCTGGCCGATATGGACTTCGCCCAGCCGCCGGCCCGCGATGCGGCCTACGGCGAGCGGGTCTGGCGATCGATCGCGCCTTTGCTGCCCGCCTACGAAACGCACAAGCGGAGCTGGCTGCACGGCGGCCTATTGAGAGGCTTGAGCTATGCCGCGGCCTGCGCCGTGATGATGGTCTGCGCCTTCTTCGCCGGGCGCCTGTGGGAACACAAGCAGACGCATCTCGCTCAGGCGCCGGTCCCCGTGGCGCCCAGTCCCGCGCCGGTGCAGAAGCACGCTGCTCCTCCTCCGCAGCGCGTGGTGGTAGTGGTTCTCGGCGACCATCTGGACCGCTCGGAGCGGCTGCTGGTCGAGCTGAAGCACGCCGATGCTGACAGCCCGGAGATGGTTTCTCCTTTGCGCGACGAAGCGCGCAGCCTTCTGGCGGCAAACCGCATCTGCCGCAAAAACGCCCTGCACGACGACGACCCGGCGCTGACTTCGGCGCTCGAACACCTGGACCATGTGCTGGCCGAACTGGCCAGCCAGCCGGGAAGCCTGAATGCCACGGAACTCGTCCGGCTGCAAGACGAAATGAACTCCAGCGGCCTGCTCTTCGAGGTGCGGGTGCTGCGCTCCAGAGTGCCTGACCGGCAGCCAAGAGGAAACAACCGTTCGAACGGAGGAACCATATGAGGGCCGGGTCTGCATATCTCGCCGCATTCCTCGCCGTGCTTCTTTCGACGCCCGCCATACGGCCTGCTCACGCCGCATCGGGTCAGGCCTTTGCCGTGCCCATTTCGATCGCCGGCGTGGAAGGCGAACCCTTCCTGTCCAACGCTCCCGATAGCAGCCTCTACGCGGAAGGAACCCGCGCCATCGACGAAGGCCGCTGGGCCGATGCCGCGGCCATCTTCGGCAAGGTCGCCCGCCAGCACAGTGAGCACGCCGACGGAGCCCTCTATTGGAAGGCGTATGCCCTGAACAAGCAGGGGCAGGCGAAACCCGCGCTCGACACCTGCATCGAATTGCGCCGCGAATATGCTTCCAGCCGCTGGATCGACGAATGCGGCGCGCTGGAGATCGAGATTCGCTCCAGGAGCGGCCAGCCCGTCCAGCCCACCGCCGGCCAGGACGACGAACTGAAACTGCTGGCGCTGAACACGCTGATGCACCAGGATGAGCCGCGCGCCATGGCGCAGATCGAGGAGATTCTGAATGGCGATTCCTCTGCCAGGCTCAAATCCGGGGCTCTCTTTATCCTCACCGAGCATCATGCCAACGTCTCCTACTCGCAGATCGTCCGCGTCAGCTATGCAAAGGGCGATGTGCGCATCTGGCGGGGCCAGCAGAATCCAGTCAACGCGGACGCCCCTTGGGAAAAGGCCGTCGCCGGTCTCCCGATCGAATCGGGCTTCACTCTGGTCACCGGGGCCGGGCGCGCGGAAATCGAGTTTGAAAACGCCTCCACTCTCTATCTGGGAGAAAACTCGGCGCTCACCTTCAACGACCTGCACACCACGGTCGGCGTTCCCTATAGCGAACTGGCGCTTCTCACCGGCACAGTCTCGCTCGACATCAAGCCGTTCATGGCCGGCGAGTGGTTTGTTCTCAAGACTCCCGCGGATAACATCGCCGTGAAATACCCCGAGAAGTTCTCCGCCCGGATCGACAGCTATGTGGACGCGATGGCTATCACGTCGCTGGACGGCGGCGTTCTCCGCCTGCCCGGAGCCTCGGCGCAGCCGCTGATCAAGGGGCAAACGATCCTGGTTCACGACGGAGCCCTGGTCGCTTCCGCGGGCGCCGGCGATCCCAGCGCCTTTGCCGAGTGGGACCGCTGGGTGGCGAATCGGGTTGCGCAGCGCTCCGCGGCGATCGCCGATGTCATGAAGGCTTCCGGACTGCCGCAGCCGATCCCCGGCCTGGCGGAGATGCGAGGTCAAGGGACCTTCTTCGACTGCTCGCCCTACGGAACCTGCTGGGAGCCGGCTTCCATGGAGGAACGGCGGCAAGCGGACAATGCATCTTCCGCATCGCAACCGGAGTCCGCTGCCGCTTTCCGTCCGGCCGCGCGCGGTGGGCAGGCCGGCTCTTCCACGTCCGCGCAGGCCGTGGAGTATCCGGAATTCTTCCCTTGCCTGCCGGCAGCCGTTCGCTACCGGGCTGCACGGTATGCGGGCGCCGGCCAGCAAAAGGCCGCCGCTTCGGCGCTGGACTTGAACCCGGCTCCGTACGACTGGGCCGTCTGCCATTCGGGAAGCTGGATTCAGCGGAATCACCGCTATGTGTGGGTGGCCAGCCACAGACGGCGCCATGTCGAGCCGCTCCACTGGATCAAGAGCGGGAAAACCGTGGCCTTTGTCCCTCTCCATCCCTACGACATCAAAGACCGGCCTCCGTTCAACCGCAAAGAAACGGCCTTCGCGGTCAACGACAAGAACGGATTCACGATCGACCGGGTCCAGCTCGATCCTGACCGCCCGATCGAGCTGCTCAAGGCGCCTCCCAGGGACTTACGTCTGGCGCCCATGCAGCAGCTTGCCCGCGCTGAGGAGCCGCACGTCGTGGTTCACGAGAGCAAGGATGCCTTCGCGGATGCCTTCGCGGGCAAAGGCGCCCTGGCCAAGGCGGCGGGAACCCCGCTCCGTTTCGATCGCGCGTCGCAGAACTTCATGATGGCCAGCCAGGTGATGCACGGAGGCAAGAGCACGATTGTCATGACGCCGGTGAACAACCGTAGCGGCAACCTGCAGGGACGGGCCAGCGGCTTCAGCGGCTCCCGCAGCGGCGGAAGCCTGGGTTCCGGCGGCGGAGGCTCGCGCGGCGGTGGAAGCATCACGACCTCCAGCAGCGGAACTTCAACCGTCACCACCTCCAGCCCCAGCAGCACCAGCATCGGCGCTTCGAGCGTTGTGGTCTCCAGCGGAACCAGCACCCACCACTAAATGGTGTCCGCCACACGGATTTTCGTTGATGTGTTTTGAAAGGGCACGACTTCAGTCGTGCCGCAAATGAGCAAAATCAAATGGGCTTTAGCACCTGAGGGATGGTCCTTGGAGAATTGGAACCAATGTGGAGCCTTCTGGAAATGACTTCATCTCCGGTGGACCACCACGAAGATCGCACTCCCCCAATTGAAAAGGGCCACTCGCTTGCACGAAGTGGCCCTCTTTTTTTGCTCTGCAATCGGGGTTGATTGGTTCTGTTGAATTCGCTGCCGCAGTTAGCGGGCGGCGACCAGCGGCTTGGTGCTCAGCGTGCCGTTGGCGTAGCCCTTGGCCATATCCACAATCGAGATCGGCGTGTAGTCGCCCGCGTGTCCGGCCTGGCCGAACTGGGTCATGCGCAGGGCAACCACCTTCTGCATGGCCGCGCGTGCCGGCTTCATATAGTCGCGCGGATCGAACTTCTCCGGCGTCTCGACAAAAACCTTGCGGATCGCACCGGTGATGGCCAGGCGGTTGTCGGTGTCCACGTTGATCTTGCGGACGCCGTTCTTGATGCCCAGCTGAATCTCTTCCACCGGCACGCCCCAGGTTTCCTTCAGCTTGCCGCCGTACTGGTTGATGATGTCCTGCAGGTCCTTGGGAACCGAGCTCGAGCCGTGCATCACCAGGTGGGTCTTGGGCAGACGGTTGTGAATCTTGATCAGCAGGTCCATCTTGAGCACCGAGCCATCCGGCTTCTTGGTGAACTTGTAGGCGCCGTGGCTGGTGCCGATGGCGATGGCCAGCGAATCCACACCCGTGCGCTCGGCGAACTCGACCGCCTGGTCGGGGTCGGTGACGTGCTCCAGGCCCGATCCGCCCGCTCCGTGGCCGTCTTCAATGCCGCCCAGCACGCCGATCTCGCCTTCCACCGCGATGCCGCGCTCGTGGGCGTAATCCACAACCTTCTTGGTCACCGCAACGTTCTCGTCGAAGGTCGCCGGAGTCTTGCCGTCTTCCTTCAGCGAGCCGTCCATCATCACGCTGGTAAAGCCCAGCTTGATCGCGCTGACGCAGGTCTCGTAGCTGTTGCCGTGATCCAGGTGCATGGCGATGGGAATCTGGGGATACAGCTCGTTGGCCGCCAGGATCAGGTGATAGAGGTAGTTGTCCTGCGCGAAGGCGCGGGCGCCGCGGCTGGCCTGGATGATCACCGGCGAATTGGTTTCCTTCGCGGCTTCCATGATGGCCTGAATCTGTTCCATATCGTTGACGTTGAATGCGCCGACGCCATAACCGCCCTTGGCGGCCTCGTCGAGGAGTTGCCGCGTGGAGACTAGTGACATAGAAGTTTCTCCTTTGAGGATGGCTCCAGCCGCCTCTACGCTCGGGCCCGCCGAGCGGCTCTCCAATTGCCGCACATCGAAGCCGTCTCCGCTCAGTGTCTTTTTCTTTAAGAAATAGACACCTCGCACGACGCTGGCGACCGCACGTACATTGGAGAGCCGCCCAATAGGGCTGGAAATCAGCCTCGCGGGCGGCAGGAACTGCAATCGTCCTTATGGTAGCAGAGACGCGCAAGCGAAAAGTGTGTCAGGGCGCACACCGGCGGCGCCGCGTTCCGGGATGGGCCGTTCCCGATGCGGAGCATCGGACGCCCGAATCGGTCTTTCCTGCTTCCAGGGTCCCGTGTGGAATAATCTGCCGGTGAACCTTGCCACGCCAACGCCCTCCGCAAGCTGGTTCCTGGTGGCCTGCGCCGCCGGAACGGTCCTGCTGCTCCTCTTGCTCGTCGCCAGGGTGCGTCTGCACCCGGCGCTGGCCCTGGCCGTCGCAGCGCTCAGCCTGGGCGTGGCCTCCGGCATGTCCCTCCGGCAGGTTCCGCTCTCCTTCACCGCCGGCGTCGGTAACCTGCTGGGGCACATCGCCATCGTGCTCGGCCTGGGCGCGGTGCTGGGCCGTCTGCTGGCCGGTTCCGGCGGCGCGACCGCGCTGGGCAAGGCGCTGGTCCAGCTCTGCGGCGATGCGGGCCTGCCCTGGGCTTTGCTGGGCATGGGCATCCTGGTAGGCATGCCCGTCTTTTTCGAGGTCGGCCTGGTGCTGCTCATGCCCATCGTGGCCGAGGCCGCGCGACGCAGCGGACGCCCTCCCATTCTGGTGGGCATGCCCCTTCTGGCCGGCCTCTCCATCGTCCATGGCACGCTCCCGCCGCATCCGGCGGCGATGCTGGCCGCTACGCAATATCACGCCGACCTGGGCCGCACCATTCTCTTCGGCCTGGCCGCCGGACTGCCCGCCGCCGCTCTGGCCGGACCGGGCCTGGGCTGGTTCATGCTCCGCCGCTGGAAGAAGCGGGCGGCAACGTCCGCGCCCGAGCCCGCCGACGAGGGCCTGACCCTCTTCGCGCCCACTCTCCAGGAAGAACTCGAGATCGAACTCCGGGTGGAGGAATCCGCCGAAGCCGCGCCGGATTCTGAGTTGGAATTCCGGGCGGAATCGAAAGCGCGGGTGCCCCAGGTCTCGCCTTCGAGACCGGGGAAACCAACCTCCATCCCCCCGCCCGCCGGTCCCCTCCGCGCCGCCTCGGCCATTCTCCTCCCCGTCGCGCTCATCTTCCTCGGCAGTTGGGCCGATGCCGTCACCCCTCCGGGAAGCGCCGCCAACCAGATTCTGCACTTTGTGGGCAGCCCGGATATCGCGCTGCTGATCGCCGTGCTGGTGGCTCTGGTCACCCTCGGCGGACGCATCCAGACCGGGCAGCATCACGGCCGGGAACTGCTCCGCAAGCTCACCGCCGAGTCCTTCGAGCCCATCGCCAACGTGCTCGTGATCCTGGCCGCAGCCGGAGGCCTCAGCGGCATCCTGCGCGACTCGGGCGCCGCCCAGGCCACGGTCAGCCTGGCGCTCGGCGCGCACATGCCGCCACTGGTCCTCGCCTGGCTGCTGGCCGCCGTCGTCCGCGTCTCCATGGGCTCGGCCACGGTGGCCATGGCCGTGGCCTCGGGCATTCTGGCGCCCATGGCCGGCCACATCGGCGTGCGCCCCGAGCTGCTGGTGCTCGCCACCGGCACCGGCTCGCTCATCCTCTCCCACCTCAACGACCCCGGCTTCTGGATGATCCAGTCCTTCTTCAAGCTCGAAGTGAAGGAAACCCTCTCTACCTGGTCGGTGATGGAAACAGTGCTCTCCGTCGCCGGTCTATGTACGACGCTGCTGCTCTCGGCCGGTTTTCAGCTCTGGTGCATACAAAACTTTGGGTGCCCCATCCATTCCGCGTATTTTGCGGAATGGGTGGGAAAGCACAACGTACGGGTTCAGTTGTAAACACTTGAGCTGAAAATGCTCTAGCAGAATTGAACAACGGCGCGCTCCCCCGCCAACCCGCGAAAATGCCCCGCCGCTGCCTGCGCGTTATCATTCTTGCTAGACAGCACCAAAACAACCTGCACTCTCTGCCTCAAATCGGGCGGCGAATGAGCCGAAGCGCGCCGGTATCCGCCGGACCGAGAGTTCCGCTCCAATCCGCACTATTCCCGCTTCCGTTGGCCAGCAGACAACAGGAACCACCGCGCCCGCCGCATCGCCTTTCGCGGCCTGCGGAGCAGCGCCGACTCGCAAACACAGGGAGACTGCCATGGCCGCACGCACCGCTCCGATTGTTGTTCTTCTTCTCGCCGTTTCTGTCGCCGCGGCGTTTTCTCAGCAAACCAAACCCTTCACGGCCGACCGCCACGGGTCGCGCGGATTGGAATGCGCGTCCTGCCACGGCGGTGGCGAAAAGAAACCGGTCAGCGGCGCACAGTGCCTCACCTGCCATGAGTCCATCGAAGAGGTCGCCAAGAAGACAGCCGACATCGAGCCCAATCCCCATGACAACCACGAGACCGTCGGCGGACTCGACTGCACCGAGTGCCACAAGGGTCACAAGCAGGATGTCGTGCTCTGCCGGCAATGCCACACCGCTATGAAATTCGAGCGCAAGGGAAATGAGCTGCATCGCTGATTACAGCCCCAGCACCGCCCTTTGCGCCGCGAAGATCTCCTTCAGCCCCACCTCTGCCAGGTCCACCAGCCCATTCAACTGCGCGCGCGAAAAAGAACCCTTCTCCGCCGTGGCCTGGGTCTCGATCAGTCCGCCATCGGCGGTCATCACCACGTTCATATCCACCTCGGCCTGCGAATCCTCCTCGTAGCAGAGGTCGAGCAGCGCCGTTCCGCCCACCAGACCCACCGAGGTCGCGGCCACCAGTTGTTTCATGGGCGATACCTTGAGCGTTCCGGCCTCCACCAGCGCCTTCAACGCCAGCGCCAGCGCCACCGCTGCGCCGGTGATGGCCGCCGTGCGCGTCCCGCCGTCGGCCTGGATCACGTCGCAGTCCAGAATCACGGTTCGCTCGCCCAGAGCCTGCATGTCCACCACCGAGCGCAGGCTCCGCCCGATCAGCCGCTGAATCTCGTGCGTCCGCCCGCCGATCTTGCCCCGCTCGCTCTCCCTGGGAGTCCGAGTGACCGTCGACCGGGGCAGCATCGAGTACTCCGCCGTCACCCAGCCGCGGCCCGAGTTCCTCAGCCAGCCGGGCACGCCCGGCTCGATAGTGGCGTTGGTCAGCACCCGCGTATTGCCGAAAGAGACCAGAACCGAGCCTTCGGCGGTCTGGACAAAGCCGGGCGTAAGGGTGAGCGGACGAAGCTGGGCGGCGCTTCGGCCGCCGGGACGAAAGAAACTGCCGGTCGCGTGCATAGAGGGATTGTACGGGAACTGGGTTCCGCCGGTCGTGGGCCGCGATGGGAAAGGCCAGTTCCAGGATGGGAATCCGGGCAGCAGGCGCCCCGGAATGGGAATCTTCGCCTAATCAACTGAAAATAAACAAATTAACCACATTCCTTCCGCCCCGTCTGTCCCATTTCGGGATATCCGGCCCGCCTCCGCTTCCTCCAGACTGTCCGGGAACTGGACAGCTAGCCCTTCCCTTATCAGGAACTTAGCCAAAGTGTTCTAGTTTGGCACGCCGCGTGTAACAGAAGAGGACAAAACCCAGGGAACCGGGATCGGCAGGAGCGGAGCGAGCAGAGTGAGCAGTATTGGGGCGGCGCGGCATTGGGGCGGCGCGGCCCTGACACCGCTCACCCCGCTCGGATTGGCAACCAGCGAACCGCAGCACAGGAAAGGAAGTGGACCATGCAACAGATCGGACAGTTGGCGGGATTGGGCGGAGCGAAGCGCAAACGGGTGGAAGCGGTGGTGGAGACGCTGGCCACGCTGCGCACTCCGGGCGAGAGCCTGGCCGAGGTGGCGCACGACGCCAGAAACATGGTCACCGCGCTGGGGCTTTACTGCGATCTGCTGGAGGAACCGGGCGTTCTGACGGCTCCATTCTTTCACTACGGCAACGAACTGCGGCTGGTGACCGCGGCCAGCCGCCGCCTGGTGGAGAAGCTGGTGGCTCTGGACAGCCACGAGACGCCGGGAAGCGCCTCCGCCGGCGGAGCGCTGCGGAAGCCGGAAGGATTACCCCAGGAAGAGATGCGCGAGGCTCCCGGCGGAATCGAGCGGAACCGGCGCTGGGATTTGCTCCCGGTCGAGCCGATCGATAGCCTCGCCGGGGAGCTGCTGGCCAGCCGCAATCTGCTCACCGCCCTGGCCGGGCCCTCGATCGCCCTCACCGTCGATGCCGAAGGGGGCGCCAAACCGGTGAGGCTGACGGGGGAAAACCTGACCCGCGTGCTGGTGAACCTGGTGAAGAACGCCGCCGAGGCCATGCCCACGGGCGGCCGGATTCACATCGCCCTGCGCGAGCGCGCCGAGGGACCGGATGCCGCTCCCTGGCTGGCGCTGACCATCGAAGACAACGGGCCGGGCATCGCCCGGAACGCCCTCGACTGGGTCTTCGAGCCGGGCTACACCACCCACCAGAAGGGCGTCGAGGCAAACGGAGTGTGGCCGGCCACCCATCGCGGACTGGGCCTCTCCATCTCCCGTTCCATCGTCGAGGCGGCGGGCGGACGGATACAGGCGGAGAACCGCACCCCGGCGGGAGCCCGCTTCGTGATCGACCTGCCCGTCCGCACCCTGTGAAGCCGGGGCGTCCCGTGCGGGGCATGGCATCCGGAGATCGGGGGCACTCAAACGGGGACGCTCAAACAGGGGCAGTGAAACGCGGCACACAGACGGCGGTCCCGAAACGGCGGCGCCAGGACGGCACGGCCGGAAGCACCCCGGAACCGGCGATCGCAAATCCATTTCACCCAATTGCGCGCGAGGCGAATACAATGCTCGAAACAGTTCTGAACCTGGGAACCATGGAGCTTATCCCTCAACTTGCGGAGCCGGCGGTGCGTCTGCACCTGCTGGTGGTGGACGCGGACGCTGCGGTGCGCTCGGCCTGCGCCGAGATTGCCGCCAGCCTCGGCTATGCGGTCGAGAGCACCGGCGATCTGGGCCAGGCGCGGAGCCTGCTGCGCGGACGCGCGGCCGACATCCTGCTGGTCAACCTGCCCGCCGGGAGCAACCAGGGTCTGGAGCTGGTCTCCGAGGTCAAGCTGCTCTACCCGCAGACCTCGGTGATCGCCATGACCTCCTCGGGCTCGGTGAACGCGGCCGTGGAGGCGATGCGCTGCGGCGCCCAGGATTACCTCACCAAGCCCTTCGCCATGGACGAGCTCTCCACGGTGCTCGACCGCGCCGCCTCCAATCTGACCACCGACGCCGCCACCCGCCAGTTGCGGGAGCAACTGCGGCTCTCGCAAGGGCTGGGGGCCATGATCGGCCGCTCGGCGGAGATGGAAAAGCTCTACCGCATTCTCTCCAAGGTGGCGCAGAGCTCCCACCCGGTGCTCATCCTGGGCGAGAGCGGCACGGGCAAGGAACTGGTGGCGCGGACCCTCCATGCCTACGGCCGTGGACTGCGGCTCGCTGGTGCCCACGCTGATTGAGAGCGAGCTCTTCGGCTACGTGAAGGGCGCCTTCACCGGAGCCAACCGCTCCAAGGACGGACTGCTGGTTTCGGCCGAGGGCGGAACGGTCTTTCTGGATGAGATCGGCGAGCTGACCCTCGATCTGCAGGCCAAGCTGCTGCGCGCGTTGCAAGAAAAAGAGGTCCGTCCGGTCGGGGCCACCCATCGCGTGCCCATCCGGGCGCGGATCGTGGCCGCCACCAACCGCAACCTGGCCGAGATGGTCGAGAAGGGCAGTTTCCGCAAGGATCTCTTCTACCGGCTCAACGTGGTCAATCTGCGCCTGCCCGCGCTGCGCGACCGCCGCGAGGATATCCCGCTGCTGGCGGCCCACTTCCTCGATCGCATCAGCCGCGAGCACGGCATCAAGTTCACGCTCAGCGACGAAGCCCTGCGCACCATGATGCGCCACGACTGGCCGGGCAACGTGCGCGAGCTGGAAAACTCGGTCGAGCGGGCCTGCGCCCTCTCTTCGGGACCGGTGCTGCACCTGGGCGACCTGCCCACGCAGTTGCAGCAGCAGGGCCTTCAGCAGAATCTCGACGCGCGGCGGGCGGCCTCCGGCGAGCCGGACAGCGGCCGGGAGGGTGGCGCGCCGGAGGTGCAGCCGCTGGCCGAGCTCGAGCGCGCGGCCATCCTTTCGGCCATTCGCACACTCAACGGCGACAAGCTGCAGGCCGCCAAGCTCTTGGGCATCGGCAAGACCACGCTCTACCGCAAGCTGAAGGAATACGGCATCGCCGACCCGCTGCGCGAAGACTGAAAAGACAGCTAGTTGCTAGGTTTTTGACCGCTTGTTGATGTACCAGCTATGGGTGCCCCAGGTCCCGATTTTGGGACCTGGGAAAGCACGAACTCAAAGCACGAAATCATGTGGTCAGAAACCTAGCAGCTAGTAGCTAGAAGCTAGCAGCTATCAGCGATCAGCTACTAACTTCTAGCTGATATCGAAGCGCCAAAAGCTGAAGATCAGCAACGAGGAACTGAAAATGAGCATTCTGATTGTGACCGGAATCGAAGGCGCCCGGAACTGCGCCGCCGTGGTGGGTGCGCAACTGGGCATGGAGGTGGAAGTGGCGGAGGGGCGCAAAACGGCGCTGGCCGCCCTGCGCCGCCGGGAGTTCGACGCGGTGGTGGTGGACGAGACCATGGCCGAGTGCAATCCCGCTGCCGCCGAGGCCATCTGGGCGCACGCCGGCCTCGCCATCCCCTTGCAGATCAACTTCGCTCTCTCCGGAGCGGCCCGGCTGACCAGGGAGATTCGCGCCGCGCTGCATCGCCGCGAGCGGGAGCAGACGCTGGCCCGCAGGGCGGCGGCGGCGGCCATCGAGGCCGAGTTGAAGACCACGGTCGCGGGCCTCCTGCTCAACTCGCAGTTGGCCCTCTCCGGCAGCGAAGTTCCCTCCCCCATCGCCGACAAGCTGCGCGTGGTGGCCGACTTGGCCGGCAACCTGCGCCGCCAGTTGAGCGCTCCGCTCCAGTCCCGCGGCGACACCGCCGCTTGAACCCCTGCGGCGCCTCCATCGTCCCTTCGTCTGCGCTCCCGGCGGTTTCCGGCGCCGCCCGGACTTCCTGCCGAAGGCCACCGGCCCCGCCGCAGGTGGTGATTTAACCTGAA
Source organism: Occallatibacter sp. (assembly GCA_049515995.1). Classification (GTDB taxonomy): domain Bacteria; phylum Acidobacteriota; class Terriglobia; order Terriglobales; family Acidobacteriaceae; genus Telmatobacter. Next base: position 2,944 of record JBEKTO010000023.1, on the reverse strand, counting down.
TTCCACCAATGCGGGTGCTCCGTCCTTCGCTTTTCTCTTGCGAATGGTGGGTGAGCGATGCCGTTCGCCTCCCGAGCCGAAGGCCGCCGGCCCCACGGCAGGTGGTGATTTAAGCTGAACAGAAGATGAAAGATTCCGCCGTTCTGCTGATCGATTGCCCGGACCGCAAGGGACTGGTGGCCCGCGTCTCCGGCTTGCTGTACGAGCACGGCGCCAACATTCTCCACGCCGACCAGCATCAGGACCACGATCTGGGCCTCTTTTTCATGCGCGTCGAGTGGGCGCTCAACAGCCATGTCGATGGTTCGCCCGGCCCTGATTCCGGTGCTTCCGCCCATGCGGAGCGCTTCGATCTCGACGGCTTCAAGGCCGCCTTCGCGCCGCTGGCCGCGAATCTGGGCATGAGGTGGAAGCTGAGCGCCAGCGCGCGCCTGCCCAAAGTGGCGCTTTTCTGTTCGCAATACCTGCACTGCATGGCCGATCTGCTCCACCGCTGGCGCACCCGCGAGCTGCTCTGCGAGATTCCGGTGATTGTCTCGAACCATGCGGATGTGAAAAACCTGGCGGCGTTTTACGGCATTCCCTTCGAGCATGTTCCGGTGACCGCGGCCACCCGCGCCGAGGCCGAGGCGCGGCAACTCGAACTGCTCGCATCCAGGGGCATCGAACTGGTGGTGCTGGCCCGCTACATGCAAATCCTGACGCCCAGCTTTGTCTCCCATTACCCGGCGTCGATCATCAACGTGCACCACTCGTTCCTGCCCGCCTTCACCGGGGCCAAGCCCTACCACGCCGCCCATGCGCGCGGCGTCAAGCTGATCGGAGCCACCAGCCACTATGTCACCGAACTGCTCGACGACGGGCCCATCATCGAGCAGGACGTGATGCGCATCTCCCACCGCGATCAGGTGGAAGATCTGGTCGCCAAGGGCCGCGATCTCGAGCGCATCGTTCTCTCCCGCGCCGTCCGCTGGCACCTGGACCGCCGCATCCTCTGCTACGGCAACAAAACGGTCGTCTTCGACTGAGACAGGAAGTAGGAAGTAGGGAGTAGGGAATAGGGAACAGGGAGTAGGCATCGGCTCCGTGCCCCATCCTTTCGACTTTTTTCTGTCGAAAGGGTGGGATTGCCGGGTGCCTCACCCTCGCAAAATGCCGGGTGCTCCACCCTCGCGGCGTCTTTGTTTTTGCCCCTAGGGTGGGAAGCCAAAGCCCCCACCGGCCCCGTTCATCCTGAGCGAGCGCAGCGAGCCGAAAGCCTGCCCTGAGCAAGGCCGAAGGACCCGCGGTTCGCTTTCCTGTCGCCAGGGTGGGACGCCACAACGCCCCCATACCAGCAACGCTGTAAACACTCCCGCCGACCTTCCTCTCAACCGCCGCTCAAAGCCGCTTCATCCTCTTTCGTCGCGAATCGGCTCCCTCGCCGGGCCCGTCCGCCCCAGCGCAAACCGCGCCCGCACCTCGTAGCGTGCGCCGCCCGGCAAAAGATGGCTCTCGTAGAGCAGGAACTCCCGCGCCACGAACCGCGTAAAGGTGGGCTGGCGTTCGATCCGCGCCTTCAGCGCATCCAGCCCTTGCCCGCGCCCCTGCCCCTTGCTGCGCGCCAGGGTAATGTGCGGATGGTAGGGCCGCTTCTCCGCCGCGAAACCGCACTGTCCGCTCGCCGCCGTCACGCGCTGCGCCAGGGCAACCAGTTCGTCGCTCAACCCCACCCCGGCAAAAATGATTCCCGCGCGATCGAAGCAGTCCAGTCCCTCCACCCGCACCCTAACCGGCTCCGCGCGCACTTCGCCCAGCCGCGCCAGCAGGCATGGGTAACTCTCCGCCGCGGCATGGCCCAGAAACTGCAGCGTGATATGCCACGAATCCGGCTCGGCCCAGCGCAGCCCGTCCTCCCTCCGCCGCAGCCGCGCCGCAACCGCCGACAACTCCGCCACCACCTCCGCCGCCAATGGAATTCCCACAAACAAGCGCATACCGGGATAGTGTAAGCCCGCCTCAACCGCTCAAATATTTAGCTAGGCTCGAGCTCACCTGTCCTGGCTTTTTCAAATTACACTCCCAAACGACCTTGCGGCCCCAACCGAGCCTGGGTGCCCCACCCTCGCCGCGCCTTTGTTTTTGCGGCTAGGGTGGGATCGGTAAGTCTTACCTCAAAGGGCCGGATCAATAAGAAAAAGCCACCTGGGTCTCTGACCGCTTGTTTATGTACCATCTTCCGTGCCCCATCCTTTCGCTTTTTTCTGGCGAATGGGTGGGAAACCACGAACCCGAAGATACGAAATCATGCGGTCAGAGCCCTGGGTCTTTGACCGTGTGAATATGTATCAGCCCCGTGCCCCATCCTTTCGCTTTTTTCTGGCGAATGGGTGGGAAAGCACAAACCTCAAGGAACGCAATCAAACGGTCAGGGACCTAGGGTGGGATAAAAGCCACCCTCTACAGCAACAGGAGAGATGCCCTAGCCCCTGCGGCATGTACTTTGGAGCCTTCGACGTCCATTCGGGGTTTTTCCGCAGCTTGTAAAGCCCCCTTGATCGTGCCGCGGCGTCGCTCCCTGCTCCTTCTGAACCGCTTGCCGGGCGAAATGGCGATTTCGCGTACAGCGAGAATCCATCCAGGCGACATCGGCGTATTTCAGGACCTATCCGGCTTTGGGTGTGTAACCCACGCGGGATGAGCGCATTGGCCTGTTATCATCTGACATCCACGGTACAGGGCCCCGCACTCAACCCAATGCCTTCATATAGTAGAATCATGGCCATGAAAAAAATTAAACCGCTCAAGGTGCGACGCACTTCGGCACAGATATTTCTCGACAAGCTAGGGCGTGTTAACACTATCTAAGGGCTTCGACGATCAAAACGAAATTGATAAAGGCGAGGAAGACCACATCGAGCTTTTCGAATCTGGAGAAGATGCGGCGGAAGCCCTTCAGCCTGCG
>JBEKTO010000022.1:0-61441 GCA_049515995.1 Occallatibacter sp. | reverse complement strand
TACAACAATTGTTGCCCGGTCGTGGCTCCCGCGAATGCGGTGCGGTTGTAGAGCGTGCCGCCGAAGCGGCGGAAATCCAACAAACCTTCCGGCGTGCGATTGAAGGGCACGCCCATGCGGTCGAGCAGGTCGATGATGGCCGGGGCGGCCTCGCACATGGCCTTGACGGGGGTCTGGTTGGCCAGGAAGTCGCCGCCGTAGATGGTGTCGTCGAAGTGCTTGTCGGTGGTGTCGCCCTCGCCCTTCAGATTCTTTGCGGCGTTGATGCCGCCTTGCGCGCAGACCGAGTGAGAACGCTTGACCGGGACGATGGAGAAGAGGTCAACGGTGCCGCCGGCTTCGGCGATCTTGATGACCGCGGCGAGTCCGGCGAGACCTCCGCCAACGACGATGATTCTGGGTGCTGCCATGAACGAATTTCCTTTCCAAGGGAAAACAGCTACTAGCTTCTAGCCTCTAGCTCCTAGCTCCTAGCTAAGAACGAATGGTCATTCCGATCGAGGCGCTGCCGGAATTGGCCGGGGCAACCGACATGGACACAGCCGGAGGCGGATTTTCCGGCGCGTTCTGGAACTTGGGACCGATGAAGGCCCAGATGCTGGCCAGTCCCATCACCGCGAGCACGACGCCGAGCGCGGCGCAGGCATAGCCGAAGCGCTTGCGCGCGGTTGCGCCGGGGGTGATGCCCCACTTGGCCGCGAAGAGCCATATGCCGTAAGAGAAGTGCCAGCAGATGGCGATCATGGCGATCACGTAGACGGCAACCATCCACGGGTTGGCCAGTTCGTGCTGCACCTTGGCGAAGGCCGCCATGGGGTGCTCAGGAAGGTTGATGCCCATGAAGCGCTGGCGTATGACGTGCTGGCCGATATAGAGGATGGCAATGAGGCCGGTATAGCGCTGGGCGGTGTACATCCAGTTGCCGGCCCAGGGGTAGTAGACGATGTTCGACTTGCCGCGAAGCCAGATGTAGACACCGTAAATGCCGTGATAGAGGATGGGCAGAAAGATGAAGACCCACTCGAGCACGCGCACCAGGGGCAGGCTATTGAGGAATTTGACCTGGGCTCCGTAAGCGGCTGGGCCTTTGAGGGCCTCGAAGTTCGAGAGCAGGTGCTCGAGGAGGAATGCGCCGATGGGGATTACGCCGAGCAGCGAGTGCAGCTTGCGGAAGATGAAGGAGTTTCCCTCGGCTGCGCGGATCGGCCGAACGCCTGGCCGAACAGTTGGGCGGACAGGCGGATGAATCGGGGGCGCGGCAGGTTGTTGGGCAGTGGCCATGGAAGTATTGACTCCTAAGGACTTCAGGTGGAGGCTGTTCCAGATTGAGGGACAGAGAATCAGTGTTTATTTCAACCTGCATTATTGGTGTCGCACATCACGTCCGTCAAGGCGCTCCGCGGGCTTTGACGTCTTGAACGAGATTTGCGGGGGTGTTCAGGCTTGGAGCATGGGCAACAGTGCCGCAATGGCGCGACCGCGATGGCTGAGGGTGTGCTTGGTTTCGAGGTCGAGTTCGGCCATGGTCTTGCCGAGGGCGGGCAGGTAGAAGAGCGGGTCGTAGCCAAAGCCGCCGGTGCCGCGCGGAGCGCCGAGGATGAGGCCCTCGACTGTGCCCTGGGCGGTATGAAGCGCCTCGCCGTCGCGCGCGACCACCAGCACACAGCGATAGCGCGCGGTGCGCTCCTCCGGCGCAATCGTGGCCAGCCGCTGCAAAAGGACGATGTTGTTCCACACGTCGGTGTTGTCGTCGGCGCCGGGCGAGTCGACCAGGCCGGAGTCCGCGGCAAAGCGGGCCGAGCGGACACCGGGCGCGCCGTCCAGGGCATCGACCTCGAGGCCGGAGTCGTCGGCCACGACCAACTCGCCGGGAGCAAAGCGGGAGTAGTAGACGGCCTTGAGCGTGGCGTTGGCCTGGAAGGTTGCGCCGTTCTCTTCGGGAGCCGGAATGGCCGCGTGGGCGGGCAGGGGATCGATGGAGATGGAATGGGTTTGAGCGGCGGTGCGGAAGTCGCGCAGCTTGCCCTGGCTGGTGGTGGCGGCGTAGAGGCGGAGTGGCATGGAGAAAGTGTAATGGGCTGGGCACGCAAACGCGGTTTCTCCCAACATTTATTGCGCCGCCATTTTTCCTCAATCGGCCCATTGCCATTTTGGCACCCCGTTCGCGGCGTGTTTTCCGTCACAGCGGGGCGGGAGTGCGAAGGCTAGGATGCGTCGCGGGACAGAAAGCTTGGTCCCAGACCCGGCTTGAGACTCACAGGAAAACGACTTTGCGGAAGCTGCCGGGCTGCCCTTGCGGCAGCGCAATCGGCCGAATCATCGCGGCGCAGCCGAGCAGGGGATCGTTTCATCATGCGCGGGACCAGCAACGGAGGCTCACCAACATGGAGCAGGACGCCCGGAAGATCATCGTCATCGGCGGCGGCATCGCGGGACTTTGCGCCGCGGTCTATGCGCAAAAATGCGGCTACGAGACCGAAGTTCTCGAGATGCACGAGATGGCGGGAGGTTTGGCGACAAGCTGGCGCCGGGGCGGCTACACCTTTGAGACGTGCCTGCATTGGCTGTACGGTTCCAGTTCCGAGGGGCCGATGCATGCGCAATGGCAGGAAGTGTGCGATATCGACAAGCTCGCTTTCGTAAAACCGAAGGAATTTGCGCATCTGGAAACGGAAGACGGATCCTGCCTGCATTTGCCCACCGACATCGACCGCCTGGAGGCGGAGATGCTGAAGCGGGGGCCGCAGGACGCGGCCGAGGTGCGGCGCTTCGCAGCGAGTCTGCGGCGCATTCGCAAGTTCAGGATGCCCGACCCGGCCGCGGGCTGGGTGCGCAACGGGCTGACGCTCCTGAGCGATCTGCCCTGCATGCCTTTGCTGCGCGAGATCACGAAGGTCAGCTGCATGGAGTACGGAGAGAGATTCAAAGACCCGCTTCTGAGAAGCTTCTTCGGCGAGGGCGAGATGGGGCGGCTCTCTGTGGTGGCCATCTTTTTCGCTCTTGCGTGGATGAGCGCGGGCGACGCGAACTATGCAATCGGCGGATCGCAGGCCCTCATCCGGCTCATCGAAGAGCGGCTGGCCAGCCTGGGCGGGCGGGTGCGCTTCGGCGCCAGGGTTGAACGCATCCTGGTGGAGGGAGACACCGCTGTTGGCGTTCAGCTGGCCGGCGGAGAGACCGTCGCGGCCGACTGGGTGATCTCCGCCGCCGACGGCCACGCTACCATCTACGACCTCCTGGGCGGCAAGTACGCGGACCAGGCAATCAACAAGTTTTATGAAGAGCTGGAAATCTTTCCCTCCTATTTGCAGGTTTCTTTGGGCGTGGCGCTGGATTTGTCGGAGCTGCCGGCGATGCTCACGCGGCTGCTGGATGCGCCGCTCCGGGTGGACCCCGGCACCGAACTGCACCAAGTCTCCTTCCGCATCTTTCACTTCGACCCGACATTCGCGCCGGCGGGAAAAACCGTGGTTACCTGTTTCCTTCCCACACGCAACAATGAATATTGGGCCGATCTGCGGGAAAGCGATCTGGCCGGCTATCGGGCCGAGAAGCAGCGCGTCGCCGAGGCGGCGATCGGCATTCTGGAAAAGAAGGTGCCTGGTATCCGCCCGGCGATCGAGGCCATCGATGTTTCGACGCCCGCCACGATTATTCGCTACACAGGCAATTGGAAAGGGAGCATGGAGGGGTGGTTCCCCGCACCCGGCGGCAGGTTCCGGCCCTTACCCAATACTTTGCCCGGATTGCGGCGCTTCCTGATGGTGGGCCAATGGGTGATGCCGGGCGGCGGGCTGCCGGCCGGCCCGATGACCGCCCGTCCCGCCATTCAAAGGATCTGCAAGCAGGACGGGGTACGATTTACGCCGCGGTAGCAAGACGCGTTGAACAGGGGCCGGCGCGCCCGGCGCGGATTTTTGACAAAGGCGATGTGGGTTGCTTAAAGTTCTTCCGTCTGGAAAATATTTCATTTGGTAAATCTGAGACGCTGGAGCCTTGGAGGTGTTTCCCAGGCCGGTGCGCCGATGGACAAGGAACAGGCTTGATTCCGGGGGTGGGCAAAGAGATGAAAAAGGAAATGTTGCGTGCGATGGCGTGGGGACTGGTTCTGGGAGCGACGGCGCTGCGGCCGGCGGCGCAGGCTCCGGCATTCACCGGGCCGGTGGAGTTGCGCGTCGACAGCGTGAAGACGCCACTGGGCATCGACGATCCGGCGCCACGGTTCTCGTGGCAGTTGCAGGACCCGGCGCGGGGCGCGAAGCAGACAGCCTATGAGGTGCTGGTTGCCACGCGGGCCGAGTTGCTGGGGCAGGGCCAAACGGACGTTTGGGATAGCGGGCGGACCGAGTCGGACGCGTCTTTGAACGTTCGCTACGAGGGAGCCGCGCTTCAGCCCAGCACAAGATACTTCTGGCGGGTGAAGGTTTGGGATGCGGTGGGGAAGCCGTATGGGGAGAGCGAAACAGGCTGGTGGGAGACGGGCCTCGTGACGCAGGGCGGCTGGCGCGCCCAGTGGATCGGTTACGAGACGGCGGAAGAGGCTGCGGTGCGCCATGCGCAGGCCGCATGGATTACGAGCCCGGACGCAAAGGTTCTGGCCGCGGAGAAGGCAGCGGAAGAGCGCTACGCCTACCGGCAGGGCATTGTGCTGGCCCGGCCGGTGCGGCGGGCAACGCTCTATGCGACCGGACAGGACACCGTTTCAGCGTGGATCAACGGAGCGCAGGTGCTTGCGGCCGACAAGCTCCCGGCCTGGAAGCAGATGCCGTGGAGGAAGTTTGTGCGCGCCGAAGTGACAACGCATCTGAGCGCGGGCAAGAACACGATTGCGATTGAGTCGGTGCACTACGTGGTGAATCCCAACGGAATGGCCGCCGCCGATGCGCCGCCGCTGATGGCAACGCTCTTTGTCGAGTTCACGGATGGAAGCACAGCGACGTTTGCGAGCGGAACGGAGTGGAAGACGGCGGTTCATGCGGCGGCGGGCTGGGAGCGGAAGGGTTTCGACGACTCGGGATGGAAGAGCGCGGTCGTCTCGACGCAGGCGCTGGGGCACCCGTGGATTCCCGATTCGGTGAAGACGCTGCGCCATGCGTTTACGGTGAATCTGCCGGTGAAGTCGGCGCGCCTCTACGCGACGGCGTTGGGCGCCTACGAGATGTTTTTGAACGGCAGGCGCGTGGGCGACGATGTGCTCGCGCCGGGATGGACGGACTATCGCCAGCGGGTAAAGTACCAGACCTACGATGTGACGGCTTTGGTGGCGCACGGAGCCAATGCGATCGGTGCGCTGCTGGCGCCGGGGTGGTACGAGACGTCGCTGGAGTGGCTTCAGCAACCGAACAATTATGGCGATACGCCGCCCGCGCTCCGGGCGCAGTTGCGCATCGAGCACACCGACGGCAGCGTGGAGTGGGTGGTCACCGATGCGAGCTGGCGGGCCGGCAGGACGGAGATTCTGCACTCTGAGATCTACGACGGCGAGAGCCAGGATGCGCGGCTGAAGCAGACGGGGTGGAATACGGCGGCGTTCGATGCCGCGGAGTGGAAGAGCGCAGTTGCGCTCGAGCCCAGTCGGGTGGCGATCGAGGCGCAGGTGTATCCCTCGATACGCGCGGAGCGGACGGTGAAGGCGAAATCCGTCAACGAGCCCAGGCCGGGCGTGCATGTCTACGACTTTGGGCAGAATTTTTCCGGAGTGGAGCGGTTGCGCGTGGAAGGGCCGGCGGGCACAGATGTGCGGCTTCGGTTTGCGGAGATTGTGAACGCGGACGGGACGATTTATACCGACAATTTGCGTACGGCCAAGGCGACGGACCACTTTATTCTCGATGGGAAAGGGATGGAGGAGTTCACTCCGCAGTTCACCTTCCATGGCTTCCGCTATGTTGAAGTGACCGGACTGCCTTCCGCGCCGGGCAAGGACGCCGTGACGGCCCTCGTGCTGCACACCGATGCGCCGTTTACCGCCAAACTCGAAACCGGCAGCGGGATGATCAACCAACTGTGGAGCAATATTCTGTGGGGCCAGCGCTCGAATTTTGTGGGCGTGCCCACCGATTGCCCGCAGCGCGACGAGCGGCTGGGCTGGATGGGCGATGCGCAGGTCTTCTGGCGCGCGGCCAGCTACAACATGGACCTAGCGGCCTTCTCGCGCAAATTTGCCGGAGACATGCGCGGAACGCAGGTGGGAACGCCGTACTTTGGCATCTATTCGCCGGGGACCGCGCAGCCCAATTCGGGTTTCGGCGCCGGCTGGAGCGATGCGGGCGTCGTCATTCCCTGGACCTCGTGGCTGCAGAACGGCGATACCAGCGTGATCGAAGAGAACTGGGCGGCGATGGAGAAGTATCTCAACGCCATCGAGGCCGCCAACCCCGATGGACTCTGGGAGCACGCGAGCGGGATTCCGTTCGGGGACTGGCTTTCGCCCGAGGGAAAGACCGATTACACGCTGATCGCTACCGCCTATTGGGCCTATGACGCGACGCTGATGCGGCAGATGGCTCACGCAACCGGGCGCGTGCAGGACGAAGAGAAGTACGCGCGGCTCTTCGAGAAGATTCGCGCCGCGTTCGAGAAGCGATTTGTTCACGGCGACGGTTTTGTGGCCGGCGCGGACAACAGCGCGTCGCCGTTCGGCGGCATCAACAATCCGGATGCAAAGAGCCAAGGCGGCGATACGCAGACCGGGTACGTGCTGGCGCTGCACATGAATCTGGTTCCGGAGGAGCTGCGCAAGGCCGTGGCACAGAAGCTGGCGGATAAGATCGAAGCCAATCACGGGTTGCTGGGCACGGGCTTTCTGGGCACGCCGTATCTGCTGGAAGAACTGACCAAGGCGGGTTACTCCAGGCTGGCCTACAAGCTGCTGCTCAACACCGAGTACCCGTCGTGGGGCTACCAGGTGGAGCACGGGGCAACGACCATGTGGGAGCGGTGGAACGGCGACCGGATGAAGGACGATCCGAGCATGAATTCCTACAACCATTACGCCTATGGCGCGGTGGCCGACTGGATCTACCGCTATGCCGCAGGCGTGGACGCAACGCCGCTGGACGCGGGCTTCCATACCGTGATGCTGCATCCGGCCTTCGATGAGCGACTGGGGCATGTGGCGTTTGACTATGTTTCGGCGTATGGGCCGATCCACTCCGACTGGAAGGTGACGGGAACCACCGCCGAGTGGTATTTGACCCTTCCGGCCAACACCACGGGCTGGCTGGGTCTGAGCGCGGACGAGGCTGCGAAGTACAGGCTGGAGGGCGCGCCGCTGACCGAGAGCAAGCTGGCCAGGGCCACAATGCGTAGTGGCCAAAGCGGCTTCGAGCTCACGGCGGGAAGTTATCGCTTTACGGTAAGCATGGAGTAGATTTTCCAGTGCGACGGCTGACTCGAGGTTTGTGGCTTCTCACCCTTGCGGCAGATGGCAAGACGCAGGATCTTCGACTCCGCTGCGCTTCGCTCAGAATGACGGGAAGGATGGCGCACGGGGCTTTGTGCGGTTGCGTTCGCCGCGGTGCGGCCAATCCTCCTGCTGGCAGTCAGGTTTGCGCCGGCGGCTTGAAGAAAGGGAGAAAGAGTGACGTCGATACTGGCTGGGATCGGATGGCACATGGTTGGCGCGGCGTCGGCCGCTTCGTTCTATGCGCCCATTGAGAAGGTGAAGAAATGGTCGTGGGAGACCACCTGGGCCGTAGCCGGCTTCTTCTCCTGGATACTGCTGCCCATCTCCGTGAGCCTCTTTCTGCTTCCGGACTTCCGCGCCTTTTACGGTTCCATGGATGGGCATGTGCTGTTGAAGGCTGCGCTCTTCGGGGCCATGTGGGGCGTCGGCAATGTGAGTTACGGCCTGACCATGCGCCATCTGGGCATGTCGCTGGGCATCGGCGTGGCCATCGGCGTCACGCTGGTGGTGGGCACGCTCACGCCGCCGCTTCTTCATGGGCAGTTCGCCCTGCTGTTTCTGACCAAGAGCGGCCTGTTGACCATGGCCGGCGTGCTGGTGGCGCTGATCGGCGTGGCCGTCGTCTCCTATGCCGGACACCAGAAGGAGATTCAGCTTCGCGGCGAGCCGAGGGAGTTCAATCTGAAGCTGGGCCTGCTGCTTGCCGTACTGTGCGGCATCTTCTCTTCGGGCATGGCGTTTGCCATCAGTGCGGCGGAACCGATGAAAGCCGCGGCGCTGCATCTGGGAGTCAACCCGCTCTATGCGGCGCTGCCGAGCTATGTCTTTATCATGGGCGGCGGCGCGGTGGTCAATCTGACCTACTGCTTCGTCCGCCTGGCCAGCAAGAAAGAGATTTCACTGCGCGCCGATCTGGCCCAGACGCGGCCGACGCTGCTGAAGAATGCCTCTCTGGCCGCAACCGGCGGAGTCATGTGGTATCTGCAATTCTTCTTTTATGCCTGGGGCGCGGCCAACATTCCCCAGCATCTGGCCTACGTGAACTGGATGCTGCACATGAGCGGGTACGTGCTGTGCGGCGGACTGGTGGGGCTGGCGCTGGGCGAGTGGGCCGGCGTGGGAAGCAGGCCGATCCGGCTGCTGTGGGCGGGGATGCTGGTGATTATTGCCGCCGCCAATCTGGTGGGTCTGGGGATGGCGTCGTAAAGGCAGGGAATAGGGAATAGGGAGTAGGGAGTAGGGAGTAGGGAGTAGGGAGTAGGGAGTAGGGAGTAGGGGGTGATTGCTGGTGTTTGGGCCGGGCGGCGTCCTTTTGCGAAAAGAAATGCCGGGGCCGAGGCCCCGGCATTTCTAGTTTGCGGCGATGTTTCTTAGTCGATGGTTTGGTTGAGGCGCAGATCGCGAGAAGAGGCTCCCACGCTGAGGGTGCGCGTGCCGGTTGCGGTCACCCATTTGCCGTCCTTGGTCGACCAGTATTGCAGTTGGCGCGGCGCCACATGGAGCGTGACGGTTTTGACTTCGCCGGCGGCGAGGTGAATGCGGTCAAAGGCCACGAGAGCCCGCACCGGGAACTGCACGCCCGGCGGAAGCTCGCTGGGCGCGCCCAGGTAAGCCTGCGGAACCTCGTCGCTGGCCGTCTTGCCGGTGTTCTTGATCTGGACGTTCACGTCGAGGCCGCCATCGGAGGCTTTCTCGACCTGCAATCCGGAGTAGGCGAAGGTGGTGTAGCTGAGGCCGTGGCCGAAGGCGAAGAGCGGGGAGATGTTCTGCTTGTCGAACCAGCGGTAACCCACGTTCACGCCTTCGCTATAGATGGTTTTGCCATCCACGCCCTTCATGGAACGCTCGGGATACCGGGGATCGGTGGCGGGGTAGTCTTCCAGTTGCTTTGCCCAGGTGACCGGCAGGCGTCCGGCGGGGCTGGTCTTGCCCAGCAGCAGATTGGCCGTGGACCAGCCGCCTTCATCGCCGGGCCACCACATCTCCAGGACCGCCTTCACCTTGTCCACCCAGGGCAGAGCCACGGGCTGGCTGGTGTTGAGGACGACGATGGTGTTGGGGTTGACCGCGGCTACTTCCTCGACCAGTTGGTTCTGTGAGTCGGGCAGGCCGAAGACGGGTTGCAGCCGCGTCCAGACAAAGACCACGGCGACCTTGGCGCTTTTGGCGGCGGCGACGGCGGCTTCGTGGTCGGCCTTCCGCTTTTCGGGGGTGTACCAGTTGAGGCGCACCTGGACCGGAGATTTGGAGGAGTCGGGACTGGTTTTGATCACGATCTGGTGCGGTCCGGCCGTCAACTCGACCGCGCGGCGCACGTTGTCGAGGCCGTCGGTGGTGGGAACGACGTTGTCCTGGTTGGCTTGCAGGATGTCCCCATGGACGGCGCCCTGGTAGGCGCCGGTTTCGGCCAGCCGCTTGCCGTCGAGCGAGATGTTGGCGTTGGTGCCCAGGGCCTGGAGATAGAGCCAGTAGGTTCCCTCGTGCGGCGGCGTGATGGAGCCCTTCCAGGTGACGGTGGAGTCGGGAGGCAGGGCATTGCCGCCGGTGACGGTGAAGTTGACGCCGGCGTCGGTCTGCTCCGCGCCGCTGCCGGTGCGCAGCAAGCCGGGCTTGCCGTCGTGGCTGAAGGCGCTGGCCGGAACCGGGACCCCGGTCATGTCGTCGTCCACGGCAAAGCGAATCCTGGTGTTGCCGGAGATCTTCTTGAGAGCATCGAGCGGGCCAACCTGACGCCAGGGTAGGCCGACGGAGCGCTCGCCATTGATGCCGATCGAGTCGACCTGACCGGCGGTGGGGCCGATCAGAACCACGGAATCGAGGTTGGAGGCTTTCAAGGGCAGCGCGGCGCCTTCATTTTTGAGCAGCACCGCGGCCTCTTCGCCGGTTTTTTCGATGATCTTTGCGTTGGCCTCGATGGCCTGCGCGGTCACTTCGTGTTTCTGCTGGCCGTCCATGTAGCCGAAGCGGACGATCTCATAGAGCACGCGGCCGGCGGCGCGGGTGATGGCGGCTTCGTTCACCGTGCCATCCTTGAGGGCTTCGGGCATCTTCTTCGGGTCCAGCTTGAGACCGAAGTCGCTGGTTCCGCCGTACTCCGGCGCCGGTTCCTCGGGAATGTGGCCGCCGAACATGTTACCGCCGTCATCGACCTTGGCGGGATGCGCTGGGGGAGGCGGAGGCGGAGCGGGCACGAAATCGAAGAACGAGGGCATCGGATGCTTTTCGCCGGGCAGAGGTTCGCCGGGCATCTCCATATCCAGGCCCGCGTTGATGAAGTTGACGGCGTGGACCGCGCCCCAATCGGAGGTCACGAATCCCTTGAAGCCGATCTCGTCGCGCAGGATTTTGGTCAGAGTGGAATCGTTGCCGCAGGCAAAGGTGCCGTTGATGCGGTTGTAGGAGCACATGATGGACGAGACGCCGGCGCGGACAGCCGCCTCGAAGGGCGCCACATAGACCTCGTGCAGCGTCTGGTCGTCCACGTAGGTGCTGGTTCCATTGGAGTCGTAGGCGACAAAGTGCTTGATCTGCGCCATGACCTGCTGCGACTGGATGCCTTGGACCTCGGCCACACCCATCTCGGAGGTGAGAAACGGGTCTTCGCCGAAGGTGTTGTAGGCGCGGCCGAACTGGAGGTCGCGGTCGATGTTCACAAAGGGCTGGAGGGAGACATCGATGCCCAGAGAGCGGTCTTCGCGACCGATCACCAGTCCGTTATCTTCCGCCGTCTTGCGGCTGAAGGTGGCGGCTACGCCCATGGTCGCGGTTTCGCCCTGCGACGGATGACGGGTGAGCACGCCCGGAGGGCCATCGGCAAAGCGCAGTCCGGGAATCCCGAGCCGGGGAACGCCGCCCAGGTAGCCGGCCTGCGCCTGATAGACGGCCGGGTCTTCGTGCGTGCCGTGGATCAACGCCAGCTTCTCTTCGAGCGTCATCTGGCTCAGCAGTTTGTCAACGCGCGCGTCGCCGGTGACCACCGGCACGCTCTGCGCCAGAGCCATGGTCGAGGCCAGCACCAGAGCCGCCGCTCCCCATGCCGCCCGCTTCTGCACGGCCCGTTTGGCCGCGCTCAAACTTCTCGTTTTTCCCAAAAGAATCACTGTTGGAACTCCTGACAAATGTCTCGACGGATCGGCATCGCTTTGAGACGCAAATCGAGCAAGGGTCCGCTCGTCCGGACCGCGTCTTGCATAAAACGGTTTAGCTTGCCGCCGTGCGGGGACAAGTTAGTTTAGAACACCCGGCTGACTGTTGTATGTGGGGTCCGGCGGGAGGCGGTTGGCGCGGCTTGCGCGGGTTGGCAGATCATCCTGCGCCGACCCCACGCTGAAGCGCGGGGCTAATCCACACTGCGCCTACGGCGCGGGGCGACTGTCGATTGCCGGCGCGGAGCACTTCGGCACAGACCGCTTTGAGGGACACCAGCCAGAAAGCCTCCGGCCGGAGGATCCTTCGTTGCGCCGCAAGCGGGCAAGGGCGCTCAGGCCGGCAAGGGGAGTTCAGACGAGAATTCGTGAGCGACGAGGTCGGCGCGGAGCTGCTCGACGGTCGTGAAGACGAGCGCGTTCATGCCCAGCGCCCGCGCGGCCTCGACATTGACCGTCTTGTCGTCGAGAAAGAGCGTTTCTTCCGGCCGGACGCCGAGTTCCATGAGCGTGTGGAGATAGATGGCCGGGTCGGGCTTGGCCATGTGCAACTGAAAGCTCCAGACCAGCACGTCGAAGCGGTGAATCCAGGCGAACTCGCGTTCGATGTTTTCGAGGACGTTGTCGCCCATGTTGGAGAGGATGGCGGTGAGCAGGCCGCGGCGCTTGAGCTGCTCCTGCCAGGCCAGCAACGCGGGGTCCTGGGCGGTCCACATGCGGGCGTCCCACAGGTTCAGCTCTTCCACGGTGGCCTGGTTCAGCATGTGCTCGAGGCCGGCCTCGCGGAGGAACTCCTTCCAGAAGGCGATGCCGGTGAGCTTGCCCTCGTCGTAGGCGTGGCGATTGTGCCAATAGAGGCTCTTGAAGCGGCCGGCGGCGAGCCCGGTGATGCGCAACAGAGCCGCATGAGCGGCGGGGTCCTCAGGACCTGTCAAAACGTTCCCATAGTCGAAGACAACCGCGCGCAGAGCCAATGTTCCTCCGGTGGACGCCCGTGTATGGTTGAAAGGGACGCCTGCGTTTATTGTGCACGACGAGCCCGCGCCGGGCGCCGGGCGCGGCGCGGCTGGCAGCTATACGCGATTGATTGGATGAGGTTTATGCGTTTTTCGCGAAGGACGGACTGGAATACGGAGGAGAGCGAGCTGGCGCGGGCCCACCGGCTGCGGGTTCAGGCAGGGCTGCCGGTGGCCGATCTGACGGCGTCCAATCCCACCCGCTGCGGATTTGCCTATCCCTCCGATTTGCTTGAAGCGCTTGCGCGGCCGGAGGCGCTCGATTACGATCCGCAGCCGCGGGGCAGCCTGCGCGCGCGGCAGGCGATTTGCGGCTACTATGCCGATCATGGCGTTGCGCTTCGTCCGCAGCAGATTGTGCTCACGACCAGCACCAGCGAGGCGTACAGCTTTCTATTCCGTCTGCTCTGCGATGCGGGCAGCGAGATTCTGGTCGGGCAGCCGGGCTATCCGCTCTTCGATTTCCTGGCCGTGCTCGACGATGTGCGGCTGAAGGCCGCGCTGCTGGTCTACGACCATGGCTGGCAGATCGATCCGGAGGGTTTTCGCCGGGCGATCAGCTCTCGGACGCGGGCCATTGTGCTGGTTCATCCGAACAATCCGACCGGCCACTTCACCAAGCCCTGGGAGGGCGAGGCGCTGGCCCGGCTTTGCCGCGAGTTTGACCTTTCGCTGATCGTGGACGAAGTTTTTCTGGATTACGGCTTCGGCGAGGGAGGGAAGAGCTTCGCCGCGGGACTGGAGGGGGTTCCGGTCTTTGTGGTGAGCGGGCTGAGCAAGATTGCCGGACTGCCACAGATGAAGGCGGCGTGGATTGTGGCCACGGGACCTCAAGCCGCCGCCGCCCTGGAGCGTCTGGAGGTGGTCGCGGATACCTTTCTCTCGATGAATGCGCCGGTGCAGTGCGCGCTGCCGGCGTGGCTCGAAGGACGGGCAGCGATCCAGGGGCAGATTCAAAAGCGTGTGGCGGCCAATCTGGCGGAACTGGACCGGCAGCTCGACAAGCTTGCGGCGGTGACCAGGCTGGAGGCGGATGGCGGCTGGTACGCGGTGCTGCGGATTCCGGCGCTCGAAGCCGACGAGCGGACGGTGCTGGCGCTTCTGGAGCGCGGGGTCTGGGTCCATCCCGGCTACTTTTTCGGAATGCCGGAATCCGGCTGGCTGGTGGTGAGCCTGCTCGGACCGGAGCTGGAATTCAGTACTGGAGTAACCATTCTCGTTAATTATCTAGGAACGGATCAAGGGAGTAATATTACCCGGCTTCGACCTTAAGCGATGCGTGAGGTAGTTTCTGTAAGTTATTGATACTAAATAGTATGAAAAATCGATATCCACTCGGTTATTGCCTATGTATAAACGGGTTGTTCTGCCGCTCGTCGCCGATAGTGGTGGCCGGGCCGTGGCCGGGCAGGACTTTGGTTTCGTCGGGCAGGGCCAGCAGCCGGGTCTGAATCGAATCGATGATCTGGTCGAAGTTGCCGCCGGGCAGGTCGGTGCGGCCGATGCTGCCGGCAAAGAGCGTATCGCCGGCGATGAGCATCTTGAGCGGGGCAAAGTGGAGGCAGACCGAGCCCTGGGTGTGGCCGGGAGTGTGGATCACCTGGGCGGGGTAGCGGTCGAGGCCGACGCGCTGGCCGTCGGCCAGGCCCGCATCGGGCGGCGCGGTTTCGGGCGGGTCGACGCCCAGCCAGCCGGCCTGCATGTGCATCATTTTCAGCAGCGGCAGGTCGTCCTGGTTCAGAAAAATGGGAGCGCCGGTGAGCTGTTTCAACTGGAGCGCGCCGCCCACGTGGTCGATGTGGGCGTGGGTGACGATGATCTGTTTGAGCTCGAGGCCCAGTTCGGTCAGGCGGCGGTGTATGCGCGCGACCTCGTCGCCGGGATCGACGACGATGGCTTCGCCAGTCTCTTCGTCGCCAAGGATAGTGCAGTTGCATTGCAGCGGGCCGACGGGGAAGGTTTCAAGGATCATGGTTTCATTGTAGGGCGTGGCGGGTTGGGGCTGCACGGGGGAGCTGTGCGTGCTGCCCCAACCTCTATGCCGCGGCCGGTTATGCCTGCGCCGGCTTGCGGAAGGTGATGGCGTAGAACTTGCCGTCCTTGAGCATTTCCAGGTGGATATCCTCCATCTCCGGCGGCACCAGATCGATGGGGACGGAAACGGGGTCCTTGCGATTCTTGTAGTAGCTGCTGGTGATCGGGAGGCGTTCGTAGGTGCTCTTGGCGTACTCCTCGGTTTCGTCCTCGATCATCAGATGGCCGCCCGGCCTGGCGACGCGGATCATCTCGCGGATGGCCTTGGCACGGTCGCTGAAGAAGTTGAAGCCGCCGCAGGTGAAGACCACGTCGAAGCTGGCGTCGGCGAAGGGCAGGCTCTCGGCATTGCCCAAATAGAGGTCGGCGTCCATCTTCCAGCGGCGCATATTGGCCTGGCAGTTGGCCAGCATCTCCGGCGAGAGATCAAGACCGGAGAGTTTGACGCCCGGGGGCAGATATTTGAAGTTGAGGCCGGTGCCGACGGATGTCTCGAGCACGGAGTCGCCCGATTTGACTTGGAGCAGATCCATATAGACACGGAAGTAAGAGGCTATTTCCAATCCCCGGAAGGCGGCGACGACACGCTGCGTGTCGTCGTAAAAGCCGCCAATGGTCTCATACAGCTTGTTGTATTTGCCGTTGTCGCCGCTCAGATCTTCGGGCTTGAGGAAGGCGGGAATGCCGTTGCGGAGGGGGAAGCGCTCGCCGGAGGTGCTGACCAATGCATCCCCGCCCTGCTCGTGGGCAAGTTTCAGCGGCTCGCGGGTAAAGGGGCTTTGCAACAGGGCAAGGGCCTGCGGCCGGTCGGCCCAGGCCTTCTGCTCGATCGGGTGGAAGAGCGCCCAGACGCTCAGAAGCAGGGCTGCGCCAAGGCATATCCAGGAAAAGGCCGCGCCGATGGGCAAATTGACAGGGAGCGCGGCGCCGCCGAAGTGGCGGAAGAGCGCGAAGACCCCCACAACGATGAAGCCCGCGCCGAAGACGAGATCCGTGGCGCGAGATTCGTGGTTCCACAGCCACACGACCGTCGCCGCAAACCAAAAGATAAGAAATGTGAAGAGGCCAGGCGTTGAAGCTGCGCCGATGTGAAGAGCCAGGGCAAGCGACGGAATCGCGACTACCGCGAGCGGCAGGGGCAGAGTGGAAAGAAATTCCGGCAGACGCGGGCTGACCAGGCGATGGAAGGTAAAAGGCAAAACGCCGAGCGCGGCGGCGACCAGCGCCCAGCCAAGATATTCGAAGGCTTGAACTGCGCCAGCCAGCGGGATCTTTCGCCAACCGAAGATCAGGCCGGGAACAAAGGAAAAGGCAACCATCCAGAGGAATCCGCGGCGGGGCTTTTGCGTACCGACGAACCACGCGCCGAGGATCGGACCGGTCAATGCTCCCACCGGTGAGATGAAGTTGCCGAGGATGAACAGGCTGGCGACAGCGCAGGCCACAATCTGCGGCCGGCGGTTGGATTGAACGTTCGTAGGCATCGTGCGATCCTTTCCTAGTAGGTCCAGCGTTCGTACAAACAGCCTGCGAGCGATCCTCACAGGCCAAGATTCAGGACGTGCCGGCGGCCGGGTCGTCCCCGGCCGGCTGCGGGCCTTGAGCGGAGACTGCCTCCGTCGAAGCAAGCTCTTGCAGCGCCGATTCGCCCCAGTCGAGGGCGGCGCGGGTCAGCGCCAGACCGAGTCCCAGAGTCAGCATCCAGTACGGCATATTCGGATCCTGCGATTGGCTCGCGCGCGCCATCTTCTCGATTCCCTCCAGCGTGGCGAGCATGCGCCGGTTTCGATTCTGCAGCTCGCGGACGTGCGCGAGAGCGACGCCGGGCGCTGCCTCGCGGCCAAAGAAGAGCTTGAGCAGGAATTCATTGCGGGGCGGATCGTTCTGAAAGGGCTGGGCAAGCCAGTCCCGGAGGCAGGCGCGGCCGGCATCGGTCAGGGAGTACTCCTGGCGGCGCTGCCTGGGCGCGGAGGCTGACCTGGAGGGGACGATCAGTCCTTCGGCCACCAGGCGTTTCAGGGTGGGGTAGATTTGTCCGTAGCTCTCGCCCCAGAAGCTGCCGAAGTTCTCTTCGATGGCCTTGTGAAGCTCATAGCCGGAGAGATTCGACTGGATGGAGAGGCCTCCGAGGATCACGTAGGCGGTGCGGTTGTGGTTCATATAGCTGCAAGATATATCTGAAAGATATATCTGTCAATCGTATTTTTGTGAATTTGAGGAGAAACTGCTGGACGCGATTGCGGACAAAGAAAAACGGCAGGCCGCGTGGCCTGCCGTCCATGCCCTATTGGGCTGAAAATGCGGGGTTTACTTGCCGGATTTTGCGGGCGCCGAGGTCTTGGTGTTGTCGAGCACCGAATGCGAACCGGCGGAGCGCTGGTAGAGAACGGTCAGGCTGATCGAAGTGACCATGAAGATGACCGCCGACCAGGTGGTGAGCCGGGTGAGAACGTTGGCCGCGGCGCGGGGGCCAAAAGCCGTCTGCGAACCCTGGCCGCCGAATGCGCCTGCCAGGTCGGCCGAGCGGCCCTGTTGCAGGAGGACGACGCCAATCAGAAAGAGGCACACAATCACGTGCAGGACGACCACAAAATAAAGAAGAATCTGCATTCTTGAGCTGCTTTCCAAGTCAGTCCGGTTCGACCGGACGAAAGAAATCTGGTGCGGAGGAGGGGACTTGAACCCCTATGCCTTTTGAGCGCCAGCACCTCAAGCTGGTGCGTCTGCCAATTTCGCCACCTCCGCATTGGGGTGAACTCATTGAGTATAGCAAAGGTCGAGGGGTTATGGGAGGGGCGGATGCGGAGGCTGGGCCGGAGGATGCCGAGAGGGAAGTACGGCGGAATGCTCTGCCGGATCGGAACTCGCCCGGCACATCTTTCAACTTCGATTTCCGGTGGGATTCACCAAAAACTCACACAGCGCGCAGGGCGATCTTTTCCGATGGAATCGGCGCGAATCACGGTGTTTCTGGCTGGGATTTGGCCGCCGATCGAGGATTCCCGCATTTTGAAGCGAACGTTTTGGCTGGAATCCTCCTCTATACTTGCGACGCAGGACAACTATGCCAAAATTCCGCTGCAAATTTCAGATCCTCTCCCTGGCGATGTGCTTTTCTCTGCTGCCGCACTGCTTCACGGCCGCAGCGCAATCGGCTCCCGCTTCCACTTCGGCCTCGCCGCTGCTGGACGCGATGACGGCGGAACTCAGCCGCGCCATGACCTCGCTGAGCAAGGCCGTGCAGCCCAACCAGCAGCCACCCTACTACATCGGCTACGACGCGCACGACGCGACCCGGCTGAACATCGTGGCCCAGCAGGGAGCGATTCTCTCGTCCGAGGAGAATCGGCAGCGCACGGCGGATATTACGGTGCGCGTGGGCGATTGGAAGGTCGACAACACCCACGGCTTGCATCGCACCAGCGCGCTGCACTCCATCGAGCTGCCGCTCGGCGACAATCGCGCCGCCATTGCGCGCACGCTGTGGTGGGGCACCAACGCCTGCTATGGGAACGCCTTGCAGTCCTACCTGAAGGTGAAGTCGGAACTGGCCGTGCAGGCGAAAGAGGAAGACACCTCGCCCGATTTTTCGCGCCAGGATGCGGTACACGCCCAACTGGCGCCCGTCGCGCCGCCGCCGCTCGACCGCAAGGCGTGGGAAGAGCGCATTCGCGCGCTCTCGTTCATCTTTCGCGCCCATCTCCAGATCAACATCAACATGGTCGCGCTCACGGTCTCCAGCGTGAACAACTACTTTGTCTCTTCCGAGGGCTCGCGGCTCGTTTATCCGCACCAGCTGATCCGCATCGTGGTGGTGGCCGGAACCCGCGCCGACGACGGCATGGATATCTCGCTGGCGCGCACCTTCGAGAGCCGTACGGAACGCGATCTGCCTGCGCAGGCCGAGTTTGAGCGGCAAATCCAGATTCTTGCCGGGCAACTCGATGCGTTGCGCACCGCTCCCACGGCGGAGCCCTACAACGGGCCGGCGCTGCTGTCGGGGCGCGCCTCGGCGGTCTTCTTTCACGAGGTGCTGGGCCACCGGCTGGAGGGCCAGCGGCAGCGCGGCAACCAGGAGGGCGAGACCTTTACCAAGGATGTGGGCAAGCCCATCCTGCCGGCGTTCCTTTCCGTCGCCGACGACCCCACCATGGCGAGCTTCGATGGAACCTATCTGAACGGCTCTTACACCTATGACGAGGAGGGGCAGCCGGCGCAGCGGGTCGAACTGGTTCAAAAGGGTGTTTTGCAGCAATTTCTGATGTCGCGCATGCCGATTGCGAACTTCGACACGTCGAACGGCCACGGCCGCGCGCAGATGGGCAGGATGCCTACGGGACGGCAGGGCAATCTGATCGTCACCTCGAGCAAGGCGATGCCGGAAAAGAAACTGCGCCAGTTGCTGATCGAGGAGATCAAGAAGCAGAACAAGCCCTACGGCCTTTACTTTGAAGACATCGCATCGGGATACACGCTGACGCAGCGTTACACTCCGCAGGCGTTTCAGGTGATTCCGCAGCTCGTCTACCGCGTTTATGCGGACGGCCGGCCGGACGAACTGGTGCGCGGCGTGCAGATTGTGGGTACGCCCCAGGCCGCGTTGAAGCAGATTCTCGCCACCGGCGACAAGCCGGGCGTCTTCAACGGCGAGTGCGGCGCGGAGTCGGGCAGCGTGCCGGTTTCGGCCATCGCCCCGGCGATGCTGTTCAGCGGAATCGAAACGCAGAAGGCGCCGCAGGGCAAAGCGCGTCCGCCGATTCTTCCCTCGCCCACCGCAGAGAACGCAACGGAGGTTCAATAGATGCGCATTCTATTTGGGTTTGCCTGCGCGGCCGCGCTGGCCGCAGTTTCACATCTTTCTTGCGCATACGGCCAGGCCGCGGCCACGACGCAATCGCCGGCGACGCGGGCGCAGGCCGAGCAGGACCCCGTCTTGAAGGCGATGCTCGTCGAGCTGGCGCGCAACCAGAAGCGCCTGCAGTTGCAGGATTCAGAGAAGCCGTACTTCATCGAGTTCCGCATCGACGATGTGGTCGAGTACAACGCCCGGGCGGCCTACGGCGCCTTGACCGGGGAACATCAATCGCACAGCCGCGTGGCCCGCGTGCGCGTCCGCGTAGGCGATTACAAGTTCGATAACTCGCACGCCAAGGTGGATAACCAGATTCTGCAGATGCTGCAGCGCTTCGGCCTGGGCGGCGACGGCATGATCGCGATCGAGGTCGTGGACGACGATCCGGTGGCTCTCCGCTTCGGCCTGTGGAACGCGGCGGACATGGCGTACAAAATGGCGCTGGACGATTTAGCCAAGAAGCAGGCGGAGCTGAAGACCGTGCAGACCCCGCCGCAGGCGAACAGCTTTGCGCAGGAGAAGCCGGTCATCGTTCTCGAACCGGCGCGGCATCTTTCGCTCGACCGGGAGACATGGAAGCAGAATATCGTCGAGGGCTCGGGGCTCATTCTGAGCGATCCCGCGGCGAAGGGCTTTGCCGCGGAGATTGAAGAGTCGAAGGGCGAGGTGCGAGGCCGCATCCGCACCGAGTACCTGGTCAACACCGAGGGCGCCATCGTGCGCAAGAGTTACGCCGAATACCATGCCGAAACCTCGTTCAGCGCGCAGGCGGCGGACGGCATGCATCTGGAGCGCTCGTATCCGGTCAGCGCCACGGCGGCGGATGGGCTGGGCACGGCGGAGCGCTTCCGCACGGGCTCGCTGCACGCCCTGACCGGCTTGGACGAGCTGTGCAAGGCTCCCGTGGTGACCGAGGAGTACCACGGTCCGGTGCTGCTGGCTGGCAATGCCAGCGCCCACAGCTTCGAAGATTTCTTTGCCCGCGCGGTTGAGGCGCACGCGCCGGCTCTGGGTTCCACGGCGCGCACCACGGGCGCGTATAACTCCAGCTATCACACCCGGGTATTGCCGGATTTCCTCACGGTGGTCGACGATCCGACCCTGACTACGTTCTCCGGCAAGGAACTGAACGGCGCCTACAGCGTGGATGACGAGGGTGTGCCGGCGCAGAAGGTCACGCTGGTGCAGGATGGGAAGCTGGTGAGCTATCTGCTGGGCCGCGAGCCGATCCGCGATTTTCCCGAGTCGAACGGACATGGCCGCGCCGCGGCCGGCCAGGCGCCCGCGCCCAAGATCGGCGTGCTGAAGGTGGAGGCCGCAGAGGGCGTGGGCGAAGACGAGCTGGAAAAGAAACTCATCGCCATGGGCAAGGACCAGAGCCTGCCCCACGTCTACATGGTGGCCGTGCTGGGAGGCGGCACGCAGCCGCGCACCATGTATCGCATCAAGGTGGAGGACGGCTCGCGCGAACTGGTGCGCGGAGGCCAGTTGGGCGACTTCAACCTGCGCAGTTTTCGTTCCGACATTGTGGCCGCCGGCGACAAGCCGTACATCTCCAATCTCTTCGGAGATGTGCCCCAGACAGTGATTGCACCGCCCCTGCTCTTCGACGATCTGACGGTGAAGCAAGCGCAGGAGAAAGACGCCCGGCTGCCTTTCTATCCGCCTCCCAGCGAATAGGTTTTTGACCGCTTGATTTCGCACCTTTGAGGTTCCAACCTTCCCACCCTTTCGCCAGAGAAAAGGCGAAAGGATGGGGCACGGAACTGGTACAAATTCACGCGGTCGAAGACCTGGGGAGCTTGAGGCTGCATCGAGTTAACGATCCGGCCCTATGGAGTTACTACAAATAAGGCCGCGACGAAAAACAACCGCAGCTCCTTCGACTGCGTTGGGCGCAAACAACATGCCAAACTTCGCTCAGGGTGACAGCGTTTTTTTCAGTCGCTTACAGTGACTTTATCCGTCGATACAGCCTACGCTCCCAGGCGCGCCATCCAGGCGGCCAGCGCCTGCTGGTCGGGCGTGCCGGCGGCGTGGGCGGCGCGGACGTTGCGCCGTTCGTCCTCTTCGCGATTTTGGCTGATCTTGAACTTGCCTTCGATGCGCTCGATGGGGATGCGGAAGCCGACGATGCCGGCGAGCATTTCATGCCGAAAATCCTGCGGCATGGCGCGCCATTTTTCAACGAAGGCCGGCTGGTTGGCCTGGATCAGGCCGGTGAGGAGTTCATCCTTGCCGGGCTCGTCCTCGACCAGCGAGAGGGTTCCATAGGCGTGAACGGCGATGTAATTCCAGGTGGGAACCGAGAGCGGATCGACGTAGAGCGTGGGCGAGACGTAGCTGTGCGGGCCGGAGAAGACAACGAGGGTCTCGCGCCCGGCGAGAGCCTGACCGTGGCGATTGGCGCGGGCGAAGTGGCCTTCGAGGAGGCCGTGCGGTCCTTCATCTTTCACGACAAGCGGGAGGTGGGTGGCAACAGGAGTTTCGCCTTGCTGGCCGAAAAGAATGGCGAACGAATAAGCCTGCATGGCCTCGATAAGGACGGCGCGATCGGCGACCCGGTTGAAGCTGGGCGTATACATGAGGCTCCTTACTGGATGCGCTCGAAGCGAAAGGCAGCCTCGCGCAGGGCGTGGCTGATGGCTGTGATGTGGGTGGCGCCGCGGGTCTCGATGGTTACGTCGATGACGGTTTCGCCCAGGCTGACGCCGTAGTAGGCGCGGTTGTGGATGGTCTCGACGATGTTGGCGCGCTCGCGGGCCAGGATTTGCGTGAGCTGGAGCAGGGCGCCGGGACGGTCCTGAAGGTAGACGCGGACGCGCAGCAGGCGGCCGTCCTTGACCAGGCCGCGCTCGATGATCTTGGCCAGCAGGGTGACGTCGATGTTGCCGCCGCAGACCAGGACCACGGTGCGGCGATGGCGGAGGTTGGTCTTGGATTGGACCACGGCGGCCAGCGCGGCCGCGCCCGCGCCTTCAGCCAGGGTCTTTTCCTGCTCCAGCAGCATGAGGATGGCGCTGGCGATCTCCTCGTCGTCGACGGTGACAATCTCATCGACGTAGCGGGAGACGAGCGGCAGGGTCAGGTCGCCGGCGCGGCGGACGGCGATGCCGTCGGCGATGGTGGCTTCGGCGGCAATGGTGATGGGATGTCCGGATTCGCGGGCGCGCAGCATGGAGGGCAGCTTTTCCGGCTCGACCCCGACCACGCGGATTTTGGGATTGGTTTCTTTCAGGGCGCAGGCCACGCCGCTGATGAGGCCGCCGCCGCCAATGGGGACGACGACGGCTTCGATGTCGGGCACCTGCTCGAGCAATTCCAGGCCGATGGTGCCCTGGCCGGAGATGACCTCGGCGTCGTCGAAGGGATGGATGAAGGTGCGACCCTCCTCGACGCGGCGGCGCAGAGCCTCTTCGCAGGCTTCGTCGTAGCTGGCGCCGTACAGAATGACCTCGGCGCCGTATCCGCGGGTTGCGGCGACCTTGACCTGCGGCGTGGCCAGCGGCATGACGATCTGGGCGCGGATGCCGAGCGCGTTGGCATGGAAGGCGACGCCCTGGGCGTGATTGCCGGCGCTGGCCGCGATTACGCCGCGCTCCCGTTCCGCTCTGCCCAGCGTGAGCAGCTTGTTCAGCGCGCCCCGCTCCTTGAAAGAACCCGTGCGTTGCAGGTTCTCCAGCTTCAGATGCAGGGGCAGGCCGGTCATCTCGGAGAGATGGTGCGAGAGATGGCAGGGCGAGCAATGGATGGCCTCGCCGATGCGCGCGCGTGCTGCCTGGATGCTGGTCAGGGTGACGGATTCCAAGAGATTTCTCCTTATCTGAATGAAAAGAGCTGGAAAAATGCGCCGAATCATCAAAAACCACCAGCCGCGTTTGCGGGTGGTGGCCTGTGTGCTGCTCTACTGCTGAATCCGGTTCGTCAGGCTTCGCTTCCCGCGCGTAGGTTGGGTCCGTAAATTCGCATTGCGGGAATGGGCACGACGGCACGAATCACCGGGAGGAGCTTCGCGTTGGCGCTGGCCGTGTGCATGAACGTTGAAGAAAGTAGAGCAGAGGCGCGGGGGGCGCGTCAAGGGAGCAGGGTGCGGGCAGCAGGGCAATCGCATTTGGATCGTTGCAGGGAAGGTGCCAATCAGATTGCGGAAAACATTTGTCAGGAAAGGCTTTGTAACAGAGCACGACTTTAGTCGTGCCGAAGAACAGCAGAAGTGTTGGGCTTTAGCCCTTGCGGCATTTGCTTTCAGCCATTGCACTTCCGCCGCGGCTAAAGCCGAATCGCTTTTGGGCGCTTTTGCGGCACGACTAAAGTCGTGCCCTGTTACAAGGCCTGCTTGCAATCGAGTTTTTACGCATTTTCGGAAGCATATTCCCTTCATTTCCTGCTTGAATTTCAAATGCGATTGCCCAGGGTGCGGGCAGGGCTGGCGACGAGCCCTCCAGCAGGGCGCAAGCGCCAATACACCGGTGATCGATTCGATGCCATCCAGAGGTGCTGGCGAATCGCCGCTCTTGCAAAAGTGATACGATCCGGTTTCGGGTTGGTTTCAGGGAAGGACGAATCGATGCAGCGCAGGCACTTTTTGAAGGGAACCGCTGCTTGTGCGCTTGCGGCAAGTTCCGGCATAGACGCCTTTGCTCAACTGCAGAGGACCCATATCCTCACATTGAGCTTCGACGATGGGTTCAAGAAGTCGTTTTATCAGATTGCGGAGATCTACGAGCAATTCAATTTGCGCGCATGCCTGAACGTCATCGCATCCGCTCATCTGCCGGGCCATAAGCCGGCCGATGCCTATATCGCGCCGTTTGTCCTGGGGGATTTCGACGATTGGAACGCGCTCCGGCGAAGAGGCCATGAAGTGATGCCTCATTCGTGGGATCACCGGAATCTTACGGAACTGCCCCTGGAAGCGGCGAAAGAGGACATCGCCAAATGCATCGACTATTTCCAGACGCATCTGGATGGATTCCAGGCAGAGCGAGCCGTATATAACTTTGCTTACAATGCCTCGACTCCGGAGTTGGACAGCTTCGCCCTGGCGAAGGTCCGGGCAGTTCGAACACAGGGAGATAGCCCGATCAATCGCATCCCCGCGTTCGAGGCTCCGGTTCGCCTAGGATGCTTTTCATCGGGACCGGGCAACTGCGACAACTTTGTGGAGCAGCAGGTCAACGATTTTCTGGCATCGCCGGGAGGATGGCTCCTCCTGAACGTGCATGGACTCGACGGCGAAGGCTGGGGGCCGCTCAGTTCGACGTATCTGAACGGCCTGTTGAAGCGTCTTGTATCGATCGACCGGTTGGAAATCCTGCCTGCCGGACAGGTGCTCAGCAGGGTTGACCGAACGCGGAAGAGCTAAAAGATATCTACGAGCTTGGCGAAGGAATCGAGTTCGATGAGCTGCTGGCCATCGGGCGCGGGGACGATCTCGGCGTGTTCCAGCACCCAGGTATCTTTGTGGAAGAGGAAGACCGCGTGCAGGCCGGCGGCGAGAGCGGGATTGATATCGCTCTTGATGCTGTTGCCGATCATCCAGCTTGTGTGCGGCGTGAGCTCATGGCGGCGGATGACTTCGCGGTAGGCGAGCGGGTCTTTTTCCTTGGGAATTTCGACGGCGGAGAAGTAGCTGGAGAGCCCGGAGCGGGCGAACTTGTCGGCCTGCTCGGCGCGGTTGCCCTTGGTCATGAGGATGAGCCGGTGGCGCGTGGCCAGCTCGGCCAGTGTCTCTTCCACGGCGGGGAGCAGCTCGATCTCCTGCTCGGCGATGGAGCGCGCGAAGCCCAGAATGCGCCGGGTCTTTTCTTCGGTCATCGGCGCGGGACTGAGGCGCTCGAAGCAGGCGACCAGCGAGCGGGTAAAGCTGGAGAGGCCGTAGCCGTGGGCGAGGATGGTTTCGCGCTCGACGGCGTTCAGGGTCTTGCGCACCTCGGCGGGCGTGTATTTGTGGTGATTCAGATAACCGATGAAGGCGGCGATGGCCCTCTCGAAGTAGATATTGTTTTCCCACAGGGTATCGTCGGCGTCGATGAGCAGGGTCTGGCCAGGAGCGAATTGGGGCATAAACCTATGGTATCGAATCGGGGTGGGCAGATTCGAGCCAGTGCGTGCGGGCAAGGGAACGCCTCAACCGCAGAGCCGACTTGAAGACCGAGACTCCTGCACCTCAGCCAAGGACCGGCGCCCCCGGCGCTCTGCCGACTTGAGCGCCGGGCGCATTGCCTCTTACTTGGATTGGCTTGCCTGCAAGGTTAGCCCGATCGTAAAGCTGTGATCGAGGAGTTTGAACAGGGGAGGAAGCTCGCCATATTGATACTTGCCGGTGATTGCCAGGTATTTGAAACTCCATGGCGCAAAGTTGATGTCGCCTTCAACCCAGTGCCGCGCCTTCGTGGTCAGATCGACCGTCGTCACCTGATGCAATGTGCGGACTTCAGGCTCATCGAACGCCGGCAGACGAACCCTGTACGACCCGGTCAGGGAGAAGGTGTTCACCATGCCTCCCTTCCCCTTGTCGTCAGGAGATACGGTCACCAGAGCAGCATCCGTTCCAAGAACCCCGCGCAGAATGGCATTGTAACTGGACAGGTTGACCGGAATTTTCTCAATCTTGGCCGGCTTGCTCAGATTCTCGCCCGTTTCGAGCGCCAGGAATGGATAGAACGTGACATACGAGTGTTTCGTGGGTTGCCAGGAAGTCAATACAAACGTGGCGGCGGGGTTGAAGATGATGCTGCTCGATGGATCTGAGGTGCTGAATTCGAAGTTTGGCACGCCCAACTGCAGCTTGACGCCGTAAAGCAGATGATCGTGGGCAGGCTGACCTTGAGGCGGAGGGGAGTAGAGCATCGGAATTACGCGGACGAAAGAGAGTCCGGCGGTGATCGAGTCCGGATCGAAGGTCGTGCTGTTGACCGGAGGCTTGAGGTTCTGGTTGATCTCGAAATCGGTCGAGACGCCGGGGTGGAAGCCCAGGAAGGTCCCGTTCCCTTGCAGCGTGCCCTTCAGCACAAGGGTGTAGATCGGCTTTGTGCCCCCCGCTGCCAAAAAGCTGGCAGTCAAAGTGACATCCGGGGGTTGCCCCGAAGCAGCGGGGCAAAACATCGGCTTCTGCTTAGCGTCGGTGCTATCGCAACTTTTCTTCGTCTTTGCGGGCACATGCGCCACGGGGCCGGCGGGAGCGCCCGCTTGCGGCTCTGGGGCGGCTTCTTCCCTGGTGGGCGTGCCGGCAATCACCTGGGGAAGGACGTAGGGAGGACCGGCGGGATTGAATAACACCGACCAGGAAGCCCCGGCTGGCGGAACGTCTCCATCGAGGAGCAGCCGGATCTTCTGACTGGCAGCATCGGGTTCGACCGAGGCAACATTCGCGGCATGAATCGCGGGATTGGACTTGACGCTCCAAAACACCTTCCAACTCGATGGCGTCAGGAAAGGGTTGGGGCCAGGAGCCAAGGATCCGGTGTAATCCACGTACACCGCATTCGGCGCCGTTCGATCGGCCTCGGCTGTGCCCGTGAGTTTGAAGCTAATCTCCGCCGGCCTCGCGGCGGCGCAGCACACAAGGAGGAGTAAGACAAGCCGCTTAGAAGGCATTGTTCTGCACCGAATTGGCAGCGGCCTGCAGGGTCGTTCCGGGAGCAGACGTAACGTTTGAATCGTCAATGTGCCAGGGAAAGATGCGAGCCTTGACGCCCGCTACAAAAACCGACGACGTAAGCGCATCAACAACTCCCAGATCAAACAAGGTCTTCGTCGACGGCGTGTCAGCCAGCGGCTTCCATTGGCTTGGTTTTGGCGTCGAGTTAACGACGACATGAAGGCAAAAATCGGGTGTCAGGGCAGGTTTATCGGCCATTCGCGCGCTCCGGCTGGTGACGATATTCAGAAATAGCCCGCGACCGGGTATTGAATGCCCGCGGGTCTGGGGAAGAGCCCTTTGAATCTGGCTGCATTCTGGCATCGGGTGCGGCCGATGTCAACAGGATTGTTTTCAAGTTATTATTTTTTTATAGCTTGGATTCCGATGCATGTTAGAGCGGTTCTCCCACACACCTACCCTTGCAAGCTCTGTGCAAGGTGGCTTTTTCTTGAGGAAAAAGCCACTCGGCAGCATGGCCTCAGAGTATAGCAATGGGAGAACCGCTCTAGCCGATGTCAAAGGCGATGTCATCGCAGCGAGTTGGCGGTCCAACGTCCATGAGCATGCAATCTACCGCCCGGATTCGGACAAAGTGTATTCGAAGTCGTAGGTGTGCTTGCCGGCAGCGACCGTGATGTTGAAGGTTCCGGCGATGCCTTCGAGCTCTCCCGTGCCGGAGCCGGGCACAACGGCGACGATGAGCTTGTAATTGCCGTGATCCATTTTGCCGATGTGCTGGAGCGCGAAGGAGCCGGTGCGGCCGTGCAGGGTTCCCGTGACCTGCTCGATGGCCACATAGCCGGCATTAGCCTTGGCCGGGTCGCCGATGCCGAGCATTTCGCCCTTGCTGGTGGCTTCAAGATCGCCATGGAAGTGCTTGTCGAGCGCGAAACGGCCGATGGCTGTGCCTGCGGTGGCGTCATCCGCGGGTTGTGGCGTGGTTTTTACCTCGAAGGTTCCTTTTGCATGCCTGGTCATGACCGGGTCCTTTGGCAGGGATTTTGAAGATGCGTCCTGCGATTGTGCCGGGCGCGGGTGGAAGAGGCAGACGAAGAGGAAGGCGCAGGCGAAGATGGGTGTACCGAGCCGGATGGAGGTGCGCGATCGAGCTTTCATCGTTTGCCGCACTGTACAGAGTGTGCGGGACCGGCCAACGCGGGTTGAACGGCCCCAGAATTGTTTACTCCAAACGTTACTACGGCCTGGGCTGGGCAGCCAGCCACTGTTTGAGATTCGGTTCCTGCAGCGTGCGCAACTCGATGCAGCCGTCGATGTGTTCGATGGCGTGCTTGAGCGCCAGATCGGCGGCAGCCACCTTATGGGTCGCGAAAAAGTCCTTCACCTCGTCGCGGCCCGTGGCGGAGCAGAAGCTGCTCGTGGAGCTGACCAGCACGGCGCCCATTTCGGTGGTCAACTGGGCCTGGACCTTGTCCCAATGGCTCTGGATGTACTTCCATGCCTGGTCGCGGGTTTCTTCGGCCTGCAACGGGATGGCGAACTGGATGGCCGCGTCCTGGTTGCGGACCTTGCCGCCGATTGCGTAATCGAGGGAACGCTGCACCAGAGCCGGGTCCTGGAACTCGGCCAGCAGCCGCAATGCGCCCACCTGGAACTCGGGATTGGTCGAGTTCTCGGCGACCTGCTGCAACCGATCGAAGAGCGCCGCGTCGCCGTTGCGGGCGGCGATGGCCAGGGCGGTCTGCCCCAGCGTGGGATCCACCGAGGCGGGATCGCTGAGATATTTCGCGGTAATCTGGCGAGCCTGGGCGAGGACAGCGGGGTCCTTGCCGTAGTAGCCGAGGAGGGCGAAGAGCTGGGCGCGCAGTTCGCTCGTGTTGGGCGAATCGCTTTCAGACGGGGCGCCGAGGCGGGCATACTCGGGGGCAAAGGTGGCGCGAATCCAGGCCGCGAGCGTCGCTCTTTCTTCGGCATTGGACGCCACGCGCGAGTAGGCTGCGCCAACGCCTCCCGTGGCTGCACTTACCACCTCCGCATCGGAGTCGGCTTTGACGGCGGCGACGAGGCTCAGATAGTCGCCCACGGTAGTTTTGTGAGCGCGCACCTGCGCCCACTCGTCGCCGAGCAGGCTGATGCGCTCGGCGGGCGTGAGGGCGGTTTCGACGTTGGCCACCAGGGCCGCGTAAACGCTGGCCGGATAGGCGCTGCGATAGTAGCCCTTGCCGCCGGCATTGGCGAAGAAGAGTCCGGTGGAAGGGGTCTTCAATGTGGAATCGGAGGGAGTGAGAAGCTGGCAGTCCTCGGCCTTTGCGGTTTTGAAGCAGACGGGGAGGGTCCACTTTTGCGCGGGGTCGGGCTGGATGGAGGGACTCAGGAAGAATCGCTTCTGCTCGACAGAGACCTTGCCGTTGGCCGGTTCGCCGAGCGTGAGAATGGGCTCGCCGGGCTGGGCCACCAGGCTCTCCATGATTTTGTCCACGGGCTTGTGGCTGGTGGCTGTCTGCGCGCTCCAGAAGTCCTCGGCGGTGGCATTCGAGTAGCTGTGGGCGGCCAGATAGTTGTGCACGCCCTGGCGGAAGGTTTCATCGCCCAGGTAGTTCTCCACCGCGAGCAGCACGGCGCCGGCCTTGCCGTAGGCGATGCCGTCGAACATCTGGTTGATCTCGTCGGGCGTCTCGGCCTTGGCGCGGATAGCGCGTGTGGTGGGCTGCGCGTCCAGGTTGAGCGTATCGTCCTCGACCGAGGCCACCATCTCATCCATATTCCACTCCGGATGCATCTCGGCCACGGCCTTGGTTTCCATCCAGGTGGCAAAGCCCTCGTTGAGCCAGAGGTTGTCCCACCACTGCATGGTCACCAGATCGCCGAACCACTGGTGAGCCATCTCGTGGGCAATGACGATGGCCACTTCCTTCTTTGCGCCGACCGAAGCTGTCTTGGGATCGATGAGCAGATCGGTCTCGCGATAGGTGATGGCGCCGAAGTTTTCCATGGCGCCGGCCTCGAAGTCGGGCAGGGCAATGAGGTCGAGCTTCTTGAGCGGATAGGGGATGCCGAAGTAGTTGTTGTAGTAGTGGAGCACGTGCTTGGCGATCTCGACGCCGTAGGGCGTGAGGGACACCTTGTCGGGCGTGGAGCAGACGCGAATGGCTACGCCGTCCGAGCTGCCCGCGCTGCACTGGAAGTCGCCGACCAGGAAGGCCACCAGGTAGGTGGACATTTTGGGCGTGGTGAGGAACTTGAGCGTGTGCTTGCCGGCGACGGGGCCGGGCGTATCCGAGACGATGGGACCGTTGGAGATGGCGGTATCGGCGCTGTCCACCACCAGCGAAACGTCATAGGTGGCCTTGAAGGCCGGCTCGTCAAAGGAGGGGAAGGCGCGGCGCGCGTCGGTGGGCTCGAACTGGGTGACGGCGTAGTTGCGCCGGGCGGTTTTGGAGAGATAGAAGCCGCGCAGCTCGTTGTTGAGGATGCCGGTGTAGGAGATGGAGAGCGTAGCTTTGCCCGCGGGGAGTATTTCAGGGAAGGTGAAGGTGGCCTGTTCCTTTTCCTTGTCGAGGGCGACGCTGGCCTTCTGCTCCTTGCCGCTGGCGGTCACGGTCACGCTTTGGAAGGCGATCTCGGCGGCGTTGAGGGCGATGCGATCCGTGGGCTCGGCGAGGGTGACGTCGATCGACTCAACGCCGGTGAAGGTCGCGGCCTTGAGGTCGGGCGCGAGGGCGAGCGTGTAGCGCTCGGGCTGGACGGTCGAGGGAAGGCGTTGGGCGTGAAGCGCGGGCGCCAGGAAAAGGCAGGCGATGGCGGCCGATGCCGCGAGCGCCGAACGTACCAATCGAGTAGAACAGGGAATCTTCATTCAATCCTCGTGAAGTTGAGAAGCCGTTGCGCCGGAGTTTTTTGTGGGCAGCAGGGAATCGAGCAGCAGCAGGCAGGCGCCGGTGACGATCGCGGAATCGGCTACGTTGAAGTCCGGCCAGTGATAGCCGAAGATGTGGACCTCGATGAAGTCGACGACCGAGCCGTAGAGGATGCGGTCGTGGACGTTGCCGAGCGCTCCGCCCAAGACGAAGGCGAGGGCGACGGTGATGAGGGTGAAACGGTTGCCCAGCCGGACCAGGGCGATGAGGACACCGAGCAGCAGGCAGCAGCCAAAGGTAGCCAGGGCCCAGCGGACGACGTTGGGCGAGGCCGAGTTGGCCAGGAGCGAGAAGGCCGCGCCCTCGTTGGTCCAGTGCGAGATGCGCAGGAAGTGGGGAATCACCGGAATCGAAGAGCCCATGGGGATGCGCGCCGCGACCAGGGTCTTGGTGAGGCGGTCGGCAAAGACGATTGCCGCGGAGATGGCGAGCAGCCAGGGCAGGCGGCGAGGCACGGCGAATTTCATTAGACAGCCTACTTACGAAGAGCGTTCCGGTTGAGGGTTGTGGTTTCCCATCCTTTTCGCAAAGAACGCGAAAAGGATGGGGCACGGAGCATTTTCGATCCAACTTGCCTCGGCAAGCTGCTATTCCGTGGTCTGCGGCGGTGCGATCTTCATTTCGGTCAGCGCATCGGAGCAACGGGTGCAGACGTTCTGCCAGATGCCGTAGTTCGCGACCTCGGGCATGAAGTTCCAGCAGCGGGCGCACTTGTGGCCGGTGGCGGGAAGCGCGGTGACTTGCAGTTCCGCGCCTTCGACCACGGTGACACGGGAGACGTTGACGATCTCCTTCAGACCGGCGGCGTGGCGCTGCAGGAGCGCAAGCTGCTCGCCCGCAGCGGCGATTTCAAGCTCGGCTTCGAGGCCCTTGCCGATGTGCTTGGCCTGGCGGGCTTCTTCGAGCACGCGAAGCGCCTGGTCGCGCACCTCGAAGATCTGCTTCCACTCTTCCAATAGCGGTGCGGGGTCTGCGGAGAAGATTTCCTCTGGTTTCGGGAATTGCGCGAGGTGAACGCTGATCTCGCGGCCTTCGACGGCGGGCAGATACTCCCAGACCTCGTCGGCGGTGAAGCTGAGGATGGGCGCGACCAGCCGCACCAACGCCTCGGTGATTTTCCACAGCACGGTCTGCGCGGAGCGGCGCTCCAGGCTCGTCGGGGCGAAGGTGTACATGCGGTCCTTGAGCACGTCGAGATAGAACGAACTCAGGTCCACGATGGCGAACTCGTTCACCGCGTGGTAGACGCGATGGAATTCGAAGGCCGCATACCAGTCGCGCACCTTTTCCGTCAGATCGCGGGTGCGGGCCAGCATGTAGCGGTCGAGCGGCA
This sequence comes from Occallatibacter sp., assembly GCA_049515995.1. Taxonomy (GTDB): domain Bacteria; phylum Acidobacteriota; class Terriglobia; order Terriglobales; family Acidobacteriaceae; genus Telmatobacter. The sequence goes on along the minus strand of JBEKTO010000022.1, from coordinate 29,133 downwards.
GAAGCTCCGCCTCGGGAATGCGGTCGCGTACCGGATCGAAGCCGTTGAGGTTGCCGAGCAGGAAGCGAAAGGTGTTGCGCAGCTTGCGATAGATGTCGGCGCAGCGCTGCATCAGGTTTTCGCTGGCGGCCATGTCCTCGCGGAAGTCGACCGAGGCCACCCAGAGGCGGACGATTTCTCCGCCCAGGCGGTTGGCGATATCCACCGGATCGACGCCGTTGCCCAGCGACTTCGACATTGCGCGTCCCTGCTCGTCGAGAGTCCATCCGGCAGTGGAAACGTGCGAATAGGGCGCGTGGCCGCGCAAGGCGACCGAGGTAAGCAGGGAAGAGTGGAACCAGCCGCGGTGTTGATCGCCGCCCTCCAAATACAAGACTTCGGTGCCTTCGCCGTTTTGGAAAGAGGTATAGGCCGTCTTCAAATCCGGATCGGACTCGGCGACGGCGAACCAACTGGTTCCGGAGTCGAACCAGACATCGAGAATGTCGGTTTCCTTGCGGAAGCCCGTGCCGCCGCAGTGGGCGCAGGCGGGATGGCCCGGAAGCAGGTCGGCCGCGTCGGTGGTGTGCCAGGCCTGGACGCCTTCGCGCTCGAAGAGGTCCACGATGGTGCGGTTGAGCGCCGGGTCGACGATCGGCTGGTTGCAGCTTTCGCACAGGAAGACGGCGATGGGCACGCCCCAGATGCGCTGGCGGCTGATGCACCAGTCGGGGCGGGTGGCGATCATGTTGGTGATCCGCTCCTTGCCCCAGGCCGGGTCCCAGACCACCTTGTCGATCTCTTCGATCGCCAACTGACGAAATGTGGTTTTGGAGCCGTCCTGGCGCTCGACCGGGGTTTCCAGGCCGATGAACCACTGCTCGGTGGCGCGGTAGATGACCGGATGGTGGCAGCGCCAGCAATGCGGATAGGAGTGCTTCAGGTCGGCGGAAGCCAGCAGCGCGCCGGACTCCTCGAGCATGGCCACGATGATGGGGTTCGCGTCCCACACCTTTTTGCCTTCAAAGGCGGGCGGTGCGGCCATAGGCCAGGCCGCGGGGTCCACATGGACGCGGCCCGCGGCGTCCACGCGGCAGATGGGGTCGAGGCCGTAGCGCTGGCCGGTATAAAAGTCGTCGGCGCCGTGGGCGGGTGCGGTATGGACCGCGCCGGTGCCCGTGTCGGCGGTGACGTAGGTGGCCAGCACGCCCAGCACGCTGCGCTCGAGGAAGGGGTGCTTGTAGGTGGAGCGCTCGAGGACGCTGCCTTTGAAGCGGGCCAGTTCGGCGGGCGCGTCGAGTTGGCAAGCGGTGGCGACCGTGGCGGCCAGTTCGGCGGCCACAATGTAGACCGGAGCGTCGGGGCGGTCGCCGGCTTCCAGCGCGACGTACTCGAAGTCGGGATGGAAGGCCACGGCCAGGGACGCGGGCAAGGTCCAGGGGGTGGTGGTCCAGATGATGGTGTAGACCTCGCGTCCGGCCAGTGCGGGTGCGATTGCCTCGGCGTCGGAGGTGAGCCGATAGCGCACGTAGACCGAGGGGCTGGTGTGCATGTCGTACTCGACCTCGGCCTCGGCCAGGGCGGTGCGGTCGTGGATGCACCAGTAAACCGGCTTGAGGCCGCGATAGACGAAGCCTTTTTCGAGAAAGCCGTAGAAGGCCTCGAGGGTGCGGGCCTCGTAGTCGCGGGCCATCGTTTTGTAAGGCTGGTCCCAGCGGCCCAGGCAGCCAATGCGCTCAAACTGCGAGGTTTGCAGGTCGACGTATTTCTGCGCGTAGGCGCGGCAGGCGTCCAGCACCGCGGGCACGGGCATTTCGAGCTTTTTGCGGCCCAGATGCTCGTCCACCTTGATCTCGATGGGCAGGCCGTGGCAGTCGTAGCCGGGGACGTAGGGCGCGTCGAAGCCAGCCATGGTCTTTGACTTGACGACGAAGTCCTTGAGCCCCTTGTTGAGCGCGTGGCCCAGGTGAATGGGGCCGTTGGCGTAGGGCGGGCCGTCGTGGAGCAGGTAGGCGGGGCGGCCGCGGCCGGCCTTGCGCAGCTCCTCATAGAGCCGGAGCGAGGCCCAGCGGGCCAGCCGAAGCGGCTCATTCTGGGGCAGATTGGCCTTCATCGGAAAGCTGGTTTGCGGTAAGGTAAGGGTCGCCTTCAATTCCGGCGCTGAGGACATCGTCTCTCCCTGGGATGGTGCGAACTGGTTCAGAGGTTAGTGTAAAGGACGCGCGTGAGAATTTTTAGGTAACCACCCCGGGCTTTGACCGTCTATAGTTGTTGGAGCCTTGTGCATGCCTGAATCTGTGACTCTAAACTTCGGTCCCGTGGATTCTGGGACTGCCGGTGCCGAGACAAAGGCGATCGTGGCCGCGCATAATGAGATCATGAGCCGGGACGAACGCAGGCTCCCTTCCGGCGAGGAAACCGGTCAGGGAACGTTTACAGGGCCAGCAGCAACTATGGCAAACGACATACTCATGCAGCCAGACACGGATTCCCAAACCGGCGCGGCCACTGGTGTGGACGACTTCGCATTGAACCCTCTGTTCGGGATTGCCCTGGAAGAAAAGCCCATCTGGGTGGAGCTGTACGAGAGTATCCACGACGCTCTCTTTCCGCGCAAACTTCCTCCGCTGGTGCTGACCTCGACGCCGATTCCGGTTCCGGACCGGATGGCGGTGAAGCCCAATCCCTGGGCTATCGGTTTCTCCACCACCATCAATCTGTCCATCTTGGCCATCTTGCTGTTCCTCGGCGTGCGGAAGATCGTTGCCGTGGTGAACCAGAACGAGCACAAGACCGACGTCGACATGAGCCTGTGGCAGCCTCCGGCGACCAAGGCCGACAAGGCCAACGGCGGTGGCGGCGGCGGCGGCGACCATAGCCTGATCGATCCCATCAAAGGCAAGCTGCCCAAGATCGAGAAGAACCCGATTACGCCTCCGCAGGTTCCGGTTGTGGACAAGGCCAAGCTGGAGATGGAGTCGGCCATCGACGTGCAGAAGAACATCATGCTGCCCGACAATCCGAATCTGCCCATGGTGGGCGTGACGCGGTCGGCGAACGTCCGGCTGGGCTCGAACGGCCAGGGCTCGGGCGGTGGCATGGGCACCGGGCGCGGCGGCGGTTTGGGCTCGGGAACCGGCAACGGATATGGACCGGGATATGGCGGCGGAGCCGGCGGTGGAATGTACCAGGTTGGCGGTGCGGTGTCGGCGCCGGTGCCTCTGAACAGTGTGGAGGCGGAATTCTCCGACGAGGCGCGCCGGGCCAAATACCAGGGCATTTGCCTGATCTCGCTGATCGTCGATGCGCAGGGGAATCCAATCAACCCGCGCGTGGTGCGCGCGCTGGGCATGGGACTGGATGAAAAGGCCCTGGAAGCGGTGCGCAAATACAAGTTCAGGCCGGCGATGAAAGACGGCAAGACGCCGGTGCCGGTGACCATTACAGTCGAGGTCAATTTCCGCCTTTATTGAAGGCCGGAAGAGGATGCGGTATCGAGAGCGGAGCGCAAGAGCGCTCCGCTCTTTTCGTTTGCGGCGGGCAAACACCCTTAAGCGATTTACCTGAGGGCAAGGTACGGTTCCGCTGTGGTAATCTTCGTTTTTCGAGACCAGGAGGCAAAGGCGATGCGTATGCGGCGATGGACGGGCATTTTGGCAGGTTGGATGGTTGGAGCGGTGCTTGCGGCGGGGTTGGCGCGAGCGGCTTGCGCGCAGGCGGATTATCCGTTTCGGGACCCCCAGCTGAGCGACGACCAGCGCATTAGCGACCTGTTGGGCCGGCTGACCGTGGAAGAAAAGCTCACGCTGATGTCGGACCATCCGAAGATTGCCCGCCTGGGGATTGCCTTCTCCGGCCAGGTGGAGGGGTTGCACGGCCTGGCTCTGGGCGGGCCGGGCGGCTGGGGCGGCCGGGGCAGGCTGCCACTGCCCACCACCACCTTTCCCCAGGAAAAGGGGTTGGGCGCCACATGGGACCCGGAGTTGCTGAAGAAGATCGCCACGCTGGAAGGCTACGAGGCCCGCTACGACTATCAGAGCCAGGAGTATGACCGGGGCGGGGTGGTGATCCGCGCACCCAATGCCGACCTGAGCCGCGATCCGCGCTGGGGCCGCACGGAGGAGTCCTATGGCGAGGACCCGTTCCTGGTGGGAACGCTGACCGTGGCTTTTGCCCAGGGGCTGCAAGGGCCCGATCCGAAGCACTGGCAGGCCGCCTCGCTGATGAAGCACTTTTTGGCCAACGAGAATGAGAACGGCCGCGCCTATACCTCTTCGGATTTCGACGAACGGCTCTTCCGCGAGTACTACTCCGTGCCTTTCCGCATGGGCTTTGAAGAAGGCGGCTCGCGGGCCGTGATGGCCGCCTACAACTCCTGGAACGGCACGCCGATGCTGATTCATCCGGTGCTGAAAGACGTGATGATCAAGGAGTGGGGCAACGATGGCCTGATCTGCTCCGACGGCGGCGCACTGGGGCTGCTGGTCAGCGCGCACAAGAGCTTTCCCAACAAGGAGCAGGGCGTAGCGGCGGCGGTCAAAGCGGGCGTCAACAACTTTCTCGATAGCTACATCGACGACCTACGCAAGGCTCTGAAAGATGGCCTGTTGACTGAGGCGGATATGGATGCCGCGCTGCACAACGAGCTGCGCGTCTTTCTGCGGCTGGGCGAGTTCGACGCGCCGGGAGTGGACCCGTACGGCCGGATTGGACGCGAGGCCGACGGCCAGCTTCCGCCCTGGGAACGGGATTCAAGCAAAGCTCTGGCGCGGCTGGCCACCGACGAGTCTGTCGTGCTGCTCAAGAACGAAGCCAACACGCTGCCTCTGGACAGGGCCAAACTGAAGTCCATCGCCGTGATCGGGCCGTGGGCGGACCAGGTGCTGCTGGATTGGTATAGCGGAACGCCGCCTTACGCGGTGAGCACTCTGGAAGGGATTCGCGATGCCGCAGGCAAGGGGGTCAAGGTGCTGTTCTCCGACGGCTCCGACCCGGCGCAGGCCGCGGCGCTGGCCAAGAAGGCCGATGTGGCGATTGTTGTGGTGGGCAACCATCCGGAGTGCAATGCCGGATGGGAGCAGTGCCCCACGCCCTCGAATGGCAAGGAAGCCGTGGACCGCAAGACCATTGTGCTGGAGCAGGAGGCATTGGTGAAGCAGGTCTTTGCCGCCAATCCCAAGACCATCGAAGTTCTGCGGGCCAGCTTTCCCTATGCCATCGTCTGGAGCCAGCAGAATCTTCCGGCCATCGTACACATCACCCATAACAGCGAAGAGGAGGGCCACGGCCTGGCGGACGTGCTTTTTGGCGACTACTCGCCGGCCGGGCGACTCACCCAGACCTGGCCCACGGGCGACGACCAGTTGCTGCCCATCCTGGACTACAACCTGCTGCACGGGCGCACCTACCTCTACAGCACCCAGAAGCCGCTTTACCCCTTCGGCTACGGGCTCAGCTACACCAGCTTTGCCTATGAAGGGCTCAGCCTGAGCGCGACCAAGGTTGCCGCCGAGGGCGCGGTGCGGGTGACGGTGAAGGTGAAGAATACGGGCAAGCGCGCCGGCGACGAAGTGGTCCAGCTCTATGTGCAGCATTTGGGCTCGGCCGTCGACCGGCCCAAGCTGGAGTTGAAGGGATTCAAGCGGGTGCGGCTCGAGGCCGGCGTCGAGCGGGATGTGACGCTGGAACTGAAGCCGCGCGATCTGGCTTATTGGGACGCGGTGCGCCATGCCTGGCGGGTGGAAAAAGAGCCGGTGCGGGTGCTGGCCGGCGGATCGAGCGACAAACTGCCCGTGCAGGCTACCTTGGAGGTTGAAACCACCGGAGAATTCAAGCCTTAGTGGCTTGAGCGGCAGGAAAGCGCCGTTTGGCCTTTGTGCCGGGATATTGCTCCCGGCACAAGGGAATCCAGGTGGCAAAAGAGAGTACGCGAGGACCGGATGAACGGATGGGATAAGAAATTTCTTGAAATGGCTGCGCTGGTCAGTTCCTGGTCAAAGGACCCTTCGACAAAGGTGGGGTGCGTCATCGCGGATTCCGACCACGCTCAGCTTTCGGAAGGGTTCAATGGCTTTCCGCGGGGAATCGCCGACGACGATCGGCTGAAGCTGCGGGAGATCAAGCTGAAGCTGATCGTTCACGCGGAAGCCAACGCCATCGCGGCGGCAGCCCGCAACGGTCATCGGCTGATGGGCGCGATTGCCTATGTCACCTTCTGCCCCTGCCCGCAGTGCGCCGCACTGCTCATCCAGGCCGGGATCGCGAAGGTCATCACGGTGCGCGGGGCAACGCCTGAACATTGGAAGGTCGAGTGCGAGTTGGCGCAGCGGATGTTCGCGGAGGCGGGAATCGTCTACCAGGAGCTGTGAGCGGCAGCGGGAAGACAGATCGATCGAGAGGGCATTCGATTCTCTCTCAAGCGGGCACGCTTGAGAATCGCCCGCAAAAAAACGAAAGCGGCCCAAGGGCCGCAGACGATTGTAAATTCCGAGAATTCAATGGTGCGCCCGGAGAGATTCGAACTCCCGACCTACTGATTCGTAGTCAGTCGCTCTATCCAGCTGAGCTACGGGCGCACACGGTAGTCCCGAACAGGACCAAAGACAGATTATCAGGGTTTTTCGGCCGGCGCAATTCCACCTTCCGGCAGGGAAGTTCTGTCTCCCCATGCTGGCGAGCAAAGGCCGCTGGCTGGGAGGCCCGGCCGCAGGTCAGGTTGCCGGGGCCAATTCCGCGGCGGGCGGCGCGGAAGCCAAGGGCACTTCCTCCGCGATTTCGAGGCCGGCCTGGCGGACGAGGCTGGCGACGGCGGCGGCGTTGAGCCGGGTGGCGTCGTACTCCACACGCAGGGTGCGGGCCTCGCGGTCGAAGCGGAGGCTGCGGATGCCGTAGACGTCCTTTGTCCCGGCCAGCGCGAGCAGCGCGGACTCAGTGGGCGGGGTGGTGTAGCGGAAGAGAATATCCACTGTGGTCATATGGGGAATGATAGCAAGACCGAAGGCTTTTCCGGCCGGCAGAGCGGTTTACAGGCTCTTGAGAAACGCGCGCACCTCGGGGCTGGACCAGTCCTGGGCGCCGACGAATTTGCGCCGGATGACGCCGCGCCGGTCGATGACATAGGTCTCCGGCCACATCTCGGTGTGGTAGAGCTTGGCGGCGGACTCGCCGGGGTCGCGGACCGTGATCAGATCCACATGGCGGCGGGTGAGAAAGCGGCTGTAGGCGTCGGGGTCGTCGTCGATGCTGACGGCGAGGATGGCCAGATCGGGCTGTTCGTGATGAAGATCGAGCAGCGAGGGCATCTCCACCACGCAGGGCTCGCACCAGGTGGCCCAGAAGTTGAGCAGGACAACCCGGCCGCGGTAGCTGGCCAGATGAACGGTGCTGGTGCCGTCGGAGACGGTGAAGTCGGGAGCTGCCTGGCCGGTTTGAGCGGGATGCACGCCGCGGTCGCAACCCGGCGTGAGGGTCAACGGCAGCAGAAGAAGGAAGACGAGGTAACGAGGGAAGCGCACATCCTTATAATACGGAGCGAGCAGGACGAACGAAAGGGCGAGGCGCGATGGGGAACGAGAAGCCGGCGGCGAGCGGAGCGGCGGGGACTGGCGGTTGGAAACCTGTGCTTGGGCTCTCTGAGCCGGGCGAGGCGGTTGCGGCGCCGGGAGCATGGGGATGGGCCGTGGGAACGGTCTTCGACCAGCCGGAACCAGAGCAATTGATCGAACTGACGGTCGTCGTTCCGGCGCGCAACGAGGAGGCGTGCATCGCAGAGTGCCTGCGCTCGCTGGTGAGCCAGTCGGAGGAGATCTTCGAGCTGGGCAAGGACTGGGACCTGGTGGTGGTGGACGATCACTCGACCGACCGGACGGCGGAGATTGCGCGCGGATTTGCCGGGGTCACGGTGGAAGAGGCTTGCGCCCTGGAGCCGGGTTGGACCGGGAAGGCCAACGCGATCTGGACCGCGGCCAGAAAGGCGCGCGGCCGCTGGCTGCTGTTTACCGACGCGGACACGATTCACGAACCGGGCAGCATGCGCCGGGCGATGCATGAGGCGACGCGGCACAAAGTGGGCATGTTGAGCTATTCGCCGCGGCAGATCGTGAGCGGGCTCTGGCAGCGGTCGCTGATGCCGCTGGTCTTTTGCGAGCTGGCGCTGGCCTATCCGCCCGCCAAGGTTTCCGACCCGAACCAGCGCATCGCCGCGGCCAACGGACAGTTTCTTCTGGTGGAGCGGGAGGCATACCGGCGCGTGGGCGGCCACGCCAGCGTCGCAGAGAAGGTGCTCGAAGACGTGGAACTGGCTTTCCTGGCCAAGCGGCGCAAGGTGGGGCTGCGCTTCCGCTATGCCGAGGAGCAGGTGGCCACGCGCATGTATCGCACGACGGCGGACCTGATCGAGGGCTGGACCAAGAATCTGGCGCTGCTCTTCGACAACTCGCTGGCGCTGGCGCTTTGGCGGGCGCTCGATATTGCGCTGCTGGTCGGGCTGCCGGTGCTGACGGCGGTGCTGTGGAATGCGCGCTTTGCCGTGCACTCGTTGCAGTGGCTTGGCGCCGGATGGGTGCTGGCGCTGCTGTGGGTACGCACGCTGGTCCGGTTCTACGCGCGCGTGGCCAAGTCCAACTTCCCCTTTGTGGATTGCGCCCTCGCGCCCGTGGGATTGCCGCTCTTTGTGGTGTTGCTCTACCGGAGCTGGTTTCAGCACAAAGTGCTGAAGCAGGTAAGCTGGAAGGGACGCAGCTACGCGGGTTGAACCCCTGCGGTGGGACTGGCGGCTGTTTTGATGATGTGAAATCAGCTCTGCATCGCATGAAGCCTTTGCCAGGGCTCGATCATCTTCTCCAGTGAGGGAACAGAATGATCTTTCTCACGCGGCGGGCTACCTTTTCCGCTTCGCACTACTACTGGGACCCGGCCTGGCCGGCGGAGAAGAACGAGCAGGTCTTTGGACGCTGCGCGAATCGGAACGGCCACGGGCACAACTACACGCTGGAGGTTACGGTGGCCGGCGAGCCCGACCCGGTGACCGGCTTTGTGGTCGATTTGAAGTGGTTGAAGGACGCGATCGAGCGCGAGGTGCTGGCCGCCTACGATCATCGCCACCTGAACCTGGAGACGCCGGAGTTCGCCGAGGGAAAGCTGATTCCGACCACGGAGAACATCGCGATTTCGGCCTGGAAGCGGCTGGAGCCGGCGATTGCCGGGGCGGGAGGCGCGCGGCTCAGCTGTGTCAGGGTCTACGAGACGCCGGAGATCTTTGCCGAATACCGAGGTGAAGCGTGAAGGCTTATTTTGGCCGCCGCTACATGCTCAGCGCCAGCCACCGGCTGCACTCGGATGAGCTTTCAGCCGAGGAGAACCGGGCGGCGTATGGCAAGTGCAACAATCCCCACGGCCACGGGCACAACTACGTGGTCGAGGTGCTGGTGGGCGGAGCGGTGGATGCGCAGACCGGCATGGTGGTGAATCTGGTGGCGCTGGACGAAGCGGTGAGAGCCCGCGCGATCGACCGGTTTGATCACACCAATCTGAATCTCGATCCGCTGTTTGTGAATCGGGTGCCGACCACGGAGAATCTTTGTAGGACGGTCTTCGGATTGTTGAAGGACGCACTGCCGGCCGGCGAGTTGGAGTCTGTGCGCGTGGAAGAGACGGAGAACAACTTCTTCCAGTGTTTTGGCGAGTGAGTTGCTGTTTTGAGTGGGCTTGAGGAGCGACGAAGACAACCGCAGGTCCTTCGACTGCGCCTGGCGCAAAGTACGCGCCAGGCTCCGCTCAGGATGACAGACTTTCATTGGCCGCTCAGGATGACGGGCTTTCATCGGCTGCACAGAAGGACAGATTGTTGAACCAAAAGCAGAGTTCGCCCTATTCCCCAGGGCGGGAGGATGAGGACCATGGCGCAGCCGATTGCAGTGAGCAAGTCCGTTCGCAGGGCAGTTGGAATTGACGAAGGGCTGAGCGAGTTCAGCACCCAGGAGATGTATCGCGAGATTCTGAGCCGGCTGGGCGAGGACCCCAGCCGCGACGGATTGCTGGCGACACCGGCCCGCGTGGAAAAATCCATGGCCTTTTTGACCAAGGGCTACGACGAGGACCCCACCAGGATTTTGCGCGGGGCGCTCTTCGACGTGGACTACGACGAGATGGTCATCGTCAAGGACATCGAGATGTTCTCGCTCTGCGAGCATCACATGCTGCCCTTTTTCGGCAAGGTGCACGTGGCCTATATCCCCAAGGGAAAGGTCATCGGGCTCAGCAAGATTCCGCGCCTGATCGAGGTCTTTGCGCGGCGGCTTCAGGTGCAGGAGCGGCTGACCCGGCAGATTGCCGACGCGATCGAGTCGGCGATCCAGCCGCAGGGCGTGGGCGTGGTTGTGGAGGCGCGGCACCTGTGCATGATGATGCGCGGCATCGAGAAGCAGCACTCCTCCACGGTGACCTCGGCCATGGTGGGCTGCTTCCGCCAGAAAGAGACGCGGGCGGAGTTCCTCTCGCTAGTGCGGCAGTCCAACTCTGGCGGGCTGTGACTGGATACCGTGTGATTGGGCACGCTGTGAGCAGTGCCCCCCTTCGGCTAGAGTAGTGAGGTGAATGGGCTTCTAGTCATCGACAAACCAGGCGGCATGACCAGCCACGACGTGGTGGGAAAGCTGCGCAAGATCACCGGTGAGCGCTCCATCGGCCACCTGGGCACGCTGGACCCCATGGCGACCGGCGTGCTGCCTTTGCTGCTGGGCAAGTTTACCCGCCTGGCGCAATATTTTTCCTCCGCCGAAAAGAGCTATTCCGGAGCGATCCGCTTCGGATTTGCGACCGACACCTATGACGCCGAGGGCGAGGCCGCTGGGCCGGACCGCTGCGCGGTTTTGGACCCCCCACTGACACTGGAGCGAATCCGAGAGGCGGCTGCCCGCTTCCACGGCGAGATGCAGCAGATGCCGCCGTCCTTCTCCGCGAAAAAGATCGGCGGCAAGCCCGCCTACAAACTGGCCCGCGAGGGCAAGCCGGTGGAACTCAAGCCGGCTACCGTCCGTATTGCTTCCTTTGAGATCGCAGCGCTGGAGGACGCCGAGGCCAGCTTCACGATGAGCATCAGCGCGGGCGGATATGTGCGCTCGGTGGCCCACGAACTGGGCCAGGATTTGGGCTGCGGGGCGCATTTGAGCCAGTTGCGGCGGACCCAGGCCGGCGTTTTCACGCTTGACGAGGCGCATACGCTGGAGGAGCTTGCTGTTTTGGCAGGAAACATGGAAGCGCTCGAGAGGCTGTGCCTCCATCCGCGCAATCTTTTGCCGGAGATGCCTTCCGTTACCGGCGATGCGGTGGCTTTGGGGCGTCTGCGCAACGGCGCGCAGGCCAATCTGCCGGAGTTTTCCCGTGCGCCGCTGGTCAAAGTCTTTGCCGGGCAGCGCGAGCTGGTGGGGGTTGCCAAGCGCGTGGCGGGAACGCTGTTTCAGCCGGTCGTAGTGATGGGGTGAGGCAGGGAACAGGGAACAGATGGCCCAGTAGAGATCCTAGCCTCTACTGGCTGCAAAGGACAAAGTGTTCTGTTCCATCCCACCCTTGCGGCAGAAGAAAGCCGCAAGGAGGGGGCACGGGACTGTTTTTCCTATTCCCTATTCCCTACTCCCTATTCCCTACTCCCTATTCCCTTACCGCAGCAGCGGCAAGAGAGCCGGCAGCAGCGTCCGCGCGATGATCTCGGAGCCTTTGGCGGTGGGATGGATGCCGTCGGGCTGGATCGTGCCGGGCACGTGGATCAGGTCTTTGTAGAGCATGGGCACGAAGGCGGCGCGGTGTTTTTGAGCCAGGTCGCGGAAGACCTGCTCGAATTGCCGGATGTAGTCGTTGCCGTAGTTGGGCGGGAGAGTGATGCCGGCGAACAGGATCTTGATGTGCGCGTTTTCGAGAGCGGTCAGCACCTGGTCGAGGTTGCGGCGGGTCTCGGCCGGCGGCAGACCGCGCAGGCCGTCGTTGCCGCCAAATTCGACGATCACGATGGCGGGGTGCATTTGCAGGATGGAGCGCAGGCCGGCGACCGCGTCCTTGGTGGTGGCGCCGCTGGTGCCCTGATTTGAAACTTCATAGTGGTAGCCGCGGCGGTCCAGGTCGCGCTGCAGGGCGTCGGGAAAGGCCTGGCCGGTTTGCAAGCCATAGCCGGCGGTGATGCTGTCGCCATAGCAGACCAGCAAGGGGCGGCTGGCTGCCGCCAGAGGGCCGGCCAGAAGCATCAGCAAAAAAGAAACGATCAGCGAGCGGCGAACGTCCACAGAAACAGTGTAGCGAAGTGCAGGGAACGGGAACAGGGAACAGGGAATAGGGACTTGGAGGCGGGCGAGTGATTGAGGTTCGGGACGCGAAGAAGTGGATTCAGAACGGCGCGCGGCGGATTGAGATTCTGAAGGGAATCTCGCTCACGATTCCCGCCGGCCAGTTTGTGGCCATTGTGGGCGCCAGCGGCAGCGGAAAGAGCACGCTGCTGGGCCTGTTGGCGGGGCTCGATACGCCCAGCAGCGGCGAAATCTGGCTCGATGGGGTTCCGATCCACAATCTGGCCGAGGCGGAGCTGGCGTCGGTGCGCGGCACCAAGATCGGCTTTGTTTTCCAGTCCTACCAACTGATCGCCACGCTGACGGCCCTGGAAAACGTACTGCTGCCGTATGAACTGAACGTGGACGGAAGCGGATTGAAGCAGGCGCGGAAGCTGCTGGACGAAGTGGGTCTGGCGGAGCGCGTGGACCACTACCCGGTGCAGCTCTCCGGCGGCGAACAGCAGCGCGTGGCCCTGGCGCGGGCCTTCGTGGTGGAGCCGCCCATCGTGATGGCCGACGAGCCCACGGGCAACCTGGACTCGGCCAACGGGCGGCTGGTGCTGGACTTGCTGCTGGAGCGGAACAAAAAGGCTGGAACGACGCTGGTGCTGGTGACCCACGATCCCGAAGTAGCCAGCCGCGCCGATCGCAAGATCGTGCTCAAGGACGGGATGGTGGTGGAAGATACGCTGCCCTTTACGGCCGCGGTGGCGGAGCAGGCGCAGAATGGCTAAGCGTGCGCTGAGCTGGAAGCGTGCCGGGGCCATCGGCTGGCGGGACCTGAAGTCCGCGCCCGGCAAGTTCGGCTTTGTGGTGTTGTCGGTGGCGGTGGGGGTTGCCGCGCTGGTGGGCGTGCGGGGCTTCAGCGAGAACTTCAGGAGGACTTTAAGTACTGAATCCAGGTCGTTGATGGCAGGGGACTTGAGCGCGCGCATCTTTCACGAGCCCACGGCCGAGGAAAAGACCAAGGTTGCGGCAATCCTGCAGCCGGGAATGCGTTCGACCTGGGTGACAGAGACCATTTCGATGGCCTCGGCGCCGCCCGATCCGGTGCCGCTGCTGGTTTCGCTCAAGGCCGTCGATCCCGCGGAATATCCCTACTATGGGAGCGCCGAGCTGGAGCCGGCGATGAGCTTGCGGCAAGCTCTGGAGGGGGACTCGGCGGTGGTGGCGGAGGAGTTTCTGATCCGCCTGAATGCGCGGGTGGGCCAGACGCTGCGGCTGGGCGGCCGAAGCTTCAGGATTGCGGCGATGTTGAAGCAGGAGCCGGATCGCATCACGGCCGGCGTGGGCATGGGGCCGCGGGTGATGATCTCCCAGGCGGCGCTCAAGCGCACCGGCCTGCTGGCGCCGGGCAGCCGGGTGAGCGAGCGCCTGCTGGTCAAGCTGCCGGACAAGCAGCCCACGGGCGCTTCTGCCGGAGCCGATGCGGCGGCGGTGCGCAAGCAACTGGAGGCGGCGCTGCCCGACGCGCAGGTGATGGATTTTCGGGAAGGCAATCCCGCGCTCACCCAGGGGCTGGACAACTCGACCGCGATCCTGAGCCTGATCTGCCTGGTGGCGATGGTGCTGGGGGCGATCGGCGTGGCCATGGCGATGCATGCCCACCTGGAACAGCGCATGGACATGCTGGCCATTTTGAAGGCCGTGGGCGCGGGCTCGGCCGATCTGCTGCGCATCTTCCTTTTGCAGACGCTGGGGCTGGGGCTGGCCGGAGGCATTTTGGGCGTGGGCGTGATGGCCGCGCTGCCGGCGGTCTTCGGCAAGCTGCTGCCGGTTCACGCCACGCTCGAATTTCCCTGGCGGTCGATTGCGGCCGGGCTGGGCACGGGACTGCTGACCACGCTGCTGTTTTGCCTGCCGCCGCTGCTGGACGTGCGCGCGGTGCGCCCGGTGCTGGTGTTGCGCAGGCTGGTGGAGCAGGGACCGGAGGGCATCGGCGCGTGGTTTGCGCGCTGGTGGGCGCGGCGGCTGCAACTGGCACTCTCGATCGTGGTGATTGCGGCGCTGGGCGGCATCGCCTGGGCGCTCTCCGACTCGGCCAAGGTCGGCGGCTGGTTTGCCTTCCTGTTCGCGGGCGCGCTGCTGGTTCTGTTGCTGCTGGCGTGGGTTGCGCTACGGACGCTGCGCTTTGTGCTGAACCGCGTGCGGCTGCGGCTGCCTTCGTCGCTGCGCCACGGGCTGGCCAATCTTTACCGGCCGGGCAACCAGTCGGCCGCGGTGCTGGCGGCGCTGGGAACGGGCGTGATGCTCATCCTGGCGGTTTATCTGATGCAGGCGGCTCTCCTGCGCGATCTGCGCGAGACCGCTTCGCCCAAGCTGCCCAATATCTTCCTGGTGGATGTGACCACCGACGAGGTCGCCGGGGTGAAGGAATTCTTTGCGCATCAGCCGGGCGTGAACCAGGCGCTGGACCTGATGCCGGTGGTGCCGGGCCGTTTTGTTTCGCTCAACGGCAAGCCTCTGGATCAGCTGAAAGGCCAGCATTTTCCGCGCCGGATGCTGGAACATGCCGAGTTGAGCTGGGCCGATGCGCCGCCGGCGGGCGACAAGCTGACCCAGGGCCAGTGGTGGAAGGACGCGGGCGCGGCGGAGATGGCCGTGGGCGAAGGCGCGGCCCAGCGGCTGCACCTGGGCGTGGGCTCGGCGGTGGAGTTGGAAGTGGGCGGCCAAGTGCGGGCGCTGAAGGTTGCCGCGATTTACCGGGGCGACGGACAGCACCTGGGCTCGCGGGTCGAATTTGTGCTGCCCTCCGGCCAGCTCAAGGATCAACCGGCCACGTGGTACGGCGGCGCGCACGTCGATCCCAAACAGGTGGCGGCGATGGAGCGGGCGCTCTTTGCCGCTTATCCCACGGTGACGGTGATCAATCTGGCCGATGTGCTCACGCGGATTGAGAGCGTCGTCGATCAGATCACGTTTGTGGTGCGTTTTCTGGCGGGATTCTCGATCTTTGCCGGGCTGACGATTCTGGCCTCGAGCATTGCCAGTACGCGCTTCCGCCGGATGCGGGAGGCGGTGGTGCTGAAGACGCTGGGCGCCACGCGGATGCGGATTGTGCGCACCTTCAGCGTCGAGTTCAGCGTACTCGGGCTGCTGGCCGGATCGGTCGGCGTGGTCTTTGCCAATCTGCTGACGCGGGTGCTGTTGCACAAGCTCGAAGTGAACTTCCATATCGAGTGGACCGCAACCCTCGTTGCGCTGCTGGGGACGGCGGTGCTGGCCACGGCCACGGGCTGGATCGCGAGTTACCGGATTCTCGGGCTAAGGCCGCTGGAAGTGTTGCGCGAGGAGTAAAGGACGCGACAGAGGGGGTTTCAAGGTCTCAGCATCGAGGCCTGGGCGCCCGTTGCTTACTCATGCGGCCGGATGGCCTTCCGGATCACTTTCTCCAGAGCGCGGAGGGCCTGCGGGCGGGGAAATCCTGGCCGGCTGGCCAGGCGGATGGTTCTGAAGGAATGGCCGGCCAAAGGCCGCACGGCAATGCCGCGCTGGCCTAGCGAGCCGGCGGCCAGGGCTGGAATCAGCGTGGCTCCATAGCCGGCAGCCACCAGGTTCACCAGCGTCTCCAGGGTCGCGGCCTGCATTCCGCCCTGCAATCCGTTCTTTGGCGGCGAGCTTTTGCCGCCGCAGGCGGCTAATGCATGGTTGGCCAGGCAGTGGCCTTCGGCAAGGACCAGCAGTTCCCCGGCCAGATCTTCTTCCTTCACGGTTCCCGCCGTGGCCAGCCGGTGATCGGGAGGCAGAGCGGCCAGCAGGGGCTCATTGAAGAGCGCAATCTCAGTGATCTCGGGCGCGTCGGGCGCCGTGGCGAGCAGCGCCGCGTCCAGGCGGTGGTTGCGCAGGCCGTCGATTAGCGAGCGGGTCTGATCTTCCCACAGCTCGATGGTCAGCCCCGGATAGGACTGGCGCAGCGGTTTCAGAATCAACGGCATCAGGTAGGGAGCGAGGGTGGGAATCACGCCCAGCTTCAGCGGCCCCACCAAAGGGTCCCGCGCGGCCCGCGCCACGGCCTCCATCTGCCCGGTTTCGGCCAGCGCGCGCTGCGCATGGAGCAGAATCTGGCCGCCCACCGGCGTCATGTCCACGCGCTTGTTGGTCCGCTCCACCAGAGTGACGCCGAGCTCGTCCTCCAGCTTGCGGATTTGGCTGCTCAGTGTCGGCTGGCTCACGTTGCAAGCCTCGGCGGCGCGGCCAAAATGGCGGTGCTCGGCCACGGCTGCCAGATAACGAAGTTCCTGTAGATTCATCTGCCGTCCCGTTGGATTCTGTTCGATTCCATCATAGAGTAGAACAATCGTCATCGTAGAAACAATTGATTTCACTTATCGTTGCAGAGCGGCTAGCTTTATGAAATGGGCGTATGATGGCACCGGGAAATTGACCTGTGCCTCGCAAACCGGATACCGAAGACCTACGTTGAGACAGAAGATTCAATCGGATCATTCAAACGGAAACCAAGGAGCCGCACCCATGTCTGAACGCCTGACACGACTGGCGGCGCTCCGAAGGAGAGAATCATGTCAGAAGAAACAAAGTGCCCGTTCTCGAGTGGCGCTCTGAATCACACAGCGGCTGGAAGCTCAACGAACGCAAACTGGTGGCCCAATCAACTGAACCTGAAGATTCTGCGCCAGCACTCGCAACTGTCCAATCCCATGGGCGAGGCGTTCAACTACGCCGAGGAGTTCAAGAGCCTCGACCTGGAGGCCGTAATCAAGGACCTCCGTGCCCTGATGACGACCTCGCAGGAGTGGTGGCCCGCGGACTACGGCCACTATGGGCCGTTCTTCATCCGCATGGCGTGGCATAGCGCAGGCACCTATCGTATCGACGATGGCCGCGGCGGCGCGGGTGCCGGAGCGCAGCGATTTGCTCCCCTCAACAGTTGGCCGGACAACGTGAGCCTCGACAAGGCGCGCCGGTTGATCTGGCCGATCAAGCAGAAGTACGGCCGGAAGCTTTCCTGGGCCGACCTGATCGTTCTCGCTGGCACCGTGGCGCTGGATTCGATGGGATTGAAGACCTTCGGTTTCGGCGGCGGGCGCGTGGACATCTGGGAGCCGGAGGAGGACGTGAACTGGGGTAACGAGAAAGCCTGGCTGGCCCACAGGCCTGCCGAGGAACTCGCAAATCCACTCGCCGCCACCGAGATGGGCCTGATCTACGTGAATCCGGAAGGCCCCAACCGCAATCACGATCCGCTCTCGGCAGTGAAGGGAATCCGCGAGACGTTCAGCCGCATGGCGATGAATGACGAAGAGACGGTGGCGCTGATTGCGGGCGGCCACACCTTCGGCAAGACCCACGGCGCAGCGCCTGCCAGCCATGTAGGGCCTGAGCCAGAGGCCGCTCCGATCGAGGAGCAGGGGTTGGGCTGGAAAAACAGCTACGGCACCGGCGTTGGCAAGGATACCATCACCAGCGGCCTCGAAGTCATCTGGACCTCCACGCCGACGAAGTGGAGTAACGACTACTTCGAGAACTTGTTTAAGTATGAGTGGGAACTGACCACGAGCCCGGCCGGCGCATATCAGTGGAAGCCGAAGGGCGATGCAGGCGCAGGCACGGCGCCCGATGCCTTCGACCCGTCCAAGCGTCACGCGCCCTCCATGCTGACCACGGATCTTTCCCTGCTCGCCGACCCGGAATACAAAAAGATCGCACGGCGCTTTTACGAGCATCCGGATGAATTCGCGGATGTCTTTGCCCGCGCGTGGTTCAAGCTGACGCACCGCGACATGGGGCCGGTCGCGCGGTATCTTGGCCCGCTGGTTCCCAAGGAGCCGCTGATTTGGCAGGACCCCGTTCCCGCAGTGGATTATGAATTGATCGGGGACGAGGAGATTGCCGTCCTGAAGGCGAAGATCCTGGCTTCTGGACTTTCCATTTCCCACCTGGTCACGACGGCCTGGGCGTCGGCTTCAACGTTCCGCGGCAGCGACAAGCGCGGCGGGGCCAACGGGGCGCGCATTCGCCTCGAACCGCAAAAGGATTGGGAAGTGAACGAGCCGGCCAAACTGGCCAAGATTCTTCAGACGCTGGAGGCGATCCAGAAGGATTTCAATGGCAACCAGGCCGGTGAGAAGAAGGTCTCTCTGGCTGACCTGATCGTACTGGGCGGGTGCGCAGCCGTCGAGGAAGCTGCAAAGAAAGCCGGCCACGACGTGAAGGTTCCCTTCTCTCCAGGGCGCACGGATGCATCCCAGGAGCAGACCGATGTGCACTCGTTTGCCGTGCTGGAGCCGGCCGCGGACGGGTTCCGCAATTACCTCAGGAAGGGGTTCGAGGGATCGGAGGCTGAACTGCTGGTGGACAAGGCAAACCTGCTGACGCTGACCGCTCCCGAGATGACGGTTCTGATTGGCGGCCTGCGCGCGCTGAATGCGAACTTCAGGCAGTCCAAGCATGGCGTTTTCACCAAGTGGCCCGAAGCATTGACCAACGATTTCTTCGTGAATCTTCTCGACATGAACACGAAGTGGCAGAAGTCCGCTGCATCGGAGGGCGTGTTGGAGGGGCGCGATCGGGCGACCGGGAATCTCAAGTGGACCGGCACCGTCGTCGATCTTGTCTTCGGTTCGAACTCCCAGCTCCGGGCCATCGCTGAAGTCTATGCGAGCAGCGACGGGCAGCACGAGTTTGTGCGGGACTTTGTCGCGGCCTGGAGCAAGGTGATGGACCTTGACCGCTTCGACCTTGCGTGATCTCGCGCGAAGCAGGAGAGCGCCCTCCGGTCCCAGGTCCCCAAAGCGGGACCTGGGGCACCCCAAGTTGAACCGTCAACTGTGGTCAGAGGCTTAGAAGTCTTCGGTGGTTTCGACGGCTGGCAGCACGTCGTCCTCGCGGGCGATCCAGACATAAAGGGTGGGCAGCAGGAAGACGCCGATCACGAGGTTGGCCAGCAGCCCGCCGACAATGACGATGGCGAAGGGCCGTTGCGAGTCGGAGCCGATGGCGTGAGAGAGCGCGGCCGGCAACAGGCCCAGCGTGGCCACCAGCATGGTCATCATCACCGGACGCAGGCGGAGGACGGCGCCCTCGACGGCGGCTTCCACGATGTGCTCCTCGGTGGAGACCTCCATGCCCTTGCGCCGCGCGCGCAACTGGTTGATGAACTCGATCATGATGACGCCCGTCTCCACCGAGACGCCGAAGAGCGCCAGGAAGCCCACGGCCGATGAGACCGAGAAGTTGGTGTGGGTGAGGAAGAGCGCGAGCGGTCCTCCGATGGAAGCCATGATGACGCTGACCAGAATGAGCGTGGCCCACTTGTACGAGCGGAACATGGTGTAGAGGATGAGGAAGATGGCCAGCACGGTGACCGGAACGACGATGGCCATGCGCTTGTTGGCGCGCTTCTGACTTTCGTACTCGCCGGCCCACTCCAGGTGGTAGCCTGCCGGGAGCAGGACGTTCTTGTTGACCTTGGCGATGGCTTCCTCGACGGTAGAGCCCAGGTCGCGCCCGCGCACCGAATACTTGATCGCGATAAAGCGCTGCCCGCCCTCGCGGTTGATCTCCTCGGCGCCGTCGTCGGTGGAGACTTTGGTCAACTGGGCCAGGGAGACCCGCTCGCCCGAAGGCGCAAGCAAGCGGACGTTGGCAATGGCTTCGCGGGTGTCGCGGAAGGGCTGCTGATAGCGCAGGGTGACGTCGTAGCGGGCCTCGCCCTGCTGCACCTGCGTGACCGCATTGGCGCCGACGGCGGTCTGCACGGCATCCTGAATGTCGGCCACGTTGATGCCCCAGCGCGCGGCGGCCCTGCGGTCGACCTTGAAGTTGAGGTTGGGCTGGCCGACGATGCGGAAGATGCCCAAATCCTCGATTCCCTTGACCGAGGCCATCTGAGACTGAATCTCTTCGGCTCGTTTCTCCAGCGTGCGCAGATCGTCGCCGTAGAGCTTGACGGCCAGCTCACCCTTCACGCCCGAGACGGCCTCCTCCATGTTGTCGCTGATGGGCTGGGAGTAGTTCCAGAGGACGCCCGGAAAGCGCGAGAGCTCCTTGTCCATGGCGGCGATCAGTTCTTCCTTGTTCTGGTGGAAGACGGGACGCCACTGCTCCTTGCGCTTGAGATCGACGAAGTATTCGGTGTTGAAGAAGCCGGCGGTATCGGTGCCGTCGTCGGGACGGCCGGTCTGGCTGACCACCTGCGTCACTTCGGGGAACGAGGCCATGACCAGGCGGGCCTTGTTGGTGAAGTCGATGCTGGAGGTGGGGCCTTCGCTGGGCGGAAGCGTGCCGCGCACCCAGATGGAGCCTTCGTCGAGGTGAGGCAGGAACTCCGAGCCGATGGGACCGCCGACGGTGAGATAGATGGCGATGGCAAAGAGAACGCTGCAGACGCCGAGGGTCACGTTGCGATGCACGATGGCGGCGCGCACGGCGGTGCGATAGTGGCCGGTGAGCCACTGCATGATGGGGTTCTGCCATTCCTTGGCGCCCTTGCGGAAGAGCAGGCTGGCCATCACCGGCGCGACGGCGATGGCGAAGACCAGCGCACCCAGCAGGGCGAAGCAGACCGTCCAGGCCATCGGCTTGAAGAGGCGGCCTTCGACGGCCTGCAAGGTAAAGATGGGCAGGTAGGAGGTGATGATGATGCCGCGGGCGAAGAAGACCGGGCGCAGCACTTCGTGGGCGGCGTCGCGAATCTTTTGCGCCGCGGTGCGCGTGTCGTCCTTCTGGGCGAGGTGGCGCACCATGTTCTCGATCATGATGACCGAGCCGTCGACGACCATGCCGAAGTCCAGCGCGCCCAGCGAGAGCAGGTTGGCGGGAATATGGCTGAGGTCGAGGCAGATGGAGGCGAAGAGAAGCGCGAAGGGAATGGTGAGGGCGACGATGACGGCGCCGCGGATATTGCCCAGGAAGAGAAAGAGAATGATCGAGACCAGGATCATGCCCTCGGTCAAGTTGTGCTCGACGGTTTCAACCGTGTATTTGACCAGATCGGAACGGTCGAGGAAGGAAACGACCTTGACGCCCTTGGGCAGGATGCTGTCGTTGAGCTTCTTCACCTCCTCGTGAATCCCTAGCAGGACGGGATCGGAGTCGGTGCCTTTCTGGAGCAGGACAATGCCCTCGACGGTGTCGGGATTGTCGACGATGGTGCCGTCGGGCCTGTGAGTGGCGCGGCCGATCTGTCCCAGGCGGATCTTGGGCCCCTGCGCGACGGTGGCGATGTCCTTGATCTGGATGGCCGCGCCGTTCTGGGTCTTGACGACGGTGTTTTCGATGTCCTGCACACTGCTGTAGAGGCCCAGCGACTGGACATTGATCTGCTGCGCGCCCTGCTCGATGAAGCTGCCGCCGCCGTTGGTATTGTTGTTGGCGAGCTGCTGCTCGATCTGGCCGATGGAAAGACCATAGGAGACCAGCTTCTCCGGGTCGAGCTTGATCTGGTACTCCTTGGTCGGCCCGCCGAAGCTGGAAACATCCACCACGCCGTTGACGCCCTTGAAGGATTTCTCGAGGAACCAGTCTTCCAGCGACTTCTTCTCCATTACGTCGTAGGCGGGATTGGTGCTTTCCAGCGTGTACCAGTAGATTTGGCCAACGGGGCTCCAGTCGGTGCCCATCTGGGGAACGAGATTGGCAGGCAGGCTCACCTGATTGAGCCGCTCCAGCACGTGTTCGCGGTTCACGTCGCTGGTGGAGTCGTCGTCGAAGATGAGCATCAGGCTGGAGAGGCCGGCCAGCGTCTGCGAGCGCAGATGGGTGAGGTGAGGGATGCCGGCCATCTGGATCTCGATCGGCACGGTCACCTGGCGCTCGATCTCTTCGGCCGAGCGGCCCGGCCACTGGGTGATGATCTGCACGTAGTTGTTGGCGACGTCGGGGTAGGCCTCGACGGGCAGCGCCCGGAATGAGATGATGCCCCACGCAATGAGGACGAGCGTGCCCCCGAGGACAAGCCAACGGTTTTTCAGCGCGAAATCGACGAGCGAACGAATCATTTACTGGTTACCAGCGGTTTCAAGCAACAGTGCGTTGGTGACCACTTGCTGGCCGGGTGTGAGGCCGGAAAGAATCTCCTGGCGGTTGCCGTCGAGCATCTTGCCGGTGTGGACTTCTGTGCGCTTGAACTGATTTCCGCCCGCTGGCAAATAGACCCAATCGCGATCGTGCAGATGGAGCACGGCATCGGCCGGAACGACCGTGCGGGTTTCTTTCGTCTTGCCGGTGAAGGTTGCCGTGCCGAACATGCCCAGCTTGAGGAAGCCGGGATTGTGCACCTCGATGCGGACCTTGGCGGTGCGCAGCGAGGGATCGAGGATGGGGCCGATGTCGGAGATGCGACCGGTCAGCGGGCGGTCGGGAAAGGCATTCAGTTTGATCTTCGCTTCCTGGCCCAGTTGCAGCTTGGGAATGTCGTTCTCGTAGACATCGCAGACGATCCACACCACGGACAGATCGGCGATGGTGAAGGCCGTGGCCGAGCCGGAAAGATTGACGCCGGCGGCTGCCGCATTGGTCACGTTCTGGGCCACGATCACGCCGGAGATGGGCGCGTAGACATTCGCCACGCTGCTGGGATGGCTCTTGTCCACGCCCAGGGTCTTCAACTGCTCTTCCGCCGCGGTCAGGTCGGCCTTGGCGTCCTTCTCGCTGTCCTCGGCAGCCTCCAGCATGGCCTGGGAGATGGCGCCATGCTTGAAGAGATCGTCGGCGCGAAGGTAGGCCTTTTCGGCCATGTGCTCGTCGTTGGCCGCCTTGAGATAGGTATCGAAGGCGTTGGTGATATCGGGGCTCTGGACCTTGAGCAGCAACTGGCCCTTCTTCACATTGTCGTCGAGGCGTGCCTTGATATCGACCACGCGCCCATTCGCCATCGAGATCACCGGAACCTCGCGCGAGATGTCGGGAAAGACGGTGCCGGTGGCCGTCAGCTCGGAAGCGGACTCGATCTGACCCGCGGCCGAAAGCGGAAACTTGGCCACATCCTTGCTGTCGATGGTGATCAGGTTCATGTCGGCCACCTGGATCACCGGCTGGTTTGCCGGCGGCGCGCCATCGCCCTGCTCCTTGCCTTTGCAGCCGGATAGAATCAGGCCCGCCGATGCGGCCAGGCCCAGAGCCAGCCATGCCTTGGGATGTTGCTTCAGAAAAGAATACGAAATCATTGGATTACCTCGCGTCCCACAGCAAGATTCAGTTGTCCGGCGGCCGTCAGATAAGAGCCAATCAATTGTACATAGGCCAGTTCGACGGCCCGATAATCGCTCTGGGCGTTCAGAAAGTCCATGAGCGAGGCGCCGCCGTGCTGGTAGGAGTAGGTCACCGTGTCGCGGACGCGCAGCGCCTGGTCCTTGTACTGCGCCTTATAGGGCCGGAGCAGAGCCACGCTGCTCTCCACCTGCGTGTAGGCCGAGTCGACGTCGCTGAAGACCTGCGCCCGCGTGGCTTCGGTCAACTGTTGATTGCGCCCGATATCGATTTGCGTGCGCTGCTTCTCGCCCTGGTTGCGGTCGAAGATGCGCAACGGAACGTTCACGCTGGCGCCGAGCGTATAGCGGCCAAAGTTGTTGTTGAACGCGGGGTTGTAGGAGTACCAAGTGCTCAAGGTCGGATCGGCCGAACCGTTGGCAATGGCCAGCTTGTGATTGGTGTTCGCCTGCTGAACCGCCTCCAGGGCGGCGCGCAGATCGGGCCGCTCGTCGAGAGCAATCTGGCGGAAGTCTTCCAGCGGCTTGAGCGTGTCGGAGAAATCGAACGGGCCGGTCACGTCGAACTGCTCCACTGGGGTGCGTTCGTTGAGCAGTTGCAAAAGCTGGATCTTTGACGTGCGCAGGTTCACGATGGCCGCCTGGATCTCCGTTTCATATTGGACGCGCAAAAGCTC
This sequence comes from Occallatibacter sp., assembly GCA_049515995.1. Taxonomy (GTDB): domain Bacteria; phylum Acidobacteriota; class Terriglobia; order Terriglobales; family Acidobacteriaceae; genus Telmatobacter. Next base: position 4,995 of record JBEKTO010000022.1, on the reverse strand, counting down.
GATGCGATCCAGGTCGATCTGGGCCAGGTCGCCGGCGCGGAAGCGGTCGCGGCTGATCTGGATGATCTTGTCGTAGTAGGCCAGGTCGGCCTTGGCCAGTTCGAGCACCGCCTTGGCCTGCAAGGTTTGCACAAAGGCCGAGCGCAGATCGAAGAGGAGGTTGCGCTCGAGGTCCTCGTGCTCCGAGCCGGCGATTTGCGTGCCCTCTTTGGCGCTTTGCAATCGCAACTCGCGCTTGTGTTCGCGTTCGTGCAGGTAGTTGATGCTTGGCACAAGCTGATCGCCGGTGAGCGGCAGCCAGTGCGTGCCCAAGCCTGGCACCGTGTGGGGCGCGAGCTGTAATCCATCGCTGGACAGACCGACCTGCGGATTGGGGCGCAGGAACGCGGTGATCTCCGCCGCTTTCATCTCATCCACGCCGAGGGCGTCGGCCTTTAGCGCGGGATTGGCGGCTTCGAACTTCGCCTTCACCTGATCCCAGGTGAGGCTCTGCTGCGCCGGGACCATCGCCGGCGCAAGCACCAGCAGCGCGGCAACTGCCGGAGCGGACATGAATCGGAAGAATTGCTTCATACACAGCCTTTGCGCCGTGAACTGCACGGCGGAGACAGAAAAGAGGTAGGCCAACGATGAAGGAGGGGCCAGGGCAGGGAATCAGGCGGCCGGCGGAGGCCGGTTCTGGATGCCTGCCAGGCCGGGGTGGTCGACCGCCGGGGCGGGGAGATGGCCCGGCGCGGCAAAGCGCAGAAAGCTGAAGGAAAGCTCGGCAAGAAACGGCTGAGGCAGCGCGGCGACCGCGGGAAAGATGGAGTGGGCGCTGGAGATGGCGTAATCCCGGCGAATGCAGGAGTCGGTCTCGGCGGGATTCTGGACCGCAAGCAGGTCGTCGGTGACCGAGATGACCGGAAAGAGGATCAGCAGGAGAACCGCCAGGGCAACGAGCTGCAAGCGCCGGTCTGTGTCTCGGCGTGGGCCAATCCGCAGCCAGAGACAGATCATCAGCGCCGCCAGAACCACCCAGGCGAGATTAAGGGTAAACTCCATGCTTAGCCCCGATTCTACATCAGCAGCGTTTACGGTCATCGGGTTTGACCACCGCGGAGAATGCACTTATGATAAGCAAGTTGGCTTGTGGCGCCCGGCTCCCCGCCGTGGTCCTCGCCGACATGGCTCCAGGTTCGCCGTGTATCGCGCTTGTTGCCCCCTCGTTCAATGGTAGGACAGCCGCCTCTGGAGCGGCATATCGGGGTTCGAATCCCTGGGGGGCAGCCAATTATTGAATCTAAACAGTCTATATACGTCCAGTGAAGTCCATCCAATATCCGGCAAACAACCTAAAACGCGTCCTTATAGTCCAGAAAGGGAAGCTTCTTGACGAGCAGGAAGCAGCGCCGCGGCCGGCTGAAAATGAACGGGTGGTGAGACTAGGTTTTGGGGCCCTTTTGGACCAGCTTCTACTGCGCTCAAGAGAACCGAAAACAATGGGCGAACTCAACTGTTCAGGATCGGGGGCACAGCCGCACCTGGCCCTCGGGGCCGCACCCGTGGAAAGGGGTGCGGCCGCCAGAGAGTTGCAGGCTACTGCACGGTGAGGGTGACTGTGCCCGTCGCGGTGATCGAGCCTGAAGTGCCGGTTACGGTCACGGTATAGGCTCCCGGCGTAGTGCCCGGGTTGCTGTTTCCGCCGCCACCACCGCCGCCACTCCCGCCACCACCGCAACTGAGCACACTGCCCGCGAGGAATGCCAGAAGGACGAGCAGGCCCAGCATGGTCCTCCAGCGGCGCCGCCGGCGTGCGGAGACGCCAAAGAGCAGGAAACAGGCGAGTGCCGCACCGCCGTTGTACCAGCGGATTCCCGGGCGTGCGGGAACAATGAGGGCCGCGCTGGATGGTGCCGTGGTGAAGATAGTAAGGGTGGCCGTCCCGGCGGCGGTGCCGCTGATGGAAACCGGGCTCGTCGAGCCGAAGCTCAAGGTGGGCGTGTCCGAAGCGCCAGCTGGGCTGGAAGTGACTGCAGCAGTTAGAGCTACGCTGCCGGTAAAACCTCCGCTTGGGGTCAGCGTGATCGTCGAGGTATTGCCGCTGACTGAGCCGGGGCCGATGGTTACCGACGTAGCAGTCAGTGCAAGACCGGGTATCTGAGCCGCGGTAACAGTGACGGTCTCAGCGTTGCTGCCGGCGAGGTAGTTTGCATCGCCGCTATAAGTGGCAGTGAGGGTATCGCTTCCGATGGCCAGCGAGTTCGCCGGGATCGTGAAGATGGCCGCCCCTGCGGTCAACTGTACCGCCGATGAGGTGTAGTTTCCGCTTGAAAGTGTGATTGTGCCGGTCGGCGCAGCCACGTTGGCTGTGGTAGCGACTGTGACGGTCATATTGAGAGGCTGATTGACCGCAATCGTCGGGTTATAGGGAGCAAAGGTGATATAGGGCACCGTGGCGAGATTCACGGTGGCAGTCCCGCTTCCACTGGTGTAGTTGGAGTCACCGAGATAAGTGACAGTCAGAGTGTTTGGGCCGAATACGAGGCCGCTATTCATCACGAAGGTTGCAGACCCATTCGTCAGCGGCATTGAATACTGATAGTAGTTGATGGTCGACAGCGATACCGAGCCCGTTGGGACCGGGTCTCCGCTCGGGCCGCTTATAGAAACTGTGACCGTAACAGGAAGACTCAAAGCCGAAGTGGGGGCTGTCACCGTCACCGTCGGCTTGATTGTGCCGGAGGAATTCACCGTGACAGGTAAAATGCCTTGAGCCGGTTGGTAATCGTTATCGCCGCTGAATTCCACAACAATATTGTCGGTCCCAAGCGGCAAAGTGTTAGCTGGTATGGTGACGCTTGCGGCTCCATTGACAAGGTTTGCCGAAGCCGTGAGAGCACTGTTCAGGTACATCGTCACCGACCCGGTTGGCAATGGGAGGCCGGCACCAGGTGTGGGCGTGATTGTGACTTGCAGTGGCTGATTGACCACCGCTGTGGGTGACGCGGGTGTCATCGTTAGCGAGGTTTGAACCTTCAGGACAAAAACCGAAAGGGAGGGCGAAGTAGAGCCGCCATAATTGCCATCGCCGCTGTAGACGGCAGAAATGCTGTTGGTGCCAGTCGGCAGACTTGTGGTGGCAAAGCTCGCCGCGCCTCCGGCAGGCGCGGTGGCTGTGGCGGCAGTACCGACCAGTTGGACAGATCCAAGGGCCGTCGAGCCATTCATGAAGCTCACGGTGCCCGTCGGCGTTGCGCCGGCGCTATCGGCAGTGAGAGTCACACTGAGGGTCACTGCGCTGCCTACAGTGGTGTCAAAAGGCTGAGATGAGGGAGTGCCCAGGCTGGTGACCGCTGGAGTGACGTTGATGGCTACGGGGGCGCTGGTGCTGGCCAGAAAACTCGCATCGCCGGGGAAAGCCGCGGTGATGCTGTCGCTTCCGCCAGGGAGCGAGGCGGTTTGCAACTCAGCGATGCCGTCGCTGGCAAGCGCTGCCGTCCCCAGTGTCGTGCTGCCGCTCTTGAAGGTGATTGTGCCGGTGGCGGCGCCATTCGGGTTTGCTGCCGACGCACTGTTGCCGTAGGGCTGCGCATCGATCAGGTAGATGAAGCCGTAATAGGGAGAGGTCGCGGCCTTGCCCGTTGCCGGATCATAATACCCCGAGACCTTGACAGTTGTGGTACTGCTTTCCGCCCCGACCGTCACCGGAATTGCGTTGGAGTCGCTTTCGGCAAAGGTGCTGCTGCCGCCGTAGTGGGCCGACACCTCATAGGCGCCGCCGGGAAGGGAATTGGTGGCGCCGGAGGCAGATCCGCCGGTCAGCGTGAAGCCCGCGATGCCTTCACTGTTCGGCTGATTTGCGGGACTCAGGCTGTCTACCAATGCGATATTGCCCGAGGGGGTTCCGCCGGAACTGGCTACGTTTGCTGAGACGGTAACGCTCTGGCCGTGGGTAATATTCAGCGCGGCGGTTGCGCCATTGAGCTGGAGGGACGAATTAGTGGCGATAAGGCCCGCGCCGGCCCAGTTATTCAGCAATTGGCTCGTGTCCACACTGCCCAGGCCGCTGGCTTCGTCATACCCAGCAGTGGCGTTGTAGCCGCTCATGTAGTACTCGTAAAGGGATGCTGAAACCACCGTGCAGTTGGGCGAGCCCAACGCACAAAAGACAGAGTTGTCCCCGGTGGTCACGTCATGGAAGACGGCCTCATACTTGCTCTTGGCGAGGTTATAGAGAACATCATCCGCCTGCCCCAACCGGCTGCCGGTCTGCTGTTTCACCAGCGCCAGCATTCCAGCGAATGCAGGCGCCGCGGCCGAGGTGCCTCCGACGCCGGTGAGATTGAAGTTGTTGCCTGTGGCGCCGGCAGCGCAATCCGCACCACTCGAGTCCTGGTCGGTGCAGATGCCCCAAAGCGCTCCGTAGACCCCGTTCCCGGCGAGCAGAGAAACATCCGGCAGGTTGCGGCCGGTTCCGGAAGCGACGCTGGCCTGCCATGTGGGCACAGGGTACACCGAACTGATGCCCCCGCCGCCTGCAATGATATTCATGTCCTGTGTATCGGTGTAGTTTGAAGCAATGTCGGTATTCAATAATGTGGAGTCGTTCCAGGGCTCCTCGGGAATGTACTTGAGGGCGCTGCGATGCTTTGGCAGAGTGTTCGTCAGATCGACATAGGTTGAAAAGCTCGTTGGAAAATTGCTGTAAAGAATGTCGTAGTCAGTGCCTCCGACAGAGATATTGAAGGGTGTGGATGCTAGGCCATTGACGGCCAGGCCATTCGAGGCCTCTTTCTCGGTATCCAGGTTGTCGCATGCGGCGGAGCCGCTATCGCCCGACGAGACGGTGACCGAAATGCCCTGGGCCGCTGCCTGTTCCCACAGATTCAGGATGTACTGGTTGCCGGAGCTTCCCAGTGCGGTTTCGCAACCGCCGAAGCTCACATTCAGGATGTCCGCCTGGTTGTCGTCGAGGGCGCGCAGAACGGCAAGGAACAAGCCGGAGTCAAGATC
>JBEKTO010000021.1:0-63679 GCA_049515995.1 Occallatibacter sp. | reverse complement strand
CCCTGAAGGGCCCAGAAAGACCATCTGGTTGATAGGCTGGGTGTGAAAGCGCAGTAATGCGTGAAGCTTACCAGTACTAATCGCCCGTTCGGCTTGTCCATAGAATTAACTCCGCGCAGTAAGCGGACTTTCTTCTTGCAAGCCTTGTAACTCCAATCAATTTCGTTGCAATCAGCTCTTACGAGCAAAGTTCTTTGGCGCCAGATTGCAGTCCGCGTTCCTCGACAGCCTCCGGGAGAAACCATCCGGAACACGACGAGACGCCGCGGCAGGCTGCGGGCAACCACCCGCCAAGCGCCATTCAAGTTTGCCGGTGACCATACTGCGAGGGATCACCCGTTCCCATCCCGAACACGGAAGTTAAGCCTCGCTGGGCCGATGGTACTGCATGGGTGACTGTGTGGGAGATTAGGTGATCGCCGGCATTAATATCGAACAAAAAGACCATGCCCTTACGGCATGGTCTTTTTGCGTTGAGGCGGAAGTGCTCTTCATCTCTTCCCCGGCCCGGCGGCGCGGACCTCTTCCGAAGCGTCGAACCGCTCGAAGTTGGCTTGAAAGCGGGCGGCCAGGTCGGCGGCTTGCCGGTCGTAAGCATCCTTGTCCGCCCAGGCGTTCCGCGGATTGAGCACCTTCGCCGGTACATCCGGGCAGCTTACGGGAATATGCAACCCAAAAGCAGGCTCGGTGACAAACTCCACCTCATCCAGCAGGCCGTTCAGCGCCGCGCTGACCAGAGCGCGCGAGATCTTGATGCTCATGCGCTTTCCCACCCCGAATTTGCCGCCGCTCCAGCCGGTATTCACCAGCCAGCAAGCTGCGTTCTGCTGCTTGAGCCGCTTGCCCAGCATCTCCGCGTAGACGCGCGGCGCCAAGGGCAGGAAAGGTGCTCCGAAGCCGGCGGAAAACTCAGGCACCGGATCGGACCCCATACCAGCTTCTGTTCCGGCCAGCTTGGCCGTATAGCCTGACAAAAAGTGATACATCGCCTGCTCGGGAGTCAGAAGCGCAATGGGCGGCAGCACGCCAAAGGCGTCCGCCGCGAGAAACATCACGTTGTGGGGATGTCCGCCCACACCAGGCACGACCGCATTCTCGATATAGCCGACCGGATAGGCAGCGCGAGTGTTCTCCGTGATCCGGATATCGGTGTAATCGGGCTGCCGGGTGACCGGATCGAGGATCACATTTTCGAGCACCGAACCGAAGTGGATCGCACGGTAGATCTGCGGCTCCTTCTCTTCGCTCAGATCCACGCATTTCGCATAGCATCCACCTTCAAAATTAAAGACCCCGGAGGGGCTCCATCCGTGCTCGTCGTCGCCGATCAGTCGTCGCGCCGGGTCGGCGGAGAGAGTTGTCTTGCCGGTCCCGGAGAGGCCGAAAAACAGGGCGGTCGCGCCGTCCGCGCCCACGTTGGCCGAGCAGTGCATGGGCAGCACGTCGCGCTGCGGCACCAGGAAGTTCATGACCCCGAAGACCGACTTCTTCATCTCGCCGGCATATTTAGTGCCGCCGATCAGCACGATCTTACGGGTGAAGTCGGCCAGGATGAAGGCGCTGGAGCGGGTGCCGTCGCGCTCGGGCACGGCCTCGAACTCGGGCGCGGCGATGATGGTGAACTCGGGCGTGTGCGCAGCCAACTCGGCGGCATCCGGCCGGACGAAAAGCTGGCGCACAAACAGAGCGTGCCATGCGTACTCGGCGATCACGCGGAGCGGCATCCGGTAGGACGGATCGGCGCCGCAATATAGATCCTGCACAAACAGGTCGCGCTCGCGCATGTGATGCAGGACCCGATCGAGCAGCGCTCCGAAGCGCTCTGGCGAAATCGCCTGGTTCACCCGGCCCCAGTCGACCAGGCCATGGGTCGTATCGTCGTCCACGATGAATTTGTCTTTGGGACTGCGGCCGGTGCGCGGGGCGGTCGTTGCCACCAGGGCCCCGTTGGCCGCCAGGCGGGCCTCGCCGCGCAACAATGCGCTTTCAACCAGTTGCGCAACTTGAAGGTTTGCATGTACCTGCGGCCCAGTCGCCAACGCCTGCACCGCCTCCGCTATCGAAAGACTTGCCATGAGCACGACTCCTTCGTGTGATGAAAATATGAAAAATGTGGAAGTTCACATTGTGACACGGATAATGCGCCATGGGTTGGTGCCGTACGTCACCGAATATTCATTTTCCCTCTCCTTGACAATCTAGGAGAACGCGGATATCTTGTCTCCTAGAACGTCGAGGAGAAGGCGATGGCGCAAGAGAGGCAGATCGACCTGTTGCAAGGCACGCTGGACCTGTTGATTTTGAAGGCGGTCTCGCTGGGGCCGCTGCACGGTTATGGCGTGCTGCTCCGCATCCAGCAGATTTCGGGCGAGGAACTGGTGATCCAGCAGGGTTCGCTCTATCCGGCGCTTTACCGGTTGGAACACCAGGGCGCCATCGCCAGCGAATGGGGCGAGAGCGAGAACAACCGCCGCGCCAAGTTTTACCGATTGACCGCGGTGGGCCGCGAGCGCCTGGGCCAAGAAACCGAAAAGTGGAACCGCATGGCCGGCATCATCGGCTCCATCCTTCGCACCACGCCGGAGGAAGCATGAGTGAGGCAGGGAATAGGGAGCAGGGAACAGGGAATAGGGGGGTGGCATGAGGGTGGGGCTGTGGTTTGCTTCGATGGGTGCGCGAGCGCGGTCGTGGTTGCGCGCCATGGTTCGCCGCAACCGTCTGGAAGCGGAGATGGAGGTGGAGTTGGCTTTCCATCTGGAGCAACTGACCGCCGATCTCATCCGCGCCGGTCATTCGCCTGCCGAAGCGGCTCGGCGCGCCCGCGTCGAGTTGGGCGCGGTCATAGTCCATAAGGAGGCCATGCGCGCCTCGCTCGGCCTGAGCTGGTGGGACGAATTCCGGGCCGACTTGCGCTACGGCGTGCGCATCCTGCGCAAGAGCCCTGGCTTCACCGCGATTGCGGCGACCTCGTTGGCGCTGGCCATCGGCGCGAATACAGCCATTTTTTCTATTGCCAAAAGCCTGCTCTACGACCGGCTCGACGTGCCTCACCCGGAACAACTGCGCCTGTTGGGGTGGGTTGGGAACGGGCGCCAGGCGGTGCATAGTTTCTGGGGAGAGTTCGATTCGTCAGCAGAAGGAATGGTGTCCCCGGTTTTCTCTTATCCGGCTTACCTGGAATTGCGCGGCCACAACCGCTGGATGCAGGACCTGTTCGCCTTCAAGCTCGACAGCATGAACGCCACCGTCCGCGGTGATGCGCAGCGCGTGCAGGCGGAGATGGTTTCGGGCAACTACTACTCGGGGCTGGGTGTACGCCCGCAGTTGGGCCGGGGCATTGAGCCAACGGACGATGCCGTGCCCGGTTCCGGCGCGGTCGCCGTCATCAGCGATGGCCTTTGGGAACGGGAATTCTCCCGTTCGCCCACGGCGCTGGGCCAAACGATCATCCTCAATCAGGTTGCGCTGACGATTGTGGGCGTTAATCCCCGTGGCTTTACGGGCGCAAAAGGGGTGCAGACATCGCCGGAGATCTTTGTACCCCTCAGCCTTCAGCCTCTGGTCGATCCCAAGGGCAGCAAATCGCTTCTGGAAGATGCGGACCTCTGGTGGCTGAACATCATGGGCCGCGCCACGCCGGGCGTGAGGGACTCCGAAGCGGAGGCCGCTCTCAACGTGCAACTGGCGGCCATCGTTCGCGGCACCATGACGGTAAAGCCGGGCGAGACCGTACCCCATTTGGTGCTCGCCGATGGCAGCCGCGGCCTGCACCTTTCCGAGGGGATCTTCAAGAAGCCTGTGTTCATGCTGATGGGGTTCACCGGGCTTGTGCTGCTGCTGGCCTGCGCCAATATCGCCAACCTGCTGCTGGCGCGCGGAGCGCAGAGGCAGCGGGAGATGAGCGTGCGACTGGCTCTCGGCGCCGGCCGATCCCGCGTCTTGCGCCAGTTGCTCACTGAAAGTCTGCTCCTGGCGGTGATCGGCGGATTGGGGGGGCTGCTGCTTGGCTACCTGAGCCGCAGCGCAATACCCCGGCTGATATCCAATCCTTGGGATTTCACCGGCCTCAGTGTACCCTTCGACTGGGGAGTTTTCGGATTCGCGGCATGCGTGACCCTCCTTACGGGATTTGTCTTTGGGCTGGCTCCAGCCTGGATGGCAGCGCGCGCTGAGGTGAGCAGCAGCCTGCAGGAGAGTGCGCAAACCGCGACGCGGCGCCGCAAGGGGCTGGGCGGCAAGGCCATCGTTGCCTTTCAAATCGCGCTTTCTACACTCCTGGTAGTGGGTGCCGGGCTGTTTCTGCGGACCCTCTTCGCCCTCGACTCGGTGGATGTGGGCTTCAGAACGGACCATTTGATGCTCTTTGCCATCAACCCTCCGGCCAAGCGCTACGCGGAGGGCAAGGATGTGCAACTGCACCAGCGGCTCGAAGAGTCCTTTGCTGCTTTGCCCGGCGTGGAGGCCGTTGCGCCGGCCCAGATGTCGTACATCGCGGATAGCATGTCGAATGCCGGCTTCTCTCCGGAGGGTGAGAGCAACTCCGTGAATCGCGGGCAGGCCGAGTACGAGTTCGTGAATGTTGTCGGCAATTCATTTTTCGGCACGATGGGCATTCCTATCCTGGAGGGGCGCAGCTTCGGTCCGCAGGACACCGCAAGCTCGCAGAAGGTGGCCGTCGTCAATCAGTCTCTTGCCAAAAAGCGGTTTCCGAATACGAACCCGGTCGGAAAGCGCTTCCGAACCTCGGATGAGAAACAAGGATGGGTGCAGATTGTCGGCGTCTGCGCCGATACGCACTACGCGAATCTCCGCGACGACCCTCCGCCCCAGTTCTTCATGCCCTATCTGCAACAGCCGAATGTCGGAGGCATGACCTATGCCATCCGCACCCAGCTTGAACCCGCAGCTCTTGTGCCCGCATTGCGGCGAGTCGTGCAACAGGCCGACCGCGATCTGCCCATGGTCGACATCCGCACCCAGCGGGAGCAGATTGACGCCAGCGTGCAGATCGAGCGCACCTTTGCTGCGCTGACGGCGGGCTTTGGCATCCTGGCATTAGCCCTGGCTTGCGTGGGCATCTACGGCATCATGGCCTATTCGGTCGCCAACCGCACCAACGAGATCGGCATTCGCCTCGCATTGGGTGCGCAGCCCGCGGAGGTGCGCGGCATGATCCTGCGGGAGAGCACCTGGCTTACCATGGCGGGAATTGTCGCAGGATTGGCCGCGGCGCTAGCCCTCACCCGGCTGGTCAAGTCGATGCTCTACGGCATTCAGCCCCATGACCCTCTCACCCTGTCGGCAAGCATCCTGATCCTGCTGGCGGTCGCGCTGGCCGCTAGTTGGATTCCTGCGCGCCGGGCCGCGGGTGTCCAGCCGATGCAGGCTTTGCGGCACGAGTGAGGAAGGGAATCGAGGAAAGAAGAATGAGCTTGCGCAGTATCGTCGACCGCTTTTTCGCCCAATCCCGCTCCTGGCTGCGCTCCGTGGTTCGCCGCAACCGTCTGGAAGCGGAGATGGAGGCGGAGTTGGCTTTCCACCTCGAGCAACTGACCGCCGACCTGATCCGCGCCGGGCACGCGCCTGCCGAAGCCGCTCGCCGCGCCCGCATCGAGCTGGGAGCAGTTACAGTTCACAAGGAGGCAATGCGCGCCTCGCTCGGCCTGCGCCTGTGGGACGATCTGCGCGCGGATGTGCGCTACGCCCTGCGCACGATGGCCAAGGACCCCGGTTTCACCGCCGTCGCTGCCCTGACGCTCGCGCTCGGCATAGGCGTCAATACCGCGGTCTTCAGCGTGGCTGAAGCGGCTCTGTTGCGCTCCTGGCCGGCCTGGGAGCCGGAACGTCTGGTACAAATCGTCTCCAAGACGCCACAAGGCGCGGGCGATTCGATCTCCTACCCCGACTTCCGCGATCTGTGCGGGCAAAGCCGCTCGCTGGAAGAGGCTCTCGCCTACGCGCGGCACGCAAAGATACTGCTTTTGGGCAGCGAGACACGCTTCGTGCTGGACGATGTTGTCTCTCCCAACTATTTCACCGTTTTGGGCATCCAGCCGGAAATTGGCCGGACCTTCGGTCCTGAGAATAGGACATCCGGCGAACGAACGGTCGTGATCGGCGATTCGCTCTGGCGCAGCGCTTTCAATGCCGATCCGTCGGTGGTTGGAAAGCAGATTTGGCTCACCGGCCAGAGTTATACCGTGATCGGAGTTGCCCCGCCGCACTTCCGTGGCCTGGCGCGCGGAGCCCCCACGGAGCTGTGGGTCTCCGCACCCAGCGAATACCCGACTCAAGCGCTTGCCGACCGGAACGACCGCGAGTTCGAGGTGCTGGGCCGGTTGCGGCCGGGAACCACCGCCGCGCAGGCGCAGATCGAGTTGGATACGATCGGGCATCGCCTGGCCGAGATGTATCCGGCCAACGACAAGGCGAGAGACATTGTCCTGGTCTCAGAGCAGGAGCGCCTGCGCCAGGCGCTGGCTCCAGCCCTTCTGTTGATGGCGGCGGTGGGGATCGTACTGCTGATTTGCTGCGCCAATATTGCCGGCTTGGTGCTGGCGCGCTCTGAACGGCGGCGCGGCGAGATTGCGGTGCGCTTGGCTCTGGGAGCAGGGCGTTTCCGCCTGGTCCGTCAACTGCTCACGGAGAGCGCGCTGCTGGCCGCGACCGGTGCGGCGCTTGGGCTGCTGTTGGCCTATTGGCTGGTCGGGCTGCAATCCGCGCTGCTGCCTCCCGCGGAGGTCTCGTTGGGCCTCGATCTGCGCCTCGATGCGCCAGTCCTTGGATATGCGGCGGCGATCACCGCGTTGGCCATGCTGCTGTTTGGATTTGCGCCCTCGCTCCAGGCGGCCAGGACGAGTCTGGTGCCAGCGCTCAAAAGCGACGAACGCGTCGGCCGCCCGGTTCGCCGCTTCACGGCGCGTAACGCGCTGGTGCTGGGCGAGACAGCGCTTTCGGTGGTGTTGCTCACTGCGTCTGGGCTGGTGGCGCGCAGCCTGATTTACAGCCAGCGCACCAACCTGGGCTTCGACAAACAGAGGAGCCTGGTATTCCTGGATGTCACGCCGGGCATCGCCGGATATGACACCGAACGCAGTCGGGCGTTCTTTCAAGAGGCCGAAGCCAGGGTGGCCAGCCTTCCGGGAGTCAAGCGCGTCAGCTTCGCACGGCGGGTGCTGCTTTCCGATTCCGGTGGCGGGCTAGCCAAGCGCGTTGCAATTCCCGGCGTGGAACTGCCTCAGGGTCAGTTGAATATCCCCATCAAATTCGACTCGGTGGCGCCCAGCTACTTCAAGACCTTCGGCACTCAGCTTCTCGAGGGCCGCGACTTCACCTCCGCCGATAACTCGACCGGCGCCACGGTAGCCATCGTGAACAGAACGATGGCGAGCCGCTTCTGGCCGGAAAAGGACGCCGTGGGCCGGCACATCGTGGTGGAGGGAAAAGATTGCCAGGTCGTTGGCGTAGTGGAAGACGCAAAAATCAACACCGTCCATGAGGCGCCCGAGCCATACATCTATCTTTCGTTTGCGCAGTTCCCAAGCGAAGAGGGAACGATTCTTGCCGAGATCGCGGGTCCAACCTCCTCCCTGGCGCCGGCCATGCGGGATGCGGTTCGAAGCCTGGACCAGAGGTTGCCCGTCGGAGTGCGCACCATGCACTATCTGATGCAGCAGGCCTTCTGGGCCGATCGGATGTCGGCGGGCTTCATCGGAGCGCTTGGACTGGTGGGGATATTTCTGGGAGCCGTCGGCCTGTACGGTGTTCTGGCCTATGTGGTCAACCGGCGTCGCCGTGAGATCGGCATCCGCATCGCGCTTGGCGCCGGGCGCAAAGATGTATTGCGGCTGGTCTTTGGCCAGGGACTGCGGCTTGCCGCGATCGGGACCGCGCTGGGCCTTGTGGCTTCGTACGCGGCGATGCGGCTGCTATCGGATCTGCTCTACGGTGTACGGCCGACCGACCCGCTCGTTTTTGTATGCAGTACGGTTGTGGTGATTCTGGTCGCTCTGGCCGCCAGTTGGCTGCCGGCCCGACGCGCGGCAAGCGTCCAGCCGATGCAGGCCTTGCGGCACGAGTGAGGACCGTGGACAGTAAAAAGTGAACACTGAACAGGGAAAACAATCTCTCAGGCGATGACGGGCAGCGTGGGCATGAAGCCTTGTTCCTTGGCTTCGGCGACTACGGCGTCCAGGTGATCCAGCACCTCGGCCACGGTCATGGTATAGATCTCGCGACGGGAGTCGTAGCCCTCCTCGACCAGTTGCTTCAGGTAGCGGCCGGCGATCTGTGCGGTCAACTGGTCGGTAATCACCAGGCCGGTGCGCTGCTTCTGCCTACCCCAGGCTTCCAGGGGCAGGGCAATCCACAACGGGCGCCCGTTCACGTCGAAGCGCACGTCCACGGCGTCGGCGTGGCGGGTGGCGATCGCCACCATCGTGCCTTTCCACCGGCAGTGCAGGTCTTCGCCGCTCCAGCGGTCGGCTACGTGGAACTCTTCATACATGCTGTTAGCCTATCGTTCCGGCGAAGCAAGGGCAAGCCGGGAAAGTGAGGTTTCTCGATCCGGGTCGCATTCCGGCTCCACGTCCGCGGTGCAGGCGATTTTTTCCCTCTGTGCCTGCTGAATCGCCTCCGTCCGCCGATGAACCCGGCAGGAGAGCCACCGGCCATGCAGATCGCTATTACTGTCTCCGACGAAATTCTTCGCGAAGCCGAATCCCGAGGCATTCCGGTCATCGACTTTGTCGAATCGCTGATTACCAGGGGTATGGAAGTGGCGCTGGACCGCAATTCGGTGGCCAGCGCGATCCAGCGCATCCGCGCCCTGCGCTCCACGGCTTCCGCCTCAAAGGATTAGGGCCATCTCGGCTGCTTGCGGTGTGCGTCTTCGGTGGACGCTCGTCTTGGCGCGCTGATAGACTGATAAGGTTGCAGCAGCAGCGCCTCCACCGGTACGGACCCGCCTGCAAGTCAGCTCAAGAAGGACTAGAAAAACCCCGTGGATACTCAAACCCGTCACGCCCTCAAGAAAGACAGTTTCGCGCAGGCTACCGCAAGCAGCTTCAGTTGGTTGAGCGGTCATCGTTCCGGCGTTCTGCAATGGGTCATCGGCGGCGTCGTTGCCGTGGTCCTCATCGTCGCAGGTTCGATCTACTGGAATGTGCGCTCAGCCGCCGCGGATCTTGCCCTGGGCGCGGCGCTCGACACCTACGACGCACCTCTCGCCCAGCCCGGCGCTCCGCCTGAAAGCGGCGTGTACGCCACGGCCGCTGACCGCTCCAAAGCCGCCAACAAGCAGTTTGTCGCCGTCGCTCAGCAATACGGATGGCTCTCGGAAGGCGCCAAGGCGCATTACTTTGCCGGCATCACCGACCAGGAACTCGGCCAGACCGGTTCTGCCGAGACGGAGTTGAAGGCCGCCGCCGGTTCATGGAACCGCAACCTCTCGAATCTGGCCAAACTGGCCCTGGCCGGAATCTATCGCCAAACGGCCCGCGACGCCCAGGCCATCGAGATCTACAACGCTCTCGCCTCCAAGCCGTCTGAGACGGTTTCGGCCGGCGTGGCGCAGCTTGATCTGGCCGACTTGTATGCGGCAGAGGGCAAGCAGGATCAGGCCCGCGCTCTGTGGGCCAAGGTGAAGGACTCCGACAAGGAAGGCGCCGCCGGTTCCATCGCCGCCCAGAAACTCGCCGCCAAGCAGTAAAAGCGGTTTCGGAAGACCAACGGACTCGCGGAGCGGACAGCTTCGCGAGTTTTGTTTTTTGGAGCGTCGCTGCCGGCCGCGGGCCGACTGCACACGAGCATTCTTCTCTTCGCCTGCGTCTGGTTGTGTATGAGCGCCAGTCAGGCAGTATTCTCAGGTTGGATGGAGATTCCCAACAGCGCGGTGAGCGACCAAGCCCGTCAGTGTGCGGCAGAGGTAGAGTTGGCGGCCCTGGTCAGCCAGTACGCCGGCACTCTCTACCGCGTGGCCTTCTCCGTGCTGCGCAATCCCTCCGATGCCGAGGACGCTGTGCAGGAGGCGTTTCTGCGCGTTCTGCGCCATCGCGACTCGCTGGGTGAAGTGCGCGACCAACGCGTCTGGCTCATCCGCATCGTTTGGAATATCGTTCTCGACCGCAAGCGCCGCTCGAAGACCCGCCCGGAAACCGACGATGTGACGGAACTGGCCCGCGTGCTGCCCGCCCAGGGGCTATCCGCCGAGCAGATCGCCTCCGCCGCCCAGCATCACGCGCATGTGCTCGCCTGCGTCGACCAGTTGCCCGCCAAGGAGCGCCAGGTGCTCATGCTCTCGGCCTTCGAGGAACTTTCCAGCGTCGAGATTGCCTCGGTGCTGGGCGTTACCGAGTCCAGCGTCCGTTCCCGGCTCTTTCGCGCGCGCAACCTGATGGCCGGTCTGCTCAACCACGCAAGAGGTTTGCGATGAAACAGCCGGCAGCGGTCAGTCGTCGGTTTTCAGTTGTCAGTAGCCGGTTGCTGCATCCAACAAGGAGTTTGCAATGAATCACCCAGTTCAGGACGGTTTCTCCAACGATTCCGGGCTTGGCTCCGCCGAGGCTACATTGCGCCTGATCGCCAGCCTTCCCGCGCCTGCCGGACTTGAAGAGCGTGTGCAAGCCGGCCTTCACGCCGCGCCGCGCTCGGGCCGCGTGCTGGCCTGGCCCGCCGCGCTGAGTCTCGACAGCAACTGGATGCGCACAGCGGCCGCGGCGGCCATCGTCTTTGCGGTTGCCGGCGGCGGATGGGGCGTCTATGCGCATGTCCAGCCGGGCCAATCGGCCAGGGGCGTCGCGGCTCCTCCGCACGTGGCCGCGCCGGCGGGCGGCTTTTCAAACTCCGGCGCCATGCGCACGCCCAATACCCTGAACGGCCCGCTCGCGCCGCACCCCGCGGCTGCTCGGCCACCCGCCAAGGCCTCCGTCAAGGGCACTGCGCGGACCACGCAAACCCCGCTTCGCCCCGGAAAGTCCGGCGTAGCCAACAAAGCCGTCCCTCCGCCCATCGCGCCCGCGGCAAAGTAAAACCCCTTAACCCACAAAGGCACCGCGCTCCATACGAGCGCAGCGTATCCGGTCTGAAGGGTTGGCTTTTGCATTTTCGGATGTGCAGCAGGTGGTGCCGTTTGCTCGAGTTTAGCGCGCAGGAAAGCGCAGTACGCCGACGATTGGAATGGCATTTTTGCAATCGATATTGCTCGGCTCATTTGGCCACTCAATCGTGCAACCGCTCCCCGAAGGGCACCGATCAATCTGACTTCTCAGTTGGCGCGTAAGCAGCCCAATGTGAAGATCGGGAGACGATGACGCGACCTGACCGTAGACATCGGCGAACTCTCCATAGGAGACATTTGGATCAACCAGCAAGTAGGCGACCCGTTCCTCGCGATATTCGTAGATCTTTGACAACCTATTGCGGATATCCCCGCGGCTTAGCGTCGTTTCATTGATCCAGGTGGACCCATCATTCTGTATGCGGATAACGATGTCCCGGTCGCTCAGGCCGTTGAAACAGTTCTCAATGGGAATCTGTCGCACCCTTGTTATAGGGACATTTATGCCCACCGAGACCGGCCTTTGCACCGCAAATGTACAAAGCACCAGCACCAGAAACAAACTGGCCACAGCGGGAGCCAGCAGCGCGCGCAGGCGGTCGGGATTCATACCATACTCTGACACCGCCGGCCGGGTCTTTGTTCCCCAGGACGCAGAGAATCGCTCACCCGTGCTTCGTCACCCCGCGGATCACCATCCCCAGCAGCGCCAGCACCACCGCGCCCCAGAACGCCGCGCCGAAGCCCCGCACATGAAAGCCGCGCACAATGCTCGACGCCAGCAGAATCATCATGCCGTTAATCACCAGCAGGAAGATCCCGAGCGTGACAATGCTCAAGGGAAAGGTGACGACCTTCAGGAAAAATCCCAGCGTGGCGTTGAGCAGCCCGATCACCAGCGAGGCCACCAGTGCGGGCCACAAGCCCTCGACGTAGAAGCCCGGCACGATCTTTGAAACAACCAGCAGGGCCAGCGCATAGAGCAGCCATTGCAGCAGCAATCCCATCGTCTTTCTCCTTCGAGCGTCCGGTTTCCGTTATAGCATGGTCAGGGAAGATGCCGCCCGGCGCCGATTCTTCTCCGGCTCCTGCGACCTTTCCCGCTTCTCCGGGTCCAATCGGTGATATCCCGATCCGCCGCGCGCGGTCGGGCTCAATTCAACCGGAAGAATGGCCCTCATGCACCTTCTACGCACATTCCGGCTCGCCGGTTTCCTCCTGATTCTGCTGCCTGCGGCGCTCGTTCCCGCGCAGCAAAAGGCCAATCCGCCGTTGCCCGGGATTCCCCAACTCATGCGCGAGGTGCGGGACCACCAGAAGCAGCTTGACAAGGTGCGCGAGAACTACACCTACAGTTCTTTGCAGACCACGCAGGAACTCGACGCGAACGGCCATGTAAAGAAGACCGAGACAGCGGAGTACGAGGAGTTTTTCGTCAACGGCCACCAGATCGGGCGCCTGGTGAAGAAAGACGGCAAGCCGCTGGACGACCACGACCAGCAGAAGGAGACCGAGCGGGTGACCAAACTGGTGGAGAAGGCTCAGAAGCCTGAGCCGGACCAGCCGAAGGAAGGCCAGGAAATCAGTTTGACCCACATATTGGAGGTTGCGGATGTGCGCAATCCCCACCGGGAGACCTATCGCGGCCGTCCCACCATTGTCTTCGACTTCATTGGCCGCAAAGACCTGAAGGCTCATGGCATGGCCGAGGATATCTCCAAGAAGCTACAAGGCGCTGTGTGGATCGATGAGGCCGACCGCGTGGTCGCCCATCTCGATGTCAGCTTCAACGACAACTTTCATGTTGCCGGCGGCCTGGTGGTCAACGTCGAGAAAGGCTCCAACCTCCACTTCGATCAGGGGCCGGTGAACGGCGAAATCTGGCTGCCGACCGGCGGCGAAGGCACCGTGCAACTGCGCCTGCTGCTGGTGAAGGGCATTCGCCAGCACGGCATCGAGCGCGACTACGATTACAAGCGCTTCCGCGTCGAGACCGAGCAGGCCAAGGACGCGAAGGCCGTGCCAGCGAAGAAGCCTTAACGTGGGATTGGGCCGGGCGGCCTGGTGCCCCACCCTTGCGGCAGAAGAATCCGCAAGGATGGAGCACGGAGCTTCTGTCGGGAATCGGGTGCGGGTTATTGCGGCCGCGATCCAATGCGGCCAGTTGAACTGACCGGGACGTCCCAGGTCTTCAACCGCGTGAATTTGTACCAGTTTCGTGCCCCATTCTTTCGCCTTTTCTCTGGCGAAAGGGTGGGATTGCAAAAACTTTAAGGAACATATTCACAGGGTCAAAGACTTAGAGAATCTTTGCTTTTTCTGTAGACTCCCGTGCCCCATCCTTTCCGCTTTTTTCTGCGGAAAGGGTGGGATGCCGATAAAATTCGCGTCTGCACAATTTCCGAAACTGCTCTAGTTTCCCGGCGGTCCGCCTCCGTCAGGCCCTCCGCCATCCGGCGGCGGTCCGTCAGCTCCATCGGGAGGCGGAGGCGGCATCTCGTTGCTTTGCTGCTCCGCCGCCTTGTCCTGTCTCTTCTGCCACGCGGCAAACTTCTCTTTCTGCGGATCGTTCAGCAGCGCGGCGATCTTGGCATGGGCATCCTTGCGAATGGCTTTCGCCGCCGCGCGCGCACTGGCCATCGCTTCCATGCGGGCTTGCGGATCGTCGTCCGATGAGTTGTCCGGGGTTGTCTTGGCGCTTTGCGAGACTGGTTTGGATTGCTTGAACAGCGCCTCGATCTGTTGATGTTGATCCGTCAGGATGGCTTTCACCTGCGCCTGTTGTTCCGCGGTCAGAGTGAGGAGCAGGGTGAGCTGCTTCAGCTCGCGCTCGACGTTGGGGCCACGTTGCTGCTGTTGCATCTCGCCCGGAGGCGATCCATCGGGAGGCGGACCCATGGGCCCATCGGGCTGCGCCCAAAGCGCGCCGCAACTGGCGGCCAGCACGCCGGCCATCAGCAATGTCCTTCGTGCCAGCAAAGTCAAAGAAACGAATTCAATCATGTGCGATGCGCCTCTTTTCAGGGAAACGGGACGAGGTCCAGATGCAGCAGCGGAAAGCCCGTCGCGCCGGTGCGCGCGCACGCAAAGAATCGACCCGCAACCACGTCTGGTCTTTCGCCCCCGAGCAGCATCGCCGGCGAAGGTGCTCATTGAACTAGACGTGCAAAAGACCGGTTTCGTTGAGGTTCGCACGCAAATTGTTTCGCGGTGCAGCTTTGCTTCACGGCCGAAGGCTGCTACTTCGCGCCGAAGATCCTCGGCGTGCGGGCGCTATAGCGGTTCTCCCATTGCTATACTCCGAAGCCATGCCGCCGAGTGGCTTTTTCTCTAAGAAAAAGCCACCTTGCACAGAGCTGGCAAGGGTACACGTATGGGAGAACCGCTCTAATCCATTAAAGTGAAAGCATGTTTGCGCGCAGGCTCTCCATCCTGAGAATCGATTCCATGGGAGCGCGCCATGCGTGTCCCATTCGCTGGATCGATAACTTTGCCATGCGCAACTTTACCAACGACGCGGTCTTCGACGACACGCTGCCCGCGGCCGACGGGCTGCTCGAAGCCGGCCGCCGCGTTCCTCTCGATCGCCTGCAGCCGGCCATGGAAGACTGGTTTCGCCGCAAGGGCTATCTCAAGCCTGAAGAGCGGCTTGAAGTGTCGGAACTCGATGGCTCCGGTCCTGAAAGGAAACTTAGGGTCGCAAGAGCGTAAAACTGATTGTGCTAAGATTTCTGCACCACAAGCATTCATGAAAACGGCGTCGGCTACAGCGGTTCTCCCATTGCTATACTCCGAAGCCATGCTGCCGAGTGGCTTTTTCCTCACGAAAAAGCCACGTTGTAAAAAGCCGCCTGGGGTATAGGCATGGGAGAACCGCCCTGGCATGCCGCTCTCCGCAAACTTCAACCTCCCGGCGAAGGCTCATCGACTTCATGCTGTTTCCCACGGTCGAGTACGCGCTGTTCTTTCTCGTGGTGCTGGCCATTGCCTGGAGCTTGTATCGCTTCCCTGTGGCGCACAAGAGCTTTCTCCTTCTGGCGAGCTATGTCTTTTATGGCTTCTGGAACTGGAGTTATCTTCCCCTGCTCTTCGGCATCTCGCTTTTCAGCGGCCTGGTTGCCCAGCGCATCCAGCGCTGCGAGAGCCCCAGAGCCAGAAAGCGCTGGCTGATTGCGGGCGCGGCTGTTTGCCTGGCCGCGCTGGCCTATTACAAATACACCAGCTTCTTTGTCACAACGCTCTTTGCGCTATGGGGCCATTTCGCGTCTCCGCTACGCATCGCCATCGATTCACCTCTCTTGCCGCTGGGAGTTTCCTTCTTTGTCTTTCATGCGATTTCGCTGCTGGGAGATTGTTACCGGGGTAAGGTCAAGGAGCCGGTGAAGCTCGGCGATGCGCTCCTGTATGTGGCCTTCTTTCCGCAACTGATCGCCGGGCCCATCCTGCGCGCCTCGCGGTTTCTGCCTCAACTGGCGATCCGCCGGAATCCCAACTCG
The DNA here is from genome assembly GCA_049515995.1 of Occallatibacter sp. Taxonomy (GTDB): domain Bacteria; phylum Acidobacteriota; class Terriglobia; order Terriglobales; family Acidobacteriaceae; genus Telmatobacter. Next base: position 48,127 of record JBEKTO010000021.1, on the reverse strand, counting down.
ATTCGCGTGAACCGCGCGCTGCTGCTGATCGTGGGCGGCCTGTTCAAAAAAGTCATCGTCTCCAACATGCTGGCCACGCGGCTTGTCGAGCCGGTCTTCGCGGTGCCGCAATCGTTTGGCGCCTGGGACACGCTGCTCGCCGTTTATGGCTACGCGGCGCAAATCTACTGCGATTTCTCCGGCTACACGGATATCGCCATCGGCTGTGCTTTGCTGCTGGGTTACCGCTTCCCGAGAAACTTCAATGCGCCGTATACAGCCGCCAATCCGCAGGAGTTCTGGCGGCGTTGGCATATCTCGCTCTCCACCTGGCTGCGCGATTATCTCTACTTTCCCCTGGGCGGCTCGCGCAAGGGCAGGCTGCGCACCTATTTCAACCTGATGATCACCATGCTGCTCGGCGGCCTGTGGCACGGCGCGGCGTGGACCTTTGTCGCCTGGGGCGGATTGCACGGCAGCTATCTTGTTGTGCATCGTCTCTGGTCCCGCATCGGCTGGCGTCCATTGGTCCGCTGGCGCGCAACCGCGGCGTGGAAGTGGACCGCGCGGATTCTGCTCTTTCATGCCGTCTGCGTGGGCTGGGTCTTCTTCCGCGCCTCTTCCTTTGAGATTGCCTTCGCGGTTTTTGGTCGGCTGGCGGTTCCCGGCGCGGCGACTTTGGCCACGGTGCCGGTCCTGCTGGTGTTGTTTCTGGGTCTGGCCGGCCAATGGATGCCGCCGCGTTGGCGCAATGGCTTTGAGGTCGAGCTGGCCCGGTGGCCGGCTTTGGCGCGCGGTGCGGCCCTGGCCGCGGCGATTGCCACCATCGAGATTCTGGGGCCGTCGGGAGTGGCGCCCTTCATTTACTTCCAGTTTTAGCGAACGATGCGAAACGTAACGTTGACCCATCCAATCCGGCAGCTCTTCCTGGTCCTTGCGGGCTTCGTTGCGGTCATCGTGCTGCTGGAATCCGATGGCTTGGCGAACTGGGCCGATCGTCTCGAAGTCGGCCCGCTGCGCACGGTCGCGGTTCCCGTCACCGGAGCAGTCCAAAGGGCGCTGGAACCGCTCGGGCTGAGCGCGATCCGGCAAGATGCTCTCGAAAGTCTCGCGCGCGTGGGCTGGGCGGACGATGCCGCGCAGTTGGCTGCCGCTGCGGGCGCGAACAGAACGCCGCTGGCCGGCTGTGGTGCGGCTACGGCGAAAGCTGCGGTTCCCGGCCAGCAATCCGCGCCGTCTTCCGGAGTGGCTGGCGTGGGTAGCATTGCAACCGCAAATACGCCGCTGGGGTTGCGAACCTCCTTGCCGAATCCAGTGGGCGCGGACGTGCCGCTGGCGGCCCAGGTGCCGCGCACCACGGCTCTGGCGCCATTGCCGCCTGTGGAACCCGGCAGGCAGCGCGTGGTGGTCCTGGCCGGCGACTCGATGATGGCGGTAGGTATCAGCGCCACGCTGATGCGGCAAGCCGCGGGCAATAGGAATCTGCGCATCGTCAAAGCCTTTCGTTCCGGCACCGGCCTGGCCCGGCCTGAGGTTTTCAACTGGATGGACGAGTATCCCGCGATGGTGGGAACGGAGAAACCCGACGTGGTGATTGTGGCCATCGGCGCCAACGACGGTCAGGGCTTTGTGGTGGATGGCAAGGTGCTGCCCTATGGCAGCGACGGTTGGCGCAAGGTCTACCAGGGACGGCTCGCCGCCTATCTGGCCATGGTCGGCGCCGGCGGAGCGCGCGTGGTGTGGGTGGGGCTGCCGCCGATGCGTGTGCCTGTCTATGACGAAAAGATCGCAATCATCAACCGCATCGCGTATACGGTCGTGAGCCAGTCGCCGCAGGCGGTCTGGTGGAACCCGGTCGCCTATGTCGGCGATGAGGCGGGCAGGTTCCGCGAATTCGTCTCGCTGCCCAACGGCCAGACCATGCGCATTCGCTCGGCCGACGGCATTCATCTCTCCGACGAGGGCGCGGCCCTGTTCACCACGGTGCTGATGAAGTGGCTGGATCCTCCTCAACCCAAGCCAGTCGCCTCCGCCTCCGTCGCGCCGGCTCCGGTGGTTCAAACGTCTCCAGCGGCAGCCCGGCCCAAACGGCGGGCGCGCCGGAGAGCCAAAGGATGATCTAAGCGGCGGCCTCGCGCTGGGTTCCCTTGTCACCCCAAAGCTGGAACTCGGCTTCGCGGCGCGCCTTCAGACCGGAGTTTTCTTGGACGCCGGCGTGGTCCCAGCGCAGCAATTGCCCCTGGGCGGTGTCGTACTGCCCAGCGTTCAGTTCCTTCAATAACGTGGAATCCGCCAGCCTTCCCGCGCCCAGGTTGAAGACGAAATCCACCAGCGCGTCAAATTGGCCCTGGGTCAGCGGCACCCGGACCAGGCGCTGAACGGCGAACTCGGCCAGACGCACGTCGACGGCCAGCATCCGCGCGGCCTGCGCCTCCTCGATGCCGTCGGGAAACGACTCGGCCGGCAGCAGCCGGTGGCCGTAGCCGATGGTCGGAATCCCGGCCACATCCAGATAGGTGCGAGCACGAAACCCTTCCGACCGCTTGAGCAGCTCCATTCCTGCCGCGCTGAATTCCATTCATCCTCCCGCTGGCGCTATGGCCTCATATCTTTACGCTAGCAGGATGCGCGAAATAATCTGCAAATGCCCGGGCGGGTTTTAGTTGGCCGGCGCTCTGCCGGTAAGCCGTTCAAAATCAAGCAGGATCGCCTTCAACGCGTCGTCGAAGTTGCGGTCGTGGGTCTTTTGCAGGATTGCGGAGTCGATCGATTCGGTCAGCGTCCACAGCACGTAATGCGTCTTGCGGTCGTAGATCGTCAGGCGGAACATTGGGAGCGGGTCGGAGGCGCCATACTGCTTGTTGGGAACCGTTGGGCCATTGGGCGCCATGAGTTGCAACTCGAGCACCAGGTCGGCCTCCGCGGGATCGCTCACCAGCTCAAACTGGCCGGTAGCCTGGAGAGCCGCGTAGAACTGGCTGTAGCCGCGATCCGGGTCTCCGGTGAAGGGACCCGGAAACAGGCCGCTGTCGGCTCCGGCATTGGAAACAAAGATCTTCTTCGCGGCGCGGAGGGCCGGCGGCACGGGACCAGAGGCTGGCGCCGCGGGCGGCTGAGCGAGAACGGAAACTGCGGACAAGAACGCGGCGCATAGCCCCAGGCGAAATGCGAAACCTATTCTGCTCATCGAGATAACCTCTTGGTGGTCAGGCGCATCCATTTTAGAAGACGCCGGTTGCGAAGGAATTGTTTCTCCGCCTCCGGCATCTTCTTTTCCGGTTCATTCTTTTCGCGTTGGAGCCATCCGTTGTCCCCGCGGTTCAGTGCATCCCCGGCTCCAGCATCCAGGGTTCAAGCGGCACCAATGCAGGCTTGTCCCGGCGGCACTCAGCCTGAAAAGCTCCAGTTTGCACCGCTTTTGGTGCAAACTGCAAGTTGCAGAGGATGAACGATTTACCAGAAAAGGCCAGTAAAATCGCCGATTTCTTGGCAGGGATGCCCGTGTATCTCTCGCCAACAGGTGGGCAGAAAGGTGTCGATTTAGTAAAATGATCAGATGGTGATAAAGAGAAAATCAAGCAACATGAGCCTGAAGACTCAACTCCGGATTTGCTTGCTGGCGGGGGTATCGTCGGTTGGGCTGGCTGCCGTGGTGGTGACGGTTTCCACACGGACGGTGCAGGCCGATGCGCGGCTTCCCAGGCCGGCCGCAACCGCGCCTCCCGCGGCTCCGGTCACGAGTGCGACGCCTGCCTTGCTTGCGCCGCATGAAGCGGCACCCAAGAGCGAAAGCAAACGGAGGGCCGCGATGCTCCGCGGCATCGCTTCCTGGTATGGCTCGGTCTTCAATGGCCGGCGCACGGCCAGCGGCGAGCGGTTCGACATGTACGCAATGACAGCCTGCCACCCGACGCTGCCGTTTGGCTCCCTGGTGCGGGTGAAGAACCTCGACAACAAGCGCTCGGTGGTGGTGCGCATCACCGACCGCGGCTACCTTTTCGACGGACGCATCATCGATCTCTCCTATGCCGCCGCCCAAAAACTGGCTATGACCAAGGACGGACTTGCCCAAGTTGATCTGGAAGTCATTTCTATGGGTGGCTCTCACACGAAGAAGTGAGCGATTGAACTGGTTGCAAAAAGTAACGGCCAGCCTTCGGGCTGGCCGTTACTCTTTGGTCTGCAGTGCGGCCTCCGCACGGCGCTGATTCCGCTGACTCGATGGCTGCGGACTTAGCACGTTTGAGCGAAATTCATATGGCGGACATGGATAGGTTATAGAAAAAGGGCGAAGCGATCGCCAAACACTCCTAGAATTATTAACGCAAAGCGCGCGAGAATTCCTTTCCGACCCAGCTGCGCAAAAGTACAATGCCGGCCCGCGACCAAGGTAATCTTACTGTCGCAGAGGAATTAGTTATACTCGCGGTCGAGTTCCGAGTCGATCCCCGCAGTGCCTGGACTAGGTATCTGACCGTATGTTCTTGTACAAGCCCCGTGCCCCATCCTTTCGCCTTTTTCCTGGCGAAAGGGTGGGATAGCACGAATCTCAAAGTACGAGTTCAAGCGGTCGCTGACCTAGGAGTTCCTTGATCTCCAGGCCGTCCGACTGACCGGAACAAGACCGGAAAGGCGTGGTGCATCCATGAAGTATCTCGATAGAATCGCCAACATCGCAATCATTGTGGCAGTAGCCGTGTCCCTCGGGGTTGTCATTCGCGGGGAACTGGCGAAACATCAGCAGCCGGACAACCCCTCCAAGGCTCTTATGGGAAGGACGATCAGCCTTCCCGGGGTGCATTTCCGGCCGGATCGCAATTCTCTTGTTATCGCGATCTCAACAGGATGCCATTTCTGCCAGGACAGCCTCCCCTTCTACAAGGATTTCGCGGCCAAATCGCAAGGGCGCGTCGATCTTGTAGCTGTGCTCCCCCCCAGCCGCAGCCGGAGGGCGAAGCCTTTCTTCAAAAAGCTGGAGTTGCGGCCACCCAGGTCGTCTCCGCCAACCTCGACATGATAGGAGTCCGCGGTACGCCAACGGTCCTCCTCGTTGATGGCAGCGGAAAGGTGAAGCAGGCGTGGGTTGGCCGGCTCGACGAGAAGAGCCAACAGGACCTCCTTTCGCAGGCCTTGCCAAAGTCGTCCAGCTAGGGCATCTCTCCTGTTGCCGTAGGGGATGGCTTGTATCCCACCCTAGCGCAAAAACAAGAACGCGGCGAGGGTGGGGCACCCAAAACTTTATATCTACAGGAGAGATGCTCTAGCGAATCGCAAAGTCAACAACCTCAACCCCTAACATCTCCACAATCTGCATAATAGGAGAAGAAGCGTCATGATGAAATCGATCGCGAAGTTGATGTTTGCCGTAACGCTCTTGATATGGTCTCGGCCGGCACATGCCGAAACCGTCACTTGTCAAGTTCCCTACTACCCTCAGTGTTCTGCACTTTGCCAGCAGAATATGCAGCAGTGCACAGAGTATTGCCCAACACAAGGTAACTATCAACAATATTGTTACACGGAATACGTTCAGTCAGGCATTAACAATGGGGGCACCGGCTTTGTAGCTTATGAAGATTGCATGGAAGCTCCGGCCAGTGGCTGCATGTCGGAGTGCGTTGCAACAATTAACAATTGCGAGAGCAACTGTTTTTCAGGCTGGTGCACAGTCAACGATTAGTCTTGCGACCGCATCATTCGGAGAAAGCAGCGCGAGAGGCCAGCGCGACCCAAAGCAAATATGATTTGAGATGCTCCATGCCTCCCGGCTGTTTGGCCAGGGGGCGGCGTATTGGATCCAGAATCAATCGTCGTTCCCCAATGCGAACGCTCCCTAACCACCTTCGAAGCTAGCGGGCGGCCCAACTATGAAGAAGTATCCCTAACCGCAGGGCCTATGGCGGCATCTAAAAGGTGCGCGCTAAGATTCGACGCTATAGACATTTTACTTTCGAAAGGGAAATATGCTGCGTTTCCGTTCGTTTCCGATCTGGATTGCTCTTCCCGCATTTCTTGCCAGCCCGTTTTTTGCACAGACCGCACAGACCGCCGCTCCGGCGGACTCCGGTGTTCCAGCCCCGACCCTCCGAGTGAATGCCCGCAGCGTCGTTGTCGATGTGGTGGTGACGGACAAAAACAATAAAGCAGTGACAGGCCTGCCCAGAGACGGCTTCCAGGTCTTCGAGGACGGCAAGCCGCAAGCCATCACCTTCTTTGAGCAGCACACGGGAGCGGCTCCCGGCGCTGCGGCAACCGCGCCCGCTCCGCCTCTGCCGCCCAACACATTCACCAACATTCCCAGGGCAGTCCCGGCCGATGCGGTGAATGTGCTTCTCATGGATGCGCTGAACACGCCTATGGAAGACCAGGTTTTAGTTCACAAGGAAATGGTCAAGTATCTCGCGGCCATCCCTCCGGGGATTCGCATCGCCGTCTTTCTATTGAGCAACCGGCTGCGCATCGTGCAGGGATTTACGGAAGATTCGTCCGCACTGCGCGCGGCTATTGCCCGTAGCGCGGCCAATCCGGCGCAGTCGGCGCTGCTCCCGACCGCCGCCGAAACGAACCTGACTACGACAGGCGCGTCTATGATCGGCACCATGGGACCGGCAGGAGATTCTCAAGCCGCTGATGCGTTCAGGGATTTCATGGACCACGAGAAGCAAGTGGAGACCAACGCGCGAACAGAAATAACGCTGGAGGCTCTTCAGCAGATTGCGCGCTACCTCGCCGGTGTTCCCGGACGAAAGAACCTGATATGGTTTGCCAGCTCGACCAAGCTCTGCATCACAGCCAAGGAGTCCAACGACTGTCCCTACTACGAGAAGGTGAAGAATACCGAGAACCTGCTCACCAATGCTCAGGTTTCGATCTACCCGATCGAAGCGAGCGGCCTTGCGCCCGACCCCATCATTGACGCCAGCGCTCCTCCAATTACCGCGGCGGTTTCGGCAGGATGCGCAGGCTGCCAGGGGCAGCTAGCCACCCAATACCAGACGGATACCATGCAGAATGGAACTGAGGAGCGCAATCTTATTCACGCCACTATGGATCAACTGGCCAGGGACACAGGCGGCAAGGCAATATACAACCAGAACGGCCTGAAGGAATCGCTGACCGAGGACATCGACAACGGCGCGCGCTACTACACGATTGCGTATACACCGAAGAATCGAAGTGAAAAGGGCAAGGAACGAAAAATCGAGGTCAAGCTTGCCTCCGGGAAGTACAACTTGGCCTATCGCCGCAGTTATTTGGAGGACACCCCCAAGGAACTGAGGGCGGCGGTAGCGGCCAAAGTGAAGGACCCGCTGCGTCCGCTGATGGATCGCGGTATGCCCAACTTTACCGAGCTGAGCTATCGCATGAGCATCGCTCTGGCCAATCCCCAGCCCGCCACGGATGCGCCTCGCGCTGGCAGCAACACCGATTTGAAAACCCCGTTTACACGCTACGGCATCAACTTCATGCTGGCGACGGATAGTCTCAGCCTGGCCTTAGGGGCAGACGGCGTGCGCCACGGCAAGATCGAGGTTGCGCTGGTCGCCTACGACCACGACGGCAAGCCGTTGAACTGGATGGTCCACTTCGTCGGCCTGGTCATCCGGCCCGAGCAATACGAAATGGCGCGGAAATCGGGCATTCCCTTCCATCTGGATATCGACGTGCCCCCCGGCGAGGTCTACCTGCGCACCGGCATCTTCGACACCGCGTCGAGCAAGGCTGGCACACTGGAGATCGCCTTGCCGTTGGCGCCGGAAAGCCTGGCCGGGCAGCCCTAGCTATTCGGCGTCGGGCAGCTTATACGGTTTTTGCAGCCATTGCCGGGCCTCGTTCACCGCGCCCTGGGTGTTGTCGTTGGTTTGCACGGCCAGCCGGTACTCGTTCACGGCCCGGTCCCGCTGTCCGGTAATGTCGAAGATCTTGCCCAGTTGGATATGGCTCCAGACCTCGGTCCAGCGCGGCTCGCCGTCGCCGCGCAGCGCGTCGCGATAAGCATTCACGCTGGCCTGGTAGTTGCGCTGGGTAAAGAGCAGTTCGCCGATGCGGTAGCTGGCCAGCGAACTTTGCTGGTTGGCTTCCAGCGCCTTCTGGTACTCGGTCAGCGCGCCGGTCAGGTCGCCCTGGGCCACCAGTTGCTGGCCCTTCAGGATGGCGATGCGCACCTGCAGGTCGGGCGTGGACTTGAGCACCCAGTTCTGCGGGTCGATGCTGATGCGGCGCGGCCGACCGAAGGTATCGGCCACGTATTGGGTGTCGGTTCCCACCACGTCGATCTTCTGGGTTTCGGTCTTGCCGTCGGTCTCCACGCGCAGCTCCACCGGCATCCTGAAGAGATCCAGGTCCTGCTGGACCTCGCCGATGGTCCTGAAGCCCTTGTTGTTGCCCAGCCGGTAGACCGCGTACTTGTTGGTAAACTGCGGCGCGCCGGTGCCGTCGATCCATTGCGCAAAGAAGGCGGTCAGCTGCTGCTGGCTCTGCGCCTCGGCCACCTTCACAAAATCCGAGGAGCGCAGGCTGCCGTCGGTGTACTGGCTCAGCACCCCTTTCAGCGTGTCCAGGAAAGCCTTGTCGCCGACTTCCCAGCGCAGCATATGGAAGACCATCGCGCCCTTTTCCAGCGTCATCGACTGGAACTCGGGCGAGAAGGGACTCAGCCGGCCCACGCTCGAAAGTGGAATCGTGTCGTAGGCCAGCGCGCCGGCTGAAACGTCCTGCAGCGCCGTCCGCATGGCGCTCTTGCCGCTCTCGTCCTCCACATACATCAGCTCGCCATAGCGGGCCATGCCGTTGGTGATCCAGGCATCGTTCAACGTGCGCGGGCTCACTTCCGAGCCCCACCACTGGTGGGCGATGGTATTGGCCAGCAGGCGCACGCTCGATTTGTCGCTCACGCGCGAACCCAGAATCCCGGCCAGCTCAGGCGCCCACACCGCCGGCAGGGTATCGTCGGGCAGTTCCACCACATTCAGACGGCTCGACTCGGGATCGCCGAAGCTGCCGGAAAAGAAGTCGTACTCCTTGGCCGCCGTCTGCGCCAGGCCCTCGGCTGCCGTCTGGTGGCTGACCGTCAGGTAGACCCTCACATTGCCCGCACCCGCCGAGACCGGGCCCACATAGCGGCCGGCAATCACGGTCCCGGGAAATCCGGGTTTGGTCCAGTTGAAGTCGTACTGGTCGCCCTGTTTGCCGTTGGCCAGGGTCACGGGCTTCGATGCTCCCAGGCTGCCGCTGGCGAAGACCCGCATTCCCTGGGGAACGCGGATGTGCACCTCGGCCGTGAACCGGTCGGTGAGGTAGCCGGTCATGGGAAACCAGCGCGCCGGATAGAGCAGATAGGTGATCGGCTCCTGGATCGCGGCCAGTTTGAGGCCCTCGATCGGACCGTCCTCGTTACCAGTGATGGTTCCCTCGTACTCGAAGGTCCAGTGCGCGGCCTGGCCCCGGACGAAAGGCGCGGCCGGAGTCACACGGATGGTTCCGTCCGCCGAGCGTTCTCCGGTGAGCACCTTGCCGGTTTCATCGGAGATTTTGCTCACCTTCAGCGCCGGATGAAAGCCGAAGCTCACCACTTCGGCGGTTTCCGGCGCGGTAAAGGTCACCACCGCCTTGGCCGCCAGGTGATGCGTAGCCGGGTCCAGCTCGGCGTCGATCGCATAACCGGTAATGGTCAGCGTGGGCCGCTCGATGCGCTGCGCAAAGAGTGGCGCGGCGATCAGCAGTGCGCAAATCAGGGCGCAGCCTACGGGCGCGATCTTCATTCGTGTTCGCATTGCAGACAAAGTTGCAACCATCGGCATTGACTCACTTCCAAGAATCTCATCCCGCTCCGTGCCCCATCCATTTCGCGTTCTTTGCGAAATGGGTGGGATACCAAGAACCTCACCCGTCCTGCCTCATCGTCTCCAGCGTAATCTCCGCCACCCGGTCAATCGCGCCGCCTGCTTCTCCCTGGCCCGCCGGCCGCGTCGTCAGCTCGCTTCGAATCGCCGCGAGTTCCTGGATCATGGACTGGCGAGCAGCCCCGTCGGGAAGCAGCTTCCCGATCTGTTGGACGATATTTGCCGCCGTGAAGTCATCCTGGATCAGCTCCGGCACCGCCAGCTTGCCGGCGATCAGGTTGGCCATGGCGACAAACGGCACCTTTACCACCCGTTTGGCGATGGCATAGGTCAGCGGCGAAACTCGGTAGACCACGACAAAGGGATTGCCGATGAGCGCCGCCTCCACCGTGGCCGTGCCGCTGGCCACCACCGAGGCGCGGGCGTGGAAGAGCGCCGCGCGGGCATCCTCGACCAGCCGTACAGCCAGCCCGGCCCCATGAGCCTCCACCAGATTCCGCACCTCAGCCCGCTGCGCCGCGTTCAAAGTCGGCGCCAGGGGCACAACGAACTGGTAGGCCGGGGCTTGAACCCTGGCATCGGGATCGGCCAGCGCGGCCTGGGCTTTTGAGGTTGCGGAAAAAGGCTCTCCCGGCTGTGCTTTGTAACAGGGCACGACTTCAGTCGTGCCGTAAGGTGCTGATAAGGAACGATGGGCTTTTGAGGTTGCGGAAAAACTCGCCCTCATGCCGAAATCTTCACGCTTTGTAACAGGGCACGACTTTAGTCGTGCCATAAATGCAATCAAATCAACGCGGGCTTTAGCCCCTGAGGGATGCTCTTCTGCAGATTCGCCTGCAATTCGGCCTTTTTCCGCAGCCTGTTTAGCCCCTGAGACAGGATTCCCCTCAAGCTCGACTGTCTTCTCCGCGGATTGCTCAATCTCGCGCGCCGCCTGCAAAATCACGGGCAGGTGGTCCCGAATCTCCTTGGGGCGGCTGCCCGGCAGCAGGCCGATCCACGTCTTTGCCGGGTCCAGCTTGTTCTCCGCTGCAAATTGCTCGCGCCCGATGGCAGGCAGCGGCAGCTCCGCCAGCGGATGGCCCACAAACTCCGCCTGGATGCCGTGCTCCCGGTAGAACGGCTCCTCGAAGGGAAAGATCACCAGCATCTCGCGGATGTACTTCTGCACCAGCTTGATGCGGTGCTTCTTCCACGCCCACAACTGCGGGCTGACGAAAAAGATGACGGGAACACCCAGCCGGTGCAGTTCTTTGGCCAGCCGGAAGTGGATTTCGGGGAAGTCGATGAGCACGGCCACGCTGGGCCGCCGCTCGCGAATCGCTTTCTTCAGCTTGCGGAACTCGCGGTAGATGCGCGGCAGGTGGCGGACGACCTCGGTCAGCCCCATCACCGCCATCTCTTCCGCGTGCACCACGCGCTCCAGGCCGGCCGCCTCCATCCGCGTCCCGCCCATGCCGAAGAACTCGGCCGTCTGTCCGGCGGCGGCGAGTTGCTGCTTGAGCGCGGCCACCAGCAGCGCCCCATAGTGTTCGCCGCTGGCCTCGCCTGCCGAGATGAAGATGGTCGTGGACATTCTTTCCGGTTCGCGCCGCCGGTTGCCGCGCTGGACTCATGATAGCGGTTCGTTTTGCGGTCCAGAGTGCAGGCTTAAGCTGAAACTCAGACGCTGTCGACCGTGTGAGACAGGCCGCTCGTTCAATAGGTGAGCAATAACCGGTCCGTGACCTCGTGCTCTTCGAGGCTGCGGCCATTCATCTGGAATCGTTTAAGCATCGAACGCCCAAGAGTGAGAAACACCTCTCGTTCGAACAAGTTCTCCGGTACGGGGACGTCGCAGAGCTTGCGGCCGGAATACTTGGTTCCGTCGATGCTAAGGGCCACATACACACCTCTCTCCTTGCATTCCGCGATGGTGTCAAAGAGACGACGGACCGAGAAACCTTGCGCTCCGTAGAGAATTGTTTGGCTGTCAACGTAAGGTGGGTCGCAGTAAACAAGATCTCCCTTCGCTGCAAGCGCCATTGCTTCGGCAAAGTCCGCGTGCATGAAGCGTGTTCTGTTGGTGCGCGCATACCAAAGCTCAACGCGTTTGGAAAAACTCTCAGGCGGCACAGGATAATGGATTCCAACTGGTGTGCTCATGTATCCATCGGCCTTGCGGAATCGTACGACTCCTCCATAACAGGCGCGACATAAAAACACCAAATCAGCGCCATTGGGTCTTGCGTTATAGCTGGCAAGTATCTGTTCGTAGCACTTTTCTTTTCCTATTTTCTCAAGCAACGCATAGCGATCGGCATAACAACGTTTAAGCTGCTCCTTGTCGTCATGCAGCATCTGCCAAATTTCCATCAGAGGAAGGAAGATATCGCTGGCAATCGCCCGCTTCGGTGCAAGGACCCCGAGAACCCCACCACTGCCTAGGAACGGCTCGAAGTAGGTCCCAAACTGCTTTGGAAAATGTCCGATAATGGCGTCCGCTTGCTTCTGCTTGTTCCCGATCCATTTGAGGAGTTGAGCACGAAAGGGCCTCTCCGGAAGAAAAAGCTCTTCGGGTGTAAAGAGCGACGTTTGTGTTGCCGGGGCGGTTCTAAGCATTGTTGTGATCTTCTACCGCGGTGCCGCGGTATTCGAACTTTGAATATTCTAAACCGGAATATATGGTTGCGTCCATGAAGAAGCGTCGCTTGGCGGCCCTTCTGCGGCAAGTCCGTATTGAGGCCAGACTTACGCAGGGACACGTTGCCGAGAGCATCGGTCAGACCCAGTCGTATGTTTCGAAATACGAAAACGGGGAGCAGCGCCTGGACCTGATCGAGTTGGAGGCCGTCTGCAAGGCGGTAGGCATTCCGCTGACGGAGTTCGTGAGGCGTTACCTTGAAGGCTGATCCGCGGTTTGTTCGGCAACCAAGAGAGTTCTGGGCGCATGTTCGCACCATCAGCCAGGAAGTGGGCTACACCGATCGCCGCACGAATGAAATCCGCATCCCCAAGCTGGATGAGATTCGCGAAGAATTTCGGAGACTGGGCCTAAGCACGGCTCAGATTGCGGACGATGTCGGTGAACTGACCCCTTTCGGTCGCCTGCTCTTTGCGTATTTCATTCACCGCGCGAATATCCTCAACCATACGGTGCAAGGGCAGTTGATGGACAAAGCTGCCGCGCAGGCGGAATTCAAGCGGTTGCAGGCCCGATTTAAGCCCAAGTGTCCATTGCCGATGAACAAGCAGAAAGGCGACAAGAAAAACTACGCCTTCATGACCTGCATCGTAAACATGCTAGTCCAAGCAAACATCGGCGATGCGCCCTGTGACTACGATCCGAGAAGTTTGACCACAATTACGCAGAATGCAAAACCTCTGCGCACTCTGGCACGGCGCGTCGATGGCGCGTTCCCGTCTGTTGTGAATCCCGTGGGAATATGGGAAATCAAGGAGTATTACTACACCACAACCTTTGGCAGCCGCGTTGCGGATGGCGTGTATGAAACGCTGTTGGATGGCATGGAATTGGAGGAACTCGAAGCGGCGACAGGCCGTAAGGTCTTTCATCTGCTGATTCTGGACGACTATTTCACGTGGTGGAAGTGCGGGCGCTCGTACCTTTGCCGCATGATCGACATGTTGCACATGGGCTTTGTCGATGAAGTGATTTTCGGGCGCGAAGTTTTGACTCGGTTGCCTCAGGTTGTTCGCGAGTGGGTAACCGTCTACGGCGGCCTACCGAAGAATCAATAGGCCTCGCTCATCCGCGTTTTACCCCCGCCGGGCTCTTACGGCGCGGGCAAGTTCTTCAAGCAGCGTGTGCGTTTCAGCCCAGTCGATGCAGCCGTCGGTGATGCTCTGCCCGTAGGCCAACGGTTGGCAGGGAACCAGCTTCTGCGCGCCGGCCACAAGATTGCTCTCAATCATGACGCCGAGGATATTCCGGTTTCCACCGGCAATCTGCTGGGCGACATCGTGGCCTACGATCGCCTGTCGCCGGTAGTCTTTGCTGCTGTTGGCGTGGCTGAAGTCGATCATGATGCGCGGCGCGATGCCGGCCTTCTTCATCTTTTCAGCGGTTTCGGCCACGCTCTCGGCCGTGTAGTTCACCTTCTTTTTGCCGCCGCGCAGGATGATGTGGCAGTCGGGATTGCCGGTGGTGACAAAGATGGCCGATTGTCCATGCTTGGTGTGGCCCAGAAACGTGTGCGAGTGCGCGGCGGACTCGATGGCGTCGATGGCCACCTGTACGTCGCCGGAGGTGCCGTTCTTGAAGCCCACCGGGCAAGAGACGCCGGAGACGAGTTGGCGGTGAACCTGGCTTTCGGTGGTGCGCGCGCCGATGGCGCCCCAACACACCAGTCCGGCAATGTACTGCGGCGAGATCATGTCCAGAAACTCGGTTCCCGACGGGACGCCCATCTCGGCCAAATCCAGCAGCAGGTGCCGCGCCAGGCGCAGGCCGTCATTGATCTTGTAGGACTCGTCCAGATGGGGATCGTTGATGAGCCCTTTCCATCCGATGGTGGTGCGGGGTTTCTCAAAGTAGACGCGCATGACGATGCGCAGATCGTCGGAGAACTCCGCAATGGCCGTCTTGAGCAGGGCAGCATACTCGCGCGCGGCCTTGGTGTCGTGAATGGAACAGGGGCCAACCAGGACCAGCAATCGCGGATCGCGGTGCTCGAGGATTTCGGTGATCTCGTGGCGGGCATTGAAGATGGTGGTCGAGGCGGCTTCGGTGACCGGGCGCTCTTCCTCAAGAAAGACAGGGGGAAGAACAACTTTGGTCCATTGAATGCGAATGTCTTCTGTCGTGTGGAACATGGCTCGATTCCTTGCGGTGCGCATCCAGGGCGCGAGGAACCGCCACCGAAGATGAAATCAACACACCCTGTTTAAAATTTACCAGCCGTGGGGCTCTCGATATTGCGGCGAAGGTTTAGCGCCGCGGGATCAGTGAGCGTAGCGCTCTTCTCCGGCTTCTAGCGCCACCGGCAGCCGGTTCTGTTCCGGCGGCAGCGGGCAGGTGGCGTAGGGCGTGTAAGCGCAGGGCGGATTCTCCAGGCGATTGAAGTCCAGGGTTAGCAGGCCGGGCAGGTTGAGGCCGTGATCCGGCAAGCCCGTGTGCAGAAATCGCGCCGCCTGGTACGTGGTGGTCTTGCTGGTTTCGTCGCGCAGGATGAAGAAGAGCGTCTCCGGCTCGCTGGACTCGATGACCGGCTCCAGGCGGTAGGTTTTGTCGTCGAGGGTGAACTCCGCAACCCCAGGCGCGGGCAGGTCGAGCGTAGTGCCGATGACGGTGGGAATCTTTTCGATGTGCGGCGGCGTGAAGGGTATCCACAAGGCCTCGACCCGAAAATGCGGGTCGGGTGCGTACCAGTTGAGCCCGTGGAAGCCGGTGCGCGTGGGTGAATGAGCGTCCTTGATCCGCAGCGCGAAACGCCCGCCGCGTTCGAGCACCACCAGAGTGAGGCCGTGGTAGGCAATCGTCGAGGGCTTTGTGCCCTTCACGGTGAGCGGACCTTCGCGCGCTGGGTTGCCGTCGATGGTCAACTCCGGCGGAAAGCCGCCGTTGGGCGCAAGCAACTGGATAATTTGCCCGCTCGGAGTTTTGCCGCTCACCGTCAGCAGGCCAATGTGATCGGGTGCCTGGGCGCGCACCTGGATCGAGTTGTCCGCTGCGGCGCCCACTGAGTTCACGCCGGGCTTGAGCCACTCCAGGCCCACCAGCGTCAGCCAGCCGTCGGGCGCGGCAAGCTCGCGTTCCCGCTGTGCGCGCCAGGCAGCCAAATCCTGCCGCCACTGCGCTTCGCCGGCCGAAACGGTTGGGACCGCATCCTGCGCCGCGACCTGCCTGGGCTGCAGCAAGCCGCAGCTGGCGAACAAAATGGTCAACACGAATGCGGAGAGCCCTGCCCATCGCCCTGACATCGATTTACACTCCTGATTGCCGCAGCGCGGCGAAGACTTTTCCTCGCGCGCGCGGCTGGGATTTCCGCCGGATGGGTCGGCAGCAAATTCAGTTTGCGCACTGCATAACCGCGGCGGCGCTACGGCTGTCCAATCTCCGTGGTTGTTCTTATTATGCCCCGGTAGGTACGCGGCTATACTTGCTCCGTGCGAAATCGGGAAGATGAAGGGGGAAGGCGATCGCCATGAGCAGGCCATTTCGTAATGTTTTTCTCTCCATCCTCTGTTTGCCGTTTTTTGCAGCTGCGCAGCAAAGTTCCGCTCCGCCAGCCGCCGCGGGGCAGCCGGGCCCTCTGCCCCAGGTTCCCGCACTCTCTTCGCGTCCCGCGCCAGCGCCCGTGCCCGGCAGCGGCGAGGGCCGCTTGACGCTCGATGTGGTGGTCGCTGACAAGTCGGGGAAGCCTGTATCGGGCCTCGATCGCGACGACTTCGCACTGCTCGATAACAACCTGCCCAACCCGATTCTCTCCTTTCGCGCCGCCGGCGGGGGTCTGCAAAAGGCGGAGCCGCCGGTCGAGGTGATTCTGCTCATCGATACCGTCAACCTTCCCTTTTCGCAGGTTTCGTTTATCCGCCAGGAAGTTGCGAGGTTTTTGCGCCAGGACGGTGGACATCTCGCTCAGCCGGTGTCGCTCTTCGCGCTTACCGACCAGGGCCTGGATGTCCAGCAGAAGCCCACAGTCGATGGAAATGGGCTGGCCGCGCAGGTGGTTAACCTCGACGACCAGTTGCGCACGGTCGGCCGGTCGGGGGGCGCGTACGGCGCCATGGAGCGCGTTGAGCTGTCGGTGCGGGCGCTCCAGGCGATTGCGCAGGCTGAAGCCAAAAAGCCCGGCAAAAAGCTGCTGATCTGGGCCGGCCCAGGCTGGCCGATGCTCGATAGCGCGAGGATTGAAATCTCAGCCAAAGGTCAACAGCAATACTTCGATGCGATCGTTCAGCTTTCCGCTCAATTGCGCGAGGCGCGCATCTCCGTCTACAGCATCTCGGCGGGCTTGCCAGGTCCGGGAACGTTCCTCTATGGAGATTTTCTCAAAGGCGTGAAGTCGGCCGAGAAAGCGAATCCTCCCAACCTGAGTTTGAAGGTGCTGGCCGTGCAGAGCGGCGGACGCGTTTTGGGCCCGGACAACGACCTGGCCGCGCAGATCGGCAGTTGCATCGCGGACGCGGGCGCCTTCTATACGCTTTCGTTCGATCCGCCGCGCGCGGACCGCGCCAACGAGTATCACGACCTGAAGGTGCAGATTCATAAGCCAGGGCTGACGGCCCACACCAATACCGGGTATTACAACCAGCCTTAGCGGCGTGAACTCGCAGTGGGCAGTCCAGGGGAGAATTGCTTGAGGTGAGTTGCACCGTCGTCTCGCAACGTGTTTGTGGGGCGCTTCTTCGGTGTGGTTCTCGCCGCAGCGCGAGGCAGTTTCAGCTCCCGCGCCGGTCTCTGCCGCCCTTCCCCTGCCCGGTCCCGCCGGCGGCATCTTCAATCTCGATGTCGTCGTCGCGGTTCCAACTTGACCGAAGCACCCGCGGCCGCGCCAAAGCCGCAGCCCTGATGGCCATCCTGAGATGCGCCCGCCTTGACACCCTTTCTCTCTACTGCCTAGAATTAAACAGGGGAATTCGGCTCATTTCCCGGTATAAATGCCAGATAGATGAGAAGTTAGCGGCTTTTTGGAGAGCAGGAATCATGCCGGATGCGCGCGTCAGTCCGCGGGAGCGGCTGGTGCTTACTGCCATCGTCGAGCTGTACATTGCTACCGGCGAACCTGTGGCCTCGCAGGCGCTTGCGCGTTTTTTGGCCAACAAGGAAGGTCTGAGTTCGGCCACGTTGCGTAACGTGATGGCCGCGCTGGGCGAGGCCGGCCTGCTCGAGCAGCCGCACACCTCCGCCGGCCGGGTTCCCACCGCCGCGGCCTTCCGCTATTACGTCGAGCAGATTACCCGCCAGGATGCGCAGGCAGGCCGCTCGGCCGCGCAGACGGTGAGCCTGGGTGGCAGGTCGCCGAGCCCGGCGCCTCTGAATCCTTCGTCCCTGAGTGAGGCCCGGCGCGGGCAAATCGAAGACAGCTTTGCCGGCGTCACCAGCAGCCACGACTATCTGGAGCGTACATCGCATGTGCTGGCGCTGCTCTCCAGCGGCCTGGGCGTGGCGCTGGCCAGTTCTACCGCCAGCCAGGTGCTGGAACATATTCACTTCTCGCGCCTCTCCACCGGCCGCGTGCTGGCCGTGCTGGTGACCCAGGCCGGTGCGGTGCAGGACCGGGTGCTGGCGCTGGATCGGGAGCTGACCCACGTCGAGTTGGAAACCGCCGCGCGCTACCTGAACGAGAGCTTCCGCGGCTGGCCCATCGAGCGCATTCGTGCCGAGGTGGAGCGGCGCGTGGAGGTGGAGCGCGAAGCCTATCACCAGATGCTGGCCTCGGTGGAGGAACTCTGCCGCAAGGGTGCGCTGGCCGGCGGCGAAGGCGGTCCTGCCATCTTTGTGGACGGAATGGCCAACCTGATTGCCGCCGAGTTGGATCGCGAGCGTCTACGCCAGATGCTGCTGGCCCTGGAGGCAAAGCAGCGGCTTGTCGAGCTGCTGACCGCCTATGTGGACGGACGCCAGCAGGAGGTGCGGGTGGTGGTGGGCCTGGATGCCGCTTCGCCGGCCATGCAGGACCTGGTGCTGATCGGCGCCCCGGCCCGTTTGGGCGGAGACAATCTGGGCACCGTCGCCCTGATCGCGCCCACGCGCATCCAATACCAGGAGATGATCCAGGCGGTGCGCTACATTGCGCGTCTTTCCGAGCGCATTCTTGAAGTCACCGCCGATTAGCCGGCGGCTGTTGCCTTCAGCCCTCGAACCAGCATCCACAAAGCGCGGAAAAGCCGCGTTCGCCGCGGAAAAATATAATGAGAGGAGGACCGTTGATCTTTAGGAGAATGCGTAAAGATATGCCAGAAGACGAAGCAGAGTTGAGCGTGTTGGAACCGGTAGGAACAGCGTCTCAGGAAACGGTGGAGGAGCCATTCGTCGAGGCGCAGGCGCAGCCGGTGAGCGATGAAGCTCCCGTGAGCCGCCAGGAATTCGAACAGCTCAAGGCCGAGCGCGATCAGTTGGTCGATCGACTGGCGCGGCTGCAGGCCGAGTTTGAGAATGCGCGCAAGCGGGCCGAGCGGGAGAAGAGCGAGTTTCGCGATTACGCCACCGGCGCGGTGGTCGAGCAGTTTTTGCCTGTGCTGGACAACTTCGAACTGGCGCTCAAGTCTACCGGAACAGCGCACCAGTTGCGCCACGGCGTGGAGTTGATCGTCAAGCAGATGGAAGAAGTCCTTCGCCAGTTGCAGGTGCATCCGGTTGCCAGTGTGGGCGAGGCCTTCGATCCCCGCCAGCACGAAGCGCTCGGCTCGGTCGAGCGCAACGATCTGCCCGACCAGCATGTGGCCGAAGAGATTCGCCGCGGCTACCGGCTGCGGGAACGGCTTTTGCGCCCGGCACTGGTGCGCGTGGTGTCCAATTCGAAACAGACAAGCGAATGAGTTCTAATACAAGAGTGAGCAAAGCAGATTACTACGAAGTTCTGGGAGTCTCCCGCGACGCCAGCGACCAGGAATTGAAGAGCGCCTATCGCAAGCAGGCGCTCAAGCACCATCCTGACCGCAATCCGGGCGATCATGCGGCCGAAGAGAAGTTCAAAGAGGCCAGCGAAGCCTATCAGGTGCTGAGCGACGCGGACAAGCGCGCCGCCTACGACCGCTATGGCCACGCCGGCCTGAATGGACAGAGCTCCGGCTTTGGCGCCGGCCCCTTCGCCGGCGGCGTGGATATCGGCGACATCTTCGGCGATCTTTTTGGCGAGATGTTCAGCGTCGGCGGCAATCCGCGGCACGGCTCGCGCCAGCAGCGCGGCGACGACCTGCGCTACGACCTGACGATCGATTTCGAAGACGCCATCTTCGGCGCCGAGACCGAGGTGAAGATTCGCCGCTTGGAGACCTGCACGGTCTGCCAAGGCCGCGGCAGCGCCTCGGGCCGCGGTCCTGTCACGTGCAGCCAATGCCAGGGCCGAGGCCAGATTCGCTATCAGCAGGGCTTCTTCTCCGTGGCCCGCACCTGCGGCGTCTGCGGGGGCACGGGCCAGGTGATTGGTGATCCCTGCCAGACCTGCCGCGGCGAAACGCGGGTGACCAAGGAACTCAAGCTCAACGTCAAGGTGCCGCCCGGCGTCGAGGATGGCACGCGCATCCGCTACGCCGGCGAAGGCGACTCGGGCCGCTCCGCCGGTCCCAAGGGCGACCTCTATGTCGTGCTCACCATCCGGCCGCACGACTTCTTCGAGCGCCACGGCTACGACCTGCACTGCATCATTCCCATCAGCTTTCCGCAGGCGGCGCTGGGAGCCGAAATCGAGATTCCCGGCATCGACGGCCCGGTGAACCTGAAGATCCCCGAAGGCACGCAGAGCGGCAAGGAACTGCGTATTCGCGGTCGCGGCGTTCCCTACCTGAACGACAAGGGGCACGGCGATCTGATCGTGAAGGTGCTGGTGCAGATCCCCCGCAAGCTCAGCCGCGCCCAGCGCGAATTGGTTGCCAAGCTCTTCGAGTCTCTGGCCGTGGACAACAAGCCCACTTCGCCGGGTCTGCTGGAGAAGATGAAGGACCTGTTCAACTAGATCTCGGACCGCATGTTCTTGCACCAGCCCCGTGCCCCATCCTTTCGCCTTTTTCCTGGCGGAAGGGTGGGAGAGCACACACCATGCCCGTCCCTTTCCCGCTCTCAAATCGCGGTCCCGAAACTTGCGGGAGCCCTGCAACCGCGGGCAATTGGCCCCGCCGCAGATGGTTTGCAGATTATTTCCCCAATGCGCGCACAATGAAAATATGCAGATCGATCCCGGTTTCCGGCAGGGATGTGTACGGTCCGTACCACCCCACCAGGTACCCCCCCCCCCCCCCAGGAAATAGCGCTGAAAATAGGAGTCAAATAGCACAAAATAAATGAGTTACAAGCATTTTTTCGGGCAAAAGTTGATTTGCAAGTGATTGAAAATAAATATCTTAAAGATGAACTGGACAGCGAAAAATGGCGGGAACGTGCGACCTTCCGGGCACAAAATCAGCTTCTGGATCGGTTGCGGCTCAAAGGGTGGGAGCTGCTCTGGGAAGGTCGCTGCGTCTCAGGCTTGTGGAGGTGAGAACCGCTCTAAACTCTGTATCCATGAAAAACGCCTCCGCGGGAGCGGAGGCGTTTTATTGATCTTTCGCGGGAGAAACTTGGTGGAGCTGAGCGGGATCGAACCGCTGGCCTCCTCGTTGCGAACGAGGCGCTCTCCCAGCTGAGCTACAGCCCCACGACTCTCTTATCTTACCAGCGAGCGGCAAATCCTGAAAGGCCCTGCCGCCCGCTGGTACTTTGATTGCTCCGCTACAAACTTCCTGCGAGCGATGAGCGAGCACTCTGCCCCGCCGCAGGGGTCTACAACTGGTTCATGTTGGCCAGGAACTCGGCGTTGTTGCGCACCTTCTCCAGGCGGCTGATCAACAGTTCCATGGCTTCCACCGGCGACAGCGGGTTGAGCACCTTGCGCAGAATCCAGATGCGCTGCAGGTCTTCCTTGGGAATGAGCAGCTCTTCCTTGCGGGTGCCGGAGCGCTGGATGTCGATGGCCGGGAAGACGCGCTTGTCCACCAGCTTGCGGTCCAGGATGATTTCCATGTTGCCGGTGCCCTTGAACTCCTCGAAGATGACCTCATCCATGCGCGAGCCGGTATCCACCAGCGCGGTCGCAATAATGGTCAAAGATCCGCCCTCTTCGATATTCCTGGCCGCGCCAAAGAACCGCTTGGGCCGCTGCAGGGCGTTCGAATCGACGCCGCCCGACAGCACCTTGCCCGAAGGTGGCACGATGGTGTTGTAGGCGCGGGCCAAACGGGTGATCGAATCCAGCAGAATCACCACGTCGCGCTTGTGCTCGACGAGGCGCTTGGCCTTCTCGATGACCATCTCGGCCACCTGTACGTGGCGGGCCGCCGGTTCGTCGAAGGTGGAGCTGATCACTTCGCCCTTCACCGAGCGCTGCATGTCGGTGACTTCCTCGGGGCGCTCGTCGATCAGCAGCACGATCAACACGACCTCGGGGTGGTTGGCGGTGATGGAGTTGGCGAGCGACTGCAACAGCATGGTCTTGCCGGTGCGGGGCGGAGCGACGATCAGGCCGCGCTGGCCCTTGCCCACCGGGGTCAACAGGTCCATGACCCGGCCGCTGATGGCTTCGCGCACCGTCTCCAGCTTGATGCGCTCTTGAGGATAGAGCGGAGTCAGATTGTCGAAGAGAATCTTGTTGCGCGTCTCCTCGGGCGACTCGAAGTTGATGGCCTCGATCTTGACCAGGGCGAAGTACTTCTCGCCCTCGTGGGGCGGGCGCACGTTGCCGCTGATCGAGTCGCCGGTCTTCAGGTCGAACTTGCGAATCTGCGACGGGGAGACGTAAATGTCGTCCGGGCCGGGCAGATAGTTGTAGTCGGGAGAGCGGAGGAAGCCGTAGCCGTCGGGCAGGATTTCCAACACGCCCTCGGCAAAGATGTGGCCTTCCTTTTCGCTTTGTGCCTGAAGAATCTTGAAGATCAGATCCTGTTTGCGAAGGCCGCTGGTGCCTGGGATCTCCAGGGTACGCGCGATGCGGCTCAGTTCGGTGATGTTCTTCTCTTTTAGTTCAGCGATGGTCATGTTCACCTGCAATATGGCGGGATGGGAGTGAAGGGATACGAGAGGGGGAAGTGCTCCAGGGAAAAATCAGGCGGGAGTACGGACTACAAAAAACTGTCGATGCGAGCCGTTCTTGAAGCATCTCTCGAAATCAAGTGGAGTCTCGAAACCCCGGGGAAGTGCGGCTCCCTTTGACTGGAAACCGCCTTAAAACCGTTGCCTGACTCAACTCTGCCTTCGGGAGCCGCTGTCAGGCGGCTCGACGCTCTTCAACCGGCTGGGCCGCGGGCGCCTCAACAGGCGCAAACGAACCGGGATTGGTCGTGTGGAAGCGGGCAAAAACTTCATTGGCCGTGTCCTGCAGCCGTGTATTCGGCTTGTGCAGCTTCCGGGTTGCCTTGCTAGCCAGTTGACAGAGCTGGTAGCGATTGGACACATGAGAAAGTGCCCCAAAAACTAAGTCGGAACGCATTGCAAATCTCTCCTTATTCAGTCTCCTGCCCGGCTGGAACTGGTCCGGCGCCGCCGGTACAGCAAGGGAGCCCGCGCAGCCGAGGGCAACCCCCAATTTCCGCTCCCAAGGTATAGACGTACAAACTGGGCGCCGAGTTCAAAATCTTGACGCACAACCGCACACTATGGAACAGGCATCGTGCCGTATCGGTGATACAGATTGCCGCCTCGGGATTCCATGCGCCCGGCATTCCCATTTCCGGAGCATTACAAAACGCACCGGGGCATCAACGGATGAGCACCTGCTCAATATGATGCGGGAAATGACAAATGGACGCGCAAGATCGCAACCTGCAATCTGCCCTTTTGTGGATGGCATTCATGAATGTATACCCAGTTGGCTTTCCGGTCAACAGTTTTTTTAGGCCTTTTCGGCCCCAGGCCGTGTCCGCGCTGGTTCCCCTCGGGTGGCCAGGAACCAGTTTCCAATCAATGGGATGGGTACTCCATTTCGGAACGATTTTCCACTCTCTCCGCAGCGGCGCAGACAGCACACCCATGCCCGCTCCGCATGGGAACCCATCGGACTCCCGGCTAGGACTGAGTTAACGGTGCAGCTTGCCGTCGGGATCGGAGAAGATGGGCCGTCCATTCTGGTCCACTCCGCTCGGCGGCCTCCGTGGTCTTCCGCCTTTGCTGGCTTTTCTGGACTTGAAAATGACCTCATCCAGGCGGAAGAGACCGATAAACAACAGGGCAATGAAAGGAATCGCGATCAGAAGGGTGTCCCGGCCTGAACTCAACATCTGATCATGCATCGTGTGCCTCCGCAATCCAGGGTCTGGCAGTGAACAGGCCTTCAGCCCATCGCGCGGCGACACCCCTATCCTTCGATGCGCGAATCGGCCGGGAGTTGGCCTTCCCTGAACGGAAAGCCGCTGCTTGACGATGTATTGGCTGGCAGCTCAGCGGCTTTGGCAAAGAGGCTAGGGCGCGGGATGCCGACACAGTCCTTCTACTCTGCAACCACCGCGCAGGTGTTGAGAAGGTAAAGGACAATCGATTCCAGCTACTGGCGAAGACGAGGCGCGCCCCACAGCCTGCCGTCTGGATCGCTCAGAAGGGGCTTTCCGTCCTCGTCCAGGCCACACGGAGCCCGGCGGCGCTTCAACGCTTCTTTGGGTGTGGCGAGAATTTCGTCCAACCGGAAGATGCCGAACACCAGAAAACCAAGGCATGGAATTCCAAACAGCAAGGTGTCCCGGAAGGAACTCAGAATTGAGTCATGCATGAATGCCTCCGCACAAGATTCCGCATGAGAGCGCTCTCATGCAGATCAACAAGATTATCGGCTCAAAATTGGAATTTGCTAAATACCTAAGGTCACCACTCTGTTGGC
Organism: Occallatibacter sp.; assembly: GCA_049515995.1. Lineage (GTDB taxonomy): Bacteria > Acidobacteriota > Terriglobia > Terriglobales > Acidobacteriaceae > Telmatobacter. Next base: position 23,802 of record JBEKTO010000021.1, on the reverse strand, counting down.
AAGGGAGTCAATAGACAGAGGTCAGCCGTCAGCGGTCAGACGGCGATAAGATACGTCCGACAACCGGCCTTCGGTGCTCAACACCACGCATCTTCAAGTTAGATAGAAAAGACTCTGTGCCGCCATCTTTTCCGCAGCTTTTCGCGGGAAGGGTGACACAAGCCGACCTTGTCATACATGGGACAGAACAAACCTGACAAGCGTCGCCCTAGAACAAAACTCTCAACTGCCAACGGACGGCTGATCTCTGCCCTCACGCCCAATAGCTGCGGTCCAGGGTGCGGTACTGGATGGCCTCGGCCAAGTGGGCCACAGTCAGGTGCTCGGCGCCTTCAAGATCGGCGATGGTACGGGCGACCTTGAGGATGCGGTCGTGGGCGCGCGCGGTCAGGCCCTGCTGCTGCATCGCCCGCTCCAGCAGCCGCTCGGCGTCGGCGCCCAGATCGCAGTGGGTGCGAATCTGACGGGTGGTCATTTGTGCGTTGGAATAGATCTTTTCGCCGAACTTGCGGAAGCGCTGCCGCTGCCGTTCGCGCGCGGCCATCACGCGGCCTCTGATCTCGGCCGACCCCTCGGCCGCAGCTCCGCCCCTCAGTTCCTTATATTGCACGGCCGGAACCTCGATGTGAATGTCAATGCGGTCCAGCAGCGGGCCGGAGATCTTGGCCACATAGCGCTGGATCATCGGCGGGGTGCACATGCACTCGCGCGACTTGTCGTTGAAGTAGCCGCAGGGGCATGGATTCATGGCCGCCGCCAGCATGAAGCGCGCGGGAAAGCTCAGCGACATGGAGGCCCGCGCGATGGTGACCGTGTGGTCTTCCAGCGGCTGGCGCATCACTTCAAGCACGTTGCGGGGAAACTCCGGTAGCTCGTCGAGAAACAACAGGCCGTTGTGGGCCAGTGAGACCTCGCCAGGCCGGGGCACGATGCCGCCGCCGATGAGGCCTGCGTCGGAGATGGTGTGGTGGGGCGAGCGGAAGGGCCGCTGTGTGACGAGGCCGGCCGCCGCGTCCAGCACCCCGGCCACGGAGTGAATCTTGGTGGTTTCCAGAGCCTCTTCGAATGTGAGTGGAGCGAGGATCGAGGGCAGCCGCTTGGCCAGCATCGTCTTGCCCGATCCGGGCGGGCCGATCATCAGAATATTGTGGCTCCCGGCCGCGGCCACCTCGAGCGCGCGCTTGGCCGTCTGCTGCCCGCGCACATCGCAAAAGTCCACTGAAAAGTGCTGCAGCTCGTTGAGCAAAGTTTCGGTGGCCACACGGTAGGGCTCGCGCTGGATCACGCCCACCACCTGGTGATTGAGCAGTTCCAGCACGTCCAGCAGCGAGGAGACCGGGTAGACGTTCACGCCTTCCACCACGGCCGCTTCGGCGGCGTTGGCGGCGGGCAAGATCAGGTTGGGAATGTTTTTTTCACGCGCCAGAATCGCCACCGGCAACATGCCCGGAACCGAGCGCACGCTGCCGTCCAGGCCCAGTTCGCCCACCAGCAGGAACCGGCTCAGATCGTTGGTCTGCAGCGCGCCATAGGCCCCCAGAATGCCGACGGCGATGGGCAGGTCGAAGCCGGCGCCTTCCTTCTTCAGGTCGGCCGGCGCCAGGTTGATGGTGATGAACGTGGGCGGAATTAGATAGCCGGAGTTCTTGATGGCCGCTCGCACCCGGTCGCGGCTTTCGCGCACCGCGGCGTCAGGCAGGCCTACGGTATGGAAGTGGTCTTCATTTGCGACTACGCCGCTATAGTCCACCTCGACATCGATGAGGTTGGCGTCGATGCCATACACAGCCGCGCTGAGTGCTTTGAAAAGCATGACGGAAAAGTTGCAGCGAGTGTAACAGAAAGCAGGGAATAGGGAGTAGAGGACAGGGATTTGGGAAAGGCGTTGCCAGTGGTTCGGCTGCGTCTTGCCATGCTTTATGTCAGAAGACTGTCCTGGAAACCGGGCATAGCTTCTAGCTGATTTTCCCAGAGTCGGTGCTGTGGCGCCTCTCAGCCGCTGAGACCAGTAATCCTCTCTCGGCGTGGCGTGTTTCCTACTCCCTACCCCCTATTCCCTATTCCCTATTCCCTTTCTCACGCCTACAATCTCTCCGTGACCACGAGCCTCTTCGACCTGTACAAGATCGGTGTTGGCCCTTCGAGTTCCCATACCATGGGGCCCATGCGCGCTGCCTGCCGCTTTGCGCGGGAACTGGGAACGCGCGGCCTGCTCGATCGCGTCGCCCGCGTGCAGGTGGAGCTTTACGGCTCGCTGGCCCTCACCGGCCTGGGCCACGCCACGGACCGGGCGGTTCTGTTGGGCTTGGCGGGCAACGAGCCAGCCTCGATCGACCCCGCGGCGATCGAATCCACGGCCGCGGCCATTCGCGCGGCGCGGCGGATCGAGCTGGCCGGCACGCGGTCCATTCCTTTTGACGAAACCCGCGACCTGCTCTTCCAGCGTGCGATCATGTTTCCTCCCGGTGCGCGGATTGAGCACCCCAACGGACTCCGGCTCACGGCCCGCGATGCAGCGGGCGCGGTCCTCGACGAGCGCACCTTCTTTTCCATCGGCGGCGGCTTCATCGCCGAGGATGGCGCCGAAGCCTCCGCTGAGAAGAGCGCCGCCACGATTCCGTTTCCCTTTCATAACGCCGCGGAGTTGCTGGCCACGGCGCACGCGAACGAGCTCTCCATCAGCCAGCTCATGCTGGAGAACGAGTGCGCCTTAGCTGTGCGCGACCCGGAGCGCGCGTCCGTTGAAGTGGTGCGCGCGGGAATCGATCGCATCTGGCAAGTGATGCAGGGCTGTGTCGAGCGCGGCATTGCCGCGGAAGGCATTTTGCCCGGCGGCTTGAATGTCAGGCGTCGCGCGCACCGGCTGGCCGAGCGGCTGCGCGAGAACGAAACGCACGGCAAGCGCGGCGATCCGCTGGCGCCGCTCGACTGGGTTACGGTCTACGCCATGGCGGTGAACGAGGAGAATGCAGCGGGCGGACGCGTAGTGACCGCGCCTACCAACGGCGCGGCCGGCGTGGTTCCCGCCGTGGCGCTCTACTATGACCGCTTCATTCCCGAGGCCGACCATGAGGGCATTGTGCGCTTCTTTCTCACCTCGGCGGCGATCGGCATCCTTTATAAGGAGAATGCTTCGATCAGCGGTGCGGAGGTGGGTTGCCAGGGAGAGGTGGGCGTGGCCTGCTCGATGGCCGCTGCGGGACTGACCGCCGCGCTGGGAGGCACCAATGGTCAGGTCGAGCACGCCGCCGAGATCGCCATGGAGCACAACCTGGGCATGACCTGCGATCCCATCGGCGGACTGGTGCAGATTCCCTGCATCGAGCGCAACGCCATGGGCGCGGCCAAAGCCGTTCACGCCTCGCGCATCGCGATGAACGAGCAGGAGGCCCACAAGGTCTCTCTCGATCAGGTGATCCGCACCATGTATCTCACCGGTCTCGACATGCAATCGCGCTACAAGGAAACCAGCTTGGCCGGCCTTGCCCTGAATGTGATCGCGTGCTAGCCTTGCGGGCGAGAATTCCAGCCATGTTTTTGCGTACTCTATCTGCCGCTCTGGTGGGCTGCACGCTTCTGCTTGCGCCCCTTGCCGCAACCGCCGCCGGGCGCGGCCCGTCCACTCCCGAAGAACGGAAACAGGCGCTCGAATACATCCATCGCTTCCAGGCCGACCCGCTCAATCCAAGCCTGAAACCGGAGATACAGTGGGTGATTCGCTGGACCATCGAAATCCCCGATGTGCATATCAACATCTGCACGATTCTCGACAAGCTGCCCAAGGGGGATAAGAAGAACAGCCAGACTCTGTTCACGGCGATGATCTTTGCTCAGACAGCCTTCGTGCTGCAGAACCCCGACAAGCAGGACGATGCGTTTGCGCAATATCAGGCCGGCGTCGAAGGCGTGCTGCGCGTCTATGAAACCTTATTGAGGGCCAATCCCAAGGATAGGCAGACGTATCTCGACGACCTGATACAGCGGCGCGAGGCGGGAACGCTGGCGCAGTTTGTGAAGGAGCGCGCGCAGGCCTCGTGCAAGAACTGACGTTCTCTCGCGCCTTCGCTTTCTGCCGGTTTCAGTTCCGCAAATCGACGCTCGGTTCCGCGCGGAAAAATTGTTGACCTTTTTTCCACTCTTGCTTCGTTTTTTTCTTGACACCGATGAAGCATGAATCTATACATTCTTCAACTGCAATAAGTGTTGCAGATTCGATGCAAACCATCGAAAAGGGAGAATAGGCAAATGGCAACCAAAAAGGCACCGGCCAAGAAGGCTGTGAAGAAGGCCGCCAAGAAGGCCGCGAAGAAAAAGTAGCGGGCCATCCAACCGCAAGGCAACACGACAAAAAGGCAACACGGAGGGGGACGCTTTGAGCGTCCCCCTCCGTGTTTGCAGGAAAGGATTAAACTCGTAGACGCAGAGACCGTTGGAGAGAGATTTGTGACACGCCGCCGCTGGATTGCCGAACACTGGGACGAAGCCACCGCCACGATCAATGGCGCGCAGGCCGAACACATGGCGCGCGTGCTGCGCGCCCAGCCGGGCATGGAAACCGATGTGGTCGCGGGCGGCCACGTCTTTCATGCCGAGGTTGCCGCCGTCTCTCCCCGCGAGGTTCGCTTCAACCTGATCGCAGAGCTCCAGGCCGATCCCGCGCTGCCGGTTACGCTGGTTCTCTCCATCTATAAGTTCGATCGCATGGAATGGGCGCTGGAGAAGGCGACCGAATTAGGAGTTGCCGAGGTGGCGCCAGTGATTGCGCGTCGGACTGAGAAGCATCTGGCACAGGCGGCGGAGAACCGTGCCGAGCGGTGGCGGCGCATTGTGCATGAAGCCGCCCAGCAGTCGCGCCGTTCCGATGTGCCGTTGATTCACGATCCGGCTCCGCTTAGCTCGCGTGTGCGTGCGGCCTCGGCGGCCACGCGTATCGTGCTGGCCGAGCAGGAGCGCACCACTACGCTGCGCCACGCCCTGGAAGAAGCTGAGGCCGCGGCCGAGGAAGAAATGCCCACGCTGGAGATCGCCATCGGCCCCGAGGGTGGATGGGCGCCGGAGGAAGAAGCGCTCTTCGACGCCAACGGCTGGCGTGCCGCGTCGCTGGGCCCGCGCATCCTGCGCGCCGAAACAGCCGCCATCGCCGCGCTGGCGGTGGTTGCTTCGTATCTGGAATAAGCGTATCGCTACAAATGTCGGGTGGCCCACATCTCGCTTCTAGAGCGAAACCAGGGTTGCTGTGTCCTGCCACGATGCTTTCAAGTGGACGCGACCAACAGGGAGCGCAACCTCGCAATCTCTCCGCTGGGAACCATCCACCTTGGTTTCGCTCTAAGATGTGGGAATCGCCGTGGACTTCCTCGGCTACAGATGCGCGGAGTGCAACAAGACTCCTGCGAGCACCGCGCCGGCAAGGTCGCCAATGATCGGGATGGGAGCATAGCGCCAATTGGAGCCGCCTTTGCCGGGAATCGGCAACAGCCAATGCACGATGCGCGGACCCAGGTCGCGCGCGGGGTTGATGGCGTAGCCCGTGGTGCCGCCCAGCGAAAGGCCGATGCCCCACACCAGGCTGGCCACCAGCCACGGCGCCAGTGCCGGCGCGGGGCCGGTGGCTGAAACTCCGTGCGAGCCGATCGCCGCGGCCACCACCACCAGCACCGCCGTCCCAAGCGCTTCGCTGAGGATGTTGAAGAACGGACTGCGCACCGCCGCGTTGGTGCAGAAGACGCCCAGCTTGTCGACGGGACCTGGTGTGAGCTTCCAGTGCGGTGCGTAGTGCAAAGCCATCAGCGAAGCGCCGCCCATGGCGCCCAGCAACTGCGCCGACCAGAAGACGAGCACCTGCGAATAGTTCCCGGTGTTCACCGCGGCAGCCAGCGTAATGGCTGGATTCAGATGGGCGCCGGGACTGCCAAAGGCCTGCGCCACTAGCACCCCGCAGAGCACCGCCAGCGCCCACCCGGCGCAGATCACCGCCCAGCCCGCATCGGCCGCGTAGGATTTGCGCAAGGTTACGCCAGCATTCACGCCGCCGCCCAACAGCACCAGAACCAGCGTGCCCAGAAACTCGCCCAACCACACAGAATGCATCGCGGCTTCCCTCGTCGCTCACTCTTGCCGCCGGACATTCCTTCGCCAGAGTGCGCGCAAACAGATGAATTACGGAACTCAAGCATTCTCCACTGTCCGGCCCGTCTCCGCCAAGCCCCGCGGTCAGAGGGGATTGGGTTTCTTGTGTCGGAGCAACTCGAGCAACGGAGCCGCTTCCATTTCCATTCTGAGCGAAGGATCGAACTCGATGGCGCTGACTGGAATGCTGCCCAGGTATTCGGGCCGCGGCGCGGACGATTCCTCCAGTGAAGCCGGCGCATCCAGGTCCATCTCCGGCGGCATGGCATAGATCTTGTAGCGGGGTGCATACTCGTTCAGCGATTCATCGAACTCCGAATCGAGCAGAAGCTCGGTTCCTTCGACCGTGCAGACAATCAATCGCGGAACCTCCCAGAAATCGCGATACTCGAATGCAACCTTCGGCATTTGGCCCTCCGCTGAATGCCATGGTACGCGAGCAGGGCGGGGAACAGAGAGCGGCGGGGTTATACCATGGGAGAAAACACGGAGGTTGCGAGGAATGCGAAAGACAAGCAGGATTCTGGTTTGGGTGGCCATGGCGGCCGCGCTGGCGTGGACGGCCGTGGCGCAACAGCCGCTGAAGGTCATCGGCTTCATGACCGACTTCGACCAGAAGGACGATGCGGTGGGCATCTGCAAGGCGGTCATGGACGGCGTGGCGCCCGGCGTGCGCGTTATCGACATTACCCACCAGTCCGAGCCCTACAACATTGCCATGGGTGCGCGCTTCCTGGCCGGCTCGGCGCCGTACTTTCCCAAGGATGCAGTCTTCGTGGTGGTCATCGATCCCGGCGTCGGTTCTACGCGCAAGGCCATCGTCGCCAAATCGCGCGTGGGCCAGTTCTTTGTACTCCCGGATAACGGCCTGCTCACGCTCATCCAGGATCGCGACGGCATTGTCGAAGCCCACGAAATCACCAACCCCGCGTGGATGATCGGCTCCGGGATCTCTTCCACCTTTCACGGACGCGACATCTTTTCCCCAGCCGGGGCGCACGTGGCCCGCGGCGACGGCATTGCCCAGGCCGGTCCCGCACTTGACGTGACCAAGCTCGTTCGCCTCGACCTGAAGAATGCGACGGTCGATGAGAAGGGCCTTCACGGCCAGGTTCTTGGCACCGACGGGCCATTCGGCAATCTGGTGCTCAACGTTCCTGCCGAAACCTTCGCGCAATTGGGTTACAAGCTCGGCGACCAGGTTCCTTTCGACCTGGCGGGCAAGCACTACGTCTTCCCCTTCGTGAAAACATTCAGCGACGTGCCGGTGGGCAAGGAGCTTTTCTATATCGACTCGCGCGGACGGCTTTCGCTGGGTATCGACCAGGGCAACTTCTCCGCGACCCACAAAGTAGGCGAGGGTGCGGAGCTGACGATTCCGAAGAAGGACGCGAAGTAGCGAGTCAGCGGGTCAGCTAGGTCGCTGACCGTGTGAATTTGTAAGATTTCCGTGCCCCATCCTTTCCGCGTTTTTTGCGGAAAGGGTGGGACAGCACAGACCGGGAAGAACGAAATCATTCGGTCAGAAACCTGGTTCGCGTAGGGACGAGCGGATGGAAGGGGCGAAGGGATGAAAAGCGCATTGCGGGATTGCCTGTTGGTCGGGATATTTGTCGGAGCTGTCGGCTCCATGCCGGCTCAGCAACTGGTGCACCGCTGGGCCATTGTGCTGCACGGCGGCGCGGGCGTCATCGAGCGCGGCAATATGAAGCCAGAAACCGAAGCCGCCTATCGCGCGTCGATGGCGCGGGCCGCGCAGGCTGGTGCGGCAATCCTCGACAAAGGCGGTTCGTCGCTCGATGCCATCGAAGCCGCAATCCAAATCCTCGAGGACGATCCGCTCTTCAACGCCGGCCGGGGCGCGGTCTTCACCGCCGAGGGCAAGAACGAACTGGACGCAGCCATCATGGACGGCTCCAATTTGAAGGCCGGAGCGGTGGCCGGCGTCACTCGTACCCGCCATCCCATCAGCCTGGCGCGCGCGGTCATGGAGCAGTCGCCGCACGTAATGCTGATCGGCGCGGGCGCGGACGCCTTTGCCGCCGAGGTTGGCCTGGAGCAGGTCGATCCCAGCTTCTTTTTCACCGAGCGTCGCTGGCAGTCGCTGGTCGAGCAATTGAAGAAGGAAGGCCGGCCCATCCCACCGCGTCCCGCCGGCGCGCCTCCTCCTCCGCCCGTGCCCATGGCGGAAATCGAATCTCCCGATGCGCACAAGTTCGGAACCGTGGGCGTAGTCGCGCTCGACAAACACGGCAACATCGCCGCGGGCACTTCGACCGGAGGCGTGCAGGCCAAGCGCTGGGGCCGCGTGGGCGACTCGCCCATCATCGGCGCCGGCACCTACGCCTCCAACCAGTCCTGCGCCGTCTCCGCCACCGGCACCGGCGAGTACTTTATCCGCCTCGGCGTGGCGCGCGAGGTCTGCAATCTGGTTTATTTCAAGGGCCTCAAGTTGCAGCAAGCCGCCGACCAGGTCATCCACAAGGAACTGGAGGCTCTGCACGGTGACGGCGGCCTCATCGCCATCACGCCCGACGGCCAACTGGCCTGGAGCTTCAACACGCCCGGCATGTTTCGCGCGCGCCTTGCCGAAGGCGGCAAACTGGAGATGGGGATCTATCGCGACGAGCCATAAGTGCGTCCGGCTGGGCCGGGTGCCTCATCCTTGCCGCGTTTTTGTTCTTGCAGCAAGGATGAGCGACAGGATTTCGCTAGCGGACGATCTCGAAGCGCTCCCAGGGACAGTTGCAGACTGGGCAGCGTTCGTGCTCCTCTTCTGTCTCCGAGGTGTAACCGCAGACCGGGCAAACGTAGAACTCGCGCGTCGCAGCGATCCAGGTATCCTTTTTGCCGCCCACCAGTAGCGCGATAGCCTCGCCGTAGAGCCGGGCGTGGGTCTTCTCAGCTTCCAGAGCCCCGGTGAAGGTGCGAATCGCCGCTGTGTTCTTGCGCGCCGTGGCCTCTTCCAGGAAGCCAGGATACATCGTGTCGATCTCGTACTGCTCGCCGCCCAGCGCGGCCTTCAGATTCTCCAGGGTGGTCTTCACCTCGACCGCGTGGATGGTGCACTGCGCCTCGCCGCCCAACTGCTTGATGACGCGGGCGTGATTGGTGGCGTGAATCTGCTCTGCGCGCGCCGCGGCCCGGAAGAGGCTGGCCGCTCCGTGCAAACCGTCGGCGTCGGCCTTGACGGCAAAGGCGGTGTACTTGGCGTGCGCGTTCGACTCGCCCTCAAAGGCGGATAGAAGATTCTGGATAGTGGTGGCGTTTTCTGCTGCAATTCCTGGCATCAAGGTTCCTCCCGAACTCCGTTTCAAGCGTATGGGTGCCAAAAGGGCCGCGCTGTGACGCAGGCTACAAACAAAAAAAGGCCATCCCCGCGGGGATGGCCTTTTCAATCCCATGAGCAACCGGCTACTGTGCCGCTTCGTTCCGCGCCATCGCCTTCTGCGTGAGCACCTTGTGGACGTTGTCTTCCAGCGCCTGCGCCTCGGGCAGGTAGGTGAGCGCCTTCTGGATCATCGGGTCCCAGTCGGCCAGGGTACGCAATCCCTGCAACTGGCCAAACTGGATGGTGAAGATCTTTTCCTTGATGCGGGTCTTTACCCAGTCGCTCACGCCGTTCAGATCGGCGTCGGTCCACTCGATCTTCTGGCTGGTCAGGTATTTCTTGAACTCGCCCATCACCGCGTCGTTCACCTCGAAGTTCTTGTCCACCGGGTGGTTGGCCACGTAGACCGGAGCGAAGTGGAAGAAGACGTCCTTATACAGCAGCTCGTCCTGGAAGTGGTTGCTCTTGGGGCTTTCGATCTTTTCGTCCGGCGTGATGCCGCCGCCGCCATAGACCGTGCGGCCAGCGTCGGTCAGCTTCACTTCCTGGTTGGTCGAGTTGGAGGGCAGCGCCCCGGCGTGGTTGTAGTAGTAGTCGTAGAGCGAAACACCGGAGTAGTTGCGCTGGATGAGCCGACCCGAGGGCGTGTAGTAGTGATAGGTGGTCAGCGCCAGGCCCATGCTGTGATCGGCCAGATCGTAGACGGTCTGCACCAGCCCCTTGCCAAAGGTGGTTTCGCCCACAATCAGGGCGCGGTCGTGATCCTGCAGGGCGCCGCTGACGATCTCTGCCGCCGAAGCCGTATTGCGGTTGACCAACACCACGATGGGGAAGGTCTTGCCGTCGTTGCCGTGGGTGGCCGTGTAGTTCTGGTCCGGATAGGCGCGTCCGCGCTGGGAGACGATGCCCTGGCCTTTGGTCAGGAGATGGTCGCAGACCTCGACTGCCTGGCTGAGCAGCCCGCCGGGGTTGCCGCGCAGGTCCAGTACCAGTCCCTTCAGGTCGCCGAAGCTGTCGATGGCCTCAATCACTTCCTGGGCCGTAGTCTCCTGGAACTGGGTCAGATGAATGTACCCCACGCCGGGGCGAATCTCGTATTTCAGGTCCACCGAGGGATGGGGAATCTCGTCGCGAATCAGGTCGAAGACCAGCGGCTTGGGCTGGCCCTCGCGAATCGTGGTGACCTCAACATGCGTGCCCTTGGGGCCCTTGAGTGCCTTGGCCACCAGGTCAGAGGTCATGCCGTCGGTGCTCTTGCCGTCCACTGAGGCGATGATGTCGCCGGGGTGGATGCCGGCCCGGTACGAGGGCGTGTTCTCGTAGGGCGTGATGACGTAGACCTTATTGTTCTGCTGCTGGATGACCATGCCCACGCCGTAGTAGCGGCCGTGCTGGTCCTCGCGCATCTTGGCGTAGGCCTTGGGATCGTAGAAATTCGAGTGCGGGTCCAGCACCCGGAGCATTCCCGGAATCGCGCCGTCATAGATGGCGGTGTCGGCCTTGTCGCCGTTGATGGGCTCGGCGTAGTTCTCCTCCACCAGCGAGTAGACATTGGTGAAAGATTTCAGGTTGTCGCGGAGTTGGCTCTCGTCGGCTGAGGACTGCGCCCCCACCCTGCCTTGCAGGAAGCTGCCCGCAACGGCGCAGACGGCAAAAAAGAGAACTACGGTGAAAAGTGCGCGGCGGGCGCGGGGAGTCATAGGGTAGAGGAACCTCCGGACAGCAGGTGCGGCAGGCGCTTGACTGCGGTTTTCCGATTGCGAGACCGAATCCGCCGTGAACGGGCGGATCTTCTCTCGATAAAAATTAACCTTGCCGGCTAACCGTGCACGCTCCCGGCAAGACCAAGGGATTTGGAAATCCGCTCCAGCAGACCCTCGCAGAGCAGTCTTGGACTGAAGTATAACACTCGGTCTTTGACGCTGGCCGGGGCCATTCGGGTAGCCGGGCCTCGCGCTGGACGGCCTTCCCGGAGTGGAAGAACCGGGATTCTCCAGGGCTTCCCCCGCCATTTTGCCGCCGCTTGCTCCGCCGGGATGAACCCCAGGCGAAATCGGCCAGATTCTTCTCCGGATTCGCCCGGATTCGCGCTCAGAATCGCGCTCTTGCTCTCCTGGCATTTACAATGACGTCTATGGTTCAGGTGGAGATCAATCCCCGCCTGCCGTGTCCTTACCTATGACCCTAAGACTTCTTCGCAATCCCGCGGTGCTCGTGTTGTCCACGGTGCTGCTCGCAAGTTCCACTCTGGCGCAAACGCATTCCGCCGCGCCCGAGAGCCCATACGGCGGCACCACGGTCGAGGACATCATCGCCCGCGTCAACGACCAGATCATCACGCGTTCGGATTTCGACCGCTCGATGAAGGAACTGGACGACGAGGCGCGCCAGCGTGGCGCCTCCATGCAGGAGATCTCCGCAGGCCACAAGGACCTGCTGCGCAATCTCATTGACCAGCAGCTCTGGCTCTCCAAAGGCAAGGAACTGGGCATCACCGGCGAAGCCGACCTTGTGAAGCGGCTGGACGAGATCCGCAAACAGTACCACCTGGAATCCCTGGATGACTTGGAAAAGGCTGCCAAGGAGCAGGGCATCCCGTATGAGGATTTCAAAGCCAATATCCGCAACACCATCATCACCCAGCAAGTGATGCGCGAGGAAGTGGGCAAGAGAATCCAGTTCACCCCCGGCGAGGCGGAACGCTACTTTGAGCAGCACAAGCAGGAGTACGCCCAACAGGAGAGTGTGCGCCTGAGCGAGATTCTGGTCTCTACCGGCTCGGCGGCTCCCTCGGCCACCACGGAGACAGGCGTTCAGCCCGACGATCCGGCAAAACTGGCGGCAGCCAAGGCCAAGGCCGACGACATTGAGGCCAAGCTCCACGCCGCGGGCGACTTTGCCCAGTTGGCGCGCACCTTCAGCGACGGTCCCACCGCCGCCGAGGGCGGCGACCTGGGCCAGTTCAAGCGAGGCGCGCTGGCCAAAATCCTCGAGGACCAGACTTTCGCGCTCAAGTCGGGCCAGTTCACCGATCCCATTCGTACCCGGCAGGGCTACGTGATTCTCAAGGTGGTGCAACACGTCCCTGGCGGCGTTCCGCAGTATAAGGACGTGGAGCAGCAGGTGGAAGAGGCTTTCTATATGTCCCGCATGGAGCCGGCGATGCGCGACTATCTCACCACCATGCGCGAGCAGGCTTACATCGTCATCAAGCCGGGCTTTACCGATTCCGGCGCCAGCCCCAAACAGATCTCGCCGACCTACAGCGCCTACACGCCGCCCGCGCCCAAGAAAAAGAAGAAGATAGAGCGCGCCCGCTTCCGCGAAACGACGCGAACCTTTCGGCAGAAATCGCAGCAAGCTGCGGCCGAGCCCGCAGCGGTAACGGCGCCGGCGGAAAAGGGCAAGAAGAAGAGCGCCAAATCGGCCGAAACGGCATCGATGAAGCCCGGCAAGAAAGAGAAGATTCGCTACGGCAAGGCGCCGACCCAGACGCTGCCCAATGCGCCCGCGACCAAGGTCGAGGATGCGGGCGCGGTACCGGCGGCGGACAATGCCGCGGCGGAGCCGGTGAATCCGCTCGAGAATAACGCCAAGCCCGAGGCCAAGACCCGCTTCAGCGCGCGCGCCAAACAGGCCAAACAGGCCAAGGCCAAGGGACCGCGGACGGACAAGATGGCTCCCGCCGCGCCAGACGCCGCCGAGATTGCCGACCGACAGCTCCAGGCTGCTCCGCTGGGACTGGCCGGAGATACCTCCAAGAAAAAGAAAAAGAAGTCCACCACGACCGGCGACAAGACCCGCCTGACTGACAAGAGCAAGAAGCCGGCAGCTCCGGCGCAGAATTCCAGTGATAATACGCTGGCTCCCGCGCCGCAGACTCCGCCGCCCGCTCCGACTCCTGCGCCAAAGCAGTAGCACCGCGACGCCGCATCCGGTTCAACCACCCTGCCGGGCCTGGGATTTACCTCCCAGGCCCGGCTTGCATCTGAACCTTGCAATCCATCCAGGAGAGTACGGGCTTGCGGCGTCCGTGAGCTGGGTAATTCCTCACCGGCCTTCCCGGGAGGGGATTTGCGCGCAGCCTTACTTCTCGCGGCTGTTTGGCCTCGTCCGGCTTCGCTGTGCGCTCCCAGGAAAGCTCGTGGCTGATGGGCCACAGTTCGGGCGTGTCGCGGAAGCCGAGATCGGCGTCGTCCAGCACCACCTACTCCGCGCTGCCACCGGAGCCGGGCGCAGGCCTCCGCTCCCAAAGGCCTCTTTGTGGTTCCATCCCCCGGTTGCGCGCCAGATTCCAATCCAGCGTGAAGTCTCCGCTCACCACAGCAATCCTGGTTTCAGCCGCCTTGCTTACCGCTGTTCTTTCCTCCGCTTCCGGGAGGATGTCTCCAGCTAAAACGAGGCAATTCTACATCGATTGACAAATAGCCTCCGAAGAGAAAGCGCTGAATTTGTCAATGCCGGGGAGTCGGCATCCCACGTCCAACCTGCTTCTTATTGCTCAGACCTGGGCGATGTTTGTGATTAGAGTGAAGTTTGTAAGGGCAGGTAGAAGACGGTCCCGCTAAGGCGACGGGGATTTATGAACGCACTAAACCCCTTATGGTGGCTGATCGAGCCGGGTTCATCTTTGCGGCCGCACTCAGCATCCCACGCAACACAAGGAATTACAGATACCTCAAAGGGGGTCACACATGCGCGGACTCAAAACTCTTCTCGGCACTACAGCATTGCTCGCTGGCTTGGCCCTGGCGCCAGCGGCCAACGCGCAGATTGTCGTCAGTGTAGGTGTTCAACCGGTCTGTTCCTATGGCTACTACGACTACGCACCTTACTCCTGCGCGCCGATGGGCTTTTACGGGCCGGGCTATTTCTACAACGGCATCTTCCTGGGCATGGGCCCATGGGCCGGCTGGGGCTATGGCCACGGCTGGGGCGGCCATCGCTTTGTCGAGGCAGGCGGCGGAAGCTATCGTGGCGGCGGCGGCGCTGCGGCCTCTCGCGGTCATTATGGCGGAGGACAGGCAGTGCGCACGGGCGCATCGGGAGCACGCGCCAGCGGCGGTGGACAGGTCCATAGCAGCGCAGCGGTTTCCCATACTGCAGCAGCGCGGCCCAGCGCAAGTCACGCCACAGCTTCCCATGCCAGCGCTTCGCATGCTTCACCCCGCGCATCCGCTTCACATGGCGGCGGCGGACATGCTGGCGGCGGTGGTGGACATGCCGGCGGCGGAGGCGGACACAGGTAACCCGTAGCTGCTGCATCGGGCAGCGCGGTTGTGCTAAAGACGGCGGAACAAACCAGTTCCGTCGCTTTGCATTTGCGAGAACATTTCGTTCGCCTATCGCGCCTGTTCGGCAGGCAGGCACTTTTCCATTGCGGGCGGAACGGCTGGCGAGATTACATCCTCGGACAACCTTCTAGTCATCACCTGGAAGTGATAACCCATCACCGCCAGGGTCATGGCGGCGCCCACGCAATGGCGATAACGCGTCGCCACGGTCAACAGGAACTTCCAATAACTCCAGCGCTGCCGGCCAAAGACTCCCTGGCGGACGATCGAAGTGACGAAGGCCCGCGCATTGCCCACTGTCAACCACCGCTGCCTCGTCTTTCGTTCGCCGTGTTTTCTCTCACTGGGCCGCGGCTGGGTGCGGCTCAGATAGAGCTTGACGCGCTCGTAGTAGGCCTCGCACGAATAGATCCTCTTCAGAACCGAGCGATAGCCCTCTACCAGCTTTGTCGCGTCCATGTTGGGAAGAAAGTTGAGCTTATCGTCCGTATTGTCGCCGTGGCCCACATCCAGAATCCGGCCCTCCTTCCACAAACGCCGGAAGAGTTGGGTTCCAGGCATGGCTTGCAGCAGCCCGACCATGGCGATGGGAATGCCGCTTTTTTCTATGAACTCCACCATGCGGTCGAAGATGTCGTCTTTATCTGTGTCGAAACCAAGAATAAAGCCGCCCATGACCTGCATGCCGTAACTCTGGATAGTGGCGATACTGTCCAGCAGGCTGCGCCGCGTGTTCTGCAGCTTGTTGCTGGCGATCAGGCCCGACACGTCGGGGGTCTCGATGCCCAGAAAGACCGAGACGAAGCCGGCGTCTTTCATCAGTTGCATCAACTCCGGATCGTCAGCCAGATTGAGCGAGGCCTCAGTGTTGAAGTCGAAGCTGGTTCTGTACTGGCTGCGCCATTCGGCCAGCGCCACGCATAATTCCTTCGCTCGCGCCTTGTTGCCAATAAAGTTGTCATCGACGATAAACACCGTTTCCCGCCAGCCGGCCGCACGTAACTGGTCCAGTTCGGCCAACACCTGCGCGACAGCTTTGGTGCGGGGCCGGCGGCCATAGATCTCGATGATGTCGCAGAACTCGCAGTTGAAGGGGCAGCCGCGCGAGTATTGCACAGCCATGGTCGAGTACCGGTTCATCTTGATAAGACTCAGGTCGGGAAGCGGACTGGTCTCCATCTCCGGCCTTTCGGCGGCCTGATAGAGCGGCTTGGCCGTCCCCTGCTCCAGATCCCGCGCCAGATTGGCAATCAGGGCCTCGGCCTCGCCGATCACCACGTGGTCCGCCTTGAGGTCAGCCGCTGAAAGGCTGCTGGCAATGGGTCCGCCCACTACAGTTCGCAGTCCGCGTGCGCGGCAGCGCTCCACAATAGCCGCCAGCGACTCGCGCTGGATATGCATGCCACTCACCAGCACCACATCGGCCCAAGCTAGATCGCGGTCGCGGAGCGGCTCAACATTCGTATCCACCAGACGCTTTCTCCAGGCGTTCGGCAAGAGCGCGGCCACCGTCATCAGCCCCAACGGAGGCTGCGCGGCCCGTTTGCCCAGGAACTTGAGCGCATGTTTAAAGCTCCAATAAGTATCGGGGAATTCCGGATAGATCAACAGGGCGTTCATCGGCCACCTCCGCGGGAAGAAGGGCAGCCGGCGCGCATCAGTCTTCACACCCGGTTCCGGCAACTGGTCTCAGCGTTCGAAATCCGATGCGCCGACGCTCGAAACGGCGCACTTCTTCTGCAACAGATTGTTCTATTGGACCACTACAAGGATGTATAAAAGGAACCACTTCACTGAAATGCCGCTCGCAGCCTTGTTGCAGCGCCCACCTGGATGCCGGCGCAACATTTCGCGGGATGTGGGCATCGCGATGCTTTTGGATTGCCTTGCGTCAGTCATCGCTCCGTCGTCCGGTCACCAGGTTGAAGACAAGGATGATGAGTGCAATTACCAGGAGAAGGTGAATCAGGCCGCCGGCAATATGGAAACTGAAACCCAAGAGCCACAGAACAAGAATGATTACAAAAATCGTCCAAAGCATGGTTTCCCCTTATGCGCGTTGCGGGCGCATGAAAGCTGATAGCACTCTCACGCGCCCACAAGCATTCGCCATTGATCGCTAATTGGAAGCGATGGCCTGAGCCTTGGCGCCCCTGACCGCATCGAGAAACGACCTTGCCGAGTCTGGCACGGCAACTTCGCCGCCCAGAATGCGGCGCGTGGAGACGTCATGGCCGTAGATGGCTTCCGTGGAATCGTCGTCGCGGCGAATCGCAGCGCCGGTCAGCGTGAGTCCGGCGAATACGCCTTTGGCCCGCGAGTATGTGAGGACCTCGGTATTCAGCTTCCAGTCTGTATCGGCCGAAGCATGACGCCCAACCGGTCCGGCTGCCGCGGAAGCATCCCCGCCCAGCTCAAAATTGCTGTTGATCAAGTGCTGCATGCCCCGATCGTCCTGGATGATCATGACCAGATCCACGCCTTCGATGCCGATCTGCAAGCCCCAGCTTCCGCCGGTAATGGTAAAGAACGCCGGCGCGCTCCATCCAGTTGCGGTCCGGCACGTGGCGACGCCTCTGCCATTCTCCGCGCCAAACACAAAGCCGCCCTTGAGCATGTGCGGCACAACGGCCACGCATTTTGCGTGATCCAGAACTTCCTCCGGAATGCCTCTATCCGGAGCCGACATGATCTCGTGCAGCACCGCGCCAGCATGATCCAGCCGGTCAACTGTTGCTTCGCGACCGGTTCCCGCCCAGCAGATGCTCGTCAAACTGAGGAGTGCCGCCAACGTCATAATCTTCTTCATGCATCTCACCTTTTTCTACCCATGCGCAGCGTCAGTTGCTTTACGCGCATTTGAGGCGCACAAGGTAATTCTGAGGTTAGTGGAGCCGCTTGGCACGGTCTGAGCAATAGCGCTCAGGCGAATGATGGCGGCCAAACCCTTTGCCCTGTGCGGAATTGAACAGCGTGACAATTCGATTATTGAAATACTCGTCTCAACCCCCAGAAGGGTGCTGTTGGCGGAGTTCAATATGCATGGTACGAAAGCAAGACTTCTCATCGTCGACGATGAGCCTGCGATTCGAACGTCGATGTCGCTCGTGCTCGCTGAGATTGGGTATCGCGTCCGATCCGCTGCCGATGGCCATTCCGCATTGCTTGAGATAGAGCAGGAAGTCCCCGACATCCTGCTATCCGATCTCAACATGCCGGGCATGTCGGGCTTTGAGCTGCTCTCGGTTGTCCGGCGGCAATTTCCCGCAATCCAGACAATCGCCATGAGCGGTGCGTTTTCCGGCAACGAGGTGCCCTCAGGCGTTGCCGCGGACGCTTTCTATCAAAAGGGCAGCAGTATGGGCGCGCTGTTGCAGATCATCGCGACCATTCCTCAAGTAGAGCGCCGCCTCCCTCAACCCTCCAGCGCCGTGGCGCCTTTTTGGATTCGGACGCTCCCAACCTCAGCTCTTGAAAGCCGCAGGAAAGAGAAAGACCAATGCACAACATCGCCGAGCTGAACATGCTCCTTCGCGGACAGGTGGAACTGCCCAATGGCCTCAAGTTGGCGACAGAAGAGTTTCGCGAGGGCTGGAACGTTGTGCGGTCGGTGGATGCGCGCCGGTTGGGAAAGAAGCTCTTGACGAGAGGATGGAGTTTCATCAAGATCGCCGATGAATCGCTCAGAAGCGGTGTGGGAGACACATCGCATGAAGCGATCGCCAGCGCGCTCAAGCTGGCCCTTCGTCGCATAGGTGAACAGTCGAACGCCGTTGAAGTAGAGCATATCGAGTTAACGCAATATCCATGGTTCTTTCTGGCCAGAGCAAGAGTCTATCCGTACCGAATTCAGCAAGGTCCGGCTCTGCCTGGATTCGATGAAGCCTTCTCTTTCCATGCCGCTTCCCGGCAGAATCGTTTGCTGCCCCATGCAGATGCTCTGCATCCATATTTCGGCAGCGCCATGCCCCAGCTCAAGCAAATGTTGATTTCGTCCCGAGGCTCACAAGGGAGACCGCAATGACCATCCTGCAAATGGCGCTTATCCTGATTCTCTTTCACAGAGCCTTGCGCGTTCGGCGCGAGCCAGCGCGACAACGCATCCGCTGACGGCGCAGTTCGCGAGAGATATCGCACTCTGACCAGTACAGGCCCACGCCAGCCGCTATGAGATTGCAGAGATCTATCTATGCCCCGTATCATGCACATCCGACGTGGTCCGAACTGCTCAGACCAAACGGGTTCTTGCAGCTAAGCTGAAGTACGTTGAGGCAAGCAATCAGAGCCTCGGCAAGGGCGAGGAGAATGCATGAACGGAATCAGGTTTCTTGTGTTAGCCGCTGTTGCCGCGGTCTGCGTTACGGCAGGAACTCCCAGGACAGAGGCCCAGATCGGCGTCAACATCGGGGTCGCACCGGCATGTCCCTATGGTTACTATGACTACACACCGTATGGCTGTTCTCCATATGGCTACTATGGCCCGGAATGGTTTCATCGCGGCGCCTTCATCGGCGTGGGTCCGTGGTTTCATGGCTCCGACAACTTCCACGGCCACGTGAACAACAGCTTCGATCCGCAGCACGGCTACTCTGGCCGCATCCCGAACACCGGCGAGAGAGCAGCGATGCGAGGCAGAGCTCCCAGGGGGTTCAAGGGAAATGAAGTGCGCGACGGACGCGGCCACGGGGACGGAGAGAACCACAGTGAGGGTAATCGCTAAGGATCAGCTCAAGGCGAGCGGTTGAATTGCCGGTCTACTCGCAGTGGCGCCTAGGATGCCGATTCCCCATCGCGGGTCGAACCAATGAGCTGCCATTGCAGAGTCATGATGCGGCCTCCCCTTTGATTGAGGCACTTGAACGGTACTTCAGTGCCTCAATCGAGTCACAAGAGTTGAATCTACAGAGGTGAACCTATGAATGCAGATCGAGTGAAGGGCACAATCGACGAAGTGGTGGGAAGCGCCAAACGCAAGGCCGGCGAGTTGACAGGCAATAACCAGCTTCAGGTAGAAGGCATGGTTCAGCAGGTGAAAGGCAAAGTTGAGAATGCATGGGGCAAAGCAAAGGATGTGGCCCGTGAAGTCATGGATGACACCGAGCTGCATATCGACACTCATTTGGATCTGAAGTCGAAGGATTCAACGGCGGATGTGGAGCGCAACAAGCGCAAGCAGTAACTGTTAACAGCACTTTACGGCGCATCTTTAGGCGAGTGAGTTGGGATGTGTGCGGCAGGCAAGAGATGATCCCTTAAAACGATCTTGCCGAACCGATGAACGTTCAAACAAGTGCTACCAATGCGGAATTCCTATTCTGTATTGCATAAATACCCGCGAAAGAGGATCGAACATGTTCAATGAATGCTCATTGGTTCGCGCCGGACGGACCCCGGTGCTGTTGTTAGTGTTGGCAGCGACCATCCTGTCGGGATGCAAATCGAAGCAGGATCAGGCGCTGGATCAGGCCAAGCAGCAGGCGGCTACAACCGGGCAAGCGCAACAGGTGGTTTCTGTAGACAAGAACGGAACCACAACCACGACCGTGGTGCAGCCTCCAGCGGCCGGACAGAAGAACGAGGTCATTACGACGACGGCGACCCCGCCAGCGGCAGGATCGCCTATTCCAACGCCCTCGGAGCCGAGAGTTTCCGCAGTGCCGCCTCCGCCGGTGATCCCGGTCAACGCGACCATTCCGGCGGGCACAACACTGGCAATCCGGATCGATCAGCGCATCAGCGTAAAGAACAGCCGAGCCGGGGACACGTTTACCGGCGAGTTCGTGGACCCTGTTCTGGCCAGCGACAACAGTGTACTGGTGCCAAAGGGTACGCGGGTAGGCGGCGTGGTGGATGTGTCGCACAGGCGGGGACACTTCAAGGGCAGATCGCTGCTGGAGTTGCGGTTGACTTCGCTGACGCTGGCGGGGACGCAGTATCCTCTGACAAGTCGGGATCTGGCGCGCAGCAAGAAGGGCAAGGGCAGACGCTCGGCGGCCTTGATTGGCGGAGGGTCGGGGCTGGGCATGCTAGTGGGTGGCGTGGCCACCGGTGGAGTTGGACTGGTGGTGGGCGGCCTGGTGGGCGGTGGCGCTGGAACCGCGGCCGCGGGATTGACAGGCAACCGGGATATCGATATACCCGCGGAGTCGATCGTGCACTTCACGCTGGCGGACGATCTGGTGGTGCAGCAGCCAGCGCAGTAGCGTGAATCCTGTCTTTCCCTGTACACGCTGGCGCGAGGCCGCTCACGGTTCCGATTCGATTCACGCTTCGATACGAAGGGAACATACCCCAACTCTTTAGTGTCTACACCTCGCCTATCTCGATGGATTCGATCATTATTGAAGTCGATCGGCCCCGGCGTCATTACCGGGGCTGCCGACGACGACCCCTCAGGCATCGCCACATATTCCGTTGCCGGAGCGCAGTTCGGAACCAAGCTTCTCTGGACCGCTCTGCTGACGTGGCCGCTGATGGCTGCGGTTCAAATGATGTGCGCCCGCATCGGCAAGGTGACCGGACAAGGCCTGGCCGGGAACTTCAAGCAACGATTTCCAAGATGGGTCCTGCTCGTCTTCGTCATTTGCCTTCTGGCAGCAAATACGATCAACATCGCCGCAGACCTCGCTGGCATGGCGGATGCGGCTGCAATGCTGTCAGGAGTCAATTCCCACTGGTTTGTGGTGGTATTCGCGCTGCTTATCTCGTGGGCAACGATCCGGCTACGATATCAGCAGATCGCGAACGTACTCAAGTGGCTGGTGCTTGTGCTTTTCGCATACCCCATTACCGCATTTGTGGTGGGAGTCAATTGGGGCCAGGTTCTGCGCGATACCCTGGTGCCGTCGATGCCGCACAGCAGAGATGAATGGGCCATGCTGGTCGCAATCCTCGGCACCACAATCAGTCCGTACCTGTTCTTCTGGCAGGCGAGCGAAGAAGTTGAAGAAGAGAAATCGGCAGGCCAGATTTCGCTTGCGTTGCGCAGAGGAGCGACCTCCCAGGAGCTTGCTCTCAGAAACATCGATGTGGGCGTTGGCGCGTTCTTCTCGAACATGGTCATGTTCTTTATCATCCTCACCACTGCCATCACGCTCAACCGGCACGGCATCACGAACATAGAAACCTCTCGCCAGGCGGCTGAAGCCCTCCGCCCTCTTGCGGGCAATTTCGCTGCGACCCTGTTCACTGTGGGTGTAGTGGGTGTCGGCTTCCTTGCCATTCCCACGCTGGCCGGATCCACAGCATACGCCTTTGCCGAAACTTTAGGATGGCGCCAGGGCCTGAACAAGAAACTGAGACAAGCACGCTGGTTTTACGCTCTGATTCTGGTTTCAACCGCGGCAGGCGTCGCGCTGGACTTCATCGGTATCAACCCTGTAAAGGCACTCTACTGGACAGCCGTCATTAATGGACTGTTGGCGCCCTTCCTTCTCGTCGCGATCCTGATCGTCGCCGCGGACAAGAAGTTGATGCAGGGCCAGCCAAGTTCCTGCCTGGGTTGGATTGCTGTAGCGGTCACCGCAGTGGCCATGTTTGCAGCGGGCGTAGCGATGTTTGTAGTGTAGGCAACCGGTCTCACCGTATCGCCCCCCGCCGAACGACCCGCGTGGAGGTCAACCGCACAAAAGCGGAGACGCTGGGCAGAACGGCCCGTAAGTTTTTAGCGCGATCGAGCTTCTTCGCCCTCTAGCGCGAGTTTCTCGGCGGCATCGATCTTGCGCAGACCACGAATCTTCCAAATTACAAAACATAAGCCGGTCACGAGCAGCACCACGAACACGCAAAGCAGCGGAGTTGACCACTTCTGGAGGCTTCCAGACCACAGGCGGACGATCCTGCGCCCGTAGATCACGCCGAGCCAGGCTACGAAGGAGTAACGCAGGCTGCGACCCGCGCCGTACACGAGGAGGAAGCGCCTGCGCGAGACGCCCAGCGCGCCGGAGGCGAGCAAGAACGGCAAGAGCGGAATCGGCGGAGGAAGCAAGGCGGGAAGAAAGACTGAGAGGATTCGGTGACGCTCTACCCATCCGACGACTCGTCCAAGAAGACGCGCCGGAACATAGCGCCGCAGCGCCGCTTCACCCCCTCTGCGGCCAATGTGCCAGGTGGTATATCCGCCCAGGAGGCTGCCGGCGATCGCGCTCAGGGCAAGCAACCAGGGATCTCCGCTGTGCGCCACCA
Source organism: Occallatibacter sp. (assembly GCA_049515995.1). GTDB lineage: Bacteria > Acidobacteriota > Terriglobia > Terriglobales > Acidobacteriaceae > Telmatobacter. The sequence continues at coordinate 864 of JBEKTO010000021.1, read as the reverse complement.
GCCACAACAGCAGCAGGTCGGTGCTGCCGGGCAGAGGCAGAGGTATCACAGAGGAATCGACCACCGCAACCGAGAATAGCCCTAACACTCCCAGGTGCGTGAGCCAGTGCGGAACTGGGGGGGGATGCACACGTAGCGCATGAGATTGTGCAGGTTGTGGGAAAGACATACTCATGCGGATTGTGCCCTGACTTTGCGGTTGAATGCCTCAGTTGTGAAGCCATGAATCGCTCGATTCCGGACGCGAGGCGATTTGCCTTCTGCGTGTTTCCACCCGGCTACAATTGCAGCCCCTGAGCGCTGCAAACAGTCGTGAACTTATGATGCCTTTGCGCCATGCAAAGTAAACCAATAGTATCGTCGCCAGCAAAACATGCAACGAACCGGGCGCAAGGCAAACATACCCAGCAGGCTATCGAGCGGCCGCAACTCAGCATCTTTGAACTTGACCGAATTGCAGCGTGGGCACTCGCGCCGTATCCAAAGCGGATGCGGTAGCCAATCGGGCCAATCCAAGCTCGTACTGCTCATTTTCCCGCCTCCCTCAGTCACACCTCTGTGCGAATCAGAATGCGCGCCTCTCCAGTGGGCTCGAATTCGTGTCCAACCATGCCAAGATCGCCCGTATGCTGCCTGTGGCTAACGCTATGCTGGAATCCGCCGCGCCGTAATACACATAGATGGTGTCTCCATCCGCGCCGATGGTCTGCCCGCAAGGAAACACAACGTCCTTCACATCCCCGCCCCGCTCGTAGCTCGCTTCCGGGCCAAACACCCAGGAGTCTCCTCGCTGCAAACAGATGTCCGGTCTTTCCAGATCGAAAAGTGCGAGACCCAGGCGATAGATGCTTCCCGAAGCGGTCT
>JBEKTO010000020.1:0-68049 GCA_049515995.1 Occallatibacter sp. | reverse complement strand
GGGTTGTGCTTCGCCAATACCTTGGTGATTGCCGCCGTCAATGTCGTCTTGCCGTGATCGATGTGCCCGATCGTTCCCACGTTCACGTGCGGCTTGCTGCGATCAAACTTTTCCTTCGCCATAAAAGTCCCAAATCCCTTTCGTAGCTCGTACTACCCGTTTCAACCAGGGGCGCCGGCCATCCGGCTCCAGCCCCAAAAACCTTAAATGCAGCTTCTAGCTGCTAGCTACTAGCCTCTAGCTCTTCTTGCCGGAGGTAACAGCCTTCAATCTTCCCAAACACATTAGCTAGTAGCTAGAAGCTAGCAGCTAAAGGCTCGTCCTACTTACCCTGCGACCGCCCGATGATCTCGTCTGCAATCATGCGCGGAGCTTCTTCGTAGCGCGCGAACTGCATCGAGTAGGAGGCGCGACCCTGGGTGGACGAACGAATGTCGTTCACGTAGCCGAACATCTCCTTCAGCGGCACGATCGCCTTGATCAACTGCGAACCGCCCACATGCTCCATCCCCTCGATGCGCCCGCGGCGCGAGTTGATGTCGCCAATAATGGTTCCCATGAACTCCTCGGGAACGGTGACTTCGACGGCCATCACCGGCTCCAGGAGCACGGGGCTGGCCTTGCGCGCGGCTTCCTTGAACGCGATGGAGCCGGCAAACTTGAAGGCCATTTCGTTCGAGTCCACTTCGTGGTAGCTGCCGTCGAAGAGGGTTACCTTCACGTCCACGATGGGGAAGCCGGCCAGGATGCCCAGTTCGAGCGCTCCCTGCACGCCCTGATCGATGGGCTTGATGTACTCCTTGGGAATCGAACCGCCCTTGATGTCGTTGATGAACTCGTAACCCGCGCCCGGCGTATTCGGCTCGATGCGCAATTTGCAATGGCCGTAGTTGCCCGAGCCGCCGGTCTGGCGGATGTACTTGCCCTCGGCCTCGGCCTTTTTGCGGATGGTCTCGCGGAAGGCGACCTTGGGTTCGCCCACATTGGCCTCGACCTTGTGCTCGCGCCTCATGCGGTCGACCAGAATCTCGAGATGCAACTCGCCCATGCCGCTGATGATGGTCTGGCCCGAATCCTCGTCGGTCCGCACCTTGAAGGTGGGATCTTCGTCGGCCAGCCGCGACAGAGCGATGCCCATCTTCTCCTGGTCGGCCTTGGTCTTGGGCTCGATGGCCACCGAAATGACCGTCTCCGGGAAGGTGATGGCGCCCAGAGCCACGGGATGATGCGGATCGCTGAGCGTATCGCCGGTCTTGAGATCCTTCAGGCCCACGCAGGCGCAGATGTCGCCGGCCAGAATCTCGGTCACGTCCTCGCGCTTGTTGGCGTGCATCTTGACCAGACGGCCCACGCGATCGGTCTTGCCGGTGCGGGGATTGAGAATCGTGTCGCCGGTCTTGAGCGAACCCGAGTAGACGCGGACGAAGCAGAGCTTGCCGAAGGGATCGTTGATGATCTTGAAGGCCAGCGCCGCAAGCGGCTCGCCGTCTTCCGCCTTGCGGATCACGATCTCGGAGGGATGCGAGGGATTGATGCCCTCGACCGGAGGCTTGTCCAGCGGGCTGGGCAGATAATCGATCACCGCGTCGAGCAGCGTCTGGATGCCCTTGTTCTTGAAAGCGGTGCCGCAGATCACCGGGAAGACCTTCAGGTCGATGGTGGCCTGGCGGATGCCGGCTTTCAGCTCCTCGATAGTGGGCGTTTCGCCCTCGAGGAACTTCTCCAGCAGCACATCGTCGGTTTCGGCGATGACTTCGATCAACTGCGCGCGGAAGGCCTCGGCCTTCTTCTGCAAGTTGGCCGGAATCGGCTCGACATCGTACTGAGAGCCCATCGCCTCGTCGTGCCAGAGGATGGCCTTCATCTCGATCAGATCGACGACGCCCTTGAAGTTGGCCTCGGCGCCAATGGGAATCTGCAGCGCCACCGGGCGCGCGCCCAGGCGCTTGCGAATGGTCTCGATGACGTGCTCGAAGTCGGCGCCATTCTTGTCCATCTTGTTGACGAAACAGATGCGCGGCACCTTGTACTTGTCGCCCTGACGCCACACGGTCTCACTCTGCGGCTGCACGCCACTGACCGAGTCGAAGACCGCAACCGCGCCGTCCAGCACGCGCAGCGAACGCTCCACCTCGGCGGTGAAATCCACGTGGCCGGGCGTGTCGATGATGTTGATGCGGACGTCTTTCCAGGTGCAGGTGGTGGCAGCCGACGTGATGGTGATGCCGCGCTCCTGCTCCTGCTCCATGTAATCCATGGTCGCCGTGCCTTCATGCACTTCACCGATACGGTGCGTGATGCCGGTATAGAACAGGATGCGCTCTGTCGCTGTCGTCTTTCCGGCGTCGATGTGCGCCATGATTCCGATGTTCCGGCAACGATTCAGAGGTATGGTGCGAGCCACGGCATTTTATCCTTGCGGGCTCTAGGCCCGCGGTTATGACTAGCTGCTAGCTTTCAGCTTCTAGCTTGTCTTTGCGAGGCCGCTCACCGCGGCCCCATATCCCGTCATCTTCAACAACCACAAGCGAGTAGCTAAAAGCTCGAAGCCAAATCGCTACCAGCGGTAGTGAGCAAAGGCCTTGTTGGCCTCGGCCATGCGGTGCACGTCTTCCTTCTTCTTCATGGCTGCGCCGCGCCCGTTGGCCGCGTCGAGCAGCTCGTTCGAGAGCTTGTCGGTCATGCCCTTTTCGCCGCGGTTGCGGCCGTAGGTAATGAGCCAGCGAATGGCCAGCGAGGTGCGCCGGTCGGGATTGACTTCGATCGGCACCTGATAGTTGGCGCCGCCCACGCGGCGGGTCTTCACTTCAAGCAGCGGCTTGCAATTCTCCACCGCCTTCTTGAAGAGCTTCAGAGCGTCGTCGCCGCCGCCCTTTTCTTCCAGGTTCTTCATCGCCTGGTAGAAGATGCCCTGGGCCGTGGACTTCTTGCCGCCCCACATCATCGAGTTGACGAACTTCGTCACCAGCGTCGACCCGTAGACCGGATCCGGCGCCACTTCCCGCTTCGCTATGTGCCCTTTTCTTGGCATAATCCTCAAAATCCTCAGCGCTTCAAGCGCTTCACTCACTGCCCTAGTCCGGGTCCAAATCCACCGCCCCGGAACCGCGTTTCAGTTGTCAGATTTCAGTTGTCAGATTCGAGGCCGTACCGACCCCTGTTCACTGACCACTATCCACTATTCTTACTTCTTGCCCTTGGCCGGCGCCGCGCCGCCCTTGGCGCGCTTGGCTCCGTACTTCGAGCGGCTCTGCTTGCGGTTGGCCACGCCCACCGAATCCAGCGTGCCGCGCACTACGTGATAGCGGACACCGGGCAGATCCTTGACACGGCCGCCGCGGATGAGCACGATCGAGTGCTCCTGCAGGTTGTGGCCGATGCCGGGAATGTAGGTCGTGACCTCGATTCCGTTCGTCAGCCGCACGCGGGCTACCTTGCGCAGAGCCGAGTTCGGCTTCTTGGGAGTCTGCGTGTACACACGCGTGCAAACGCCGCGCCGCTGCGGCGAGGCCTGCAAGGCCGGCGATGCCGTCTTGTACCGCGGGGCCGTACGCCCCTTGCGAACCAACTGATTGAATGTAGGCAAACCAAAACTCCTTACGCCAAAAACCCTGCTACTACCCAAGTTCGACCGCCGCGCGCAGACCCTTCGGGCCATTCTGGCCTGGGACGGCAAATGAGCCGCACACGCGCGCAGAAGCCCTATTGTTACTGCTTCGCGTCTGCCTTCGTTCCAATCTCAGACGAGAACCGGGACGGTGGCCGGGCGTTTTCCCGCATTTTGCGGATAAAGCCAGCTCCGTTTCGCCAGTTCCGGCCCGCATAGCCCTCCAAGGCGGAGAACGCGCGGGCGCCGATGCGATTTATCCCTGCCCTCCGCAAGAAGAGAGCCACTTCGGGGACCTGTCTGGCCGGCGAACTGCGCCTAGCCTGGGCAAAACCCGCCAATTGGAGCCTGGCCGAGATGCCCGTACGCCCAAACCCGTTAAGACACACGGACAGAGGCGTTCTTGCGGAACCTTTTAACAATAACAAGAAACGCGGGTGGGGTCAACGAATTCTCGCCCCGCCCGCGCTAATTTCCCCACTTTACTCGATGCTGTGCAGCTTCCACGCCCCGCCCTCGAGGACGAAGTCGGCCTGGCGCTTGGCGCTCAGCTTATTGCCGGGGTTGTGGGCGATCGCCTGCAGCGCGTCGGGAACGCCGTCCAGGTTGACGCTTTCAGTGAACGAGGCGCCCTTGGCGGTATCCACACCGGGCAGCACTTCGTCCTGCAACTCCTTCAAATCGTGGATCTTGAGGTGATTGGCCACGACCGAGACCACGACCACCGAATAGTTCGTGTCGCCGGCATTCTCCGGCCGCCACTGGATGACATCGCCCCCATTCGGCAGCTTGACCGCCTTTTTGCCCTCAGGAGTCAAAGTGAAGTCGGCCCAGAATTTGTTGGGATACACCTTGGTCCGGTCCCAGTATTTGGCCGTCACGCCCTGCCTCATGCCCAGATCGTTCACCAAGATGTTGGCGCCCACTGCGGGAGTTTGGTCATACTTGGCCTGGATCAAGGCCTGTGCGCTGGCCTGGGTCAGCTCCGGCTTGTTGCAGCCGGCCAGCAGCAGTCCCGCGCCCATCAAAACCAAAGCTCCCAAAGCCTGCATTTTCACCGCGTTTTTCACGTTCCCTCCGTACACCGCACAAAGCGGTTCAAATTGGATGACTCGCCATTTTTCTCCACCTTGCCAGCCCTGTCAATGGAGTTGAGAGCGACCTTGCTCACAGGCGCGGGAAACCTGCCTTGAAAGAGGCAAAAACCGCCCGCACGGCCGCGAAAAATGGGTTTTTTGGACCCCCTGCGCCGGTCAGTGCGCCGTCTCCCCGGTCACCCGTTCCAGCAGCAGCTTCATGAAGCCAGCCTCATCCGATTTGAGGCAGACCTGGGCATTGGGCGCACCGTCGACTGGGTGGGTAAAGCCCTTGTCGTCCACTTCCAGGCGCACCGGAGTCACCGGGCAGAGTTCGGGATGGGTGGCATAGGCCACGGCCACCGGATCAAAGAGCGTCGGCGCGCTCGCGTGCCAATCATTGTTGGCCAGCCACTGGTGGTAGAGCAGCGTCAACTGGTCGGTGAGCGGGGAACCGTGGGAGAAGATCGCCTCCCGATCCTTGGTTTCCAGGTGGATCTGGGTCGAATCGAGAGGCATCATGAAGACCGGAACCCCGGAGGCGAGCAGCGCCTTCAATCCCGCCGGATCGCGGGCGATATTCCACTCGGCATCGGGAGGGCGGCGCTCGCCGTTTTGCCCGTCGTAGCCTCGATAGACGCTGCCGCCCATCAGCACCACCCGCTTCAGTTGGCGAAACGTTGCCGGATCGCGCTCGATGGCCGCCTGGATGTTGAAGAGCGGGCCGATGGCGATGAGGGTGATCTGGCCGGGATGGGCGCGTGCGCTCCGCAGGATGAAACCGACAGCATCGTGACGGTCCTTCTCGCACGCGTCGTATCGGTCCTGTTCGCGTTTCGGAACCGGGATCTGCGATACAGAGAGCTGTTGCAACACACAAGTGTCGGCAAGCTGCGCTCCCGGTTGTTTCGCATACGCGGCCTGCGTGAACACGTTCCTCGCCACTGTGGCCGGCCCCGCCGCCACAGGAATGTCACTGCGCCCCACTGCCGCCAGATACCTGTCCACCAGCCGCGCCCGCAGATCCGTATCGCCAAAGGCGGTCGTGATCCCCAGCAGCTTCAGTTCCGGGCTGCGCAGCGCCAGCGCCAGCGCAAAGGCATCGTCGATGTCGTCGCCGATATCGGTATCGAGGATGGCCAGTTGAGGTCCCGCCCCGTTGAGTTGTCCGGCGGCGGCAACCGATTGCCCTACCGCGCAGGGCGGCCCGGCAGCCAGCCAGACCATCGCCAGCGCACATCCGGCAAGAAAAAATCGCGCATTCTTCATGCACAACACTCTAAACGGATTGGCCGATTTTTGGTTCCTTGACGATCCTGCTGGGCAAACCGGCCCGGCTGCGTTAGCATCAATCCACGTTTCACCTACTCCCCCCTGGGAAACGTCTCCATGAGCCTTGTCTCGACTCTTCGCCGGTTGGCTGCGCTTGCCGTGGTGCTGTATGCGGCCTGGCTGCCTGCGCAGTCCTTCGATCTGGACCGCGGCCGCGAGCCGGTGGTCTCGCTGGACGGGCTCTGGCGCTTCCATCCCGGCGACTCGCCGGCGGCGTCGGGATCGGCCGCGCCGCTGTGGGCCGCGCCGGGCTTCGACGACTCCGGCTGGCCGCTGCTCGAAAGCGGCGAGTCCTGGTCCGTTCAGGGATATCCGGCGATGAGCGGCTACGGCTGGTACCGGTTCACGGTGAAGATTCCCGCCGGCGAAAAGCCCACCTCGATGCTGCTGGCGCCGATCGTGACGGCCTTCGAGATTTATGTGGACGGCAGCCGGGTTGGCGGATCGGGAGAAATGCCTCCCACGCTGGTTCCGAACACCAATTTCAACTATCACCTCTTCCCTCTCACCCCGGCGGGAAGCGCCCAAGCGCGCACCGTGCAGGTGGCCATTCGCGTGTGGCACTCGCCCATTTGGGCCAGCTACATGGGCGGTGGTCCCTACTGGGCCGGCCACCTTGCCGGCGATCCCAAGCTAATGGCGGCCGAACGGCGTCACCACCAATTGGGCCGCAATGTCGTCTTTGTCGACAGTTACGTCTATAGCATTGCCGCGGGTCTGGTCGGATTCGCCGTCCTTTGCCTCTTCTTCATCCGGAAGGCCGAGCGCGAGTACCTGTGGTTTGCCGTGATGCTGCTGGCGCAGGCGGCCGACAACGCCCTTTTTGTCTGTCAGCAGATCTACGCCGTGCCGCCGGTGCCGATCTACGACCTGCTGGATGGAACGCTGGCGGCCCTCAACCTGATCGCGGCAATTTGCTTCTTTTCGCGCATCCTGAATGCCCGCGTGGGAATGCTGGGCCGGATCTCTCTGGTGTTGACGGCCATCAGTCCGTTCTTCGGCGTCTTTTACTGGCCCGGCTGGCTCTCGGCGCCCGCTTCGGCGGCCATTCAACTGGCCTGTATGCTGCCCGCCGTAGTGTGGGTTCTGTGCGTGCTGATTGACCGGACCTTGCGCGGCAACCTCTATGCCCGCGTGCTGCTGGCGCCGGCGGTACTCGATCTGGGCTATTATCTGGCCGACAACTTGGCGATTGTGCTGGCCCAGGCGGGATGGACCAGCTTCCCCCGGGTGCTGGAAGTTCCGCTGCCGCTGCCGCCCTTTACGGTGCAGACCGGAATTCTGCTTCATCTTCTCTTTCTGCTGGCCATGATGGTCTTCCTCATCCTGCGCTTCACGCGGGCGCGGCGCGAGGAAGTACGGCTGGCCAGTGAGTTCGAGGCCGCGCGCCAGGTGCAGCAGGTTCTGCTGCCCGACAAAGTGGATCCCTGTCCCGGCTTCAAGGTCGAGTGCATCTACCAGCCGGCCGAACAGGTGGGCGGGGACTTCTTTCAGCAGTTGAGCGACGGGCAGGGCGGAATGTCGATCGTGGTGGGCGATGTGAGCGGCAAGGGCCTGCCGGCAGCCATGCTGGTCTCGATGCTGGTAGGCGCCATCCGCACCGAGGCTGCGCACGGAACCGATCCCGCGACGCTGCTGCGCTCGCTCAACGACCGCGCGATGGGCCGGTCGCAAGGCGGATTTACCACCTGCCTGGCCGCGCACTTCGCCGCGGACGGCTTGCTGACCATGGCCAACGCCGGCCACCTGCCGCCCTATCTGAATGGAGAGGAGATCTCCGTTGCCGGCTCGCTGCCGCTGGGCGTTGTCTCCAAGGCGGAGTGCGAATCGGTCACCGTGCGCCTGGCTCCCGGCGACCGGCTCACCTTCGTCTCCGACGGCGTGGTCGAGGCCCAGTCCAAATCGGGCGAGCTCTTCGGCTTCAGCCGCACCCGCGACCTGAGCCGCGAGCCTGCCGCGCGCATCGCCGAGGCGGCCAGCGCATTCGGCCAGTCGGACGACATCACCGTCGTCACGGTGGAGTTCTCCAGCGCCGCAAATCCCGCAATGGCCATCTGATCTGCGTTCCCGCCGCGCCGATGCAACCGGAGCCGCCGCAAAAGAACTCATGCCCTTACGATGGCGGGGCCCGATTGCGGAGCCATTCGGCATCTGCAATACTCCCTGTGTCTCAAAATCCTCTGCGAAGTGTCCGCCTGAGTTCCATGAATCCGCTTTACCGGAAGATCGCGCGCCGCCTCGTTCCCTTCCTGATGGCGCTTTACCTGATCGCCTTTCTCGACCGCGTGAACATCAGCTTTGCCAAGCTCACCATGAACCGCGACTTGAAGATTGACGAGGGCCTCTTCGGCCTGGCCGCGGGCATGTTCTTCCTGGGTTATTTTCTTTTCGAGGTCCCCAGCAACATGGCATTGCTGCGCGTGGGCGCGCGGCGCTGGATTATGATCCTCATGATCGCCTGGGGAATCCTGTCGGTGGCCACCGCATTTGTTCCTGGGCCAGCGCTCTATATTCTGTTGCGCTTTCTGCTCGGTTCGGCCGAGGCCGGCTTTTACCCCGGCATCATCTTGTACCTGACCTTCTGGCTGCCGCCGTCTGTGCGTTCCAGCGTCATGGCGTGGTTCGTCACCGCCATTCCGCTTTCCAACCTTCTGGGCGCACCGGTTTCCAACGCGATTCTTCTTTACGCCCATTGCGCCGGGCTCAAGGGATGGCAGTGGCTCTTTCTGCTGGAAGGAACGCCCGCCATTCTTCTGGGCGTGCTGGTTTACTTCCTTTTGGCGGACCGGCCGGAAGAGGTCGGCTGGCTCAGCGCCGAGGAGAAGCAAACGCTTGAGCACGATTTGAAAGAAGCCGCGGCGCCGCACTCGTCCGCGCCACATTCGCTGCTCCAGGCTCTGACCGTGGAGCCGAAAGTCTACCTGTGGAGCCTGGCCTATTTTTGTTTGATGATCGGACTCTACGGCCTCGGCTTCTGGATTCCCACGGTGTTGAAATCGCACGGCGTGAGCCCGGAGAGCCTGGGCTGGGCGACCGCGCTGCCGTACCTTGCCGCGATCGCCGGCATGATTCTTTGGAGCCGCAATTCAGACCGCCATCGGGAGCGCCGCTTCCATCTTGCGGTTGCCTACCTGACGGCAGCGGCGGGTTTCGTTCTGGCGGCCTTCGCGCCCAGCGCCCTCCTCGCCGTGGCCGGATTCGCCCTGGCCGCTATCGGCGTTCTCTCCGCGATGCCGGTCTTCTGGAGCGCTTCGACCGTGCAGTTGGCCGGCCCCATGGTCGCGGCGCACATCGCGGTCATCAACTCCATCGGCAACCTGGGCGGCTTTGTTGGCCCCGTCGCGATGGGCTGGCAGCACCAGGCCACGCACAGCTTTGTGGCTGGCCTGGCCTCTATCGCCCTCTGCCTGACCCTGGGCGCATGCGCCGTAGCGCAACTGGCAAAGCCATCCTCTCGACTCATCGCAACCGAAGACGACCCCATCGCTTCAGGAGGCCTTTGATGCAAACAGTTCGATTCGTCGCGATTCTCGTGTTTTCCGCCGCCTGCGCTGCCGTATGCGCAGCCCAAACGCCGGCCCAGCCCCGCTCTGCCGTGGAATTGATCCAGTTGGCAAAGGAAAACAGCCCGCAGCTCGGCCAGGCAATTCAGGACACATTCCTGGTCAAGGGCCTTCAGTCCGGAACGGCCTGGTCCGGCCATCTGCACGACTTCTTCTTTGCTGTCCGCGCATCCTCCAGGCCCGTTCTGCTGATCGACGATGCGCCCGGCCCGGCGATGCAGTCCATTCCATCGACCGATCTGTGGTACGCCGCCGCGCAGATTGAGCGCCTGGGCGCACTGCATAGCTTCCGTTACCAGGTGGACGGCAAGGATTTTGGCGGCAGCCTGAACGTGCCGGCCTTCAGTGAGCTTTCCTACTCCATGCCCGGCGTGAAGCGGGGCGCCCTCTCGCCCAAACTCACCATCGCCAGCAAAATCTATGACGGCATGAAGGCCGATTACTGGATTTATGTGCCGGCAGGCTACGATGCCAGCGTCCCCGCCGCGCTGATGGTCTTCCAGGACGGCGGCGGATACACCGACTGGGACGAAAACAGCCACACGCTCAACGCGATCGACAACCTGATCGCCCTCAAGAAAATTCCCACCACGATCTGCATCTTCGTCAATCCCGGAAAGATTGCCGGGCCGGCCGGCAACCCCACCTACGATTTCGTCAAGGCCTACTCGGAAAAATGGCATCGCACACTGGACGACTCCATGCGCAGCACGCTCTATGACACGGTCAGCGACCGCTATCCGCGTTTTTTGCGCGACGAACTGTTGCCCGAGGTCGCGGCCAGGTACAACCTGCGCAAGGACGCCTACTCGCACGCCATCACGGGCCTTTCTTCCGGCGGCATCTGCTCTTTCAACGCCGCCTGGCAGATGCCCGATCTGTTCAGCCGGGTGATCACATGGATCGGGAGCTTCACCAGCATCCAGTGGAAGGAAACCCCGGGGGTAGCGGACGGCGGCCAGGACTATCCCGAAAAGGTTCTCCGCGAGCCCCACCGCAACATCCGCGTCTGGCTCCAGGATGGCTCCGACGATATGGAATGGAACCAGTATGGAAGCTGGCCGCTCGCGAATGTCCGCATGGCGAACGCCCTCAAGCTGCGGGAATACGACTTCCATTTCAGCTTCGGCAAGGGCAGCCACAATCCCGCCCACGGGGAAGCGGAGTTTCCCGAAGAGATGATCTGGCTTTGGCGAGACTACGACGCCTCGAAGACCGGGCAGACCTTCGAAATCGAGCCCTCCGAAAAGGCCAAGCCGGCTTTCCGGATCGCGATCTTCAACCGGGACGCAAATTGAAGCAGCGTTCCTGGCGAACGCTCACACCGGCTTGCCGGCCACGGTCCCTAATTCTTCGGCGCCACGACAACGGCGACCAGCGAGTCGGCGCAGCCGTAGTAGAGGAACCATCGCTTGCGGAAGTAGACCAGCCCTTCGGCAAAGGTCGTTCCGGCCGCGTATTGGCCGGTTTTCTCGTAGGGCAGTTCCGGCTTGAGAACGGGATGGGCCGTCTGCGCCAGCAGATGCGCGGGGTCTTTGGCGTCGAAGAGCGCTTCGCCGGCGGCATACGCATTGGGACCCAAATCGGGATCGCCCTCGCCGACGGCGTTCTTGCCGTTGTAAAGCACGACGATGCCCGCGCCGGCGAGGATGGGCGGCGGGCCGGTCTCGGGAAATGTGCTGTCGAAGTGGCCGGGGCGCGGGCGGAGCAACTCGACGGGCGCGCCGTGGGCATCCTCGACCGGCGTCCAGTGAATAAGGTCGGCTGATGTGGCCAGGCGGATCGAGCCTTCGCCCCAGTACATCCAATACTTGCCGCCGATCGTCGCCGCGATCAGGCGTCCCTTGCCTGGGTCGAGCCGCGTGACGATTCCCGCCGACTTGTATTGCAGCCCGGCATACTTGCCGCCCTCCGCGGTGAAAAAGGCCGGCCCGTGCTTGGTCCAGTGGGTCAGGTCGGTCGAGGTGGCGATGCCCACCGAATAGGTCTTGCGGTTCCACTGCGTATAGGTGAGGACATACATTCCGTCCTCCGACTCGACGATGCGCGGGTCCTCGACGCCGCCGGGCCATTCGCGCGCCTTTTCGCCGTCCTCGGCGGGAAAGAAGACCGGATCGGCGCGCCGGGTGAAGTGGATGCCGTCGGCGCTCTCGGCCAGGCCCAGCCGCGAGGTGTGCCCGCCGATCTCCAGGACGCCGGAATCGTCTTCGGCGCGGTAAAGCACGTAAATCTTGCCCTCGCGTACGATGGCCGCGGGATTGAAGGTATGCAACGCCTCCCAGTGAGCGGGCGTTTTGAGGATGGGGTCGGCGAAAACAGACTGCGGATGCGGCGCAATCACCGGGTTGCCGGCTGCGGGCCGCGTGAAGGGACCGATCTGCCATGAATCGGCGGTCTGCGCCTGCAATGCGGCGGCGCAAAGCAGCAATGCGGCCAGTGCAAGATTTCTTCGTATCTTCATGCGGGTCACCCTCCCCTCTGCACGGCCGCCAATCTAAATCATCCCTTCGCGGGCTGTATAGCGATGGCATAGAAGCTGAGCGCCGCGTCGCCCTGTTCGAGCAGACGGATGCGTTCCAGGCTGCCGTATTTCTCTTTCAGCCGCTCTTTCTTGCGGTGCTCTGCGATGACCAGCGCGTCAGCGGCGAGCAGACCGGCTGAAGCTCCGCCCAGCAGGCCCAGCGCATCCGCATACTCTTTTTCCGCGTCGTAGGGCGGATCGAGAAAGACCAGGTCGAATTTCGATGGGAAGCCCGCCGGCGGCTTGCGCAGAGACGCTCCCACGCTGGCGGCATGGATGCGGAATCCCGCAGTCAGTCCCAGCCTGGCGAGGTTGACGCGCAGGACGGAAAGCGCGGCCGGAGCCCGCTCGACAAAGGCTACAGTGGCGGCTCCGCGGCTGAGGGCCTCGATGCCGACCGCTCCCGATCCGGCATACAAATCCAGAAAGGACGCGCCTTGGATGCGGGGCGCGAGCACGTTGAAAAGGGTCTCGCGCAGGCGATCGGTGGTGGGCCGCGTGGCCAGGCCAGGCGGCGCTTGCAGCGTGCGGGAACGGAGCGATCCGGCGATGATGCGCATCGCAAACCAGCATAGCGGAAGCAAACGGGGCCGCGACCAACTACAATTCAGCTATGCGTGGCTGGTCAATTCCGCTGGGGCGTTGGATGGGCGTCGAGTTGCGCGTCCACGCCTTCTTTCCGCTTCTGGCTGTTGTGTGCCTGGGCATCAGCGCCGCGGACGGCTGGGTGCGCGGCCTGGGACTGTTTCTGGTGCTGGTGACGGCGGTCGCGGTGCGGGAAACCGCGCGGCTGCTGGTGGCGGCCTGGCTCGGCTTGCAGTTGCGCGCCATTCTGCTGCTGCCCATCGGCGGGCTGTTTGCCTACGCTAATCCCGAGAGCCAGGAGAATGCCAACCAGGGCGGCGGACAGTTCGCCATGGCGCTGGCCGGCCCGTTGGCAAACTGGGCCACGGCGCTGGTGCTGACGATGACATTTCTCGGCGCAAGCGGCGATATGCACCTGCTTGGCCAGCCGCTTATCACCTCCGCCTACCTGCTGCGCAGCATGGTCTGGATGCAGGCAGGCCTGGGGCTGCTACACCTGCTGCCGGCCTATCCGCTGGACTGCGGACGCCTGCTGCGGGGCGGCTTTGCCCGCAGGCACGGATTCGCGCCCACCGGCCGCGCCGCCGCCGGCGTGGGCCAGGTGCTGGCGCTCACAGCCATGGTGGCCGGCATGTTGCTGCACAGTCCCTGGCTGATCATCGCCGGCTTCTTCATCATGATCGGCGCGCAGATCGAGGACCAGGGCGTCTTCTTCCAATCCGTTGTGGACACGGTGTGCATGCGCGAGGTGATGCTCACCGATTTCGCCACCCTCTCGCCCTCCGACACCCTGGCCGACGCGCTAGTGCGCTGCGTCCACTCGCTGCAGGAGGACTTTCCCGTGGTGCGCGGCCCGCAACTGGTGGGAATCGTCTCGCGCCAGCGCATCGTGGACGCCTTGCGCACCGACGGCAACGGCTACGTCCAGTCGGTGATGTCGCGGGCCTTCCAGGTGGCGCGGCCCGAAGATACGCTGGGAACCACCATTCGCCGCCTCACCGCCGGCCGCGGCCTTTCGCTCATTCCGGTGGCCGAGAGCGGACGCGTGGTGGGCATTGTGAGCGTGCAGAACCTGATGAGTTCCATGTCCTTGCTGGCCGAGCAGCGCCGCATCGAGCGCCAGGAAGCCGGAGACTGACGGCGCACATGACGGGGGACGAAGAAACGCCGCTCGCGCCCGGTCTCTACCTGGTGGCCACTCCCATCGGCAACCTGGACGACATTACGCTGCGCGCCCTGGACGTGCTCAAGCGCGCCGACCGCATCGCCTGCGAAGACACCCGCCAGACACAAAAGCTGCTCAACCACTTTGAGATCGCCACTCCCACCGTAAGCTGCCACCAGCACAACGAACGCCAGCGCGCGACAGAACTGATGGAAGCGCTGAAGGTGGGCGGACGCATCGCCATGGTCTCCGACGCGGGCATGCCGGGCATCAGCGACCCCGGAAGCTGGCTGGCCGCGGAAGCCATTGCCGCTGGCGTGCCGGTGATCCCCATTCCCGGCGCCAATGCGGCGCTCAGCGCACTGGTGGCCTCGGGATTGCCCACCGGCGAATTCCTCTTCCTCGGATTTCTACCAGAGAAGGCCGGCGCGCGCCGCAGCCGGCTGGAAGACCTGGCCGCCGAGGCCGCAAAGTCTGAAACCGCGCGCACCCTCGTCTTTTACGAAGCGCCGCACCGGATTCTTGAGACGCTGGCCGACCTGGAAAGCGTCTGGGGCCCGAGTCTGCGCATCGTGGTCGCCCGCGAGCTGACCAAGATTCACGAGGAGTTTTTGCGCGGGACGGTGACGGACGCGCGCCGGGAACTGGCCGCCCGCGATCGCATCCGCGGCGAAATCACCCTGTTGGTCGAGGCGCCGCCTCATGCCCGCCAGGAAGCCGGCGCAGAGCCGGCAAGCGCCGCTCCTCTCAGGATTGCGGACCGGGTTGCGCGTTTGCAGGCCGAGAGCGGAGCGGACGAAAAGGAAGCCCTCAAGCGGCTGGCCAAGGAGCTGGGCCAGTCGAAGAGCGAACTCTATCGCGAACTGCAAAGGGAACGCGCACGGCTGCGCGGCGGCCGGTAAAACAGCGGCGGGCGAATAATGGGGACAAAGCCAAGAAGCGCAAGAGGCAATCGCATTTGAAATTCAAGCAGGAAATGAAGGGAGTATGCATTCAAGAATGCGTAAAAACTCGATTGCAAGCAGGCCCTGTAACAGGGCACGACTTCAGTCGTGTCGCAAAAGCGCCCCAAAAACGATTCGGCTTTAGCCGCGGCGGAAGCGCGATGGCTGAAAGCAAATACCGCAGGGGCTACAGCGGTTCTCCCATTGCTATACTCCGAAGCCATGCTGCCGAGTGGCTTTTTCCTCAAGAAAAAGCCACCTTGTAAAAAGCCGCCTAAGGTATATGTATGGGAGAACCGCCCTAAAGCCCAACACTTCCGCTGTTTCTTCGGCACGACTATAGCGGTTCTCCCATTGCTATACTCCGAAGCCATGCCGCCGAGTGGCTTTTTCCTTAAGAAAAAGCCACCTTGTACAAGGCTGGCAACGGTACGTGTATGGGAGAACCGCTCTAAAGTCGTGCCCTGTTACAAAGCCTTTCCGAACAAATGTTTTCCGCAATCTGATTGGCTCATTCCCTGCAACGATCCAAATGCGATTGCCCTGCAAGAAGCGCAAGAGGCCAAGTTCAACTTCGTTGCGGTTTGCCGTCGGCCGTTCGCTCGTCTTCGGGTTGCTCTTCCGGGACGGCCGGGAGAGCCGACTGTTCCGCATTGTTGCCGGGAAACTGATCGTGCAGAATCACGTTCAGCAGCGACTTGTGAACCCGGATGCGGCCGTTGTATTCGATAAAGCCGAGCTTGCGGAAGCGGTTCATGAAGAAACTCACTCGCGACCGCGTCGTCCCGATCATCTCCGCCAATGTTTCCTGCGAAATCTTGGGAATATACGGCTCCGGCTCGCCCGGCTGGCCAAACTCGGCCATCAACAAAAGAATGCGCGCCAGCCGCTTTTCGCTGGAGTTGAAGAGCTGGTCGACCAAATCGGCCTGGATGCGCATGCTGCGGTCGAGAAGGAACTTGAGAAAGAGGTCGGAGAAGGCATGCTCCTCGTGCAACACGCGGATCATCTCTTCCCGTTTGATCTTGAGCGCGGTGCAGGCGGTGATGGCCGTGGCCGTGGCCAAACGCAGCTCAGCCACCGCCGCAAGCGACTCTTCGCCGACGAAGTCGCCGTCGGCAAGAAGCGTGATGGTCGCTTCCTTGCCGGCTTGCGAAACCACCGTGACCTTTGCGCGGCCCTTTTGCAGATAGAAGACGGACTCGGCCGGATCTCCCTGGGAAAAGAAAGTCTGCTTGGGCGCCAATTGGACGATTCTTCGACTTAGGCCGGCGTTGGCCAGAAAGGCAGCGACATCGAATACCGGCTTTTCAAGCTCAACCATCGAAGAGGCCTCTTTCCGGATGCAGTGCTGGCACACAACATTGCAGGTGGAACCGCAACCGCATCGCCGTCAGGTTAAAAGTGGGATTACAGCGATGAGTACCGATTCATCACAGAAGTTCGGCCCAGAGTTCCCGCAGTTGCCTGTTCAAATCTGCATCCGCGATACACCCGCCGGCGGTACACTCGCCGCCGCATTTTCCCATAGCATCGCACTCCCGCAGAGCGCGATCTGTTCAATTTTGTACACCTTTCGAGAAATTTTTCAATCCCCGCGGAGAAGAGAATCTGCCGGCTCCACCCTTCGATTCCTGAGCGGTATTGACCAGACCGTGCCCGGCGATGGCGCTACGGTGGAGCGTACGACGCACACCTCAAACGTGCGAAGGAAATAAGACGCCGCGCATGGGCAGAAAAGAGTGACAGGCATGAAGAAATTTGTGACGTTGGTGGCAATATTCGGTCTGGGTATGGCTAGCGCCGCCTGGGCGGAAAGTCGCGAAGAAGCGAAGGACAGACTGGACAATGCGGCCGCCGTGCTGCACGAAGTGATGGCCGCACCGGATAAGGGCATTCCGGAAGAGGTGCTGGATCACGCAAAATGCATCGCCGTAGTGCCCCACATGATCAAGGGCGGCCTTGTGTTCGGCGCGGAAAATGGCAGGGGCGTTGCCACTTGCCGGACCGAACACGGCTGGAGCGCGCCGGCGTTCTTTGCCATTACCGGCGGCAGTTGGGGATTGCAGATCGGCGTCGAAGGCGTGGATCTGGTCATGATCTTCCAGGGCGATAAGGGAATGCAGCGCTTGGAATCCGCCAAGTTTCAGCTTGGAGCGGATGCCTCCGCGGCAGCGGGACCGGTTGGACGCCATGCTTCCGCCAATACCGACTGGAAGCTGGATACCGAGATTCTCACCTACTCGCGCGCCAAGGGCGCCTTTGCCGGGCTGACTCTGACCGGGGCCGATATTCGCCGGGACGACGGTTCCATGGACGCCTTCTACGGCCATGACGTCTCGACACACCGCGTTCTGCGGGGCGAAGTGGAGACGCCGGCCGGGGCACACGCATTCCTCGACGCGGTCAGGGGTGCGAAGATGCAGGCTCATGCAGCGAATTAGAGCGGCTCTCTCCTCCACATACCCTTGCGCTCTTTACAAGGTGGCATGGCGTCGGAGTATGGCAATGAGAGAACCGCTGTAGCCGCCGGTAACTGGATCTGAATGCACGAGGGCGCAGCGGAAACACCGCGGACTTCAGGCGCCCTCGGAGAAGCGAGGGGATTTCTATGCTCTGGACAGTTTTCGTCGTTCTGCTGATTCTGTGGCTGCTGGGCTTCACATTTCATGTGGGCGGCGGCCTGATCCACATTCTGATCGTGGTTGCGGTGATTGTGCTGATCTACAACCTGGTCATCGGGAGCCGGAATCGCCTGTGAAAGATTCCGGTCTGGGGCGCGCACCTCAACCCTGGGCTGCAAGGCTGCCTGCATCCGCCGGACCGGCAAGTTTCTGCCGGGCGCGCATCTCCTCGATCTCAACGATCAACTGCTCGACCTGAGTCCGCTTGCGCTCGCTCACATCGAGAAAACGGATGCCGACCAGGCGCCGGTCCCGGTCGTGGACGGCCTGAATCACGCCGCCCAGCCGGAAGGGCAGCCCCTGAAGGCGAAATTCCGTCTCAACCCGCGTGTAAATGCCCACCGGGAAACGCTCGCCGGTGCGGATGCGGCAGCCGCCCAGGCTCAGGTCGAGGATGCGCCCGGAGATCTGGCTCCCGATCTTGATAAGAAGAATGATGGCCGAGGTATCGACCTCGTGGCGCGACTGCGCGCGGCGTTCGCGCGCAACGGGCTGTGGCGCCGGCTGCCCGGCCTGCGGAGCGTTGCGGGGAACCGGCGCCGGCGGAGCGGAGGCTGGTCCCGCTGGGAGCGGGGGAACGAGTACCGGACCGGGCCGCGGAATTGGAGCCTCGGCCTTCCGGTCTTGCGCGGAGAAACTGTTGGCGGCTGGCTGGCGGCCGGTTTCTTCGGCTGCCTGCTCTTCCGCCGCCTTCTTCACCGCCTTGGCGGCATTCTCGACCGCCACCTCGCAGAGCACCTCGACCAACTCGTCCCGGCGGCGGGGCGCCATGGCGGCAAAGCGAATGCCGACCAGATTCCGGTCGTCGCTCCATTCGGTGACGCCGCTGATCCGGAAGGCAATTCCGCGTACCTTGAAGAGGGCCTCGACTCGGCCTTCGATGCTGGGCTGCGAGCGCTCGCGAAGACTCATCCGGCAGCCTGTCAGGCTCAATTCGACAATGCGGCAGAGCACCGGAGAACCAAAGTTGACCGGCAAAAGCAGGGCCTCCTCGTCCACTGACAGCCGCGGGGCTTCCCGGCGCTCGGGGGCAGCAAGGATTTCCGCTTTTTCTTCCAATCCCACGGCCCCTCCGTCTGCGTTGCAGCAGGAATCAATGCTCCCCGGACCCCTCCCACGGGCTTACGGGCGCAACTTCTTCGGCTTCCCGGCCTTGCAAGCGATCGTATGCATACAGATCGCTGGTGGTTCCCAGCGACTCGTTGTAGAGGCTGACGGCGCCGATCAGTAGCCGCAGTTCCTCGCTGAACAGGTGAATTGCTTGCAATTGACGGGCCGACGCGGGCAGCTCAAATTGGGAAGTCTTAATGAACTTCTGGTAGCCCCGGTCCAGCAACCGCGCCACTTCCCCCTTCACCAGCGCTCCGGGAGGCACGGCAAAGGCGGCCGGCTCCTCCTGCGACGAAGCGGCGACCAGCACCGCCGCGGCCCCCTGCTTGCTCACCAGCACGCCGCCGGCGATCCCGGCCGCGGGCGCCACGTCGAATCCGTGGGCGCGCAGGGTTTCCAGCGTCTGATCGAAGTTCGGATTGCGGGATTTTCGGGCCATGGCGCGTTCCAATCTGCGAGGATGTTGAAATAGGGATCGGAGAGTATCTTCGCAGACTTCAATCTCGCATATTCGGAGCGCAGGCCGCAATTTCAAATGAAAACAGAGTGTTCGCAAACGAAACTGGGCGCATCGTTGCCTGAGCGCATCGGCTCGACGCCGCTGATCCGGCTGGACCGGGCGGTTCGCGGCCTGGAAGGCATTACGCTGCTGAGCAAGGCGGAATGGGCCAATCCCGGCGGCAGCGTGAAGGACCGGGCCGTGGCGGCCATCGTGCGCGATGCGCTGGCGCGCGGTCTGCTCACGCCGGGCAAGACCCTGCTGGACGCCAGCAGCGGCAATGCCGGCATCTCGTACGCCATGCTGGGCGCGGCGCTGGGCTTTCCCGTCCGCCTGGCTGTGCCCTCCTGCGTTTCGCCGGAGCGGAAGCGGATTCTCAAGGCATTTGGCGCCCAGGTGGAATGGACCGACCCCGAGCAGGGTTCCGACGGCGCCATTCTCCGCGCCCGCGAGCTGGCCGGCAACGACCCCGATCGTTATTGCTACGTGGACCAGTACTCGAACGACGCCAACTGGCTGGCGCACTACCACAGCACCGGGCCGGAGATCTGGGAGCAGACGGCCGGAGAGGTGACCCACTTTGTGGCCGGACTGGGCAGCAGCGGCACCTTCATGGGAGCCGCGCGGCGGCTGAAAGAGAAGAACCCGCTCCTCCAGGCCGTGAGCGTGCAGCCGAACTCGCCCTCCCACGCCATCAAGGGACTCCGGCACATGGGCACGTCGATCGTGCCGGCCATCTACAATCCCCATCTTGCCAATCGCCAGCTTGAAGTGGACCCGGAGGCGGCCGGCGCCATGGCCCGGCAGTTGGCGCGCGAGGAGGGCCTGCTGGTGGGCCTCTCGGCGGCTGCGGCCGTGACGGCCTGCGTCGAGATCGCCCAGGAAGAGGCGGCGGCCGGCCGGCGCGCGGTCATCGTCACCGTGCTGCCGGATTCCGCCGACAGATATCTCTCGGACCGGTTCTGGGAAGAAGCCTGAGCCCGTGGAGAAGACTGTGACAAATGGAATTCCGCAGAACGACGTGCCCCAGCGGCTGGCCGAGATCGACCGCGACCGCGAGGTCATCGTCCACTGCCGCTCCGGCGCCCGCTCGCAGCGCGTCGCCGAATTCCTCCAGCAGGCCGGCTATCCCAGGATCGCGAACCTGGCCGGAGGCATTTTGGCCTGGAGCGACGAGATCGACCCCAAGGTGCAGAAGTACTGACGGGATTCTCCTGGCTTTGCGCCGCACTGCGGTTCGTCCAAGAACCAGAAGCAAGACAGCCGAAGGCGGATGGCCCTACCGCAGGTGGTCAGCGCGCCATCTCCACCGGACCCGGACGGCCGGGGTCGCCGTTCTTGCCGTTCTCGTCCAGCTTGCCGAAGATCATCTTGCCGCTGGCGGTCTGGAGCACGCTGGTGACGGAAATCTCGATCGCCTTGCCGATGAGCTTGCGCGCGTGATCGACCACCACCATGGTGCCGTCGTCCAGGTAGCCCACCCCCTGGTTGTACTCCTTGCCTTCCTTGAGGATGAGCACATTCATTTTTTCGCCGGGCAGCACCACCGGCTTGAGGGCGTTGGCCAGGTCGTTGATGTTCAGCACGTCCACGCGGTGCAGGTGGGCCACCTTGTTCAGGTTGAAGTCGTTGGTGACCACCTTGGCCTCCCACTTCTTGGCCAGTTCCAGCAGCTTCAGGTCCACCTCGCGGATGGAGGGAAAGTCGTCGGGAACAATCTGCACCTGGATGTTGGTGTTGGACTGCATGCGCTGGAGCATGTCCAGGCCGCGGCGTCCGCGCTGCCGCTTCGACCCGTCGGTGGAGTCGGCCACAATCTGCAGTTCGCGCAGCACGAACTCGGGCACCACCATCATGCCGTCAATGAAGCCGGCCTCGGCGATATCGGCGATGCGCCCGTCGATAATCACGCTGGTGTCGAGCACCTTGGCGCTGCGCCGTAGCGGCCGGTCGCTGGCAAAGACGGTGCCCAGCGCCGCCGGATTCAGCAGGTCGCCCTTGTTGGCGCCCACCAGCAGGCCTACATAGGTCATCAGCAAGAGCACAAAGATCTGCAAGACGGCCGAGGTAGCTCCCGGCTGGAGCGCGCTGCGCAGCACCATGCAGAATAAGGCCGCGCCAAAGATGCCCAGCACGCTGCCGGAGACCGCGCCAATGAGCCGCCGCAGGCTGAGCGCCCGCACCCGCAGCTCAAAGACAATGACCGCGCCGGCCGCCGCGGCGCCGCCAAGTGCGGCCACCCATCCCGGATGGATGCCGAAAGGTTGAAGAAAATAGCAAACCCCGGCCAACAAGGCCACAAAAAGAAGACGAACCAGAACGATATCCATAAAAGCCAACTCCCGCCGGCAGGGGGAAAAAACCTCCGGACTGGGCACAAGTGGGGAGTATGCCCACATGCGTGCAGAGTCGTCAAGCGGAGAATGTTGCCAAGGAAAGAACCCGCTTTCCGGAGCGGGAGCTGAAAATGTTTTCAGCTCCCGCTGTTTGCAGGACAGGCGGAGAGCCGTCGGAGAGCCGGACCAAGGCCGGGCAGATGTCTTTGCAACCCCGCCGGCCGGGTGGACGGAATGGGTGCGCCGCGGATTGCTCTCAGAAAGGTTGAGCCAGGCGATGAAATTCTGCCCGCAGTGCATGACCGGCTTTCCCGATCGCGCCGACACCTGCCCCACCCATGGCGGATTCTTGAGCGAGATCGTCGATCTCAAGCCGGGCATGACCATCCGCATTACCACCTCCGCCGCCGCCCCCACCGCCCGCATTTGGCACCCTGCCTGGAACGGTGGTGGACGTGAGCGGAACCACCGTGCCGGGAGCCAGTATCGAGATATTGAAGCCCGGCAGAGGATTCACGCGCGAATTGACAGCCGACGCGGATGGAAGATTCAGGGTAGAAGAGGTTCCCAGCGGCTACGTCAGCGTGAGCGCCGAGATGAAAGGATTCAAGAAGCTGGTGTTGGCCCGGGTGCTTGTTCCGGGCGGCAAGACCAAACACATCAAGCTGAACCCGAACGTCGGAAATTCCGATGAGGTGATCCCCGTCAATGTGAATGAGTAGCCGCGCGGATTCTGTTCCCTGCCTCGCTTAGGAGGCCACGGCCAGCTCGATTGGAGCCGTCATGCGCATGGAGCCCTTGCGCGGGCCGCGCTTGCGGGCGCTCATCACCTTGATGCGTTCCAGCAGCTCTTGGGGCGAGCAGTTTTTCTTGGCCAGCAGCGCATCGGCGGCGTAGATTTCGCCGGCCATCTTCTGCGGATCGCCCAGCAGGATCATGGGCACATGCGGCGCAATCTGCTTCAGACGGTCCACCAACTGGCTTCCATTCATCTGCGGCATGGCAAAGTCGGTCAGCACCAGGTCCACCTGCATCTCGGCAAAGATGCCGATCGCCTCCTGGCCATTGATGGCCGAAACCACCCGGTATCCGTTGGTTGCCAGCATGAACTTGAGTACGGAAAGCTCTTGTTCGTTATCGTCTACGCAGAGAATAACTTTCTTCGGCCTCATGATTTGTAATTCCGCTCCTTCTTCTTCGATTTTTCCGTGCGTGAGGAAACACTTCACCCATACCCGCTCGACTAGCTGGCTGGAGTGTCGAAGTTTCCTGGCCCGGCGACCGGGAACGAGGCTGCCATCTCCTGGATGATCTTGCTTTGCGGATCGCCTCGCGCATGCGCGGCCCGAGCGGGCACGGCTGCTGCGCAAAGCTGATCCGGCATTCGACCCACAGGAGTCCAGCCTTTGTTCGCGGTCAGTTTGTGTTTGATGCCTGGGGCAAGACCGGTAAGAAAACCGGTTAATTTCGTTCAATGAAAGCCAAGAGTACGAGGGTCTGGGAGCCGTGGGAAGAGGGAATAGGAAGCGAAACCTGGCCTGTAAATCCCCATGAAACAAGTGGAAATTGGCTAGCCATAAGACTTACTGGCACTTGCAACGATGAATGCCTGTTGAAAGCATGTGCATTACGGCAGGAAAAGACGTCCTTTTGCCACAAGAACGGTGCTGCCCGCCACGCGCACATCGCTGACCCTCGCCGATTGGACCTGTGCAGAAAGGAACAAGTCGCTGGGCCGGCCAATTTCCACACCCTGGCGCAGGGCGATGCGCTGGCCCGATTTCACCTGGCGGCGCAGAGCGAGGTAGGCGATGGCGCAGCCGGCCGCCGATCCTGTGGCCGGGTCCTCGCCGCCGTAAAACTGCATGCGGGCGCGGTACGCAGGCGCATCGCCGCCGGTTGGCCCGAGCACAAAGAACCAGCGCGCTCCCCGCTCCCTGAGCCACGGCGTTGCCTCCTGCTGGTTCACCCTGAGCCGCGCCAGGGCCGCATGGGAGCGCAAGACCACGATGGCGAACGCGGTGCCGGTGGAGACGACCTGCGGCGGCAGCGCGGGGTCCAGGTCCTCAAGCTCCAGCCCGATCAAACGCGCCACTTCCGCCCGATCCAACTCCGCGCCAAACTCCGGGTCGCGCTGCGTCATCTCGCCGAAGAGGCCTTCTTCAAAGCGCACTGGAACCTGGCCCACGTTCAGCGCCAGCGTCGCGGTATCGCCCTCAAAGGTCTCGGGCGCGCGGAGTTTGAGCACGCTCGCCGTTCCCAGCGTGGGATGGCCGGCGAAGTTCAACTCTTCCTGGGTGGTGAAGATGCGCACACGCACACCTTCGGCGCGCTCGATGGCCGCTGCGCGGCGCTCGACAAACGTGGTTTCAGAGAGGTTGAACTCGCGCGCGATCGCCTGCATCCGCTCCGCCGCGAGGCGTGCGGTGTTCATCACCACGGCCAGCGGATTGCCCGCCAGCGCGGCGCCGGTGAAAACGTCCACCACAAAATAGTCCAGTTCGATGGGACCTTGTGCAGACATCGCTTGACCTGCCTCCGCTCTGTTTTAGTCTACGAAAACCGGCGAGGTGCGGTGTTTTTTGGTTTCAGTTGTCACTTGTCAGTCGCCGGGGAACAGCCTCGGAGAGTTGGTTCCTGCCGGCCGCTGAAAACTGACAACGTTCCTCCGCATGGGTGGCGAAGCGGTGAACGCGCAGGTCTCAAAAAACCTGTATGCGGGGGTTCGATTCCCGCCCGGTGCTCCAATTGTTGAGCGGAAAAGTAAAAGGGCCGCGCCTCGCCAGGAGAGGAAGCGGCCCTTGCCGGTGGGGACCGGTGGTTGCTGGTTCGATGCGCCGGCCTCAGAGCGCGATCAGCGGCCGGGGAAGCCGTGTTTTGGCCCGGTCGAGGAACAGCCTCATGCGCAGGGCCTCGGCCCGCTCGACAGCCACCAAGCGCATCTGCCTCCGGATATGGTCTTCATCCGCAAGCAGGGGCACCTGGGACTCGTCGTATTCGGCATCCTCCTCCAACCGCGCAATTCGATCTTCAATGCTGCGGCGGAATCGGGGGCTGATCTCAAATCCATCGTTGGCGATGCAATCGGTCATCATGGCAATCACCTCGGAGCGGAATCCTTGAGGCTTGAAATATTTTCTTGAGAGGCCTCAAGTTTTTTCCGACTATGCCGATATTAACGAAGACTCATCTCAGGCGCTAGATTACCGGATTACGGGACCAACGTAACCAACTGTCCAGAAACAGGACAGTCCGGGCTCTTTCCCCCCGGTTTTTGCACAATTTATCGCTTCTTGCCGGCTAGAGCCAAACCAGAGTGGCTGTACCTGGAGGCATGAAGCCGAGTGGCTTCTTCCTCAAGAAGAAGCCACCTCGAATATTCTCAACTGGGGCATAGCTGCTCTGGTTTCGCTCTAGTTTTGCGGCGGCGCGGCGAAATAGCCCTTGCGCACCTGCACCTTCGTGCCCTCGCCGCAGGTCACGCCGAGGTGGCGGAAGCTGCCGTCCAGCTTGGTGTTCGAGGGCGTATAGGTGGCCACATACTGGGTGCGCAGTTCGTCTTCGATCTGCTGGAAAGCGGCCGCGAGCTTGTTGCCGTTGTTGCCCACGTCGATGAGCCGGCCGCCGGTCTCCTCGGTCACCCTCTTCATGGCGGAGTATCCGGAGTAACCAAAGGGCCCGTAGACGGCGCGGTCGGCGATCAGGATCACGTAGACGATCACGTTGGATTTTTCCGCTGCGGCAATCGCCTCGGCGATCTTGTGGTCGCTTCCTTCGTCTTCGCCGTCGGTGAGCAGGATCATCGCCTTGCGGCCGGTCTCCTGGTTCAGCTTTTCCCTGGCGGCCAGGTACACCGCGTCGTAGAGCACGGTTCCCTTGGGGCCTCCGGCGGTGGGAACGGTGCCGCCGCCGGCTCCGGGAATCCCTCCCCCTCCATTGCCGCCCGCGGTATTGATTTCCGCCTTATTCAGGGCCCGCGTCAGCAGCCGGGGACTGTCGGTGAAGTCCTGCAGCAGATCCACATTCACATCGAAGGAGAGCACGAACGCCTCGTCCTTCTTCCGCAGCACGCGGGAAAGGAACTGGCCTCCCACGTCCTGCTCCAGTTGCAAGACGCGATATTGGCTGCCGGAGGTGTCCAGCAGAATGCCCAGGGTGAGCGGCAGTTGGGTCTCGGCCACAAAGCTCTTCAGCTTCTGCGGCGTCTTGTCTTCCGCGATGGTGCAATCGTTCGCACTCAGGTGAGGCACCAGATTGCCGCTCTTATCCTTGACGGTGAAAAAGACGTCTACCAGATTGACGTTGAGCTTGAGAGTGGCCACCGATTCGTCGTTGGGCGGCGGGGCCGGCGCGTTGCTCACCGGCGCCTCGTCGGGCGAGGGGGCAAGCTGGGCCCATCCCGCCAGGGACAATCCCGGCAGGGCGAGCAGCAGAGCCGCAACTCTCACTCCAACGCGCATTCTGGACATTTAGACGGAATTGGGACCTCGAAGAAAGCATACGCGAATTCTTTCCCGGCGGACGGGCAACCAGCAAGGCTCTGGCGCGTCTGATACTCTGACGAATGCAGCCCTGCTGGCTCGTTTTTGTCCGTTGTCAGCCGTCAGCGATCAGTGGTCGGTTGTCGCAAACCGCTGAAAACTGACAACTGGAAGCGTCGGATTCATCGGCGATCGGGGATTGTTTTTAGACTGACCGCGGAAACCTGACAACTGACCACTGGAGAACACCTGTGAAGCTTGGTTTAACGACAATGGCGCTGGCCGCGCTCCTGAGTTCGAGCCTGGTGGCTCTGGCCCAACAACAGCAACCCGCGGTACCCGATGCTCCTACGCCCCAGGCGCCTCCGCCGTTGTCTGGCGTGGACGGCCCGATCACGCCCGGCAAGGGCGCGGGCGACGAACTGCCCGGACCGAACTCCTCTTCCAACGCTTCGACGGATCAGCAGACTGCGCCCCCCAGCCAGTTGCCTGCCAGCCAGGAAAAAGACGACTTCCAGACCAAGCCTCCGGAGATGCCCGCGACCGGCGAAGGCGTGGAAAAGACCACCGCTTTGATTCACATCAGCGTGAATTTCGTTGAAGTTCCCGTCACCGTGAAAGACACCAAGGGAAAGCTGGTGGCCGGCCTCACCTTCCGCGATTTCAAGGTCTTCGAGAACGAGACGCGGGAGCCGTTGGCCCTCTTTACCGTGGATCCCTTCCCGCTTTCCATCGCCTTTATCATCGACCAGAGCCTGACCTCGGACGTAATGGCCAAGGTGAACAACTCCCTCGGCGCCATCCAGGGCGCGCTCACTCCATACGATGAGGTCGCGGTCTTCTCCTACAGCAACGGATCGCAGGAGCGGACCGGCTTTACCGGCGCGCAGAGCAACCGTCTGCCCGCCGTGCTGGCCCTGACCAAGGAGACCGGCGCCGACATGCTGGTCCCGGTCAACAGCGGTCCGCTGTCCGGCTGCAACGTCCGCGAAAACGGCAACTGCGTCGATCCCAACCTGCAGCCCGGCCGCTCGGCGGGCAGCGGCAGCGGCGTTATCACCATTCCCAAGGAGATTCACACCCTCAACGACGCCATCCTGGCCGCCGCTAAGGAATTGTCCACACGCCCCAAGGGCCGCCGCCGCATCATCTACGTCATCTCCGACGGCAAGGAGTACGGCAGCAAGGCGACCTTCAAAGAGGTGGTGCGCTACCTGGAAACCAACAGCATCGCCGTCTACGGCACCTCGGTGGGCGACTCCGCGCGCTGGGGCGAGGGCTACGTAAGCCGCATTCACCTGCCCTTCCAGATGTACGATAACATCCTGTACAAGTACACCGTGGCCACCGGCGGCACGCTCGACTCCGAGCAGAACCTGAACGGCATCGAAAAGAGCTACGCCAAGATCGCCGAAGAGGCGCGCACCCAGTACACGCTGGGCTACTACAGCCACCAGCCGTTCATCGACGGCAAGTTCCGCAAGGTCGAAGTGCGTGTCGACCGGCCCGGCGTCGACGTAAAAGCCAAGACCGGCTATTATCCCAACGCGCGGGATGCTCAATAAACTGTGACCCCTTCCAGCTCCGCGGCCGGCCTGGGATTGCTGTCGGCTGCGTCCTGGGGCGGCTCGGACTTTGCGGGCGGCATGGGAGCGCGCCGCGCTCCCGCCCTGCTGGTGGTCGCTTCAGGCCATATCTTCTCGTTTCTTGTGCTGTTGGCGCTGTGCCTGGGAATGCGGCTTGCCGTGCCCGGCCACGCGCCTCTTTTGTATGCCGCCGTGGGCGGATTTGAGGGCTCGCTGGCCCTGGCCGTCTTTTATCGCGCTCTCTCCATGGGCGCCATGGGCCTGACCGCGGCTCTTACCGGCCTGCTCACCGCTCTGGTTCCGGTCCTCTTTTCTCTCTTTCACGACGGCCTGCCCACCCCGCTGACCGCCGCGGGATTGGCCATCGGCCTCATCGCCATCTGGCTGATTACCCACGCGCCGGGAACTGGAGAAATGTCCACGCCGCCGGCCGCGCTGCTGCTGGGCGCGCTGGCCGGAGCTGGATTTGGGACGCAGCTGATTCTCTTCAAGATGGCCAGCGGAGGCGGCATCCTGTGGGTGATGACCTCGGCGCGCGCCGCCGGCGCTGTGGCCATCGTTTTGTTTTTGCTGGCGATGCCGCCCAAAGGGGCCTGGCGCGGCTTCTGGCTCTTCGGCATCCTGGCCGGAGCGCTGGACACCCTGGGCAATCTCTTTTATCTCCAGGCCACCCGGCTGGGCCGCCTGGATGCGACTGCGGTGGTTTGTTCGCTCTATCCCGCCGTCACCATCCTGCTGGCTGCGCTGGTGCTGCGCGAGTGGCCCACGCGCCGCCAGATGGCCGGCATGGCGCTGGCGTTGGCCGCCGTGGCGCTGCTGAGCGTGTAGCAGTTCCGGAGACGCAGAAAGGCCTGTGCACCTGCACAGGCCTTCGGACTCTCAGTTCAAACTTCGCGCGGACCCGGCAACAGCATCCGGAGGGACGAATCCCCTGCCCCGAGCCTTGCGAGTACCTTACTTGGGCTCGACGGGCGTCGAAGCCGGCGGCGCGGGAGCCGCATTCTGCTGCACGGTCGGCGCGGGAGCGGTGGGCTCGCTGATGCCCTTCAAGCCTTCCTTGAAGCCCTTCAATCCTTCGCCCAATCCTTTGCCCAGTTCCGGCAAACGCTTGGCTCCGAACAACAGAAATGCAACGATCGCAAGCACGAGCAGATGCCACGGCTGGAGAGCATCACCAAACATAAAATTACCTCCGCGCGCCGGTTTGGCCGCGCAACTTGACTACCGTATTGTCGCACAAACGCTGATGCCCGTGCAGAGCCTGGGAACTCACTGCCCACTGTCCACTGTTCCCTGTTCACTGTTCCCTGTTCCCTGTTCACTGTTCACTGTTCCCTGTTCCCTGATCCCTGCCTCAGTTCACCTGCGCCGGTTTGCCCAGCCGCTCCGTCACCATGGAATAGAAGCCGCGCAGATCTTCCTCCTCGCCGATCGTCAGCCTGCGATAGACCTTCATCAGCGGGAAGAGCCGCGAGCCGCGCACATCGACGGCCGGAACGGAAACCGCGCCGCCGGGATAGGGAGTCATCTCCCACGAGCCGGCATAGCGGCGCCGCAGCACCTCGCCCAGGTAGCTGCCCCAGAGCCGCACCTCGAAGTCCAGATCGAGTTCCGGGCTCTCGCCCACCAGGACCAGGATCTCGTCCAGCACGTCGATCGAGTCCGAGGTGAAGTCCAGTTTCTGCTTGAAGTTGCGCCTGGCCAGGTCCGCCGCCGCGTGGGCGTAGCCCTCCATCATCGCTCCCAGGTCAGGATAAGCCGCCGATTCGAGACGTTTGCGCAGGTCGTTCATGCATCTACAGGTTAAATGCACCGGCGCGGGTGCTGGGACAGGAAAATGGATGGGCGGCGCGGTTTATGGCAGACTGAAAGCAGTTGCGGAGGGCAACCATCTTGAAGACCGTCAAGCTTCTCGCTCTGGCCGTTCTGCTGGGCCTGGCCGCCTGCAAAGAGCCGGCCGTCACCGCTCCCGCCAGCCGCGACATCTATCCCGATCCGGCGCAGGCCAAGGCCGATATCGCCGCCGCGCTGAAGACCGCCAGCGCAAGCCACAAGCGCATTCTGCTCGACTTTGGCGGCAACTGGTGCGGCGACTGCCAGGTGCTGGACATTTATTTCCACGATCCCGCCAACCGGCCCATCCTGGAGAGCAACTTCGTGCTCGTCCACGTGAACATCGGCAAGACCGACGCCAATCTGGACATCGCCCGGCAGTACGACGTTCCGCTGGACAAGGGCGTGCCCACACTGGCCGTTCTCAACGAAAAGGGCGAACTGCTCTATAGCCAGCGCGGCGGCGAGTTTGAATCCATGCGCCGCATGGATTCCTCATCCGTCACCAGCTTCCTGGAGCAATGGCGACCCAACTGCTCGGTCGCGGCGGTGAACTGCTAGAGACACGGAGAAAGGCCTGCACAGGGCCGGCGTTTCAGCCGATCGGGGCCAGGTGTTTGGTCTTCTGGTAGGTGTACACGATGCGGTGGGCCACGGTGATGGTGGAGAGCACGGCCAGCACCCACAGCACCGGGGCCATCGCGCCCCAGTGGTTGAAGAGGGCGCCGATAATGATGAGCACGATGCGTTCCGGCCGCTCCAGGAAGCCCACCTTGCACTGGCCGATAAGAGCCTCGGCGCGGGCGCGCGTGTAGCTGACCATCAGCGAGGTGACCATGACGAAGGCCACCAGCACCACATAGCGGAAGCGGTTGATGCGGCCGTAGTAGACCAGCAGGCCGAAGAACAGCACCACGTCGGAGTAGCGGTCGATCACCGAGTCGAAGAAGGAGCCAAAGACGGTGACCTGGTTGTTGCGCCTGGCTACGCGGCCGTCCACCATGTCGAAGAGGCCGGCGCCGAAGATCACACAGCCCGCATAGAAGAACATGCGGCCGGCGTTGGTGGCGTTGGCGTGGCCAAAGAGGAATGCGGCCACGATGTTGATGACCAGCCCGATG
This sequence comes from Occallatibacter sp., assembly GCA_049515995.1. Classification (GTDB taxonomy): domain Bacteria; phylum Acidobacteriota; class Terriglobia; order Terriglobales; family Acidobacteriaceae; genus Telmatobacter. The sequence continues at coordinate 37,606 of JBEKTO010000020.1, read as the reverse complement.
AAGGTGAGCGCGTTGGGAGAGATGCGGGTCAGCGCCAGGCCGTGCACGATGTGGTCAAGAAGCCAGCCGCAGGCGCGGCCAAAAGCGCTGGTCCAGGTCATTCCTAGTCTTCCTTGTTACTGCTCTTTGCCGGAGGCGTTTTCGCCGGCTTCATCGTGAATGGTGGTCAGTTTCAGGATTTCAAGTTGGCGCTTGCCGTTGGGCGTGACGATGGTGGCGATGTCGCCCACCCGCTTGCCCACCAGGCCGCGGCCGATCGGCGAGGTCGTCGAGATCAGGCCTTTGGAGACGTCGGATTCCTCGCTGGTCACCAGGCGGTAGACGATCTCCTCGTCCTTGGTCGAGTCGTAGACCACGACGGTCGAGCCAAAGCCGACCTTGTCCCTGGGAATGTTGGTCAGATTGACCAGGGAGAGCTCGGCCATGCGCCTCTTGAGCTGGCCCAGGCGCGCATCCACAAAGGTCTGGCGCTGTTTGGCCATGTGATACTCGGCGTTCTCCGACAAATCTCCCATGGCCACCGCCTTCTTGATTTCGGCGGGGAGCTCGTGAGAAAGTTCGTACTCCAGGAGTTCGATCTCGGCGAGAAGCTGCTTTTTAATGTGTTCGGGCATCCAGAGTCCGTGGCGGCGAGCGGGGTTCGCTCAATCCGCGAGAGATGAAGAACTTGACTTCTCATTATACGCGGGGGACTGGACAGGGGGCAGGGACCGGGAGTGGGGGTAGAGGATCGGGAATTGGAATGGTCTGCCCGTTCGGCTACTCCCTATTCCCTAATCCCTACTTCCTGTTCCCTAATCCCTGTTCGTCCATGAACGACTGCAAAATCAGCGTGGCGGCTACTTGATCGACCACCCGGCGATGCTCCTGGCGCGCGTGGCCGGCTTCGTACAGAATCTGGTGCGCCTCGCGGGTGGTCAGCCGTTCGTCCCACAGGTGGATGGGCAGGCCGGTCAGTTCACCCAGTTCGGCGGCGAAGGCCTGAGTCCTGGCCGCCTGCGGGCTCACGTCGCCGGAGAGATGCACGGGATTACCCACCACAATGCCTGCCACGCCAAACCGCCGCGCCAGCCGTGCCAGCGAGCGCAGGTCTTCGCGCCGGTTGTGCCGCCGTTCCAGCGTGAGCACCGGCTGCGCCGTCAGCCCCAGTTCGTCCGACACAGCCACGCCGATGCGCCGGTTGCCGACGTCGAGACCGAGATAGCGGGGATGAGGGGCGGCTTCCAGCGTGCAAACTCCCTGGCTCTCAGCTTAATGCTCCTGGCTCCGGGGAAGAAATGCGCCGTCCTGGGGATTTGCGCCCGATACAATCAAAGCAGCGAATCCTCGCGGGGTCTTCTCGCGTCTGAATATAGGAAGGGCTGATCCAGGGAATGGTGCGCCGCAAACCGAAGAGTAGAAAGAAAAAAGGTTCTGGCGCGGCGGGAACCATCCTGGCGGCTTTTTTCGTATTGCTTTTAGGAGCAGGCGCGGCGGCCTGGCTGGTGCTGACGCCCTACGGGCCGCAAAGCGAGACGTTTGTCGAGCTGGCGCCGGGCTCTTCCACGCTGCGCATGGGGCGGCAACTGGAATCGGCGGGCATTGTGCGCAGCCGGTTTGCCTTCGATCTGCTGCGTTGGTACAAGCGGGGAACGCTTCGCGCCGGCGAATACCGGTTCGACCACCCGGTCACACTGACCGAGGTCTATGCGCGGATCGCGCGCGGAGATGTTTACACAAAGGCAGTCGTCGTTCCCGAGGGCGCGAGCATCTTTGAGATCGCCGCCCGCTTGGAACAGGCGGGACTGGGCACGCGGCAGGAATTTCTTGACGCGGCGGCAAAGCAGACGGGGCTGGTGGCCGACCTGGACCCTGGGGCAACGAGCCTGGAGGGTTATCTGTTTCCTGATACCTACCGGTTTGCCCGCAAGGCCACCCCGGCGCAGATTGCTGCGACGATGGTGCGGCGCTTCAGGACGGTGGCCGCGCAACTGGGATTGAAGAGGAACGTGCATACAGTGGTGACGATGGCTTCGTTGATCGAGCGGGAGACGGCGGTGGATGCGGAACGGCCGCTGGTGGCCAGCGTCTTTGAGAACCGGCTCGCCAAGAACATGCCGCTCATGACCGATCCTTCCGTGATCTACGGGCTGGAGCTGGAGGGCCGCTGGCGGGGCGCGGTCTACCAGAGCGATCTCGGTGCCAACACGCCCTACAACACCTATCTGCACACCGGCCTGCCGCCGGGCCCGGTGGCGAATCCGGGCATCAAGTCGCTGCGCGCCGCCATGGAGCCGGCAAAGACGGATTATCTCTATTTCGTAGCGGCCGGAGCCAATCCCCAGGGGCGCACGCTCTTCTCCCGCACCCTGGACGAGCACAACCACAACGTAGCCGGCTACCGTCATGCCATGAAAAAGGCAGGTGGCCGATGAAATCAGGCTGTCGTCTGGCCTCCGCAGCGGCTCTGCTCCTTCCCCTGCTGCTTTCGGGTTGTTCCCTGCTGCCAACCACGCGCAAGTTGCCGGTGCCCAAAGCGCCAGCGATTGAGCAGGTGGCTGCGCCGGAGGAGTTGGTTGCCCGCCTCAACAAGCGCTGGACAGATCTCGAAAGTCTTACGGCCACCGTCGAAATCCAGGCCAGCGAAATCAAGGTCAAGGAAGGCATTGCCAAGGGGTCGCCCACTTTTCGCGGCCATATCCTCATGCGCAAGCCCGAGATGCTGCGCGTGCTGGGCTCTTATTTCGGCGTGAAAGCCTTCGACACGGCCAGCGACGGCAAGGACTTCACGCTCTTCATGCCCACCAAAAGCAAGGCCGTCAAGGGTTCGAACGCGCTGAAGAAGAAGTCGCTCAATCAGTTCGAAAACCTGCGCCCCGGATTCTTTCTTGACGCCCTGGCGGTAAGGGGGCTGAGTCCCGACGATCTATACACCGTGACGGAGGAAGCCATTACGGTGGAGGACGCGGCCCGCAAGCACTTCTACTCCGTGCCGGAGTACGTCCTGAACATTTCGCGCCGCAAAGCGAACAGCCAGGAGCTCATGCCGGAGCGGGTGGTGCGTTTCCATCGCGACGACCTCCAGCCGTACCAGCAGGACATCTACGACACCCAGGGCAACCTGGAGACCCAGGTCTTCTATTCCTCATACCAGGATTTCGGCTCCAGCAGGTACCCCGGAAAGGTCACCATCAAGCGCCCGATGGAGGAGCTGGAGATCGTTCTTTCCGTCGAAGATGTGAAGGAGAACGTGCCGTTGACCGACGACCAGTTCCAGATCAAGATTCCCGACGGGACGGAGATCCAGAAGCTGGAGTAGCACGGCCGGCAACCTGGGCCCGCATCGCATCTCTTCCCGTTCTCAGAGGCGAAATCCGCGACGCCCGAAAGCGTTTGCGCGATGCAATCGGTTCTTGCTTCAAAAAACGGATCGATAGCGAAACCAGGGCTGCTGTGTCCTGACATGCTTTCAAGTGGACGCGACCAGCAGGAAGCGGCAACCTCGCAATCTCTCCGCTGGGAACCATCTACCCTGGTTTCGCTCTAACGTCCGCCGTGGAAGACCTGGCTCAAATTGGAATTTCCCGATCCGGAGGCATAGTAGGCCGCCCAGTAGTAGGGATGGCGGTAACGGGCGTCGCGGATGAGGGTTCGGCGCGCGGCGGTCAGGGCCTGCGGAACGCTGAGGCCTTTGGCCAGGCCGCCGTAGAATGCGTCCATCATGGGGACGGCGGAGCCGGAGTCGATCTGCCAGCGGGTGGCGACCACATCCGGAACGCCCAGCGAGGCCAGCGTGTCCACGATGTCGCCCATGCCGTGATTCCAGCCTTCTTCTTTTTTGCCCGAGGAGCAGGCGGAGAAGACGGCCAGCCGTGCGGCGCGCGGAGGATGCCGGCGCAGAAGACCGCTGTCCAGATAGGGCCGGTCCGCATTCGCGCCCGCCGGATTCGTCCCGCCAGGAAATGTTTTAGCCGGAGCCAGCAGCAGGCGCGTGGCTCCATCCTGCTGGGCGGCGTGGCCGGCAAAATGAATGGTCGAAGCCGTGGCCAGCCGCGCGGCCACCTGCGCCTGGGTCGCCTGGCCGGCCAGCAGAAGATTCGGGTTGTTGCCGAAACGGGCCACGGCCCGGGCCTCGTTCAGCACCTCCGGCAAAAGCTCGTTTTCTCCGGAGGCGACCGAGGCTCCCACAATGAGAGGCTTGCCCGCGAAGGTTTGTGCCGCGCCCGGCCTGCGGTCGAGAATCAGGGACGGCGCCTCTTCCAGATTGAACTGCAAGCCGATGGGACCCGCGGTGGTTTCAACCGAGGGCCAGGGCAGATTGCCAAGCAGAGGATCGGGCTCGAGTAACAATTGCCCGCCTGGGATGGACGCTCCATGCGCGGGGGTGAGCGGCTCGAGCGGGTCCAGCAGGAGGGCGCCCACCCGCCGCGCTGCCCGGTCGACCGCGTCCAGAGGAGTTGTGGGCGAACTGGCGGCTTCCTCCAGCGGCGCTGCCGCCTCCAGCACTTCCTCCCGGCGGATGGGAGACTGGGCCCAGAGCACTCCCTCGGCGCTGACCTTATAGAGGAGCAGCCGGTCCGGCAGAACGATCTGCCCCAGGACCCGATCCGGCCCCAGATCCTTGAACGCGCTCGACACCTTCTCCTTCAAGCAGGTCAACCCCTTGTCCGCGCAGGCCGGAACCGTCTCGCCGAGAATCCTCAGCCGGTATCTCTCCCAAAGAGCCAGAACCTCGTCGCCGGGACGGCTCTGGGCCAGCCAGACGCCGGCCAGCATGGCATAGAGATCGCGATCCTGCTGGGCCATCGCAATGGCCTTTGAGCCGACCTTGCCCGCCCGGCGCTCCTCCTCGAGCAGCGCATCCCGCAGCCGGGGTTCGGCTGCCTCCGGATGGCCCAACGCCAGATCCAACTGCCCGCGAACCGTGGCATATTCCCGGCGATGAAAAGAGTTCTCTTCGCCGGCGATATGGTCTTGGACCGCATCGAGCAGTTTGGCCGCCGCGGCAAAGTCGCGGCGATCGAGATAAAGGCTGGCCAGCCCCATCTCGTTCTCGGCCAGGAGCCCATACACGGACTTTCCGCCGCCAAGGGCGGTCAATTCGCTCTCGGCCGTCCGCATCTGTTCCTGCGCCTCGGAAATGGAGCCGGCGCGAATGGCGACGGAGGCCAGCTTGAACCGCTCGGTCGGAAGGACTTCGCGCGCCTGGCTCAGCGCAAGCACCCCAACCACCTCGCGCTGCAGCAGAAGTGTGTGCCGGACGCGCGGGGTGCCTTCCTCGATTTCTTCCAGTCCGGAGAGGGTGGTGTAGAGCCGAAAGGCCGGATAATCGCCGGTATAGAACATGCGCACCGTGGGAAGGTACGCCCGCCATGCCGCTTCGGCGTCTCCCGAATCCACAGCCGCGGAGCCCAGCAGGTTTCTGGCCCGCAGTTCGAGAAGAGTGTAGTGGCGATCGTGGGCGAGGCCGATCGCGCGCTGAAAGGCCGGGTTGCCCTCCGCGCCGGTTCCGGGCGCGGGATCGCATTGGGTGTCTTCCGTGAGATCGTGAATCTGAATCCAGGCAAATTGCGGGTTGCGGCCCAGCAGCGGGTGCGCCGCTAGATAGCAGCCGGACAGATTGTCGGACCGCTGCAGCGCAAAAACCCGCTCGACCTCCGCGCGGTCTTCTCCAGCGGCGTTGGCCAGGCTGTGAAAGAGCTGGCGGGCCTTGCCGGCCGACTTCCGTGCGTCAAGGAAATCGCCCATGACATCCTCGCGGATGGCCTGACCCAGAGCTTGAACGGCCTGGAAGAATCTGAGATTGGGCGGGGAGGATTCGGAAGGAAGGAGTTGGGAGAGCCAAGGGTCCCGGTGGTTGCGTTCGAGAGAGGCGGCGAGAGCGCGGAGCAGAGTGCGCGCCGCTTGGCACTTCTCCTCGCACGGCGAACCGCGCGAGCGGTCCACCGGCATGGGATAGGCGAAATCGAGCAGTTTGGGAAGCTGGTTGCTGGAAAGTTCCTCGTCGAGAGCGGCCAGCGCGCCGGAATCGGCCGCCAGCGCACGCATCGCCTGCGGAGTGGCCAGCCGCTCATCCATCCGGCTCTGGTGGCTCTTCAACTGGTTCAGCTTCTGTTCCAGGGCCGCAAGCCGGCGGCGGCCCTCGGCCAGCCAGCGCGGATCGCGCTCGAAGCGCAGATACCGGTTCCAGGTCTCCACGGCGTTCATCACCTGGCCGCGATCCTCCATGACCACCGCCTCATTGAAGAGGACCAGGGTGTCGGCGGGAGCCAGTTCGTCGGCCCGGCGCAGGTATTCCAGGGCCGTGGCGCGATCGTTTTCGCTGCCTGAAGCGGCGCCGCGCTGAAAGTAGGCGGCCGCATCGTCCATCAGCAGGCTGGAGGTGACCGGTCCGGCGGCCAGCAGCCGGTCCAGAATGTCGATGGCCGGGTCGTATTTCTCTTCGAGCACGTCGGCGCGGGCCTCGAGCTGGAGCCAGTGTGCGTCTTCCGGCGCGTTTTCAAGCTGGCGTTCGATCCGGGCGCGCGCATCCAGCAGCTTGGCCGATTCGCGGCCCGTTGAGCCGCCGCGCAGATGCGCCTGCGGAGTCACTTCGGCAAAACCCGCGCCGGGCATGCGCAACTCGAAAATGCGGGCGTGGGTATATGCCTCGGCCAGCAGCCTCTCCGGGGTATTCAGGCGCTGCCAGGCCACGGTGCCCAGGGCGGCGATAGCCAGCGATGCCGCCAGCCCGGCTCCCACCCACAGGTACAGCCGCTGCGTACGGTTGCGCGCCGGCCGGCGGGGGGTGCGGGCCAGCTCAACCGCCAGTTGGTGCTGCCAGGCGCGGGAGGACGAAGCCAGCTTGCCGACCTCTTCGGTCTCTTGCGGCGAAACTTCCTCGCGCAGCAGCCTCAAACTCAGCCGCAGGCGCTCCGCGCAAACGCGGCACAGGGCCGCATGAGCCAGCAGCGCGTCCTGTCTTGCGGACGCGGCGGCATCGGCCGGCTGCGTCTCCGCGCTGGCCAGCCGCAGCCATTCGCCCGGCTCGGGACAGCCATTCACCGTGCCCGCCGGCGCACCTGCGCCGTCCGCCGGTGTCTCGGCCCGGGCCGGCTGCCCTTCGACCAGTTCCCGCAAGGCCCTGGCTAGGGCATCGTCGGAACGGTCAGTCGGGCGGGCTGGGTTCAAATCTTCGCTCATATCTGCACTCTGTCTATGTCTATCGGATTTTCGGGTGACATTCCTTTCAAATGGTAGGAATTGACGCTATCCAGGATCAGGCTGGTCCTCCGGTCTCGTTCTTTCAATCTCCCCACGCAGCCAGATGGTGACCCGGCGCAGCGCGCTCTCAACGCCCTTGGGTGTCAGTCCGAGGGACGGCAGCGCGGCAATCTCCTCCGCCGTAAGCCCTTGCAGGTAATAGAGCCAGAACAGGTCGCGGTCGCGCCGGCCGGTAGCTCCCTGCACCGAGCGAAGCCTGGAGTCCAGTTGGGAAAGAAGCACGGATCGCTGCATCTGAGCGGCGGGACGAGAGCCGGCTTCGGAAGCGGGAGTGACGTCTTCCACAAGCGGAGTCGTTACTACCTTGCCACCCCTCTTCACCGAGTAAAGGCGACGGAAATAGTCGTTGGCCACCGAAGCCGAAACGATGCGCAGCAGACCCAGAAACGAGTCCTCGCCGCGCGGCTCGAAACTGCGCAAAATGCGCCGCTCCTGCTCGCACAATTTCAGAAAGACTTCCTGCACGATATCGTCCACCATCGCTGGCGATGAGCCGCTTACCCACAACCGCGCAACGCGCAGCGCGACCAGCGAGGCGAGGGGCGCGCAGCGGCGCAGAAACTCCTCCCACTCTGCCGCATCGGCGGAGTGGGCGCAGGCCTTGGCGAGATCGTTGACCGGTGTTGTAAATCCGTCCATTGCGCGGGATACCAGTTTACCTCAACCGCGCAACACTAGTTATTTGTTTGTAAATTGCGTTTACCCCAAAGTACCCTGCGCACGGCGCGGCATTTCCGGCCTGTGCTAGTATCCCGGCAAGCGTTCACAACCAATTTTGGAGAGCCCAACATGGATTCCAATCTGCGCCCTCTTACCCTTGGCGAAATCCTGGACCGCACGGCCCAGCTTTACCGCGAGAACTTTCTGCTGTTTGCGGGAATCTTTGCCGTGTATTGCGGCGTGGCGCTGGTGCTTAACCTTCTGCTCATCGGCGTGGGAGTGTTGCTGCGAACGCTGCATTGGACCGGCGCGCTGACATGGACGACCGTCGTCTCCTCGGGCGTTGTCATGCTTATTCTTTTCCTCCTGTTTGGCGCGGCCGTGGCCGCCATCAGCAGGGCGGTGGCCTGGGTTCACCTGGGCGAACCGGCCACCATCCGCAGCGCCTACTCGAGCACGCTGCCCCGGCTGGGCCGCTACCTGTGGCTGATGACCATCACCGCGTTTGTCGTCTGGACGCCGCTTGCTGTCCTCTACGGCGGCTATTTCGGGGTGCTCGCTTACTACGGAAAGGCCTTCGGGCCCCAGGCCGGCGCAGCCGCCCAGCAGGCTGCCGCAATCAACCCGCAGTCGGCGACCATCTTCCTGGTAGCCTCGCTGGTCTTCATCCTGCTGCTCATCCCGGTGGGCGTCTACACCGTTCTGATGGGCCTGCGCTATGCTATGGCCCTGCCGGCCTGCGTGGTGGAGAATCTGAAAGCCCGCAAGGCCCTCCGCCGCTCCATCGATCTGAGCAAAGGAGCGCGCGGGCGGATCTTCGTTCTGGGGCTGCTGATCGGCGTAATCAAGATAGGGATGGTCTCGGTTACCCAGGTCTTCATTTTCATCGCCGTCTTCAAGCATCACGGCCAGATTGGGCCGGGTCTGAGCGCGCTCTCGCAAATCATCGCGTTCTTCACCAACACCTTCCTCGGCCCCATCTACGCCACCGGCATTACCCTCTTCTACTACGACCAGCGGGTGCGCAAGGAGGGCTACGACATCGAGTGGATGATGCAGGCCGCCGGGTTGACGGTGCCCGCGCCGGAAGCTGTGCCGGAAGCAGAGTCCCAACCTCCGCAGGCCGGTGAGCCTGCATGAGGGCGAATCTGCGCCCGATGAACCTGGGCGAAATCCTCGACCGGACCTTCGAGATTTACCGGGCCAGGTTTCTTGTTTTTGCCGGGATTGCCGCGCTGCCCGCGCTGGCGATCGTAACGCTAGAAGCAGTCAATCGCGTTTGGTGGGGACTGACTCCATTTCCATACAGTGGCGATATTCCTCTCACTCTTTTACAGTGGACGGTTTACCGAACGGCGCTTTATCAGATTGTATTGCTGCTGCACCTTCTGGTTTGGCCTGCTTTTGCTTGCCTGACCTCCCAGCTCTATTTTGGTGAACACCCTGAATTGACGGCTGTAGCCTTTCGTGGCAATTCCCACTGGCGTGGCTGGCTCTGGATGGCGATTGCGAGTTGGGGAATCATTCTAATTCTTCCCGAGTTGGTTACCAGCGGATTGTTTATTGCGTTCTACTACACTCTCTCGGAAGTTATAAAGGTCAACGAGTCTATGCAAGAATGGCTGATGCCGGATGTAATATACATTCTCTCTGCATTAGGATTCTTAGTCTTTTTATGGCTAAGTTCGACCCTATTTATTGCAATTCCAGCAAAGTCGCTGGAGGGGCTCAAAGTCGGCAAGTCCTTTCGGCGAAGCTGGTCGCTTTCAAGAGGCAGCCGTTTGAAGACGCTTTTTGTGCGCTTTGCTTTGGTATTCACCACATGGTTGCTGAATTTGTCGTTTTCGGCGCTTCTACTTCTGCTTCTGCGGTTGACCATAAGGAACTTCGGAGTCTGGGTGCATTACTATCGCAACCTCTATTATGGCATCGGATTTTTTGCCGCTTTTTCCGCCTCTATGCTCGTCGGTCCCATCTTTCCCATCGCTCTCACCCTTATCTACTATGATCAGCGCATACGCCACGAAGGCTACGACATCGAGAGGATGATGGAAGCAGCGGGATTGAACCCGGCCGTACCTTTATCGAGTGGAGACGAACCGGCCGCGGCGGAAGCGGAGGAGTTTCCCGCGTGACGGCCCGTCTTGCGTTCGCATGTGCCGCTCTGGCCGCCACCATGGCTGCCGCGCAGTCTCGCGTCGTCGCCGACGCGCCCGCCGCGCACCAGCCGCATGAGGCTTCGCTGGACGAATATCGCGCACACCTGACAGCGCTCGCCGCCGTGGTCGAGGCTTGCGCCAAGGCGCGGAACATGAAGGCCTGCGACCCCGCTCTGGTGGGCGAAGACGATCGCGTTCCCGTTGGCGAGGGCTCCAATGCCGGGCGGCGGCTGATCCGCTACGGCTGGCTGCGCGTGCTGCTCTCGAAGGCCCAGGACAAGGATGAGCCCGCGCCCAACCCTGGCGCAAAACGCGCACCCCTCCAGGAGAGCACGCTGCCTCCGCGCCGCACCACCACCGAACTGCTGCAAGACGCCAGGACGCGTCTGGCCCGCGACCTGACCCAGATCGATATCGAAGCCGAACCTGTACCCTCACATGCCCACGAGCGCGAGGCGATGCGGCAGGTGCTCGCCGGGCGCGACTTCCGCAATCTGGAGGAGACGACGGCCAAAGACACGGCCCTGGAAAAGCTCGCCAATTGGCTCAACCGGCTCTTCTGGAGCGCCGCAAAACTCGGCGTCCACGCCGCGTGGGTCGGGCGCACGATCGTCGTCGGTTTTATTGTGGTCGTCTGCGTGGGGTTGATCTGGGGGCTCATGCAACTGGAGCGCCGCTGGCGCATCCGGCTGGTGCCGGAGAGCACCGGGCCCGCCGCCGCGGCCGCTTCGGCCCGCGACTGGCAACTGTGGCTGGAGGACGCGCGCAAGGCCGCCGCCGTTGACCGGTGGCGCGAGGCCATTCACTTCGTCTATTGGGCCGCAATCTCGCGCCTGGAAGCGAAGCGCCTGTGGCCCGCCGACCGCGCCCGCACCCCCCGCGAATATCTGGCGCTGGTAGCGCCTGAAGATCCGCGCAAAGCCGGGCTGGCCACGCTCACCGGCAGCTTCGAGCGCGTCTGGTACGGAGGCCGCGCGGCCGGCGAAAGCGACTACCGGAAGGCCGAGGCGCTGGCGTCTGCGCTGATAGCGGGCAGCGGAACGCAAGGAGGCGCGGCGCAATGAAATTCCTCTCCTCGCTCGACGCCAAAGATCGCCGCCTGCTGCTCTGGGTTTTAGGCATTGGATTGACCCTGGCAGTGCTGACCGGCTTTGTGCTGCCCAGCGAAAACAACGACGACAATCCCCTGCCCTCGAGCTACCTGGCCGGCCGGCACGGCGCCCGCGCGGCCTATGAGACGCTGCTCCGCTCCAACTATCCCATCGAGCGCTGGGAGCGTCCGCTCAGCGAACTGGCCGCCACGGCGGGTCCCGATACGGTGGTGATCTTCGCCGAGCCGTTCACCCGCGAAGGCAGTGAGATCAAGGCGGTGCGCACGATTCTGGAGCGCGGGGGCCGCGTGCTCTCCACCGGCTTCTGGGGCGGGTTCATCCTGCCCGGCTCGGCCAGCGAGACGCCGAGAGATTTCCATTTTGCCGCCTGCGAGCTGGAGCCCGAGGGCATCGACCGGCTCTCCGGCTCGGGCCAGGTATGGATGGTTCCCGCGGCCACTTGGGCGGTGGGCAACCCGGCGCACCGCGTGGACTATAGTTGCACCGGGCAGCCGGCGGTGGTCGAGTACGACTGGAGCAAGGGCCATGTGGTGTGGTGGGCCAGCTCCACGCCGCTTGAAAACGCATCTCTCTCCCGCGCCCACGATCTGGACCTGTTGCTCAACTCGCTGGGGCCGCGCGAGGGCCACCACTTTTATTGGGACGAGTCGCTGCACGGCGAGGTCCGCTCCACCTGGAGTTACGCCTACGGCACGGCGTGGAATCTGCTCTGGTGGGGTCTGGCGGCGCTGGGGCTGCTGGTGGTGCTCAGCTTCAGCCGGCGCAGCGGTCCGGTGCGCGAACTGCCTCCGCCGGCCAGGGCCACTCCCATCGAATTCCTTGAGGCGCTGGGCTCGCTCTATCGTAACGCCGGCGCGGCCTCCACCGCCGTGGCCATCGCTTGGGAGCGCTTTCGCCGCCAGACGCTGCGGATTTGCGGGCGAAGAGGCCAGCCGATGGACGCCGCCGAGCTGGCTGCCGTGATCCGCCGCCGCTTTCCCCAGGCCGGCGCCAGCCTTGAAGCCGATCTGGCCGCCTGCGAAGAGGCCGGGCGAGACGAATCGATCGCGCCGCGCGAGGCGCTCCGGCTGATCCAGAAGCTCCACGGGCACCGGAAAAAGCTCGTTGCCGCCGTACGGCCCGGCTCTCAGGCCGCGCAATCTGAAAATATCCATTCCAAACAGCAGGAAAGGGTTTCATGAGCCAGGAAAATCAGCAAGAACTTGACCAAAACGTTCAAACCCCGGAGGGGCGCGCAACCAACCAACTGATGGCCCACGCCCGCGCGGAGCTGGGCAAGGTGATTGCCGGCCAGGAAGCTGCGATCGACGAAGTGTTGATCGCCGTCCTCTGCCAGGGCCACGCCTTGCTGGAAGGCGTGCCGGGCATCGCCAAGACGCTGATCGTGAAGACCCTGGGCCGTCTGCTCGGCCTCGGCTTCCAGCGCGTCCAGGCCACGCCCGACCTGATGCCGGCCGACATCCTGGGCACCACCATCCTGCGGCCGGGCCCCGATTCCGGTTCGGAGAGTTTCACCTTCCATGCCGGCCCCGTCTTTACCGACCTGCTGCTGGTGGACGAGATCAACCGCATGCCGCCGCGCACCCAGGCCGCGCTGCTGGAATGCATGGAAGAGCGGCAGGTGACCAGCGACGGCGTGCGCCGCCCGCTGCCCGCCTGGTTCACCGTCTTCGCCACGCAGAATCCGGTGGATTTTGAAGGCACGTATCCATTGCCCGAAGCGCAATTGGACCGCTTTCTGCTGAAGATTCGCGTGGCGTATCCCAGCGAGGCCGAGGAGCGGCAGATTCTGGAGCGGCACCATGCCGGCTCGGGCGCCGGGCTGCTGGAAGACGCCTCGATCGCGCCCATTCCCGAGGCGCTGCTGGCCGCCGCGCGCGCCGAGGTGCGGGCGATCCGCATCGAGCCGGAGCTCTATGCCTACATCCTCGCCCTGGCGCGGCAGACGCGTGAGTGGCCTACGCTGCTGCTGGGCGCCAGCCCCCGCGCGGCCCTGTGCCTGATGCTCGTGGCCCAGGCCACGGCTGCCTTCGATGGCCGCGACTACCTGGTTCCCGACGACGTGAAACGGGCCGTGCAGCCGGTGCTGCGCCATCGCATCCTATTGAAGCCCGAGGCCGAGCTGGAGGGCTTCGACGCCGATCGCGTCCTGGCCGACGTGGTCGCCGCCGTGCCGGTACCGCGGCAATGAATTCTAAGCGGAAAAGGGAGTAGTATAAAGGTGGTATGGAGGTAAATATGAAGGCTAAGACATCGATCACACTCTCATTGCCGCTTCTCGTCCAAATCGACAAGCTGATCGGCGAGCGCGCCTCCCGCTCGGCCTACATCGAGAAGGTGCTGCGCGACCATCTTCGGGATGAAACCCGCCACGCCATCCAAATGCGGGATAAGGAACTGATCGACGCTGCTGCCGACAGGCTGAGCGAAGAGGCCATGGATGTACTTCGGTACCAGGCTCCATATGTGTAACATCCCGGAAAGTCCTGCCGTTGCCCGAAGACACCCCTTAAGCTTCTTCCACCGCAAATTACACGGAATCGTGTAGAAAACGGGTTTTGTTAACTTGCCGCGACACACATGATTCCATGGCCACGATAGCCGATCAAAAGAGGTTGGCTTCGAGGCATTTCTCTGGAAGGAAGCATGATGAAAAGGGGCGAACTCTACCTAGTTGTCGACCCGGCCGGCGATCCGAAAAAACAGCGGGCCTTTGCTCTCGTGAGCCACCAGGGGCTCATCGAATCCCGTTTTCCAACCGTCGTCTGTGCCCCTGTTTACTCGAATGGCGAGGGCCTGGGAACGCAGGTCTCTGTCGGCCCCAATGAGGGCCTGAAGCACGAAAGCTGGATTCTGTGCGATAACTTGGCGAGCATCCCGAAGTCCAAGCTCACGAATTACGTCGGTTCGCTTTCGCCCGCTAAGATGGGAGAACTGAACTACGCCCTGGCAGTGGCTCTCGATCTGCCCATCGAGGCGCAATGATCTCTCCCTCGCTCCATCCCGATCCAGTGCGCGCCGTCTGCGAACGGCGTCGCCGCTGGGCCTTCGGCCTCACGCCGAGGACGATCTGGCTGCTCCTCGCCGGCTTCCTGCTGCTCATTCCCGGCTTCTGGGACGGCCGTCTGGCCTATGCGATGCTGGCCTGGGATGCACTGGCGCTCGTGGCCGCGCTGCTTGACAGCCTGCGTTTGCCGCGGCCCGCGCAGTTGATCGCCGGCCGCTCCTGGTCCAACGCTCCGGCGCTGAACTCCGAGACCGAGATCGAGCTGACCCTTGAAAACCAGGGCCAGACAATCGTCGAGTGCCGCCTGGTGGACGATCTGCCGCCGGCTCTCGTCGCCGAGCCGCTCACCCACCGGCTGACCGCTTTTCCGCGCGTCCCGGCGCGCCTGCGCTACCGCGTGCAGCCCCAGGAGCGCGGCGACTGCGCAACCGGCTGGCTCTACGTGCGCTACCGCTCGCCGCTGGGCCTGGTCGAGCGCTGGGCCAGGGCGCCGCTCACGCAGACAGTGCGGGTTTATCCCGCCCTGCGCGCCGGAGAAGAGCAGGAAATCTTTCTGGCGCGCAGCCGCCAGATCGACCTCGAACTGCGCCAGGCGCGGCAGCGCGGCCTGGGCCGCGACTTCGAGAGCCTGCGCGAGTACCGCGAGGGAGACGATCTGCGCGACATCTGCTGGACGGCCACTGCGCGGCGCGGCAGCCTCATCACCCGCCAGTACCAGACCGAGCGCAGCCAGGCCGTCTGGATCGTGCTCGACTGCGGCCGGCTGATGCGGGCGCGGGTCGCCCTCGCACAGTCGCCCAAAAACCCCGGCACCGCGCCCAGCGGATCGAAGCTCGACTACGCCTGCACCACGGCCGTGGCGCTGGCCCAACTAGCTCTCTTCTCCGGCGACCGGGTGGGCCTGCTGGCCTATGGCCAGGGCATCCAGCAGCGCATGTTGCCCGGCCGCGGCTCAGCCCATCTGCGCCAGTTGATCGAGTCGCTGGCCTTGCTCCATGCCGAGTCCGGCGAGGCCGACCACCTGCGCGCCACGGCCACGCTCAACCGCCTCCAGCCCCGCCGGTCGCTGATTCTGTGGATCACGGATTTGGCCGAAACCGCCATGCGGCCGGAGGTCATCGACGGCGCGATGCAACTGCTGCGCCGCCATGTGCTGCTCTTTGTGGCCATGGCCCAGCCTGAAGTGGATGCGATCGCCCAGACCCGGCCTGAGAATGTCGGGCAGATGTTCCGCGCCGCCGCCGCCCAGGAGATGGCCGGCCGCCGCGAGCTGCTCCTCGCCCGCCTCCACGAGCAGGGCGCCCTCACTCTCGACCTGAACCCCGAGGCACTCACCTCCTCCATCCTGAATCAATACTTGAGCGTGAAAGAGCGGGCGATGGTGTAGGGGTTTGAAGGGCAAAGACGCCGCGAGTTGGCGATCGATCGGCAGCTTTTCCGCCCGTAACCCGAATCCCTCCGGCCCGTTGGCTCATCTGAGAGAATAGTGACAGTGAATCGAGCGCGACATTTTGTCTTCCGGCGGGCCGCTGGGCCCGCGTTTTTGGCGATCGCGGCTTTGGCCGGCGCGGGAACGGCTGCGTCCGCGCAGTCGCCCAACCCGACCTCGGCCGCCAATCCGTTTTTCGGCAGCGTCACCGCCCATCCGGCCAGCGACGAAACCCTCAAGCTCTCGTTGGACGAGGCCATCGGTCTGGGCCTCAAAAACAATCTCGGCCTCAAGCAGGCCGAGAACGGCGAAAAGTCGCTCCAGGGCGAAAAGAACGAGGCCTTGCAGAATTTTCTGCCCACCGTCACGGTCGGCGGCGACCTGGGAGTGCACCAGCAGAACCTGGCCGCGCTGGGCTTTGGGCCGGGCGTCATCAGCATGTTTGCTCCGCTCTTTCCCGGCGGAAAGATTCCCGCCGGGCTCTCCTACATCACGCGCGACGATCTGACCGAGGGGAAAATCCACTTGAGCCAGATGCTCTTTTCCGGCCCGGTGATTGCCGGCTACAAGGCGGCAGGCGCGGCAACGAAAGCGGCCTATTTCGCCAAAATGGAGGCGCGCAGCGAGGTGGTCGAGCAGGTGGCCGCGGCCTATCTTCATGCCATTGCCGCCGCGAGCGAGGTGGACAACGCCAAGGCCCTGGAAGCGACCGGCGAGCTACTGCTCAGCCAGGCTCACGCCGCGCACGAGGCGGGAACCGCGTCGAATCTCGACGAGCTGCGCGCGCGGGTCCAGCTCCAAGCCCAGCAACAGGCCCTCATCGCCGCCGAAAACCTGCTGGAAAAGAACCTGATTCTGCTCAAGCGCGAAATCGGCCTCGACCCCGGCCAGAAGATCGCGCTCACCGATCCGGCGCCCTACAGCGAACTGGCCGCGCAAACTCCTGAAGAGGTGCGCGCCACGGCCTACAAAAACCGCCAGGACTACCAGACTCTCCAGAATGAGGCGGTCGAGTACAAAGCCATTCAGGCCGCCTATCGCAGCCAGCGGCTGCCCAGCCTCAGCTTTGGCGGCTACTACGGCGTCAGCCAGGTGGGTGGCGCCGGCTCGCACGGCAACTTTGTCGCCCAGGGCTCGCTCAGCGTGCCGCTCTTCCGCGAGGCCCGGCTGCGCGGGGATATTGAAGCCGCCCAGGCGCAGCGATCCGCCGTCGACGCCCAACTCGCCGATCTCCGCGGCAACATCGATCAGCAGGTGCGCTCGGCGCTGCTTGACGTGGACGCCACAGCCAAGCTGGTCGAGGTCGCCCGCTCTAACGTCGAGCTGGCCACCCGCGCCCTCAGCGACGAAACCGACCGCGTGAACGCCGGCGTGGACGACAATCTGCCCCTGGTCACCGCGCAATCCACTCTGGCCTCGGCCCAAAGCAACCTGGTGGAAAGCCTCTACCAGTACAACCTCTCCAAACTGGCCCTGGCCCGCGCCGCCGGCATCATCGAACAGCAGTACCGGGTCTATCTGGGGCGGTAGATCTGGAAAGCCGCTTCTCACAGCGTTCTTATCGCTTTTCGAGTAACGTAGAAACAAGAGGCTCCTGACAACATGTCCAGAAAGCTCAGGATCAAATACTACGTGGAACCGGACCCGGCGGCCCTGGCGCGCCGGGCGGCGCAATATTTTGTCGAGATGGCCGGGGAAGCGGTCGCCGCACAGGGCCGGGCGCGGATCGCCATCAGCGGCGGCTCGACGCCCAAGGCGGCCTTTCAATTGATGGCCGACCCCAGGCAGCCCTGGCGCGGGCGCATGCCCTGGGATTGCCTGGATCTTTTTTGGGTGGATGAGCGCACCGTCGGCCCCAACGATGCCGAGAGCAACTATCGCATGACGCGCGAGGCCCTGCTGGACCACGTTCCGCTCCATCCCCATCAGATTCACCGCATCGAGGGCGAGTTGGAGCCCGAAGTGGCCGCGGCCCGCTACGAGTCGGAGCTGCGCAACAGCTTCCGCCTGGAGGGCGCCGAGAGCCCGCGCTTCGACCTGGTCGCCCTGGGCATGGGCGCCGACGGCCACACCGCCTCGCTCTTCCCTCGCACTGCGGCCATCCACGAAATGAGCCGGCTGGTCGCGGCCAACCCGGTGCCGCAGAAAGACACAACGCGCATCACGCTCACCTGGCCGGTCATCAACCACGCCAGCTCGGTCTTCTTCCTCATCGCCGGCGCCGACAAGGCAGAAATCCTGAAAGAAGTTCTCATTGGACCGCGCGATCCGGAACGCCTGCCCAGTCAACTGATATGGCCCTGTAGCGGTATACTGACTCTGATTCTGGACAAGGCCGCAGCTGCGCTTCTACCCGCAACAGATGGGGAGGGTTGCGGGGTTTTGGAGAGGGAACGATGATTCTGGCGGGCGATGTAGGCGGCACCAAAGTCGATCTGGCGCTGTATGACTTTTCCAACGGCAAACTCAATTACACACGCGATAAAGTTTACCCGGCCAAGGAGTACTCCGGCCTCGAAGCGATCGTCAGGGAGTTCCTCGCGGCGGACAAGGTCACCGCGGCCTGTTTCGGCGTGCCCGGACCGGTGCGCGACGGCCGTCTGCGCCTCACCAATCTGCCCTGGACGTTGGATAGCCGCGAGCTGGCCTCCGATCTCGGGATCGATCACGTCTTTCTCATCAACGATTTGGAAGCCAACGGCTACGGCGTGGCCGAGCTCTCCACCGAGCAGGTCTTCACCCTCAGCGAGGGCGATGCCAGCCAGATGGGCAACCGCGCCCTGATCGCCGCCGGAACCGGCCTCGGCGAAGGCTTTCTGGTCTGGAATGGCCACAGCCACGTCCCCTACCCCTCGGAGGGCGGCCACACCGACTACGCGCCCCGCAATGAAGACGAGTTCGATCTGCTGCGCTTTCTCAAGCAGAAGTACAACGGCCGCATCAGCTTTGAGCGCGTCGTCAGCGGCATGGGCCTGACCAACATCTACGAGTTCCTGCGCGAGGTGCGCGGCCTGGAAGAGCCCGCGTGGCTGGCCGAGCGCATGGCCGAGGAAGACCCCAACGCCGTCATTACCGAGCTGGCGCTGGCGGCCAAGAGCGAAATCTGCGAGAAGGCGATGGATATGTTCGTCTCCGCCTATGGCGCCGAGGCCGGCAATCTGGCTCTCAAGGTGCTGTCGGTGGGCGGGCTCTACGTGGGCGGCGGCATCGCGCCCCGCATCCTCGAAAAGCTCAAGGACGGCGCCTTCATGAAGGCCTTCACCGACAAGGGCCGGCTGAGCCAGTTGCTCGTCAATATGCCGGTGCGCGTCATCCTCGAGAGCCGCGCCGCCCTGCTGGGCGCAGCCGCCTACGCCGAGGCCAAGGCCGCCGAACTCAGCGGCATCTCGGCCCGCGCCGCATCCATCAAGTTCTAACTCGCCGTTCCCGCTCAACTGAAAAGGGCCAGCCGAATCCGGCTGACCCTTTTTGCATGTGCGCCGCCAGCTTTTCTACGCGCCCGCTACGGATTCCCCTCAAGGTCGCTCTTTTGCAATCCGGATAACACGCCCCTATCGCCCCATCGCCGTGGCGACGGTGGCGATGGTTCCATGATAGAAATACTGCCCCAGCCCCAGCGTAAACAGCCAGCAGCCATAGAGCGCGTGCTCGAAGCTGGAAGCCGCCAGCGAGCCGGTCTGGGCGTAGCGCATGGCAAACAGCACTCCGCCGCCGAAGGTGAGCGCCACGGCCAGCGAATTGCGGAAGATGATGTGCAGAAAGGCGAAGGCGGCGGCGCTGGCCACGATCGTTGCCCACCTTCCCGGAAAAAGCCCCGCATACCGCTCGAAGAAGAAGACGCGGTAAAGCAGCCCCTGCGGATAGACCGACAGCACCGGGTAAGCCACCATCACCACCGCCCAGAAGCCCGGATGCTGACGCACAAGACTCCATTCCAGCTCGGGCGCGAAGCTCCGCACACCCAGCCAGAGCAGCAGGGCAACAACCGCAAACATCGCCAGAATCGCGCCCAGCCGGCCGGGCAGCGGGGCGAAGTTCCATAGCCGCGTGCGGTCGAAGCGCGGGTCGCGCAGCAACTGGACCCACGCATACGCCGCCACCACCCACAACAGCGGCAGCGCCGGCACGCGCACCGGCGAAAACCGGTACCCCAGCGGCAGGGCGACAAAGAGCGCCAGAAACTCCAGAATGAGCGCCGTACGGGTCATCGTGGGGAGTCCTCGCCTTCAGCTTACCTCAGCCGCGGCGCCAAGCCTGGTGCGGTTTTGCTCTCATTTACAACGGCTCCCGCCCAATCGCGCGCATCTTGGTTTCCAGCGCCAGCCGGTCCAGCGTCTCGATGGGCAAGGAGAGGAAAAGCTGTACGCGGTTCCTGATCTGCCGCAACGTACTGGCGAAGGCCGCGCGCTTCACTTCGTCGCTGCCTTCCACCGCGGCGGGATCGGGAAAGCCCCAATGCGCCGTCACCGGCTGCCCCGGCCACAGCGGGCACATCTCGCCGGCTGCCTTGTCGCAAACGGTCACGATGAAATCCATCTGCGGCGCATCGGGCTGAGTAAACTCGTCCCAGCTTTTGCTGCGCAGGCCCTCCACCGGATAACCCAGCGCCCGCACCTCTTCGAGGGCAAAGGGATTCACCTTGCCCGTGGGATGGCTGCCCGCGCTGTACGCTCTGAAGCGGCCCGCGCCCAGCGTATTGAACAGCGCCTCTCCCAGGATGCTGCGCGCCGAGTTGCCGGTGCACAGAACAAGGATGTTGTAGGGCTTCTGCATGATCTCCACCAATCTGAATTTGCTTAGTTGCAGCAGCCCGGCGCGCAGCATCCGCCGCCCGGTTTCGTCGCCCCCGGTTTCGTAGCCCGGATAAATCCGCTGATGAATTTCCCGTCGATCTGCGCTGCGACCGCATCCACGTCGATTTCGGCCGCGACCAGGAAGCTCCGTGAATCCTCGACCGAGTACACGCGCGTCGGCTCGATTGAAATGCCGGTAAACCCGGCCTGCGCCAGCTTGGCCATGTACTCCTTCTCCTCCAGCGCGCCTGCCACGCAGCCCACCCACAGCAACATGCTCTCGCGCACCTGCTCGGGAACCTCGCCCCGCACCACCACGTCGGAGACGGCGAAGCGGCCGCCCGGCTTGAGCACCCGGAATGCCTCCCGCAATACACGGTTCTTGTCCGCGGAGAGATTGATGACGCAATTTGAAATCACCACATCCACCGAGTGATCGGGCAGCGGAATGTTTTCGATCTCGCCCTTCAGAAACTCCACGTTCTCCACGCCCGCCTGGCGCTGATTTTCGCGGGCCAGCGCCAGCATATCGTCGGTCATGTCCAGGCCATATGCCTTGCCGGCCGGCCCCACGCGCCGGGCCGAAAGCAGCACGTCGATTCCGCCGCCGGAGCCAAGGTCCAGCACCGTCTCTCCCGGTTTCAGCTCGATTAGCGCGGTGGGGTTGCCGCAGCCCAGCGAAGCCAGTACGGCGCTGGCCGGCAGCCCGCTCTTCTCCGCCTCGCTATACAGGTTGGTGGTGATGGGATCGCAACAGCGCAGCGCCGGGTCGCCGCAGGCAACCGTTCCACTCGCCCGCACCTGCCGCGCAGCCGCACCATACTTCTCTTCGACCAAGGTCTTCGTATCCATCGCACGCGCCCCACATTCGCTTAAGCAAATGTATTCCCCGCCCTCATATTTGTCAATCCGTATACAATAACCGCATGAGTCGCGTTTCCAAGCCGGCCGATCTGGCCAGGATCTTCGCCGCCCTGGCCGATCCCACCCGCCTGCGCCTGCTCAATCTGATGGCAGGCCGCGAGGTCTGCGTCTGCTACTTTGTCGAAATCCTGGGCCAGGGCCAGCCCAAGATCTCCCGGCATCTTGCCTACCTGCGCAACGCCGGTCTGGTAGCCGCGCGCCGTGAGGGCAAGTGGATGCACTATCGCATCTGCCCCCAGGCCAATGCCGCCGCAGCCTCCATCCTCGCCACCGTACTGCACGCCCTAGGCGCCAGCTCGCAGATGAAGGCCGATCTCGCCAAACTCGACCGCGCCTGCTGCGCACCGCAAAGGCTGGTCCTTCCCGAAGGCGCTCCCCGCCCGGCCTTGATCGCCTCATAGCCCGCCTCCTGGTGGAACGCCCCCTCCGCACGATTCGAACCCGCAGCGCTGGCGCCCGCTGTCATCTTCCTTTCCGCAAAGGCGATGGCCGCGCTTTCGCTCCCCGTTCCTGTCCTGGGCGGAAGGTGCCGGTTCCCGTCGCCGTCGGCTTTTGCACCGCGGCCGGAGTAAGTTGGACGCGGATGAAATGTTAAAGCATGGTGACACTGCTCTTTACAGCGCCAAGGCGCGCGGCAGAAAATGTTTTAAAGTCATTTCTTTCCCGCTAGCTCGCGCCCAGGAAACAGAAACTCCGCAAGAAGGCCGCTATGCGATGCGGGCGGAGCAGGTTACTTAAGGAATGAAACCTGACAAAGGAGGGTTGGCGCGGTTTTCGTTAAAAGTTAGTGGTAATTAGAAGGTCGAGTACGATGCGCCGTTCCGTAACCGCCGATAGTCTCTCCGTGAATCTCGCTTCGAGTCACAACCCGTCAAAACATCCTCCGCAAGAATTACGGCGCGCGACGCGGCCCATGACATGCGCTCCTGCCGGAATGAGGCGGATTTGGCGGCCTCGCGTGAAGCAGGCAGATCGTCCTTGCGCGGAGAAACTACCCACGGACTGCCGCCGTCCCCGTTGCTTCCCGGTAGTTTCCTTGTTTGCGGGTCTTGTCTTTACAAGTCTCTTGTTTCCCGGTCTCGCTGCCAAAGCCCAATCCGCAAAGAGTTCGCCGGGCGGGCTGCGCACCATCACTTCGGCGCGCGAGGCCCACGATCTTTCCAGCGAGGAGGCCAAACTCGCCTATCCCATCCATCTGCGCGGAGTCGTCACTTACTTCGACACCGACACCGGAACCGGATTCGGCGCGCTCTATGTTCACGATGCGACGGGAAGCGTCTTCGTCAAGTTAGTCGGAGGCGCCGTCAAGTCGCTTCCTGCCGGGTCGCTGGTGGAGGTGTGGGGCGTGAGCGATCCGGGCGGGTTTGCTCCCATTGTCGATCGGCCCCGGATCGCAGTGATCGGCCGCGCTCCGCTCCCCAAAGACGCCGTTCGCGTCAGCCGCACCCAATTGTTTGCCGGCGAGCACGAAGGCCAATGGGTTGAGGTCGAGGGCATCGTCCACTCGGTCTACTCCTCCAGCCACACCGTCATCTTGGAACTCTCCATGATGGATGGAACGCTGTTTGCCACAACCGTCCGGGAGCCTGGCGTCGATTATTCCGGCCTGGTGGACGCCCGGGTGCGCATCCATGGCCATGAGGCTCCGCTCTACAACGGCAGCGCCCAGATGATCGGCGCCCGCGTCGTTTTCCCCAATCTCTCCACGGTGCAGGTGGTTGAACCGGCGCCGGGCGATCCCTTCAAGATGCCGACCGTTCCCATCGACGACCTGCTGCGCTGGAACCAGGTTTCCGCGATGCGCCATCGGGTGCATATTCGCGGAACGGTGACCATGCAGTGGCCCGGAGCCTCCCTCTGCGTCCGCGACGCGACGCGCGGCATCTGTGCCCAGACGGTCGAGGATACGCATCTTGCGCTGGGCGATGTCGCCGACGTCGTCGGATTCTCCGAAGCGGAGGATTCCACCTCCGTTCTCACCGATGCCGTCTTTCGAAAAGCGGGGAGCGGGCTCCCGGTTGCCGCCGAACGGGTGACCGCGGCCCAGGCGCTGGCCGGCAAGCATAACTCCGAACTGGTCCAGATCGAGGGCGAGTTGATCGGCAGCGAACAGGGTTCCTCCGGCGCCACCCTCCTGCTCAACTCGGGAAACTCCATCTTCACCGCCGTTCTTCCCCAAAGCCTCGCGGGACCGGAGTCAGCCGCATGGAAGAACGGAAGCAGGCTGCGCGTCGCCGGAATCTGTTCCGTCCAGTTCGATGCCCGGCTCAGCGTGTTGAAGGACGGAGTCGCGGTGCCCAAGTCCTTCCGGATTCTCATGCGCTCGCCGGACGATGCAATCGTGATCCGCAAGCCATCCTGGTGGACGCCGGCTCATGCGCTGGTGCTGCTGGCCCTGGCATTGACCGTCACGCTGGCCGTGCTGGCCTGGGTGATGGTGCTCAGAAGGCGCGTCGAGCGGCAGACTTGCCTTCTTCGCGAAAGTGAAGAACGCTTTCGCCACATGGCGCAGCACGACGCATTGACCGGGCTGGCCACCCGCCTGGTGCTTCAGGATCGTCTGAATGTCGCCTTGGAGAGAGCCCGGCGCAATCAAACCACGCTGGCGGTTCTCATGATGGATCTCGACCGGTTCAAGGAGATCAACGATACGCTCGGCCACCACACGGGCGACCATGTCTTGCGGGTCACGGCGGACCGCATCCTCGCCAACGTGCGCAAAAGCGATACCGTCGCCCGCATGGGTGGCGACGAGTTCGTCGCGCTGCTCCCCGACCTGCAAGATGCGCAGGTAGCCGAGAGTGTCGCCGCAAAAATCGTGGCCGCCCTGTCGGTCCCGATTCGTTTTGCCGGCCGTGAAGTGCTGGCTTCGGTCAGTGTGGGCGTTTGCACTGCCTCGCCCGGCCAGTTGGACGCGGATCTGCTGCTGAAAAACGTGGATGCCGCCATGTACCGCGCCAAGGAGCGGGGCCGCAACTGCTATCAGATCTTCGCCCCGGAGATGGCTCACGGCCAGAGAAAGCCTTGAGCCGGCCCGGCGTCGGTAAAATCCAACCTGGCTTCGACAAAATTGCGCCGCAAAACTGGAACGATGCACGCCGCTCCCCGCGCCTCGGATACTCTCAATACAGCGGCATGACCTTTGCCCGCGCGGCGATGAAGGCTCCCAAAGAAAGGCTGAAACCGAATGAAGCGTTGGCTGCAACGGATCGTCGTGGTGCTGGTGGCGGGCTTTTTGGCCGTCTACGCAGGCGACTGGGCCATCTACAAGCTGCGCGGCTCGCCCCGCTCCAAGGTCACCGTCAACCGTTATCTCACGGTTCCGCTCAAGGGCAACAAACAGGAATTCGACTATCTCGGCTCGATGGACGTGCCCTGCTCGGTCTCGCTCTTTCCCCAGGCGGGCCAAAGTCCCTGTTGGCGGCTGCGGCGCAATCCCAACCAGGGAACGAATCTATAGCGCGCTCGGGGAGGGATCTCCATTCGCGGGAGAATTCCTCCAATCGCAAGCTCACATGGATAGGTGATGTCGATCACGACGGGAAAATGAGAAGACGATTAGCATCGGAAAATCTTTCGTTTTCCCGAGGAGCGATGTATAGCCGAACTCAGAACGAAAACGGCACTTACAACACCCGCTGCCTGGACTGCTTCATGACAGTTGCCTCTGCCGTGGAGACGGAAGCGGAGTTGCGTCTGGTCGAAGTCCGGCATATCTGCCCGGAGAAGGCGCTGGCCGACCTGCTGGCCAAAGAAAAATCCATCGTCGCCGGAGCCCACCCGAGCCAGGGCAGCGTGGATGCATCATTTGTCCGCGGGAGCCAAGACCGGTCTCTGCGCCAGGGGCGGCCGGGCCTGTGAGCCGGTCATCTTGTCGATCAGCGCATTGTCGGCGGCCTTGGTGATGCTGCTGGCCTTGTCCAGTTCCGCCTTGGCCTCGTCTTTCCTTCCCATCGTGCGATAGAGCCGTCCCAGCCGCCAGTGCACGTCTACGTCTTCCGGTGCCAGGCGCTCGGCTTCTTTCATCTCGCGCACCGCATCGTCCTGGCGGCCCGCTTCCGCGTAGAGAATGCCCAGATCCAGATGCGCCAGTTCCCGGCCGGGTTCGATGCGCAGAGCCTTTTCCAGCAGCGCCTCGGCGGCCTCGGGATGGTTCAACTGCATCTGCGTGTCGCCCAGGTAGATCATGGCCTGAACGTGATTCGGATTATTGGCCAGCTCTGCCAGAAACTCGCCCACCGCCTCCTCGTACTGCCGCTGGGACCATAGCAGATACGCCAGGCCGAAGTGCACGTCCGGCTCTTTGGGATTGGCTTGAACCGCTGCCCTAAACTGCTTGATGGCGCCTTGATGGTCTTTCAGCTCGTCCAGGGCTTCTCCAGCCAGCATGTCGGCCTCGGCCGACTCCGCATTCAGCGTGAGAATCTCGCGATAGACATCCAGCACGCACTGGTACTGCTTTGACCACAGGCAACTGTGCGCCAGGCTCAGGCGCAGCCCCAGATTCTGCGGATCGCGGGCGGCGGCCTGTTTCAAATAGGGTGCTGCTTCATCGAATTCGCCCAAAGCGTAATGAGCCATCCCCAGCAGAATGGTCAGTTGCTGCGCCTGCGGCGAGCCAGGGGGCTGGCTCTTGAGCAGCGGCCGGAAGGTCTCGACGGCCTCCTTCATTTCGCCGGCCTTGAAAAGCGCCAGGCCGAGATTCAGCCGCAAGCCGGGAAACGAAGGATTCAGCGCCAGCGCCTTGCGGTAGAGCGGCACCGCCTCCGTGTATCGCTCCTGACGCGCTTCGAGAAGCCCAAGGTGGGCATAAGGCTCTGGATTGGATGGATGGGTCTTCAGGTAAGCGCGCCATGCCGTCTCGGCCTCGGCGTTCTTTCCCTGTTGCTCCAGGGCAAGAGCGGTTTGGCGCTGACTTACCGGCGCTTCCGGGCTCTGTGCCAGGCAGGCGGCCGCGGCCATCGCCGCCATCGTCGTCAGCATCCATGTCCGGCAGATTCGTAATCGCATGGCGGGGTCTCGTTCCAGGTCTCTGGCCGCTTGTTGTCGTACCAACTATGGGTGCCCCAGGTCCCGATTCTGGGACCTGGGAAAGCACAAACTCAAAGCACGAAATCGCGCGGTGAGAGACTTAGCTTTCCATTCATTTTAGTTTGAGGCCGGGCCGGCGCGCGCCGCAGACGAAAAGGGCGCGGCAGGGTTTGCCTGCCGCGCCCGGTCGAGGGTTGGGTTTAGAACACGAACTTGCCGCCAAGCTCGAATTCTCTCGGGTCCTGCGTGCCCGTCGTGATTCCGAAGTTGGGCAGCGACACGTTGGTGTTGAAAGCGTTGAACTGGGTGTGGTTGAAGGTGTTGAAGCTGTCGGCGCGGAGCTCGAAGTGAGCGCGCTCGCCGAGGGCGAAGGACTTGTACAGTGCGGTGGTGAAGTTGGTGCGGCCGGGGCCGACAACTGCATCCTTGCCCGCATTGCCGAAGCCCAGGTTCGGGCCGCCGTCCCATGCCGCTACAGGTTGCGAGAAGCCCGCATTGCTCACCCACTGATAGCCGCCCGCGACGTGTCCCTTGGTGTAGTGGGCCTTGCCGCTGAGATTCGGACGGATGCGGTAATCGCCGCCCAGACCGACGGTATCAGAGCCGCCGTCGCTCGGAGCGGTGTTGCCCGCCCACGGCATGCCGGCCTCGGAGATCACCGTACCGGAGATCTCCCATCCGCCGAGGACGCTATGCGCCATGCCGTTTGCATGAGCAAAGATCGGCAGCTTGTACTCGTAGTTGGCGTTGAAGACATGACGGCGATCCAGAGTGCCGGAGCCCTTGTCGTACTTCAGGTTCCAGGGGTTGTACGAGGGGTTGTTGTTGTCGACATCCACGCTGCCTTGCTGGTCGTCGATCTGGTGAGAGTAGGTGTAATCCAGCTCAAAGCTCAGGCCGTGCCTGTTCTGCTGGCGAAGGCCAATCTGGAAGCTGTTGTAGGTGCCGGTCAGCGGATTCTCCTGCAAGCGGATGTTGCCGAAGCCCGGATAGGCTGCGTCGTTCAGGGTATCGACGGTCGAGAGTGTGCCGGCCGCGGATGCCTGACGGGTTGCCATCGGAGTGCTGAGCGGGAAGTTGTTGATCGGCAGCCAGGTGTTCTGGTGCCAGTCGATGTTGCCCACATACTGCGTGATCAGGATCAGCGCGGGAGCGATTTCATGCTGCACGCCCAGGCTGAACTGCGCCACGGCAGGATTCGGGTAATAGGTGTTCAGGGAGTTGTAGCCCTGCGTGTAGGTCGGCGTGGCAGCGGTGCCGCCAGACTGCCAGTTGGTGGTGACGCCGGTGAACTCTACGTTCTTGGCCGCCGGTGTGCTGATGAACGGAGCGCCGCCTGCCGCATCGTAGATGTCGTTGCCCTGGATGCGCTCGTAGAAGGTGCCGAAACCGCCGCGCAGCACGGTCTTGCCGCTGCCGGTCAGGTCATAGGTGAAGCCGACACGCGGCATCAGCGTCTTGTAGTCCTGCCTCGCCAACCCGCTCGGAACGCCGTTCTGCCCGGCAATTGCAATGCCATTCAGATAGAACGTGCCGATGGAATTGGTGACCAGGCCCGCGCTGTTGGACGCGAACGAGCCGTCGGCGTTGAACGTCGGCAATAGTCCCGTCTGGTACAAACTAGGTTCGAAGTTGGAAACCTGGTTGTTGCGCTCCCAAACGTGCGGCATGGCGTCGTAACGGAAGCCGTACTGTACGCTCAAGCGGCCGCTGATGTGCCAGTTGTCCTGCGCATATACGGAGGTCGTCTGGTTCACGTAGTGGTTGATCGGGTTGGCGTTCGACTGGCTGAACTGAGTGGCGAAGCCGAGCAGGTAGTCCAGATACGAGTCGCCGGTGAGAAGGCTCGTCCCCTTGTCGTTGAAGGTGTAGTCGCCTTCGGAGTCCTTGCCGATGACCTGGTTCTTGGTGTAGCGGTTGTAGCCGCCGCCGAACTTCATCTGGTGCTTGCCCGCTGTGACTGACAACGAGATGATCTCGTTATAGTCTTCGGCGCCGTTGGTCCAGGGATCGTTTCCAGGGCCCCAGCTCGCGCCGTTGTCCGTTGTCCAGGTGATGTCGGGCAGGCGATTGCCTACGTCGTTCGTCGCCGCAAAGTAGGTTCCGGTGCCCCATCCCGACGGCTTGACGAAGCTCGCTCCGCCCGCCGCTACCGGAATGATGGCGATCTTGTTGCCGTCGTAGTTGAACGACCCTTCCACCAGCACGTTGGGCTTCAGCGTTCCGGTCAGCTTGATCACCGAGCTGTACGACGGGTTGCTGAAGTTCGAACCGACGGTCGGAATGTTGTCGCCCTGCCACTCGGGAGTGGCCTGGACAGAGTCGTTGGCGTCATGGATGAAGTGGCCCAAGAGTTGCCACTTGTCGTTGAAGCTGTGGTCGATGCGGAAGAGATCTTCCCGGACGTTGATCGGCAAATGGCCGCCGGTCGGCGTATAGGTGTCCGTCGTCAGGTTCGTCGCGGCGGGAAGGTTCTTGGTCCCGTTGAAGATCAGGGCGTTGGCGTCCAGCAGGTTGCCCGGAATTACGTTCCCAGGGAACGGCTGGCCAGGCGTCAGGCCATCGGCCTTCAGCTTGGCGTTGAAATTCGCATCGCCAACCTGAGGCACCAGCATGGCCGTCCCTGCCGCAAGGTACCCGGCGGGAACCTGGTAGGTGAAGTTCGCTGCGGAAGTGACTTCGTCCGCACCCGGCATCACGCTGACCGGATTGGTCGACACGCCGTTGACCATCTTGCGCCACTCTTCGTTGAAGAAGAAGAATGTCTTCTGCTTGGCCGACCTGTAGACGTGAGGAATAATCACCGGGCCGCCGATGTTCGCGCCGAAGACGTTATAGCGCAGTTCCTGCTTCTTGGCGCCCGCTGCGTCGAAATAGTTGTGCGCATCGAGAGCGTCGTTGCGATCGAACTCCCAGGCTTCGCCGTGGAACTTCTGCGTGCCGCTCTTGAGGGACATGGTGATGGCGCCGCCCGAGGCGATGCCGTAGTCGGGAGGATAGTTGCTGGCCAGGACCTGGAACTCGCCCAGTGCGTCCTGCGAAGGCATGACAGACATTTTGCCGCCGGAACCGCGGTCGTATGCCTCGCCGCCGTCCACGATCCAGATGTTGTGCGCCTGGCTCAGGCCGTTGAAGCTGATGGCGTAGTTCGCGTTCACTGAGAAGGGGTTTTCCGCGTCGGGCAGGTTACCGCTGACGCCCAGGCCCAATGCCGCCAGGCCGATCACGTTACGGCCGTTGGTCGGCAGCTCGGTGATCTGCTGCTCGTTGATGAGGGTGCTGACGACGTTCGAGTCGCTCTGTACCGCCAGTGCGTCTGCCTCGACGGTCACCGTCTGCGTTTCGGCGCCAACGACCATCTTGATGTCGACCCGGAAAGACGCAGAAATGTTGACCACGACGCCGAGCTGCGTGTACGTCTCGAAGCCCTTGGCCGTAGCCTTCAGGTTGTAGTTGCCGGCGTTCAAGCCCGGGATGTCGTACAATCCGGTGGCGCCGCTGACGGCTGAGTGAGTACTGCCGGTAGCTGGCTCGGTGAGAGTGATCTTGGCTCCTGCAACGACCGCTCCCGTCTGGTCGATAACCATGCCGGTGACGTCGGAATTGGCCTGCGCAAACGCTCCTGCGCAAACCAATACGAAGAACAACGGCAAAAGGAATATCCGGTAACTCATGTGTCTCATGTGACCTTCCTTTTCAAAGTTGGTGTCCATTTCGATTTGCTGTTCTCTGCTTCCCATCTAGCCCTGAATGAAGCCGTATGAACTGCAACGGAGAACTGCGAAAAAAGAGAATCAATTTGGTTCAAAAGTCGTTCCATTTGCCCGCACGCCCTGCCGGCCAACTCCAGAGCCTTTCTGCTCCGTGAGATTGCCGGCGTCTTCGAGCGTCGCAACGCGGGGTTCAATCTACGTTCTGTTTCCTGCCGGGGTGCCGCTGAGAATGCCGGCTCTGCGTTCTGCCTCGGCCCTGCTGCCCAGGCTCCTGTGAGTCCTGCCCAGGCTTTGAAGTGGCTCTGTTATCTCCGTGGTATGGAAGGAGAAAATCCCACTTCTCCAGTTTTTGGAATCTCCAGGCTCAAACGTTTAACCAGTGCCGCTAAAACGTTTGAGTAGAGTGAGCAAAATTCCCCTACCACTCAGCCGGGGCACATTAAATGCCCAAACTGGAACGATTGTCAAGTCAGATTTTTTCGGGTTTTTTTGCCCCTGGTTGAGGCGCACGGCACCAGACCGCTCCGCAGCCTGTAAATACAAGATCATGCGCAGGTTACGTCCTGAATTGCGGTACGCGGACAGCTCCCTTGCGGCCCCGGCGGAGCCGCCCGAAAGGAGCCTCTCGCCGGTGTCACGGCAAGAAAGAAGCAAATCTCAACCTTTTTATCGAGAGCCTCGGCGTCTTTACGGCACGATGGCTCTCATGGCGGAGGGGACGGGGAAGATCCGTGCAAGCACCCTATTGCATCCGGGCGATATCCCGGAGCTGGCGGGCCGTGGCCTCCAGGAAGGTCTCGACACTGGCGCCGGCAGGCTGTTCCAGCCCGGACTTTGCCTGGATGGCGAAGGCGATCCTCTGCGCCAGGGCCTGGCGGGTGGGCAGGCTCATGTCCAGCCTGCGGGCAAAAAATCCCTCCAGAACCTCAAGGTCGGTGGCCGAAAGCTTGGCGATGCCGGTGCCGGGCAGCGTAAAGGCGGTATGGGGTTCCGGAATCGGCGCACTGGGAGCAAAAATCTGAGCCGTGAAGGTGCGCGCACCCAGATCTGCCCAAAGCGGCGTCTCCTCCGCCCGGTCCTTGACCACCAGGGTGCCGGCCGCCAGGTCGCCCAGCCGCTGGTGCTGGCGGGTGACGAACATGGCGATCACGCCGACCGCATAGCAGAAAGGAAGCTGGTCGACATACCGGACCAGATTGCGCGCCATGGACTCGAAGAGCCCGATGGCCCGGCCCGAACGCTGGATGACGCGAATCCGGGCCACGCGCTTGCCGGGCGTGCGCCCGTTCCAGAAAGCCTCAAAGAGCGTGAAATAGCCCCACTGCACCAGAAAAACGATGAAAATGACAATGGCAATGGCCCATTGCTCTGAAATCTCTGAAAAGGCGCGAATGCCCGGCAAAAAAATCAGGAACAGCAGGCTCAGCACCACGAACCCGGCGGACCAGATCAGGTAATCCACCAGCAGCGCGATAAAGCGGCTGCCAATGCCGGCCAAAGGCATCTCGATCGACACCAGTTCCGGGGTTTCGATGCTAAGCTGGTCTGAACTCAGGTCCATGGCGCAAATCCTCTCCAACCAGTGGATTCTGAAGCGGCGGCCCCACTGGGACCGGCTCGCTTCCCTGCTGGCTCAATCCGACGCAAGCGACCTCGGCCAGCTTTCCCGCGCCGAGTTGCGGGAGATGGCCCTGCTCTATCGCCAGGTCGCCGCCGACCTCTCGGTGCTGCGCCAGGACTCGACCGCCCGCACCTATGCCGCGCATGTGAATCAGCTGATGGCTCGCGCCCACCATATCATCTATTCCGGCCGGAAGACCAATCTGCTCACCCTCTTTCGCTTCCTGCGCGAAGAGTACCCGGTCATCTTCCAGCGCCAGATCGGCTACGTGCTTGCTTCCCTGCTGGTCTCGCTGGCCTGGGGGCTGCTGGGCGCCGCGCTCACCGGCGCCCGGCCGGAGTTCATGCGCCACTTCGTCGGCCCCGAGATGATCGCCACCATGGAGCGCCATGAGATGTGGACCAAGTCCGTCGTCTCTGTCGCGCCCATGGCCACCAGCGCCATCATGACCAACAACCTCTCGGTCAGCTTTGTCACCTTTGCCGGCGGCATCGTCTTCGGCCTGGGAACCTTCTTTTATCTCTTCGTCAACGGCATGATGCTGGGAGTGATTGGCGCGGCCTGCCACCAATACGGAATGTCGGTGGCGTTGTGGAGCTTCGTTGCCCCGCACGGATCGCTGGAGCTGCCCTCGATTATCATCGCCGGCGCCGCCGGATTCCGCCTCGGCCACGCCATGCTCTTCCCCGGCAACCTGCGCTGGAAAGATTCCGTCGCGCAGGGCGGCATCGAAGCCACCCGCCTCATCTCGGGCATCGTTCCGCTTTTGGTCGTCGCCGGCTGCCTGGAGGGCTTCTTCTCCCCGTCGCAGGCGCCCGTCTGGCTCAAGTTCACCGTGGGCGGCCTGTTGTTCACGCTGCTCAACCTCTGGCTCTTGCGGCCGGTGAAGGCAGCCGCACCCGCGGCGCCGGAAAAATAATCTTCGCGTGGAGCGTCCGCGGCAATCCACGGCCGGCCTCTTCCGCCGGCACCTCCGGTTTTGACACTCGCCGAAAGCGCTGTGTGAGAATCGATGCCATGAGATTGGCTCGAATTCTCGCCGCCGTCCTCGCCCTCGCACTCCCCGCTTTCGCTCAGCACGTCACCGACCCGCATGCCTCCGTCGTGGACGTTGCCGCCCGTCAGACCGTACTGCAATCCACCGGCGACCCGCTGCTGCGCGCGGCCATCAAGGGCCTGCACTTCTGCGTCGCCATGCCGCCCGTGCCCGCGCCCGTTGGCCGCATGATCGTCCCGCACCACTATCTCTCCGGATCGAACGGTCCCACCAACCCGGCCGAAGCGCCCGCCACGCGCATCTACGCAATCTTCGAGGCCCGGATCACCGCCGGGATGAACCAGTACCTCGCCACCGGCAGCCACGCCGAATCTGCCTGCGCCCTCGCCCAGCTCGACGCCTGGGCCCAGGCCCGAGCCCTGCTCGACTACGACCGCAAGGAGTCCTCCCAGGCCTGGTTTCAGGTCGAGTGGACGCTCAGCTCCGCCGGCATCGCCGACTCCGTTCTGGTGAACGACTCGACTCTGGACCCGGAGCAACAGCGGCGCGTCAACGCCTGGCTCCGCACCGCTGCCCACCAGGACATCTCCTTTGAGAAGTCCAGCGATTCGGGCAACAACCACCACTACTGGCGCGCGCTCGCCGCCACGGCCATCGGCGTAGCCGCCGGCGACGACAAGCTCTTCCGCTTCGGCATCCGCACCTACAAGGAGGCGATCGAAGCGATCGACCCCAGGGGCGCGTTCCCGCTGGAGATGGCGCGCCACGAAAACGCCATCCACTACCAGGGCTTCGCGCTTCAGCCCCTCGTTCTCATCGCGCAATTCGCCTCGCGCCAGGGCATCGATCTCTACGCCTATGAGTCCCACGGCCGCAGCCTGCGCGACGCCATCGTCTTCTTCGGCCGCGCTGTCGAAGATCCCAGCCTCGTCCGGCCCTACACCGCCGATACGCAGGCCGGCGGCTTCGGCTCCGGCGACTTCGCGGATTTCGCTTTTTACGTCGCGCGCTTTGGCGCCGAGAGTCTGCCGCCCGCCATCGTCCATGCGCTTGAGCATCCCACCGCAACCACGCGCCTCGGTGGCAGCACCACCCTCCTGGCAGCCCGGTAGACGCGCCTGTGCGCCCTGCGCCATCCGCATGATTCCACTGCACCCCGAACGCACCGCTGCCGCACCCTCAAGAGGATGCGGCAGCGGATTCGGTGCGAGTTACTGCACGGTAAGGGCAACAGTGCCCGTGGCCGTGGTCGTGCCGTCAGTGCCGGTCACCGTTACCGTGTAACTTCCCGGCGTGGTGCCGGCGATCACCGGGGTGCTGCAGGTTTTTTGGCCGCCTCCGCCGCACGCCATCATACCGCCGGCCAGCGCAATCAGCAGCGCGATCATGCCCAGCATCCTGCGCCAGTTGCGCCGCCGCGCCGGAATGCCAAAGAGCAGCATGCAGGCCAGAACCGCTCCGCCGCCGGCGTACCAGGGAACTCCGTGCTGCGTCCGGTTGTCCGCGGTGCATGACGAGGTTTGGGGCGCAATGGTGGTAATGGTGAGCGTGCCCGTCCCGTTACTGGAGCCGGTAAGGTTGACCGGGCTGGTTGACCCAAAGCTGAAGGTGGGCGGCTCTATGGCATTGGCCGGGCTAGAGGTAACGGCAGCCGTCAAAGTTACCGGACCGGTAAAGCCGCCGCTGGGCGTTACCGTGATGATGGACGTGTTGCCGGTAGTTGCGCCTGGCGCGACGGTCACGGCTGTTCCGGTAATGGTGAAAGAGCCCGTCGACACCGCGGTTGTGGTGAAGTTGGCGATGGCTCCGTTTGTAGTCCCCGTTGCGTTCTGCGCCACCACCTGGAAGTAATACTCCGTGCCCGCGCTGAGTCCCGTCAGGCTCGCGCTCACCGCGGTCGCCGTGGTGCCCGAGCCGATGTCCTGCGAGGCAGTCTGCGTGGCTCCGCTCAGCGTGCTGCTCGTCCCGTAGAGGAACCAGATCTTCGTATCCGCTCCCTCGGGATTCACTGTCCCGGCCAGCGTCGCCGTCGTCGTCGTGATCGCCGTCGCCGTGCCCGTCGTCGCCACCGGCGCCAGTGCCACCGTGGTCGTTGTGAAGTTGGCGATGGCTCCGTTTGTAGTCCCCGTTGCGTTCTGCGCCACCACCTGGAAGTAATACTGCGTGCCCGCCGTCAGCCCCGTCAGGCTCGCACTGGCTGCCGTCGCCGTGGTGCCCGAGCCCAGATCCACCGATGCCGTCTGCGTCGCGCCGCTCAGCGTGCTGCTCGTCCCGTAGAGGAACCACACGTGCGTATCCGCGCCTTCGGGATTCACCGTCCCGCCCAGCGTGGCAGTCGTGCCCGTGATCGCCGTCGCCGTACCCGTCGTCGCCACCGGCGCCTGGGCCGCGGCCCCGTAATTGTCAATGAATTGCGTTACGTCCAGCGATCCCAGGCCGGTCACCTCGTCAAATCCTGTCGTCACCAGATATCCCGCCTGGCCGCCGGTCAGCGCGGTCGGCGAGGGGATGCTGTTGTTGCACATGCTGGGCGTGCTGACCGTGCAGCCGCTCACTCCGCTGCTCGCAACCGTCACATCGTGGAAGGCCGTCGGCACGCTGGCCGCCAGCGGGTAAAGCTGCGGATTGAGGTTGCCTTGCCCCGCGCCCAGCTTCTGATCCAGCAGCGCGGTAATGCCCGCCATGTCCGGAGCCGCCGCCGAGGTGCCAGAGAAGTACTCAAAGCCGTAGCTGCCGTTCGAGACCACGCAACTGCCTCCTCCGGCCGCGAGACAGGCGAAATAGCCATCGTGCCCGGCGGACGAGAAGGCAATGTCCGGCGTATAGCGTCCGGACCTGGCCGAGGGCACACCGGTGCCCGTCTGCCAACTCGGCGTTGCGATCACCGTGCTCACGCCGCCGCCCGAGGAGGCCGCTTGCGTAACGGAGCTGGAGTTCAGCGGTTCGTTCCATCCGCCCTCGGGAATGTAACTCAGGGCCGAAGACAGGCCGGTGCCATTGCTGGAATTCCAGTAGGTGGAGGGGCTGCTCGTGTCGGCGAACTCGGTTCCGCCAAGGCAGGTCGCGTAGCTGGAAGAGCAGATGTAATTCGGGCTATTGGCCAGGGGGCTCGCCGGCGGCGCTGCATTATAGGAGTCGCATCCCGAGGCGCCGGCATCGCCTGAGGCGACGAAGACCGAGATTCCCTCCCCGGCGGCCTGTTTGAAGAGTGTGTCCCAGTAATTGACGTTGGCCGCGCCCGCGGCCGACTCGCAGGCGCCGAAGCTGATGGTGATCACT
The DNA here is from genome assembly GCA_049515995.1 of Occallatibacter sp. Lineage (GTDB taxonomy): Bacteria > Acidobacteriota > Terriglobia > Terriglobales > Acidobacteriaceae > Telmatobacter. Next base: position 1,639 of record JBEKTO010000020.1, on the reverse strand, counting down.
TGCGGCAGCGGATTGGCGTTCACCAGGTACTGGGTATCGTCGTCGATGCCGCCGCTGGCGCTGCTGGCAACCACCAGCCACAGCGTTGCGCCGGGCGCCACGCTGCCCGAGCGCAACACATCCAGCGTCGCCTCGCTCTGATCTCCGGGAGCGCTGCAAGGCGATGTGGTGCAGGTGGTCGCCGCGGGACCGGGATCGACGCCTCCGTAGGCGGTCGGAACGATCTCCGTGGGGTTGGTGAAAGTGGAGCCCGTCAGGCTTTTGAAGTTGTTGAAATCCGCGGGGTTGGTACGCGCGCGGCCCACGATGCCGATGATTTCGCCCGCGCCCGTCAGGTTGGTGGGGAGATCGTAGATGGTCGCGAAATCCGCGGGCGCAATAAAGTGGGTCCCGCCGCCGGCATCCATCTCAGGAGAATCGGATCGCATCGAAGCGGCATGATGGAGGGGTTTGTCTTCGATGGTGAACAGCCCGCGAATGCCCTTGATTGCGGGGACCAGCGCCTCGGGGATCATGGGATCGGAGGAGACGGAGATGCGCTGCACGCCATTGACTTTGTAGTATTGCAATTCCGTGTGGAAGGCGCGGCCCACGTCGCCCGCCGTGCCGCCGAATCCGATGAACATCCGGCTCGGAGACACCCAGTTCACGTGCAGGCCCTGCGATTGCAGCCAGCCGCTCACGGTGTCGATGTCCTGCTCTGAAAGCCCGAAACGCTCTCCCATCTCCTCGGGAGTCAGCCAGTGGTGGTACTCCGGCGAAGCGGGATTCTGCTGGTCGGCCAGGAACTTCTCAAAGACCTGCTCCTGTTGCCCCGATCGCGACAGAACCACCGTCATCGGAGCCAGCATCGTATCCGCCGGCACCACGCCGGTGCTGTTGGCTGGGCTCGCCCACTGCGGCAGATGGTTGGGCAGCGCGCGCACCTTGGCCGCGTCCACCGTTTGCGTGATCGCATTGGCGGTTTGCGTCCATGCCAAAGGCGCGATCGACAGAGCAATCGTCGCAAGCAGGACCGCGCGGAAGAGCTGCCGGGATGCGACGGGTGAAAGGATGGAGGCAGAAAGGCTGGCAGAGGAGGTACGGACTTTCATTGGAGTCTCCGCGAATCTGGGCACTGCTGTTGCAGTGAGGGGATGCGGCTTGTATCCGGCGGATTCTTGCGACGTTGCCGGTTCCCGAATCAGGCCGCTTTGGTTGATTCCATGAGCTACGCTGAGAGTTGGCTCCTGCTCTTTCGATCCCATGCCGCTGTTGCTGGCAACCGAGCAAGTGCCGAGAGAGTCTTTCGTACTGGAACCATGATCGAAAGTAGTAGATGTCGATTCCGCCGCTTTGTCAAATCATTTTTCGTCGCGCCCGGGCCCGCGAGGCGTCATAGCTCTCTTCGGTCCTTCCTGTTTTAGACCTTTTTGCGGCTGGAAATGCGAATGCGGCGCCGGCGCCAGCATCTATCTTTGCGCCGGAACGCGCCGTAACACTCTCTCCGCAGGGAGTTTGTCTCTCGCAAGAAATCCTCTAGGAGTGTGTCTGAGTAAGGCAGAGATTTTGTTGAAGCTGGGTTGAACAGCGGCTTGGAAGCTGGCAGTCTTTAGGTATGGCGAAAGTCTACCGGCCGTATTTTCCCGAGCAGGATTTT
>JBEKTO010000019.1:0-68583 GCA_049515995.1 Occallatibacter sp. | reverse complement strand
TCCGCAACCGACCGCCACCGGCGAACGCGACGTTCAGTTCCCGCTTCCTCTTCATGAACCATAACGAAATGGTCAGCCCAATACCCGACGTCATGCCAGAGGGGAACTCAGGACGCTTACTCCGCACGAGCGTGTTCTTGCGCAGCTATGGGATTCCACCCACCCAACCCATTCCCCCAGCCCTCCAAAAACGCCTTGGCCCTTCCCGAAGGAAGGGCCAAGGCGTCCTGCTCATGGATATGGATATGGTTAGTTGACGGTCAGGCTCACCGCGACGGTCTGGGTGATGCTCCCTGAAGTGCCGGTTACGGTCACCGTATAGGCTCCCGTGGTGGTGCCGGAGTTCCCCGAACCTCCTCCGCCGCCGTTGCTGCCGCCGCCTCCGCCGCAGCCCAGCCCGGCTACGGAAACCAGAAGGACCAGCAGCCCCACCATCGTCATCCAGTTACGCCGCCGCTTCGGAATGCCGAAGAGGAAGACCAGCGCCAGAACCGCTCCGCCCGCCGATGGCCAGAAGAGCTTCTGCGTCCCGTTCATCGAGGTCGTCGCCGCCGTGGTGTTCACCGTCAGCATAGCCGTGCCCGCCGTCGAGCCGGTGATTGCAACCGAAGCCGGCACGCTGCACGTCGGCAGGTCGTTGGGGCTGTTGATACTCGTTGTCACCACGCAACTCAGGCTCACCGTGCCGGTGAATCCATTCGTCGGCGTGATGGTCACCGTCGTCGTTCCGCTGCCGCCCGGCGCGCTGATCGTGATGCTGGGGGGAGCCGGGGTAAAGCCATAATTCGGCGTCCCGATGTTGGCCGTCACGGTTGTGGTCGCCGTTATGGCGGCGCCCGTGGCAGTCGAGGTTCCGGTGCCGGTCACCGTCACTGTATACACCCCGGAGGTGGTCGTCGAGGTGGTCGTCACGGTCAGCACGTCCGTCCCCGACCCGGAAGCGACAGACGGCGAAGCCAGGCCGCATGTCGCCGGGCTGGTTGCGCCCGATGGGCCGCTGACAGAGCAGCTCAGATCGACCGTTCCGGTAAACCCGCCCACCGGCGTCACGGTGATCGTCGAAGTGTTCCCTGTGTTGATCCCCGCATCCAGGGTCAGGTTGCCGCTGTTGCTGAGGGCAAAGCTCGTGGCGCCGGCCGGTGAGCCGGTCACCACCGCCGTCACGCCCAGCGTGTGGACGTATTCTCCCGTCGGATCCTTGCCCGTGATCAGCACGTTATACGTCTGGTTCGCCGTATCGGCCGGGGCGTTCACGGTGAGCGTCGCCGTGGCGCTGCCGCCGCTGCTCAGGCCCGCCGTGGGCGAAACCGAGCAGGTGATGCCCGCTGCCGCCGTGCAGCTCAGGCTTACATTGCCGCTGAAGCCGTTCACCGAGGCCAGGTTGATCGTATCCGTCCCGCTGCTGCCCGCGGTCACTGGAACAATGGTGGTCTGCGGCACCAGCGTGAAGTCGGAAAGCGGATTCGCGATCAGACTGCCGCTGTTCAGAATCACGGCGGACGGAGCGTAGTTGGTGTCGCCCGAGTACTGCAGGGTGATGAAGTTGGATCCCTGCAGCAGGACCTGACTGCTCAAGGTGAACGAGAAGTTCGAAGCGTCTCCCGAACTCGACGAGAATTGAACCACGCCCAGTGTGAACCCCGACGCATAGACCTCCACGCCGGTTCCGGAGGAAGTGCTGCTGCTAGGCGCTGCGTGCCCGCTCTGGCCGGTCACGGTTCCTGTCACCGTGATCGTAGAGTTGGGCGAGATGCTCCCGCTCATGGTCGCGCTGATTGTGGAAGCCAGGCCGCTCGTGCCCACCACCGGAATCGTTCCCTGTTCAGGCGTGATGGCGGTGTAGTTCGAATCTCCGGCGTAGTTGAATGTGACGTTATAGTTTCCCGTGGCTGTGCTGGCTGGAATCGTGAAGGTAGCCACACTGCCCACGGACCCAGTTGACCCATCGACGATCGGACTCAGAGTCGCGCTGGTGGGCACGCCGGAGGGGAAGCCGCTCACGGTGACCGAACCCGTCGGCGGAGCGACCGGCACGGGGTAAATGGCCGAGGAGGACGCGTACGTGTTCTGCGCGCCGTTCTCCAGCACGACGGTCATCACCGTCGGCTGTCCGGAGCCGTTGATCAACTGGTTGTTGCTCGTGGCGATGGGCGCGTACAGATTGAAGGACGGCGTGTCCTTGGCAACTGTGAAGTTGATCGCCGAGGCCGTCGACGCGCTATAGCTGTTGTCTCCTGCGTAGTTGACTGTGACCGCATGCGAGCCGACCGCGAACGGCGCATTGTATTCGGCGTCGCCCTCGGCGTTGATCGCGGCCGTGTTGAGAGCCGAGCCGCTGTCGGAGAAGGTCACCGTCCCGGTCGGCATCGTAAAGCTCACATTCGCGCAGCCCACGTTGTTGTTCTGGCAGTTCTCCAGTGCCGTCAGTTGCGAGTTGGGAGCCACCTGCGCACTGAGCAGCATCTGCGTGCCGTAGTCGATGGTCCCGCTCACCGTTTGTCCGGCCGAAGCTGAGCCCGTGGGAGAGATCGCCTGGAAGAAGATCCCGCTGCTCTCCGGATTGACGGTAATCGGCACCTTGGTCGAGGTGCTCGCGGCGTTGTTGGCGTCGCCGCCGTAATTGGTCCAGAGGTTATAGCTGCCGCCCGGCAAGGTGGTGGTTGTACCCGAGTAAGACCCGCTGCCGGTCAGGGTGAAGAATGTCTGTCCCTGTTGCACCGGCTCCGTGCTGTCGGTCATCAGAGCAACATCGCCGGTGGGCGTGCCGCTTGCGGCGGTCACGTTGCCCGAAAGGGTTACCGTAGCCCCGTGAGTAATGGTTGTCGTCGGAGAAACGGTCAGCGTCGTTCCGGTCTTGGCGAACGTGACGCTGCCCCAATTGGTGACCAGTTGATTGGCGTCCACCGTGCCCAGACCGGTGGCCAGATTGTAGCCGGCAACGGCGTTGTAATCCGGCGTCGAACCGGTGCCGATCTCGCCCTCCGTCACATCAATGGTCGCTCCATCGGATTCCGTAATGGCGACGGTGATGGGGTTGGTAACCGAGATGCAATTCGTTGAACCCACGGCGCAAGGCACGGCGTTGGTCCCAACAGTGACGCTGCGGAAGCTCTGCGGGAACTGCTTCGACAGCGGATAGAGCACGAAATCTGCCTGCCCCTGGCGCCCGTATTTCTGGTTGACCAGCGCCATCATGCCCGCAAACGACGGGGTGGAAGCCGAGGTGCCGCCCACGCCGTAGATCTGCACCGTCCCGCTGCTCGAAACCGGCTGGCAATCGCCGTCGGTGGCGCAGATGGGATAGTAGCTGTCGTTGTTTCCGTTTGCGGCAAAGAGCGAAACGTCGGGCAGATCGCGCGCCGTATCGCCGAATCCCGTTTGCCACACCGGCTTGGTGGTGTAGACGGCGCTCGTTCCTCCGCTGCCCCCTGCCATGCTGGTCTCGGTATTGCCGCTCTCTGTGTACGTGCTCCAGATGTTCAGGCCATACTGGCTGTCGTTCCAGGGCTGCTCGGGAATTGGAGCGTTGCTTGCGTTGATCGAAACCGTGGGTGTGTTATTGCTGGCGGTGGTGTTCCAGTAGGTGGCAAGCTGGCTGTCGATCGCCGTGTCGCCCAGGTTCCAGGCGCTGTAATAGAAGTCCGTGCCGCCAACGGCTACGTTGTACGGCGTGGAAGCAAAGCCGCTGACATTCAGCCCGTCGACCGCATACTCCTGCGAATTGTCGTCGTCGCACCCGGCCGAGCCGTTGTCTCCTGTGGAGACCAGCACGGTGATGCCCTGCGCGGCGGCCTGCTCGTAGAGCTGGCTCAGAAAGGCGTTCGAGGTGCCCAGCGACGCTTCGCATTGGCCAAAGCTCAGGCTGATGATGGGCGCAACATTGGCGTATACGGCGTGCTCGCCGGCCAGGATAAGGCCCTCTTCAAGCGCCGTATCGGCGCCGATCACCAGGTCGATGGTGGCGTCCGGCGCCACCGCTCCCGACCACTCGACATCCAGGTAGGCCTCCACCGAGGCATAGTTGGGGCCGTCGGGATTGTTGATGCCGTCCACGCCGGGGTCGTTGCCGTCGATGATGACCTGCGGCGGATTGGCCGGCAGGCCAAAGAGGGTGCGGAACTGATTCACCAGACCGACATTGATATTGGATTCGTTGACGATGGCAATGGTCTGTCCCGCTCCGTTGACTCCCGCGCTATACAGCGGATTCAGGTCGTACTGGACCGCATAATCGCCGGGTGAGAGAACGAAATTGTCCTGATAGGCCGGACTGCCCGGGCCCATCGTCCACTCCGGCGTGGCCTTGTCTGTCTTGGGATCGTACTCGGCCTTGCCCAGCACATGGGTGTAGTGCTTCAGACGGAAGTTGTTGAGCGAAACAAATCCGCCCACCACCGGCGCAAGCGCCGCCGGAATCTGCGGATCGCCCGCATTGGCGTAGTGCGTTTCGCCATTCACCACATATTTATGGATTTGGACGTGGAAGGACGAACGGAACTGAGCAACGCTGCCCGTGAACTCGAGCGTCAGCTTGCCCGGATTGACCTTGGTCACGCTGAAACCGTGCCCGTTTAGCCAGGCTTCCACGGTCGCGATGTCCTGGTCGGAGGGTCCGAACTGCTTGCCGAACTGATCCGGCGTCAGCCATTTGTGGTAGTTGGCCGAGCCTGGAGTGTGCATCTCGCCGATGAGCTGGCGCAGCGCTGTCTCTTGGCTGTCGCTGCGCTTCAAAACCAGATGCATGCGTTCCAGCGCCATGTTGTCGGGCGCGGCTCCGCGGTCGTTGGCCGCGTTCGCCAAAGGATGCACCGTGCCCTTGAGCGTTATACGCTGGCTTTCGTCAATTGGACTTGTGATGCGGACGGCTGGGATGGAATTCTGGGCCATCAATGCCGTCGAGCACAGCAATGCATTGGCCACTGCAAAGAGGGGGAGGGAACGCAGGGAACGCATAGTGGTTTTCCTAGACCCTTTCTTCGGGGAAGAACCCCGAAAACACGAAAAGTTGCGGCTCCAACTAAAAAAATGCTGAATGAAGTAAATACGCCGGTGTTCCGCCGTTAATTTGATGCCGCAGGCGTCATACAGTTAGGCCGTTTTGCCTCCGGATCGAACAGAAAACCCTTCCGCTCGCACAGCATAGATGAATCTCTCAATCGGGGAAGATTCCGGCCCTTTTCCGTTTTTGCGCATCCGTTCGCCACTCAGGAACAACCCGTGAATCTGGATGGGAACCCGCCCGGGAATCGAGCGCCTGCCCATCGTAACAGCAAAGCAGTCTAACCGTTAGACGGCGCTTGGTGCGTGCAGGTTGACCGTCGCGAGAAAAACAGACCAGCGCTTGCTAACCCGCGGCGCAAAGCCCCGATGAGCCGCGCCCATCCGCTTGCCGCGGCATCGAGAACAGAAATTCTTTCGTTTTTTCCCTGAAGACAATGCTCTGTCCATCGAAAGCCCGCATTGAAAGGCATTTCCGGACCGCCGGGGTGAACGGACACTCCTTCTCAAAGTCGGAATGAGCATCGAACGTGCCGAATGCCGATTCTGTTGAAAAAATGAATTGCAATAGACAATTCGTGTTTCTATCGAATACCATTTCCTTTCCACGTCCTTCCGGCGTGAGAACTGGTGTCGGCATGCGCACCCCGCTTTCTTTCCGTTGCTGTCTCGGTATTCTCTTTCCGCTGACTGGCGGACGACTTCTCAGTCCGCGCGCGGGACTGATGGGGAAGCGCTGCCCGATCGCTCTCGCAGTTGCCAAAGGGCTGCCCGGACTCCTGGAGCCAGGGCACCGGCAGAGATCGCACTGATTCGTACCGAAGGCGCCCATGAACCGCATTCCCTTCACGGGTCCAGATGCACAAAAAGGCAGATTTGAGACCGGGACGGCTGCCCCGGCAAGAGGTAAAGCATGATGACGCAATCGGAATCCGCCGCTTTTGACCTCGCGGTTCAGGCACTGGATTCGTTCCGGATCGAGATTCCCTCCTGGGGATTCGCCAACACGGGAACTCGCTTTGGCAAGTACCTGCAAGCGGCCGCCGCATCGACCATCGAGGAGAAATTCGCCGACGCGGCAGAGGTGAACAGCCTCACCGGCGTAACCCCCACGCTCGCTCTCCATGTGCTTTGGGACCTGCCCAACGGCGTCGAGGACGTGCCTGCTGTGCGGGAGCTCGAGGGCCGCTTCGGTCTGCGTGCCGGCTCCATCAACCCCAACCTCTTTCAGGACCAGGAGTACAAATTCGGCTCGCTCTGCAATCCTTCGCCGGAAGTCCGCGCGCGGGCGCTGCAGCACATGCTGGATTCCATCGAGATTGCCAAGCGGCTGGGCTCGCGCGATATCTCCCTCTGGCTGCCCGACGGCTCCAACTATCCCGGCTCCCAAAGCATCCGCAAGCGCATTGGCTGGCTTGAAGAGGCCCTGTGCGCTGCACATGCCCGCTTGGCGCCGGAGCAGCGGCTGCTTATCGAGTACAAGCCCTTCGAGCCGGCCTTCTATCACACCGACATCGCCGACTGGGGCATGGCCTCGCAGATGGCCCGCCAGGCCGGTCCGCAGGCTCGCGTTCTGGTCGATACCGGCCACCACTACTCCTCGCAAAACATCGAGCAGATCGTTGCCTGGCTGCTTCACACCGGATTGCTCGGCGGCTTCCACTTCAACGACCGCCGCTACGCCGACGACGACCTCACCCTCGGCTCCATCGATCCCTACCAGATCTTCCGCATCTTCCATGAGTTGCAAAGCGCTCACTCCGAAGCGTCAAACCTCGGAGTGGTGGCGTTCATGATCGACCAGAGCCACAACCTCAAGGGAAAGATCGAGGCCACGGTGCAAACGGTCGTCACGGCCCAGGATCTCTGGCTCAAGGCCGCCCTGGTCGATCGCGAGCAGTTGGCCGTCCATCAGGAGTCCTGCGATCTGGTCGCGGCCGAGGAACTCTTCCGCGGCGCATTCTGGCGTGACGTGCGTCCGCTGGCCGCCGCCTGGCGCCAGACGCGCGGCCTGCCCGCCGACCCCATTGCCGCCCTCCGCGTCAGCGGCTATGTCGAGCGCATCGGCCGCGAGCGGGGCAATCGCGCTTCATCCGCCAGCGCTTACGCTTGAAAAGGGCTATCCTGGCGTGTAGCCTTCCCCTTACGGAAAAGCACTTGCAGGAGACGAGCGATTGGCCAAGGCGAAGATCAAACGGCTCTACCTGATTCCCATTTTGTCCAAGGCGCTCGATGTTCTCGAACTGCTGGAGCAGAACCACGTCCCGGTCACTCTGGAAGATGTTTACCAGCAGACACAGATCTCCAAGACCAGCGTCTATCGCATCCTCAAGACCCTGGTCCATCGTGGCTACGTGGCCCAGGCGCAGAACGGCCTTTACCGCCTGGTTTCGCGTCCGCGCCGCCTGCGTTTCGGGTTGGCCGTGCAGAGCGCGGAGCTGCCCTTTTCCGTCGCCGTGGCCCAGAGCGTAACGGCCGCAGCCGCTGCATCCGGCGTCGAGCTGCTTATCCTGGATAACCGCTACAATCCCGACGTCGCCGTCCAGAATGCCGAGGAGTTTGTCGCCAAGCGGGTCGATCTGGTGCTCGAATTCCAGGCCGAGGAGTACGTTGCGCCCCGCGTCGCCCACATCTTCAAGAAGGCCGAGATTCCCCTGGTGGCCATCGATGTGCCCCACCCCAATTCCACTTATTTCGGCGTGGATAACTTCGAGGTCGGCTTTGAAGCCGGAACCCTGCTCGCCCAATATGCCCAGCGCAAGTGGAAAGGCAAGGTCGACTGGATCCTCGGCGTCGGATTCTCCGAGGCTGGCAGCTTTGTCCAGAGCCGCATGACCGGCGCCTTCGACGGCATTCGCGAACGGCTCAGCGAGATTCCCGCCGACCGCTTCGTTCAGATCGAGGGCCGCGGCATGAGGCTGCCCAGCCAGCACGCGGTGGCCGAGTTTCTCCGCAGCCATCGCAAGGGCGAGCGCATCCTGGTCGCCGCCGCCACCGATTCCAGCGCCCTCGGCGTCCTTGAAGCCGCCCGCCTCTCCGAGCGCGAGCAGGACTTCGCCATCGCCGGCCAGGACTGCATCCCGGAAGTCATCGAAGAGATGCGTTCCGGCAAGAGCGCCATCATCGGCTCCATCTCCCACGAGGTCGAGACCTACGGCCCCCGCCTCATCCAGCTCGGCATCGCCCTCTTGCGCGGCTACACTGTGCCGCCCTACAACTATGTGCGCCACCGCGCCGTGACCCCTGAAACCATCGGCGCGGAAGAGAAATCCTAGAACCCGCTCGCACCTGCCTCACAAGGTCGCTTCCCTTGCACGTCCAGGGACGAAAATCCTTTCACGAAATAGATTCTCTATTGCTTTTCAAAGTGCTATCCTGTCCACGCTCGGCCCATTCCCCGTAAAGTGGTGTATATGACCCAGGCGACTCCCGCTTCCCCTGCCCTCAAATTCCTCCAGGACCGCTGGGACCCCACCCTCGCCGCGACTCTCGACGAGCCGGAACTGCTGCGCTACCGCTCCAACCTCCTCGGCTCTGACCTGCGCATCACCAACTTTGCCGGCGGCAACACCAGCTCCAAGATCGTTGAAAGCGACCCGCTCACTGGCGATTCTGTCGAAGTCCTCTGGGTCAAAGGCTCCGGCGGAGATTTGGGCAGCATTCGCCGCGCCGGCTTCGCCACCCTCTACCAGCAGAAGCTGCTCTCGCTCGAACGCAGTTACAAAGGCGTCGACACCGAAGATGACATGGTGCCCATGTACGCCCTCTGCGCCTTCCGCAACAACCCCGTTGCCGCCTCCATCGACACTCCGCTCCACGGTTTTCTTCCCTTCCCGCACGTCGATCACCTGCACCCCGACTGGGCCATCGCGCTGGCCGCCTCGGCCAACGGCAAAACCAAAATGGAAGAGTTCAACCGCGACTTCGGCCACTCTCTCCTATGGCTTCCCTGGCAGCGCCCCGGCTTTGAGCTGGGCCTGATGATGCGCCGGGCCGTCGCTGAAAATCCCGGCTGCGACGGCATCGTCCTCGGCGGTCACGGCCTCTTCACCTGGGGCCAGACGCAGCGCGAGTGCTATCTGAACACGCTCACCGTCATCGACCGGATCGGCCAGTTTATCGCGCGCCACGCCCAAGCCAAGGGCGAAAGCCGCTTCGGCGGCGAAGCCATTCCCGCCCGCCCGGACCGTCATCAGCTCGCTGTCCAGATCGCACCCTATCTGCGCGGCCGCGTCAGCAGTCAGAATCGTTGGATATCAAGCTTCACCGACGCTCCCGACGTCCTCCAGTTCGTCAACTCAGCCCACGCCAGAGAACTGTCCTTCCTGGGCACCAGTTGCCCCGACCACTTCATCCGCACCAAGATTCGCCCGCTCTTTGTGCCCTGGGCGGCCGATGCCGGTCTCGACGCCCTCAAGCAGCAAATCTCGCTCTCCCTCGACGAATACCGCCAGCAGTACCGCGACTATTACCACTCCTTCGCCACGCCCGATTCGCCTGCCCTGCGCGACGCCAGCCCCACCGTTGTCCTCATCCCCGGCCTGGGCATCTTCAGCTTCGGCAAAAGCAAGACCGAGGCCCGCATCGTTGGCGAGTTCTATACCAACGCCATCCACGTTATGGAGGGCGCAACCCTCCTTGCCGAAGACGAAGTGAAAGGCACGCTGCCCCAGTGCGGCCAGGGCATGGCGCCGGAGAGCTTCAAAGTCTTCTCCAACTACGTCGCTCTTCCGGCCATTGAGGCATTCCGCATCGAATACTGGGCCATGGAAGAGGCCAAACTCCGCCGCCAGCCGCCCGAGAAGGAACTCAGCCGTCGCATCGCCCTCATCGTCGGCGGAGGCAGCGGCATTGGCCGCGAAGCCGCTCTGTTGGCTGCCGCGCGCGGAGCCCACGTCATGGTGGCCGACCGCGACCAGGCCGCCGCAACCAAGGTCGCCGACGACTTGAAGACCGTCACGCAGGCGGAGTTCGTTGCCAGCACGGCGGTCGATATCCGCAGCCGCGAAGCTATCGCCAAGGCTCTCGATGCCACCGTCGCGGCCTTCGGCGGCATCGACATTCTCATCAACACTGCGGCCCTCTTCCCGTCGTCGCCCGACGGCAAGATTCCCGACGCTCTCTGGGCCGCCACGCTCGACGTGAACGTAACCGCCAACTACCTGCTCGCCGACCAAGCCGCCAAACTCTTTGCCGAGCAGGAACTCGATGGCTCCATCGTCCTCACCAGCTCGGCCAATGCGGTCGTCCCCAAGCGCGGCAGCGAAGCCTACGACGTGAGCAAGGCTGCCCTCTCGCACCTGGTCCGCGAGCTGGCCGTCTCGCTGGCGCCGCGCGTGCGCGTCAACGGCATCAGCCCGGCCACGGTGGTCAAGGGTTCCACCATGTTCCCGCGCGACCGTGTCCGCGCCTCGCTCGTCAAATACGAGATCCCCTTCGAGGACTCGCTCTCCGACGACGAGTTGCGCAACCTGCTCGCCAGCTTCTATGCCGGGCGCACGCTCACTCTACAACCCATCGACCCGGCCGACTGCGCCGAGGCCATTCTTTTCCTCGCCAGCCCGCGGGCGCGCCGCACCACCGGCCATCTCATTCCCGTGGACGGCGGACTGCCGGAAGCGTTTTTGCGATGAACTCGATGAACTTAACCATCCAGACCCAACAGTTCGGGCCAACACAAAATGCTGTCATCCTGAGCGGAGCGCAGCGGAGTCGAAGGACCTGCGGTTGCCTTTCGTAGGTTCCGCCCAACTGCGCCGAATCAACAAATGGAGATTGATCCGCTGCCATGCAAGAACCCGCACGTATAGCCATTGATTTAGGCGCCGAAAGCTGCCGCGTCTCCCTGCTCCGCTGGAACGCCGGCCGTCCCGCCATCGAGCTCATTCACCGCATCCCCAACGGCCCGGTCCATCGCGGCGCCTCGCTCCACTGGCCGCTCGAAACTATCCTTGCCGGCCTCGAAGAGGGTCTGCGCAAGGCCGCGCAAGCCGCACCCGAAGGCGTAGCCTCCATCGCCGTCGACAGTTGGTCGGTGGACTACGTGCGTCTGGCTCCCGACGGCAGCGCGCTCCGCGAACCCTTCTGCTATCGCGACGAGCGCACCGTCGCCACGAAAGAGGCTGCGGACAAGCTCGCGCCGCCCTTCGAGCTCTTCGGACGCACCGGCGCGCTCCCGCTCCGCATCAACACCGTCTACCAGTTGCTCGCCGATCCCGCGGCCGGTATCCACCCTCATGCTCCCTGGGTCATGCTGCCGGAATATGTCCTCTACTGGCTCGGCGGCCGCCGCGTAGCCGAGTACACCAACGCCAGCCACACCGGCCTCGTCGATCTCAGGACCCGCGACTGGTCGCCCGAGCTCTTCCGCCTGCTCGATCTGCCTCTCGACGCCGCTCCGCCCATCGTCCACTCCGGCGCCATCCTCGGCCGCCTGCAAGGGCCTCTGGCCCAGCTCGACGCCTTCCGCGAAACCCAGCTCATTGCGCCCGCCTGCCACGATACCGCCTCGGCCATCGCCGGCATCCCCGCCAGCCTCGCTTCCACCGCCTACATCTGCTCCGGCACCTGGTCCATCGTCGGCACGCTGGCCGCCGCGCCGGTCACCACCCGCGAAGCCTTCGACGCCAGCTACACCAACTTAGGCGCGGCCACCGGCGATCTCTGCTTCCACTCCCTGGTCAACGGCATGTGGCTGCTCAAGCAATGTATGGATTCGTGGAGCGCCGCGGGCCGCTCCTGTTCCATCGAATCGCTCGTCCAAAACGCTGCCGCGTGCAAGCCTCTTGAGGGTGTGATCGACGTGGACGCCGAGCCGCTACTGCTCGACTCCAACATGCCCGAGCGCATCAACAACGAACTTGCCCGCCTGGGTCTCGAACCCATCCCGGACGTTGCCGGCAACGAGCCCGTCTTTGCCTGGCTGATCTTCGAGAGCCTCGCCGCCCGCTACGCCTCCGCCCTCGCCGCTCTCGAACGAATGCTGGGCCGCAAGCTCGAACGCATCCACATCCTCGGCGGAGCCAGCCGCAACAAGCTGCTCGTCCAACTCACCGAACAGCGCACCGGCCTGCCCGTCGAAACCGGCGAGCCGGAAAGCTCCACCATCGGCAACCTGGCCGTGCAGTTAGCCGCCAGCGAAGACAACGGCCAGCCCCTCAGCCCCGCCTCCGTCCGCCAGTGGGCCCAGCGCCTTTGCGTAAGTTAGCAGACGTCTCACCTGAAGTGATCGGGTGCTTGATCTGGAACTACGGGGTGCCCCACCTTCGCCGATTCGCGTTCTTTGCGAATCGGTTAAGGTGGGATACCTATAACTAAAGTTCTTTATTGCCTTTCAATTCCCTTTACCGCAGCCATTACTCCCACACCACAACCCCGCCCACGGCCCGGTCCATCCGTTTCAGCGCCTCTTCCGGCAGCTTCACGCCGATCGCCCGCACATTGTCGGCAATCTGCTCCGGCCGCGAGGCTCCGATGATCGCCGAAGCGACCTCTGCCCGCCGCAGCACCCAGGCCAGCCCCATCTGCGCCATGGTCAGCCCCAAATCCGCCGCAATCGGTTTGAGTTCGGCCACCGCTTCCAGCAGATAATCCGACCGGAAATGCCGCCCCGCCGACTCCATGAAGACGTTCATCTGCTCGCTGGCTGCCCGGCTGCCCGGCGGCGGCGGCTGGCCCGGCGCGTATTTCCCCGTCAGAACCCCGTGCGCCAGCGGCGAAAACGCCAGGTTCCCAATCCCATGCCGCGCGCAGGCGGGAAAAACCTTGCCCTCCGGCTTGCGCCACAGCATCGAGTACTGCGGCTGGCTCGACGAGAACGCCGTCAGCCCGCCCGCGCCCGCGATGGCCGCCGCGGCGTCGATCTGTTCGCCCGTCCACTCGCTGAAGCCGATGGCCCGCACCTTGCCGGCCTTCACCGCCCGGTCCAGCGCGGTCAGGGTCTCCTCCAGCGGCGTCTCCTTGTCGTAGCGATGGCACTGGTAGAGATCGATCGTCTCCACGCCGAGCCGTTCCAGCGAGCGGTTCAACTGCTTCTCGATCTGCGCCGCCGAAAGCCCGTGATCCGGCTCGTCGCCCACGGGAAAATAGAGCTTGGTGGCCACCAGATACCGGTCGCGCGGATAGGCCCGCAGCGCCTCGCCCAACACCCGCTCCGCCTCGCCCGCTCCGTACTGGTTGGCCGTGTCAAACAACGTAATCCCGTGGTCCACCGCCGCATGGATGCAGCGAATCGCCTGCTCGCGGCCAATTCCGCCGGCCACCGTCAGCCAGGTCCCAAAACTCAACTCCGAAACTTCCAGCGGTCCATTTCCCAGACGGCGATTGTGCATTCTTTCTCCCATTTCCCGGCGCAAGTCTTTGAAACTCGCAGGTTTCCCAGAGTCCTCCACCATGTGAGGCCAAAACCTTCTGCCGGTTTCTCTGGCTCTAGTATTTCATTGTTGCGACGCTGAACACTCCCCAACTCCCACTCAAACCACGTGCTTGCCACGGCAAAAAAACACTTGACATCTTATACGGTGTATTGCACAGTATGTATGACACACTATGCAACACCCGGTACACCCTATGAACCCAGACTCGTTTGAAAACCTCCGACTCGAACTCCGCCGCGGCTGCCTGGTGCTGGCCGTCCTGGCGGCCCTGCGCCGCGAACAGTATGGCTACACGCTGCGCAAAACCCTGGCTGAACACGGCCTGGAAATCGATGAAGGCACCCTTTACCCCCTGCTGCGGCGGCTTGAAAGCCAGGGTCTGCTGGCCAGCGAATGGCGCGAGGAAGACAAGCGCAAGAAGCGCTTTTACCTTCTCTCAGCCGGCGGCGCAGAGGTTCTCGATCAGTTGCTCGCCGAGTGGCGGGGCATCGACTCATCCATCCACCAGGTTTTGAAGGAGCAAGATCATGGAACTGATTGAACGCTACCTGCAGGCCGTCGGCTTCTGGTTGCCCCGGCAGCAGAAGCACGACATCATCGCTGAACTCTCTGCGGATATCCACGCCCAGATCGAAGAGCGCGAGGCCGGCCTCGGTCGCAAGCTGACCGAAGCCGAAGTTGAAACCGTTCTCAAACAGCGCGGCCACCCCCTGCTTGTGGCCAACCGCTTCCTGCCCCAGGAACACCTCATCGGACCGGGACTATTCCCCGTCTACCGCTTTGTGTTGAAGATCGTGGCCTTGTGCTACCTGATTCCGTGGCTGTTGGTATGGGGCGGGCTGATGACCTTCAGCCCCGTCTATCGCGCCCAGCAGACCAGTTCCTCCTGGTTCGCCGCAATCGCCTCCATGTGGGGCTCATTCTTTGGCACGGCGTTTGTCGTCGTCGGTGTCTTGACCATCGCCTTCGCCGTTCTGGAGCGAATGCAAAACAGGCTGCATTTCTTCGATCGCTGGAATCCGAGCAAACTCCCGCCCGTCCGCAAACCCAACCTCATCCCGCGCGGCAGTTCTTCCGTAGAACTGGCAGTTAACCTGCTCTTCATCGTCTGGTGGGCCGCCTACCTGCACTCTCCGCTTGTGCGCATCGGTTCGACGGTCGAAATCTCTCTCAATCCTCAATGGATATGGTTTTTCTGGAGCTATCTGCTCCTGGCGCTCGCCAATGCCGCCTTTGCGGCCGCGAACCTGATGCATCCCTTCTGGACCCCCAGCCGGGCAGCATTCCGTCTTCTCTCCGATGCGCTGGGAGCGGCGCTCTTCTGCTGGCTGTTGAAAGCCACGATCCTGGCCGGCATCGCAATCCCCAACGTCGCTTCGGACAAAGCAGCGGCTATCACCCATGCGGTCAACTACTGGATGGCGACCCTCTTCCCGGCGGGCATCGTCGTCGGTCTCGTGCTCGTCGCGATCAACGTCTACCGGATCGTGCGCTTGCAATCGGAAACCGAGCCGGTCTCCGCGTAAGCCAAGGCGAATCCAGCACACTTCTCCGTGCCCCATCCTTGCCGCGTCTTTGTCCGTGCGGCAAGGGTGGGAAAGCTGGACACTATCCCAGCGCCTGCACCGTCCCCTTGCCCACCAGTTCTTCCACCCGCTCCACCCAGCCTTTGTCCGCAGCCACGCTCATCCCTTCCGGCTCCAGGATTACCGCGTACTCGCCCTTCTTTTCCAGTTGCACCATCACCTTGCCCGGTCCCGGCGCGGCATCCGCTGCGTTCTTCACCCCGGCGAACATCTCCTCCGTCGCCCGGTCCAGGTTGATCCTGATCCGAATGCCCGTCGGCAGCTTCACCTGCACCTCTTCCAGCGCCTGGACCGAGCTGACGGAAATCTTCGGCGCCGCGTCCTCGTCGCCCATCAGCACCCCGCGCACCAGCACCGGCGCTTCAATCTTCAACTGCCCTTGCAGCCGTTCATAGTCGCGCGAGAAGCAGATTAGTTCGATCTTGCCTGTCGCGTCTTCCAGCGCAGCCTGCGCATACAGCTTCTGGTCGCGCTTGCTCTTCTGCACCCGCAGACCCAGAATCATCCCCGCCACCAGAATCTCGTCCGCCGGGTCGGCCTGCTGGCCCCAGCGCTTCTCCGGCGGCTTCCGCTCCAGCGCCTCGGCCACGGGAATTACGCCCGTCAGGTTGCGCAGCTTTTCCGCGTATTTATCCAGCGGATGCCCGGAGACAAAGAAGCCCAGCACCTCTTTTTCATTGGCCAGCCGCTCGCCTTCTTCCCAGTCGGCCACGTGCGGCAGGTCGTCGCCGCTATGCCCTGCCCTGGGAGCCTCGTCGAACAGCCCGAACAGTCCCGTCTGTCCCTGCGCCGCATCGCGCTGCGCCTTCTGCGCCCGCTCCATCGCCTTGTCCACGGCCGCCATCAGCGGGCCGCGCTGGCCCAGCGAGTCCAGCGCCCCGGCCTTGATCAGCGACTCGATCACCCGCTTGTTCATCACCCGCAGATCGACCTTCTCGCAGAACTCCCAGATGCTCTTGAAGTGCCCGCCCACCTCCTCGCGCGCCTTCATGATCGACTCGATCGCATTGCCGCCCACGTTCTTTACCGCTGCCAGGCCAAACCGGATCGACTCGCCCTCCGGCGTGATATGGGGGGTGAACTGCGCCCCGGAGACTTGCACGTCCGGCGCCTCCACCCGGATGCCCATCTCCTTGCACTCGCCGATGTACTTCACCACGTTCTCCGGCTTCGAGGTCTCCGACGTCAGCAGCGCCGCCATGAACTCCACCGGATAATGCGTCTTCAGATACGCCGTCTGGTACGAGACCAGCCCATACGCAGCAGAGTGCGACTTGTTGAAGCCGTACCCGGCGAACTTCTCCATCTGGTCGAAGACTTCGCCCGCCGTCCCCTTGGGATGCCCCAGCGCCTCCGCTCCGCTCATAAAGCGGTCCCGCTGCTTGGCCATCTCCTCCGGCTTCTTCTTGCCCATCGCCCGGCGCAGCAGATCGGCTTCGCCCAGGCTGTAGCTGGCCAGCACGTTGGCGATCTGCATCACCTGCTCCTGGTAGACGATCACGCCCAGCGTCTCCTTGAGCACTTTCTCCATCTCCGGCAGCATGTACTCCACCTTGCGCCGGCCCCACTTGCGCTCGATAAAGTCGTCGGTCATTCCGCCCTGGATTGGTCCCGGCCGGAACAGCGCCGTCAGCGCCGTCAGATCCTCGATCTTGTCCGGCTTGTACCGCCGCAGCATATCCCGCATCCCGTTCGACTCGAACTGAAACACGCCCGACGTCAGCGCGTTTTGAAAGACCTTCTTGTACGTCTCCTCGTCGTCCAGAGGAATCGCCTCGATGTCCACCTTCTCTCCGCGGCTCTTCTCGATCAGCTTCAGGCAGTCGTCGATCACCGTCAGCGTGGTCAGCCCCAGAAAGTCCATCTTCAGAAGGCCCATCTTTTCCACGGCCTTCATGTCGTAGGCGGTCACAATTTCGTCGTTCTTCGTCTTCGCCACGGGCACCAGCTCGGTCAGCGGGCGCGGCGCAATCACCACCGCCGACGCGTGCACGCCCGAACCGCGCACTAGGCCCTCCAGCTTCTTCGCCGTGTCAATCAGTTCGCGAATCGTCTGGTCGGTTTCGTACACTTTCTTCAGTTCCGCAACCTCTTCCAGAGCCGTGTCAATCGTCATGCCGATCGTCGCCGGAATCAGCTTCGCGATCCGGTCCACGTCTCCATACGGCATGTCCAGCGCGCGCCCGCAATCCTTGATCGCCGCCTTCGCCGCCATGGTGTTGAAGGTGATGATCTGCGCCACCTGCTCCCGCCCGTACTTCCGCGTCACATACTCGATCACCTCGCCGCGCCGGTTCATGCAGAAGTCCACGTCGATATCGGGCATGGACACGCGCTCCGGATTCAGAAAGCGCTCGAAGAGCAGCACATTTTGCAGCGGATCGATATTCGTGATCTCCATCGAATACGCCACCAGCGATCCGGCGCCCGAACCGCGTCCCGGTCCCACCGGAATCCCATGATCCCGCGCATATTTGATGAAGTCCCACACAATCAGAAAGTACCCCGAGTACTTCATCTGGCGGATGATGCCGATCTCGTACTCCAGCCGCGCCTGGTACTCGGCCGCTGTCGAGCGCAGTTGTCCCCGCAGCTCCAACTGCCGCACCGCCGTCTCCATCCGCTTCTTGAAGCCCTCGCGGCAAATCTCCTCAAAGTAGCTGTCGATGGTGTGTCCATCGGGCACCGCGAACTGCGGCCACGGATTGTCCACTTTGTGCAGCTTCAGCTTGCAGCGCTCGGCAATCTCCATCGTCCGCGCCAGCACACCCGGCGAGTCCGGAAACAGCCGCTCCATCTCCTCTGCGCCCTTCACAAAAAACTGGTCGCTGTCGAACCGGAACCGTTCCGCGTCGTGAACCTTCGAGCCCGTCTGCACGCACAGCATCACATCGTGCGCGTGCGAGTCCTCGCCGCACAGATAATGCGAGTCGTTCGTGGCCACCAGCGGAATCTCCAGCTCCCGCTCCAGCCGGAACAGCGCCTCCTGAATCTTCTTCTCGTCCTTCAGCCCCTGGTCCTGAATCTCTAAATAGAAATTGCCCTTGCCGAAGATGTCCTGGTACTGCTGCGCCACCGCCTTGCCCTTGTCGTAGTTGCCCGCGACCAGTTCCTCGCACAGCTCCCCGCTCAGGCATCCCGACAGCCCCACCAGTCCCTTGGCGTGCTCCGCCAAAAATCTCTTGCTGATCCGCGGCTTGCGATAGAAGCCGTGCAGCGAGGCCTCCGAGGTGATCCGGATCAGGTTCCGGTACCCCTCCTCGTTCTCCGCCAGCACCAGCAGGTGGTTGTACTTGTCGTTCGGCGACTCGGCGCGATGATCCTCCGCCTTGCAGACGTAGAGCTCGCAGCCCAGAATCGGCTTGATCCCCTTCTGCTTGGCGGCGTCGAAAAAGTGCACCGCCCCGTAAATATTCCCGTGGTCCGTCATGGCGACGGACTTCTGCCCCAACTTCGCCACCCGGTTGACCAGCTTGTGCACGTCGCAAGCCCCATCCAGCAGCGAGTACTCCGTATGCAAATGCAAATGCGTAAATTCAGCCATGGCTACTGTCGATTCTAGTCGTCCTCCCCGCCTCCGCATCCCACCAAATCCCCGCCCGAAATCCAGGCTGCCTGAGGAAAAGTAGGCAACATCCGGCCCGGAGGCACGCAAGTAGGGATTAGCTTCTTTGCAAGCTGAGTGCGGAAATGGTCAGAGGTCGCGAAAAGGCACATCTGAGCCTCTCACGTCTACATCAACTCCTAACCGGTCGAATAGCAACCTCAGCGAGGCGATAGTCAACGACGGGGTTGGCGTTGGCCCCACAACAACATCCTTAAGAAAATAGCTTGACGCCTCAGGCGATATCTCGGACCCCGACTTCTGACCAGATTGAGATTTACTCCACTTTGGCATTAGGACGGACATATACGGAATGATCGTGCTCCGTGAACTACGGAACTTCATGGTGTCAGTCTTTATGAATGGCTCTCTGGGCGCTATCAACCGATATTCAGACTCACTTTCAAAAGACCGATGTTTAACCGAGCACAATTTTTCCGCCAAGGTGTATCGGAGGAACTCTTCATCGCTAATTATGGTGCGTTCATCATCTGGTAGGGCCGCTTGCGATCCGTTCCACTCAATAAGCTCATTGAGACACTTCTGAAGAATCAAGTCCACCCTGAAATCGTCGCCTTCCCCTATATAGGTGACTCTATTCAATTTTGAGCTAGAAGGTGAGAAGCGTCCAAGGAAAAGTTCGTGAGTCAAACTGCTTTGGCGAAGTGATGATACGCGAAAGCCCATGCTCACGCCGTTGCCGTTCGAACAGTACGAACGCCATTGAGGAAGTGAATCGTGTTGAGAAGAAAAGGATGCTACAAAGGGTGGGTCCCCATCTATCGAGATGCCTTGAGCAAATGCGCTTCTCAAAACCTCTCCACGCTCGGGTTTATTTCGTTCGAGAAATGCCGGTAGACGGTTAGTAAGGAGCTTAAGACTGTGACTGATCTCAGACACGTCATTCAAATAGAAGATACTGGTTGCCCATATCTCTTCGCTTCGAACTATCTTTAAGAGCGTGTCCGCGCTTGTGTAGTGATACACGACCTCGGGGTCCGCGATTTGGATTTGCGTCGCCATCATGTCTTCATTGTCTCGCAAACGAGCCGAGCGTCCAGATCCCGCCTTTGGAACCTGGGCGTTGAGTCTATAAATCGAGCATCTCCAAAAGCTCCTCGACACTCAGCCCGTGGTGGGCGGCAATGTGCTTGAGAATGCTGGCGAGCGTGCTTGCCTTGATCGGGTGATGATAGGGAATGACTTCGTGATTTTCGCCGTCCCGCTGGGTGGTCACGCGGATGTGCGATCCTTTTTGCCGGGTCGGCTCATAGCCCAAAACGCTCAGCGCCTTCACCAACTGCGGCCCGGCAACATCGCGTGGCAGCTTCATGCGGCAAGTATTTCTTCACGAATGAAATGCAGACGGATGATCTTGGGAACTTCCATCGATTCGTCGAAGTAACACTGGACGGCGTCCTTGACCATCGCGCGCAACTCTTCCAGCGTATCCCCCTGGGTATGGATGCCGTACCCCAGGGCGCTGGCTGTGTAGCCGCCGTCGGCTTCGTCCCCGCGCACCTCAAAGATGATCTCGCTCATCGACGAAACACCTTCCCGCCTGGATAAATGCTACACCGCTCCTACGCGAACAACAACCGGGACTCCGGGTGACACACCTTTCGTTTGCATTCCCTTCCCCAACCAAACACCACCCCCATCGGGCCTTTCCCTTCTCCCGCAAGGAAGAACCAGAAAATCGCCCCGGGGGAAACCCTGAGTTACCGTCCCCAACCATCCGCCCCGCCCCGTAGGGTCTATCCCCTACTCCCTGCCTCCCCCGGTCTATACTGACGCCAAGCCTATGCGTACCTGTGCCTCGCTCACCCTCTTCCTCGTCCTTCCCACCCTGCTCTGTGCCCAAACCGGACCGGCCACGAAAATGACTCCAAAACACCAAACCCCGGAGGGGGTTCACCGCTCCGCCCTGGTCATCGACACCCACGCCGACACGCCGCAGCGCTTTGTCGATGAGCCCTTCGACCTCGCCGACCCGCTCGGCGGAGGCAACCTCAACCTCGACTCCATCCACAAGGGCAACCTGGGCGCCGAGTTCTTCTCCATCTGGGTCGAGCCCACGCGCTACAGGGGCCAATACGCCCGCCGCACCCTGGAGCTGATCGATAGCGTCAAGCAGCAGGTGGCCCGGCATCCCAAAGAAATCGAATTCGTCACCACGCCCGGCGGCATCGAAGAAGCGCATCGGAATCATCGCTTCGCGGCCCTCATGGGCATCGAAGGCGGCCACTCCATCGAGGACTCGATCCCGCTCCTGCGCCAGTATTACGCGCTCGGCGTCCGCTACATGACCCTCACCTGGTCCAACTCCAACAACTGGGCCGACAGCTCCGGCGACATCGACGACAAGACCGTGCCCCACACCAAGGAGGGCCTCACCGAGTTCGGCAAGGATGTGGTCTACGAGATGAACCGCCTGGGCATGATGGTGGACATCTCCCACGTCTCCGACCGCACCTTCTATCGCACGCTCATCATCACCCGTGCCCCGGTCATTGCCTCCCACTCCTCCGCCCGCGCCCTCTGCGACGCCCCGCGCAACATGACCGACGACATGCTCCGTGCCGTGGCCAACTCCGGCGGACCCAACTCCAAGGGCGGCGTCGTCCAGGTCAACTTCTACTCCGGCTTTCTCTCCCAGCCGTACCGCGACGCCCTCAAGGCCATCGAGCCCGAAGCCAACAAGGCCGTCGAAGAGCTGAAAGCCAAGGCCAAAGCCGAGGGCCGTGAAGCCACCGAGGCCGAGATCGAAAAGCTCCAGCGCTCCTATGCCGACCGCATCCCTCGTCCGCCGCTCTCTGTCCTCATCGATCACATCGACCACATCGCCAAGGTGGCCGGCGTGGACCACGTGGGCCTCGGCTCGGACTTCGACGGCGCAGGCGGCCAGCTTCCCCAGGGCATGGACTCCGCAGCCGACCTGCCCAAGATCACCGCGGCGCTGATGGCCCGCGGCTACTCCGCCGAAGACTGCCGCAAGATTCTCGGCGGCAACCTCCTCCGCGTCTTCCGCGAAGTCGAGGCCGTCTCGAAAGAGCTGCAAGCCGAAAACCGCCCCCGCCTCACCGACAAGCAGCAGTAAGTATCCTCCGGCATAGCCGGAGGCTTTATGGCTGGTGCCCCTCAAAGGGCCTGTGTAGAAGCTTTCCTTTCCGGCAGCAGCCCGTCGCCCGCGCGGTAGGTACGACGCACTGCGACTTGGCCAGGGCGTCGGCAGCAGCCCATCCTCCGCGCCGTAGGCGCAGTGGTTGTTAGCCCCGCGCTTCAGCGTGGGGATGGCGAAACCAACCATTCAGCCGGAGTCCCGTAGGGACGGCGCTCAGGCTCCGCGCCTTCCAAGGTTTTCCGGAAGAAGCTAAAAAAACAAACCCGGAACGACTCCCGCAAATGTCAAACTGCTACTGCCACCCCGGCAAAGCCGGGGGTTCTCCCAACCGAATAGGACAAAGGGAGCCAAAGAGGTACGGAAAAACTGTGGGTTGGAACGGTCAGGATAGAAAGAGCCTTGCTCGTTCCACGGCGAGAAACCCCTTGTCCTCCTATAGTGGTCCATGTAGAATGGTCCACATTAGAGGTCGCCATGACGGCTCCGTCGACAAACAAAACGGCCATCGGCGTTACCGCCTTCAAGACGCAGTGCCTGGGGCTGATCGACGATGTGGCTCAGGGAAAAACTGATCGCATCGTCCTGCTCAAGCACAATCGCCCGGTCGCCGCCCTCGTTCCCTTTGGCGAGGACTCCAGTGAGCCGTCCGACCTCTGGGGCGCAATGCGCGGAACGGTCACCGTCACTCCCGGTGTCGATCTCACCGAGAGCACGGGGGAAATCTGGGAAGCGGAGCAATAGGTGTCCGATTCGCTCCTGCTCGATACCTGCGCTGCCATCTGGCTGATGGCCGGCGAACCGATGTCGGCGGCCAGCCGCGCAGCCATCCGCGACGCTCGCACGGCCAATCGCGGCGTCTACATCTCGCCGTTCACCGCCTGGGAGATTGGCACCCTTGTCGCCAAGGGGCGCCTGCACCTCACGCTTTCGCCTGAAGTCTGGTTTGAAACGCTGCTGGCCCTGCCCGGAGTGCGGCTGGCTGCGTTGACGCCGAAGATTCTTCTTGCCTCCACGGAACTGCCTGGAACTCCACCCTCCGATCCGGCAGACCGCATCGTTGCGGCCACCGCCCGCGTGCATGGTCACGTCGTCATGACGCGCGACCGAAAGCTGTTGGACTATGCCCAAGAAGGTCACATCCGCGTCAAAGCCTGTTGAAGCCGGCCCAGCAACCTGCAACTCAAGTTCTATACTGGCTTTTCGCCCGATTCCTTAACCTGGAGACTCCCCCATGCGCCCTGCCCTCCGCCTCTCCGCCGCCCTGTTCGCGGTTTCTCTTCTCGCCCTGCCTGCGCTCACCTGCGCCCAGGACGAAGCGTCCGCCAAGCCCGCAGCCATTGCCGAAAAGACCGCCGAAAAGGCTCTGCCCGCCGACGCCACCACGCAAGGCGCGGTAGATGTCGCCGGCCAGCACATCGCCTACACCGCCATCGCCGGCACGCTCACCGTGGGCGCCACCGACGCCCAGGATGCGCAGCTCGGCGCCGACGGCAAGCCCCAGCCCGGCAGTCAGCTCGCACTCTCCGAGCCCAAGGACCCCAAGGACGCAACCCCCTTCGCACGCATCTTTTACGTGGCCTACCTGAAGAAGGACGCCAAAGCCGAAGAGCGCCCCGTCACCTTCTTCTTCAACGGCGGTCCCGGCAGCTCCACCGTCTGGCTGCACATGGGCTCGCTCGGCCCCAAGCACGTGGTCACCGACAGCGACCAGCACCTGCCCGCCGCGCCCTACAAGCTCGTCGACAACGCCTACTCCCTTCTCGACACCAGCGACCTGGTCTTCATCGACATGCCCGGCACCGGCTTTGGCCGCCTCATCGGCAAGGACGCCGAAAAAGCCTTCTGGGGCGTGGATGAAGACGCCGGCGCATTCGCCCGCTTCATCGCCCGCTTCGTCACCAAATACAACCGCTGGAACTCGCCCAAATACATCTTCGGAGAGAGCTACGGCACCACTCGCTCCGCCGTCCTGGCCGACATCCTCGAAAACCACAAGGATATCGACCTGAACGGCGTCATTCTGCTCTCGCAGATCTTCAACTTCACCTCCGATATCGACGGCCCCGGCGATAACCCCGGCGTGGACCTGCCCTATGTGCTGGCCCTGCCCACCTATGCCGCCACGGCCTGGTATCACAAGAAGCTGCCCCAGCAGCCGGCCGCGCTCGAGCCGTTCCTCAAGGACGTGGAAGACTTCGCCATGGGCTCCTACTCCCACGCCCTGGCTCTCGGCACCGACCTGAGCGCCGCGGAGAAGCAATCCGTCGCCGAAAAGCTCCACGAGTACACCGGCCTGCCCGTCGCCTACCTGCTCAAGGCCAACCTGCGCGTCAGCGGCGGCGAATTCGAGAAGACCCTCCAGGACGACCAGGACCTGACCACCGGCCGTCTCGACACGCGCTTCTCCGGCCCCAACCTCGATTCCCTCAGCCAGGAGGCGCAATACGATCCGCAAAGCTCGGCCATCTCATCGGCCTACGTCTCGCTCTTCAACGACTATGTGCGCCGCGAGCTGAAGTATGGCGAGGGCCAGACCTATCTCTCCAGCGCGCTTTTCGGGGGCTTCCACTGGGACCTGGTGCATCACGGCAATCCCATCAGCCTCAACGTGAGTGCGGATCTGGCTGAGGCCCTCAAGACCAATCCCCGCCTCAGGATCATGGTCAACGGCGGCTACTACGACCTGGCCACGCCCTTCTTCGCCGCCGAGTACGAGGACAAGCACCTGCCCATCCCGCAGTCGCTGGCCAAAAACATCGAGTATGACTGGTATGAGTCCGGCCACATGGTCTACGTCCGCGACGAAAGCCTCAAACAGCTCCACGACCGCGTCGCCGCCTTCATCAAGAGCACCCAGGCCGACAACAAGTAATCGGAACGCCCTCCCAGTCTTCGCCGGGTGGCCGGGTGCCCCAGGTCCCCGCCTTGGGGACCTGGGAGACCACCCATCTCAATCGGCGATCGGCCGGCCAAGAGTGTTGCCTGGCAACCAGGCCTGCGACAGGTCGGTTGCCCAGTTCACGGTTGGCGGGCCGCCAGCTCCCAATCCTGTGAGATGAACTGAAATATGAAGACATGGGGCCTCGCCTGCGACAAGCTGAACCGGCTCTCCCTGAGCACGCAGACGCGAAGGGGATTCCAGTTTCGTTATAAGATAAGGCGCAGAAAGCAGCCAGGAAGAGAAGCTCAGGGGGAGGCGCTCATGATGAAAATGGCTGGTTCCCAAAGACTCGAATCCGCATCGCAACGGATCGACGCGAGAATCCAGGAGCTCGGCGACTGGCGCGGAGAGATGCTTTCCCGCCTCCGCGCCTTGATCAAGCAAGCCGACCCTGAAGTCGTCGAGGAGTGGAAGTGGGAGATACCTGTGTGGTCTCACCACGGGTTGATCTGCACCGGCGAGGCCTACAAGAATGTCGTAAAGATGACATTCGCCAAGGGCGCCTCGTTGGAGGACCCCTCCGGTCTCTTCAATTCCAGTCTCGAGGGTCGAGTAAGGCGCGCCATCGACTTCCGCGCAGGCGACCAGGTGGACGAGAAGGCTCTGAAAGCGCTGATCCGCTCCGCCGTGGCCCTGAACACGTCCTCGGACGCGTAGCCCGCATCGGACCAGAAGAAAGAACCGGTTCGCCCCAACCCACTCTTGAGGGTGGAGTGCGATGGGTGCCGCAAACCGCTCATCCTTGTAAACTAGCCCCCATGAAGCGCATCGCCCTTTCCCTCGCCGTTCTGCTCTTTCCCGTCGCCGCGGCCGCTCAATCGTTCTCCGTCACCTTTCCAAAAACCCTAAGCGCGGAGCGCCTCGACGGACGCCTGCTCCTGGTCCTCTCCACCGACCCCAGCGACGAGCCGCGCAACCAGATCGACGACACGCCGCGCACGCAAATCCTCTTTGGCCTCACAATGGATGGCTGGCAGCCCGGCCAGCCCGCGGTGATCGATTCCAGCGCCTGGGGCTATCCCATCCGCAGCCTCAAGAACGTTCCCGCCGGCGACTATTACGTGCAGGCCGTCCTCAACAAATACGAGACCTTCCACCGCGGCGACGGCAAGACCGTCAAGCTGCACATGGACCAGGGCGAGGGCCAGCAGTGGAACAGCTCGCCCGGCAACCTCTACTCCAAGCCCCAAAAGGTCACCATCAAGCCCGGCGGCGTGGTCTCGATCGCGCTGACCCAGGTCATTCCGCCCATCCCCGCGCCGGCTGACACCAAATACATTCGCCACATCCGCATCCAGAGCGCGGCGCTCACCAAATTCTGGGGCCGTCCCATGTTCTTGAGCGCCATTGTGCTCGTTCCCGAAGGCTTCGACGAGCACCCCGACGCCCGCTTCCCGCTCATGATCTTTCACGACCACTTTGTCGGCGAGTTCGCCGGCTTCCGCACCACGCCGCCCGACCCCGATCTGAAACCCAACTACAGCGAGCGCTTCCATCTCGCGGGCTACAACCGCATCCAGCAGCAGGAAGCCTACAACTTCTACCGGCAGTGGATCGCTCCCGGCTTTCCGCGCCTGCTCATCGTCAAAATCCAGCACGCCAACCCCTTCTATGACGACTCCTACGCGGTGAACTCGGCCAACGTCGGCCCTTACGGCGACGCCATCGAGAACGAGCTCATCCCGGCCATCGAAAAGCGCTTCCGCGGCCTCGGCCAGGGCTGGGCGCGCTTCGTCTATGGCGGCTCCACCGGCGGATGGGAAGCGCTCGCCGTGCAGGTCTTCTATCCCGATCACTACAACGGCGCCTTCGCCGCCTGCCCCGACCCCATCGACTTCCACGCCTACACCAACATCGACCTCTACCACGACAAGAACGCCTTCTTCCTGGAAGGCGCGCACACGCGCGTCGCCCAGCCCTCCATTCGCGACTACCTCGGCCACACCTTCATCACCACCCAGGAGATCAATGCCTACGAACTGGCCCTCGGCGACCACGGCCGCTCCGGCGAACAGTTCGATATCTGGCAGGCGGTCTACGGGCCGGTCGGCGCGGACGGTTATCCGCAGCCCATCTTCGACAAGGTGACGGGCGAGATCGACCACAGCGTCGCCGAGTACTGGCGCCGGCACTACGATCTGGAAGCGATCCTCGAACGCGACTGGGCGAAGTTAGGCCCCGAGTTAGCGGGCAAGATACACATCTATGTCGGCTCCGACGATACCTACTTCCTCAACGACGCCGTCTATCGCATGGAAGACTTTCTCAACTCGACACAGAATCCGCCCTATGCCGGCGAAGTAACCTACGGCCCGCGCGCCGAGCACTGCTGGAACGGCGACCCCACGCTGCCCAATGCTTACTCTCGCTTGCACTACAACACCCTGTATCTGCCTAAGATTCTCGACCGGATACAGAAGACAGCCCCCCAGGGAGCCGACCTGACCAGTTGGCGCTATTGAGGAACCCCTTCGGCAATCCCAAAAGCAAAAAGCCATCCTCGCTGGGAGGATGGCTTTTTTGCGCAGAACGGGAAATTGCCGCGAACTAGACCTTCGCTTCCAGGTCGGCGATCACGTCGAAGAAACGCTGATCGAGCCGGCGGTTGGTGGCGATGGCTTCCTTGATGGTGATGTCGGTGATGTCCAGCCCCTTGAGCACCGCGATCCGGCCCCACTTCTTGTCGTGGACCATATCGATGGCGTGCAGGCCGTAGCGCTGGCCGAGCAGCCGGTCGTAGGCCGTGGGAACGCCGCCGCGCTGGGTGTGGCCCAGATTGACGGAGCGAGTCTCGAAGCCGGTCTTCTCTTCGATCAGGTCGGCCAGCGCCTCGCCGATGCCCGACAGGCGAGCATGGCCAAAGGAGTCCACCTGCGCGGAGCCGATCACCTGGCCCACCTCGGGCAGATGGCAGCCCTCGGCCACCACCACGATGCCGTAGTGCTTGCCCCGGTCGTAGTTGTACTTCAGCAGCTTCGCCACGTGGTCGATATCGATTTCCTTCTCGGGAACCAGAACCACGTCGGCGCCGCCGGCCACGCCGGAGGCATAGGCGATCCAGCCCGCATCGCGGCCCATCACTTCGATCACAATCACGCGGTTGTGCGAGTCGGCGGTGGTGCGGATGCGGTCCACGGCCTCGGTCGCGATGGAAACGGCGGTGTCGAAGCCGAAGGTGGTGTCGGTGCCGTTGATGTCGTTGTCGATGGTCTTGGGCACGCCCACGCTGGGTACGCCGTTCTCGCTCAGGAACAGGGTCACCGATTGCGTGTCGTCGCCGCCCAGGGCGATCAGCGCGTCGATCTTGTTCGCCTTCAGAACTTCCTGCACCTTCTCGATGCCGCCGGGAACCTTCTTCACGTTGGTGCGCGAGGAGTGAAGAATGGTGCCGCCCTTCAACTGGATGCCGTCCGTGCTTTCCAGCGTCAGGGGTACAAAATTGTTGTCCAGCACGCCGCGCCAACCGTTGAGGAAGCCGATGAACTCATCGCCGTAGTGGTTGATGCCCTTTTTCACCGCCGCATAGATCACCGCATTCAGTCCGGGGCAATCGCCGCCGCCGGTCAACAAAGCAACTCGCATCGTAAAATCTCCTCATCGAATTTGCGCGCCCGTTGGGCCGCGCCGGGAGCAACTCCCTGAACTGTGCGCCTGCACCCGCTCGAAAGCCGGTCTCGACGCCTTATCCAGTGTACTCCGCCGCTGTAAAGACAAATCGTGACCGCGCTCACGCACTTCGAAGGTTCCACCCGGCGGCATTTCCTTGTTGGGAAGAGCGCCGCAATGTTTCAATAAGGGTATGCCCGGAACAGGAGCGCTCTTGTTACTGGCCTTTGCTGGCCTGGTTGTCGCCGTCTTGCTCGTACTGTTGCAGTTGACGCGCCTGGGATACCTCGTGCGTTCCACCATCCCCGACCGGCCGCGCCGCCGCATGTTCATTGCCTCGGTCTCTTTTCTGGTCACTTTTGCAGGCGTGCGGCTTCTGGTTCACCGCATCGTGAACCATGAGGGACATTTCCAGTGGGTGGTGGTGCACGGCATGCACATCCATCACCTGGTGTGGGGCATCCTTATCCTGCTGCTCGTGGGCTACGGCTGGCTGCTGGACCTGGGCCGCTCCCACTCCCCGCTCTCCATCTTCTTCAGCCGGCTCATGTCGGTCAGCTATGGCGCGGGCGCAGCGCTCACCCTGGACGAGTTTGCGCTGTGGCTGAACCTGGAACCGGACGCCTACTGGTCCAGTTCCGGACGGCTCAGCATCGACGCCGTCATTCTCTTTGGCGGTCTGCTGGCCGTCGGCGCCTGGGGTGCGCCCTTTTTCCGCGGACTCAAGCGGATGTGGGGCTTCGGCAAGGAATTGAGGTTGCGCAACTCCCCTATTGGCCGCGCGAGGTTGCTTCGTCCGCGTAAAGTTCGGCGATCGCCTCCGCATATTTTGCCGTAATCACGCGCCGCTTCAGCTTCATTGACGGCGTCAGCTCGCCCGTCTCGATCGACCATTCATCGGGCACCACGCGGAAACGTTTCACGGTCTCGAAGTTCGCCAGGCTGCCGTTCGCCTCCCGGACGATCTCGGCATAAAGCGCAATCACGCGGCTGTTGGCCACCAGTTCGTCGCGGGATTTGGCCTGGATGCCGTGATGCCGGGCCCAATCCTCCAGCGCGGCAAAGTTGGGCGAGAACAGCGCCGAGATGAACTTGTGCTTGTCCCCCACCAGCGCGACTTGCGCCACCAGCATGCTGGTCTTGAGCTTGCTCTCAATGGGCTGGGGCGCCACCATCTTGCCGCCTGAGGTCTTCAGCAGTTCTTTCTTGCGGTCGGTAATGAACAGAAACCCATCCGCGTCTAGATGACCGATGTCGCCGGTCCGGAAATATCCCTCTTCGTCGAAGCACTCGGCATTCATCGCAGGTTTTTGCCAGTAGCCGGCAAAGACCGACGATCCGCGCACCAGCAACTCCCCATCCGCGGCGATCTTTAGTTCCAAATTGGGCAACGGCATGCCCGCGGCGCCCATGCGGTGGCGCAGCGGCGTGTTCAGGGCGATCACCGGCGAGGTCTCTGTAAGGCCATAACCCTCCCAAAGGGCAATCCCCACTGAAGCAAACCACCTCGCCGTGTCGATTCCCAGCGGCGCGCCGCCGGGGACAAAGATCTTCACCCGGCCGCCGAAGGCCTCGCGCACCTTGGAGTAGGCCAGCTTGTCGGCCAGCTTCCACAGCAGCGAAGAGGGCCGGCGTCCGTCATAGACCGTGTCGCGATGAGCCGCGCCCACCTTCACCGCCCAGGCCAGAATCCGCTTCTTCACCGGCGACAGGCCCGCGCGGCGCTCCACTTCCTGGCGGATCTTCTCGAAGACGCGCGGCACTCCCACAATGACCGTGGGCTTGATCTCGCGCATCGCCTCCGGCAGCTTGTCGAACTTCGAGCAGTAGGCCACCTGCACGCCGAAGGTATACATGATGTAGTCCAGCGCGCGCGCCGTCACGTGCGACAGCGGAAGGAAGGAGATCAAGGCGTCGGTGGTGTCGAAGTGGAAATCCTCCGGCGCGACCGCCTGATTTGCGGCGATGTTGCCGTGGGTCAGCATCACTCCCTTAGGCTCGCCGGTAGTCCCCGAAGTGTAGATCAGCGTGGCCAGATCCTTGGGCTCGACCGAGCGAACCAGTGCATCGAAGACCGGGTCGTGCGCATTGCCGTGCTCGTCGGCCCCGATCAGCACCGAGCTGAAAGGAATGGCATCCGCGGGCGGTGCGGCGGAATCCATAATCACGATCCGCTCCAGTTGCGTCTGGTCGCGGACGGCATTCAGCTTGTCGAATTGCTGGCGAGTTGAAACCACGGCGATGCGGCAGCCGGCGTCGGCGATCAGCGCGGCCTCCTGCTCGCCCGTAAGCGTAGGGTAGATGGGCACGTCCACGGCGCCAATGGCCAGCGCGGCGAAGTCGGTAACGGCCCACTCCCAGCGATTCTCGGCGATCAGGGCGATGCGGTCGCCTTTTTGCGTACCCCAGCCCAGAAAAGCCGCGGCCAGCGCCCGGACCCGCTGATAAATCTGATCCGAGGAAATGGGTTGCCATTGGCCAAACTCGTCCTGCCAGAGCACGGCGCGCGGGTTGGCTGCCGCGGAGACGCGGCAAAAGAGGTCATTGATGGTGTGAATCGGGGCGTTAGATGTCATTGGATTGTAATAGAGGACGCGGTCAATCCTGACCAGCGGCCAGATGAGAGTGTATCAGCGCAGGGGGACGCAAGGAGCGCCCGGAAGCTCAAAGCTCCCACTTTGTGACGATTCCGTGAACGGCCCGGTCCGCCGCCTCGCGCCTGGGAGCGGAGCTGATCCGGCTCCGCCTCGCCCCTCCATTCACCTTAAAAAAATCTGAATCCGCCCCCGCAAACCGGGACAATTAATTGCTTTGACAACACCTCCTCAGGTGGTATGCTCCATGCGGAATAGCAGAGATACCCACCCGATTGAGAATCCCAGCTTTTCGCACTTCTTCTTCAATGCCCAAGCCCACGCCCGCTTTGTCTCTTAGCGAACCCGACCCGATCCTGCTGGCCAGGCTGGCGATGGTCAAGTACGCCCTTCTTGCCATTGTGGCGGCGATTGCTGTCCTCAACCTCGCCGGACTCCTCGTTTCCACCCTGGGCCGATCATTTCCCATCGCTTGGGAGCCTATGCGAGCCGATTCCGCGCTGGCCGTTCTTTTCAGCGCGCTCGCCCTCCACTTCTCCGAAGCGCGTCTTTCCCGTCGGATGCACCGCGTCGGCCTGCTCTTCGCCGTCCTGCTCACATTGCTGGCCGCGTCCGCCGTCCTCGCATGCAGGTTTCACTCCTCCGATGGCGTTGGACTGCCTCTTCCCTCCGGCCAAATCTCTGCGCCCCTATTCCTCGAAAGAATGTCTCCACAGGCTGCGGCCGCCTTTGCCCTGCTGGGCATATCGGCGATTCTCATCCGGGCGCGGAAGCATCTTGCCGGTCGCATTGCCGATCTATTCGTCTTTTTCCTCTGCGCCCTGCTCCTGGTCCTCGTCTCCGGGTACGCTTTTGGCGCCTCGCGCATGTTTGGTCTCGCCACCAGAACGGAGAACTCGCCGCAAACTCTGCTTTGCCTCCTGCTGCTGACTGCGGTAACCGTCTTTCTCCGCTCGGAAACCGGCGTCTTCGCCATCTTCCTGGGACGCGGCATCGGCAGCAGGATCGCAAGAATCCTCTCCCCCGTTCTGCTCGTCATCCCGCTTCTGCGCGAGGCCGCCAGAGCCCACTTCATCAATGCGGGCCGCCTGCCCGCTCAATACGCCACCGCGATCCTCGCCTCCATTGCAACCATGCTGTCGTTTGCCCTGTTGTTGATCCTTGCCTGGCGCATCAACACCATGGAGATGGAGATTCACGATCTCTCTCTGCGCGACGAGCTGACCGGTCTCTACAACGTCAGGGGTTTCTACCTGCTGGCCGTGCAGGCCTTGCGTCTGGCGCAGCGCTCCCAACTGCCCTTCTCCGTCCTGTGCGTCGATTTGGATGGCCTGAGCCAGATCAATGAGTCGCTCGGCCACGGCACAGGCTCCGCCCTGCTCATCGAGACGGCTGAAATCCTCCGCGCCACCTTCAACGAGACCGCCGTGGCGGGACGCATCGATGGAGACGAATTCGCGATCGCCGGCCAGTTCACCCCGGCGGCGATCTCGATTGCCGCGCAGCAACTGCGCTCAGCCGCCGCGCTGCGCAGCACCGGGAACGGCCGCCCCCATCCCCTCAACATCAGCGTCGGCTATGTCACCGCGAAGGAACACGTGCATCAGTCCCTCAAAGAGCTGCTGGGAGAGGCTGACAAGGCAATCTACCAGGAAAAGCGCCGCAAGAGAATCTTCCTCAATTAGGGTCTGTTCACACGACCAGAAACGGGGTCCGGCCGTGCTTTTTGCACAGGGCCAGAAAAATCCGTTTTGCATACTTATACACCGGTGGCGTATATTTATACACGTACCGTTTCCGTCAGCGGCCCATGCATTCCATCCGCCCGCAATCGGAAATGGGAACCGGCAATGAAATATCAACGTCTCAATGCGATAAGGGAATTGCTGGCCAGCTCTCCGGTCACCAACCAGGACGAACTGCGCCGCAAACTGCTCAGCCTCGGCTTTGAGGTGACCCAGGCCACTCTCTCGCGCGACATTCACGAATTGCGTCTCTCCAAGGGTCCCGGCGGCTATTCTTTGCCCAATGGCAAAGGAGCCAACGGCTCGGCGGCCGCGGTCGAAGACGACAGCCCGCCCTCGGTGGCGGAGATGATCGAGAGTTTTGGCCTGCGCGTGCGCCAGGCGATGAATCAGGTGGTTGTGGCAACGGTGATGGGCGGAGCCCAGCCCCTGGCCGCGGCCTTGGACTTCGAGGGATGGCCGGAGGTGGTGGGCACCGTCGCCGGCGACGACACTGTTCTGGTGATCTGTCCCGACCCGCGCCTGGCAGGCGAAGTGGAAGCCCGGTTAAGGACGATGCTGGAATCATGACCAACAGGATACAAACAGCGGTTGTGGGAGTTACAGGGTACGCGGGCGCCGAATTGGCCAGGCTGTTGCTGCGCCATCCCCGCTTGCAAGGCACGCCTCCAGTCTTTGCCGGGCGCGTGGACGAGAAAGACGCGGCGCGCGGCGGCGTTCCTCTGGCTGAGATTCATCCCGAGCTGGCCGACAGCAAAGGCTCTGGCAATCTGCGCCAGCAGCCCTTCTCGTGGAACCTCCTCACCGATCTCGGCGTAGACGTCCTCTTTCTGGCCACTCCTCACGAGCAGGCGCGCGAGTGGGTTCCCGAGGCGCTCGCACGCGGCTTGCGCGTCATCGATCTGAGCGGCGCGTGGCGGCTCGACGAGGCAGCCAATCGCGAAGTCTACGCCTTCGAGGATGAAGGCTCCAAGCAGGCCGGAATCATCCAGGCCGAGGCGGTCTACGGCATGCCCGAACTGCATCGCGCCGAGATCGCGGGCGCGCGGCTAGTCGCCAATCCCGGCTGCTACGCAACCTCGATCATTCTTCCCCTCAAGCCGCTGGTGGCCGCCGGGCTGGTCGATCTGGAGCACGGCATCGTCGCCGACGCCAAGAGCGGGGTAAGCGGAGCCGGCAAGGCCCCTACCGCGAAGACGCATTTCATGTATGCGGCAGACAATCTCTCGGCCTATGGCGCCTTTACTCATCGCCACACCGGCGAATTGCTGGAGCAGATCGGCGTCGAGGCCGGCCAGATCGTCTTCACGCCCCATCTGCTGCCCATTCCCCGCGGCATTCTCTCCACCATGTACGTGCGCTTCAACGAGCCGCAGACCAGGGAGCGCGTTTCCAAGATCTATCGCGCCTTCTTCGCCGGCAGTCCCATGGTCCGCATCTACGACAAGGCTTTGCCGCAGATTCAATACTCGGTACGCACCAATTACGCGGATATCGGCTTCCAGCTTGACGCTGCCGGCCGCCGCGCGGTCCTCGTCTGTTGCCTCGACAACTTGTTGAAGGGCGCGTCCTCTCAGGCCGTGCAAAACCTGAACGTGATGCAAGGCTGGGGCGAGGCGGAGGGGCTGGAATGAAGTATGTCGTCAAGTTGGGTGGAGCGGGTCTTGAGACTCCGGCGCTGCTGGAGGGCTGTACCCGCGCCATCGCCGATCTGGTGCGGGACGGCAATCAGGTGGCCGTGGTTCACGGCGGCGGCGTGCAGTTGACCCGCATGTTGAAGGCGCTGGGCAAGCAGAGCGAATTCATCGACGGCCTGCGCGTCACCGATGCCGAAACCCGCGACATCGCCCTCATGGTCTTCGCCGGCAAGGTGAACAAAGGCCTGGTGGCTGCCTTCGGCGCGCTCGGCGTGCCGGCCGTCGGCCTCTCCGGCGGCGATGGCCTCATCTTCCGCGCGCGCAAAAAGCGCACCGCGCCCGATCTCGGATTCGTGGGAGAAATCGCCGCCAGCGATCCCCGCTGGCTCGATGCCATCTGGAATCTGAACGGCGTGCCCGTTCTTTCCTCGATGGCCCTGGGCTTTGACGGCCAGTACTACAACATCAACGCCGACGAAATGGCCGCGGCCTGCGCCATCGCCTGCCACGCCGACGCGCTCGTCTTTCTTACCGACGTGCCCGGCGTCAAGGGCGCCACCGGCCAGGTGCTCCGATGGCTCTCCATCGATCAAATCGCCGAGATGGCCAAGAGCGCCATCATCACCGGCGGCATGTTACCCAAGTTGAGCGCCTGCCGCGAGGCTTTGTTGAACGGCGTCAAGCGCGTACGAATTTTGCCCGCGGAAGCGGCCGGCTCCTTGCCCGACCTGTGCAGCTCCCGCGTAGCCCACGGCACCGAAGTCATGGTGGCCTAGCGGTCCGCAGGACAAACGGACCAGGAGAAATGGAATTGACCAAACTCGAACAGATTCAAGCCGCCGAAAAGCGGCTCCTGCTTTCCACCTATGACCGCAACCCCCTGCTCTTTGTTGGCGGTCAAGGCGTTCACATGATTGACGAGAACGGTACGAAGTACCTCGACCTGCTCAGCGGCATCGGCGTCAACGCCCTCGGCTACGGCCATCCGGTGATTGAAGAAGCCATCGCCCGCCAGAGCAGCGCGCTCATCCACACCTCGAACCTCTACTTTCACCAGGGGCAGGCGGAGCTGGCGTTGCGCCTCACCGAACTCACCGGCCTCGACCGCGCCTTCTTCTGCAACTCCGGAACCGAAGCCTGGGAGTGCGCGCTGAAGCTCGCCCGCGCTCATGCCGGCGTCCTGCGCGGCGAAGGCGCCAACATCGGCACCAAATTCCTAGCGTTAGAGCAGAGCTTTCACGGCCGCACCTTCGGCGCCATGTCCACCACCTATAAGGCCAAGTACCGCGAGCCCTTCGCGCCCGTCGTTCCCGGCGTCGAGTTCGTTCGCTTCAACGACGTCGCCGACCTGCGCACGAAGTTCTCCAGCGAAGTCTGCGCCATCCTCGTCGAAGCCGTTCAGGGCGAAGGCGGCGTCCGTCCGCTCACCCAGGAGTTCTTGGCCGAGGCCCGCGCGCTGGCCACTTCCACCAGCGCTCTGCTCATCGCCGATGAGATTCAATGCGGCATGGGCCGCACCGGCAAGTGGTGCGCCTATCAGCACTACGGCATTCAGCCCGACATCACCACGCTGGCCAAGCCGCTCGCCGGAGGCATTCCCATGGGCGCGGTGCTCTGCACCGAAGAAGTCGCGCGCTCCTTCCACGCCGGCATGCACGGCACCACCTTTGGCGGCGGACCGCTGGCCTGCGCCGTGGCCTGCGCCGTCATCGATTACATCGACAACGAAAATCTGCTGGCTCACGCAACCGAGGTCGGCGATTACTTCCAGGCGGAGCTCCGCTCTCTCGCGAAACGTCATAGCGCAATCACCGAAGTGCGCGGTAAAGGGCTGATGGTGGCTGCCGAACTCGATTCGGCCGAACTCGCCAAGCTCACCGTCGCCGAAATGCTCAAGCGCCACATTCTCATCAACTGCACCAGCGACACGGTGCTGCGCTTCCTGCCGCCGTATATTCTGGAGCGCGCCCACGTGGACACCGCCATCGCGGCGCTGGACGAAATCTTCACCGAACATGCCGTAGCTCACACCGTAGGAGGACATTGCAATGGCTAGCAAAGCAACTATTGAGCGCCCGGCGGCCGCCGTTCCCGTCGACAAAGATCCCGATATTCTCGCCGCCGCCGCGCGGCTGGCCGGCGAGGACATGTGCTCCATCGCCGATCTCTCCAGCGCCGAGGTGCGGGCCATCCTCAAGCTCGGCCACGACGTCAAGCGCAATCCGCGCCAGTATCGCCATGCCCTCGATGCCAAGCAGATGGTGCTGATGTTCGAGAAGGCCAGCCTGCGCACGCGCCTGGCCTTCGAAACCGGCATCAACACCATGGGCGGCAACGCCATCTTCGTCGATCAGACCAGTTCGCCGCTCGGCGAGCGCGAGTCCATCGCCGACGTGGCCCGCAACGTCGAGCGCTGGGTGGACGTCATCGTGCTGCGCACCTACGCGCACGACACCATCACCGAAATGGCCGCCAACGCGCGCGTGCCCGTCATCAATGCGCTCTCCGACTTCGAGCATCCCTGTCAGGCGCTGGCCGATTTCATGACTCTCGAAGAGCACTTCGGCACCGCCGCCGGCCTCAACTTCACCTATGTCGGCGACGGCAACAACGTATGCCATTCGCTCATGCTCACCGGCGCGCAACTCGGGACCAACGTCACCGTGGCCACGCCGCGCGGCTACTCGCCAGACATCGAGATCGTGACCATCGCCCGCGACATCGCCCAGGCCAACGGCTGCGAGCTGCGCCTGCTCCAGGACCCGCAGGCCGCCGTCGAAGGCGCAGACGCGGTCTACACCGATGTCTGCGTCAGCATGGGCTTCGAGCACGAATCCACCAAGCGCGCCCCCATCTTCCGCCCCTTCCAGGTGAATGAGGCGCTGATGGCCAAGGCCAAGCCGGATGCGGTCTTCATGCACTGCCTGCCCGCCCGCCGCAATGACGAAGTCACCGACGCGGTCATTGACAGCCCGCAATCCATCGTCTTCGACCAGGCCGAAAACCGGATGCACGTGCAGAAAGCTCTGCTGCTGCTCCTGCTCGGCGGCCTGGCCAACACAGTGGACAGTGAACAGTGAACAGTGGTCAGTTTTCAACGAAGGAATCTCCGCTTGAGTCGATGTTTTGAAAGGACACGACTTTAGCCGTGCCGCAAATGCAGCAAGATTGAGGTGGGCTTTAGCCCCTGAGGGATTGCGGGATCGCAAGAGCGACTTCTCCAATCGTGTCCATCGAGGAAGCGATGAAAGCGCTTGAAGTCACGCGAGAGCAATTCTTCTGGCAACTGCTCACTGTCCACTGTCCACTGTCCACGAATGAGGTTCCCAACCATGTCCGTAATTCTCGAATCACTGCCCACGGGGGAGAAAGTCGGCATTGCCTTCTCCGGCGGGCTCGACACCTCCGCCGCCCTGCACTGGATGAAGCAGAAGGGCGCCATCCCTTACGCCTACACGGCTAACCTGGGCCAGCCCGACGAAACCGACTACGACGAAATTCCGCGCAAGGCCCTCGAATACGGCGCTGAAAAGGCCCGCCTCATCGACTGCCGCGGCCCTCTGGTTCGCGAAGGCATCGCCGCGCTCCAGGCCGGCGCCTTCCACATCAGCACTGCCGGCGTCCCCTACTTCAACACCACGCCCATCGGCCGCGCCGTCACCGGCACCATGCTCGTCGCCGCCATGCGGGAGGACGACGTCCACATCTGGGGCGACGGCTCCACCTACAAGGGCAACGACATCGAGCGCTTCTATCGCTACGGCCTGCTCGTCAATCCTGGCCTCAAGATCTACAAACCATGGCTCGACGCGGCGTTCATCGACGAGCTCGGCGGCCGCGCTGAGATGTCCGCGTTCATGCAACGCTCCGGCTTCGCCTACAAGATGTCCTCCGAGAAGGCCTATTCCACCGACTCCAACCTCCTCGGCGCAACCCATGAAGCAAAGGACCTGGAGCACCTTTCTACCTCCGTCAAGATCGTCGTTCCCATCATGGGCGCGGCCTTCTGGCGCGACGATGTCGAAATCCAGCGCGAACAGATCGCCATCCGCTTTGAAGAGGGCTTTCCCGTCGCCCTCAACGGCCGCGAGTTCTCGGACCCCGTCGAACTTCTTCTCGAAGCCAATCGCATCGGCGGACGCCACGGCCTCGGCATGTCCGATCAAATTGAAAATCGCATCATCGAAGCCAAATCCCGCGGCATCTACGAGGCCCCCGGCCTCGCCCTGCTCTTCATCGCCTACGAGCGCCTCATCACCGGCATTCACAACGAGGACACCATCGAGCAGTACCGCGACAATGGCCGCAAGCTCGGCCGCCTCCTCTACCAGGGCCGCTGGTTCGACTCCCAGGCCGTCATGCTCCGCGAATCCGCCCAGCGCTGGGTGGCCAAACCCGTCACCGGCGAAGTCACCCTCGAGCTGCGCCGCGGCAACGACTACTCCATCCTCAACACCGAGTCGCCCAACCTCACCTTCCATCCCGAGCGCCTCAGCATGGAGAAGACCGAATCCACCTTCTCCCCGCGCGACCGCATCGGCCAGCTCACCATGCGCAATCTCGACATCGCCGACACCCGCGATAAGCTGCTGACCTACGCCGCATCCGGCCTCCTCACCCTCAGCACAGGCAACGAAATGCCCCAGCTCAACAGCGGCAAGGAGAAGGAATAGCATGAGTTGCAGCGAGGGGTGTCCGCCACGCAGAGGTTCGTTTATGTTTTGAAAGGGCACGACTTCAGCCGCAACTAAACCCATCGCAGATCTCGTGTTTTGAAAGGGCACGACTTCAGTCGTGCCGCAAAC
This sequence comes from Occallatibacter sp., assembly GCA_049515995.1. GTDB lineage: Bacteria > Acidobacteriota > Terriglobia > Terriglobales > Acidobacteriaceae > Telmatobacter. Next base: position 29,568 of record JBEKTO010000019.1, on the reverse strand, counting down.
GACCTGAAATGAGCGGGGCTTTAGCCCCTGAGGGAATGTCAACAGACGAGGACTCAAAGCAATGGCCATCTGCAGCGAACTCGAAATGCATGAAGCTGCCGGTTGAAACAATTGATGAGCTGCGACTGCGCGCCGGAAGAGCCAGACGAACAAGCCGATAAAACTGAAGGCTGAGGAATCAGAGACAAACCAATGTCGAATGAACAAAACCCTACCAAGATGTGGTCCGGCCGCTTTCGCGAGCCGTTGAATGCGGACTTCGAAGCGTGGCAGCGTTCCATCGTCTTCGACTGGCGGCTTCTCCCCCAGGAGGTAGCCGCAAGCAAGGCGCACGCGTCCGCTCTAATTGCCGCAAACATTCTTACAAAAAGTGAGGGAGCGGAGCTCCGCGCGGCGCTGGATGCGATTGCCGCGGACCACGCGTCGGAAGCGGGTCAGGCCGAGGTGCGCAATCACCCCTCCGCCGAAGACATTCATCACTTTGTCGAACTCAAGCTGGCCGAGCGCATCGGCTCGCTCGGCCTCAAGCTCCACACCGGCCGCAGCCGCAACGAGCAGATCGCCACCGACCTGCGCCTCTACGTGCGCGCGCAAATCGGTCTTGTCGTCGAAGCTCTGGCCGCGTGGGCTGCCGCTCTCGTTGAGCAGGCCCGCGCCGCCGGCGACTCCGTGATGCCTAGCTACACGCATCTCCAGCGCGCCGAACCTGTGCTCGTCGCCCACTGGCTGCTGGCTTACGTTGAGATGGTGCTGCGCGACGCCGCTCGCCTGCGCGATTGCGCGACGCGGCTCAATTTCTGTCCCTTGGGCTCGGGAGCCGTGGCCGGCGCAACCCTCGCGCTCGATCGCACCATCGCCGCGCGCGAGTTGGATTTCACCGCTCCCACGGCCAATTCCATCGACGCCACCAGCGATCGCGATTTCATCCTCGAATATCTGCACGCGCTCACATTTGTCGGCCTGCACCTGAGCCGCTTCGCCGAGGAGATCACGCTCTTTGCCACGGCGGAATACGGCTTTGTCGCGCTGCCCGAGGCCTTTTCCACCGGCTCCAGCGCCATGCCGCAGAAGAAGAATCCCGATCTCACCGAGCTGATCCGCGCCAAGGTCGGCCGCATTCACGGCGCGGCCCAGGCCGTCACGCTGCTTCTCAAGGGACTGCCTCTGGCCTACAATAAAGACATGCAGGAGACTCAGGAGCCGGCCTTCTCCGCAGATTTTGTCCCGCGGATGCTCATGCTCGTGGCCCACTTCACCGCCGCCCTTCAGTTCAATCGTCCGCGCATGAACGAGGCCGCGCAGAGCGGCTACCTGAATGCGATGGCCGCGGCGACCTATCTCGTCCACAAGGGCGTTCCCTTCCGCACCGCGCACGAAAAGATCGGCCATGCCGTACGTTTCGGCCTCGAAAAGGGCGTAGAACTCGGCGATCTCACGCTCGACGAACTGCGCCAGTTTGGCCCCGAATTCGAAGAGGACTTCTTCTCCGCCGTCACCCTCCCGGCCACGCTCGACTGCCACGACGTGATCGGCGGAACCGCGCGCGCGCGCGTGCGCCAGGCGCTGGACAGCGCATCGGCGCGCATTGCTTCTCTGACCCAGGAGGCTGCCCATGCTGGTGCGTAAGGCCCGGCTTCAGGATGCCTCCAACGTCTACGACCTGGTGAACTCGCTCTCCACCGACGGCACGCTGCTCAAGCGCGCCTTCGCTGAGATTTGCGAAAACATTCGCGACTTCACCGTCGCCGAGTCGGATGGCAACGTCTTTCTCGGTTGCGGCGCGCTCCACCTCTACGGCCCGCATCTGGCCGAGGTGCGCTCCATCGTGGTCAAGCCCGAAGCCAAGGGCAAGGGCGCCGGCGGCCGCATCCTCGGCGCGCTCATCGAAGAAGCCGAAGAGCACGGCATCCAATCCGTCTGCCTCTTCACCCGCGTCCCCGACTTCTTCTTCAAGTACGGCTTCCGCACCGTCGAAGACAAGGCCGAACTGCCCGACAAGATCTTCAAAGACTGCCAGAACTGCCCGCGCCTGCACCGTTGCGACGAAGTCGCCATGGTCCGCGGTCGCATCCCCCGCATGTCCATCCTCGGCCCGCGCAGCGAAGCCCAGGAGTTAGTGCGCCTCTCCGGTTAGCTCGCCGTTGACCCTGCCCCGCCCGCAAGTGCCCCGTGCCACATCCTTGCTGTCATCCTGAGCGAGCGGAGCGAGTCGAAGGACCTGCGGTTGGTGCTTCTGTCGCCAGGGTGGGAGACCACGAACGTCGAGTTAGCGGGTGCCCCACCTTCGCCGCGTCTCTGTTTTTGCGGCTAAGGTGGGATATCGACATCTACGGTCTTTTACGGTCTTTCAGCTTTTATATCTTTGGTATTTCTATGGTATCTTATAGGAAAGACCGATGAATAGCCCACCTGCGGCATGACAGTGCTGATGTACTGACTAACTCCCATTTCTCAATATCGCCGCCGCCACCACCGCCTGCCCATAACTCAACCCTCCGTCTCCCGGACTCACTCGTGCGTGCTGATAGACCGTGAACCCTTCGGCTTCTAACTTCGCGCGCAGCAGCCTCGTCAGCCGCCGGTTATGCATGCATCCGCCGCTTAGCGCCACCTGCTGCAACCCCGTCGCCGCCCGCGCCCGCACCGCCGCCTGCACAAATCCCGCCGCCACGCCTGCATGAAACCGCGCCCCGATCCGCGCCTTGCTCGCTCCAGCCCGCAAATCCTTCACTAGGCTCCGCCACAGCGGAGCCGCGCAAATCTTCACTGGCTCGCGCCGCGTCCAATCTCCCTCGGCCAACTCCATCTCATAGCCGGGTTCGTCGTCTTCGTCCACCGCCAGACCTTCCAGTTCGATCGCCGCCTGCGCCTCGTAGTCCACCACGCGCCGCCCCAGGATCACCGCCGCCGCCGCGTCGAAGAGCCTTCCCAAACTCGAAGTCAGCGGCGTATTCACTCCGCGTTCCATCATCCGAGCGAGCACCCGCGCCTCCGGTTCCGTCGCGCCCGCCAGTCCCCACGTCTCCGGCGCGCCCAAATCAAACCCCGCTGCATGAAGCGCCCCCAACGCCATCCGCCACGGCTCCTTCACCGCCGCATCCCCACCCGGCATGGGCACGTAGTCGAGATGCGCGAACCGCTCGAATCCATCCAGCCGGCTCACCAGCACCTCCCCGCCCCAGATCTTTCCATCCGTCCCGTAGCCCGTCCCATCCAATGCCAGCCCAATCGCCGGCCCCGTCAGTCCATGCTCGGCCATGCACCCGGCCACATGCGCGTGATGATGCTGCACGGCGATCGAATTCAGTCCGCGCTCCCGCGCCCACTCCTTCGCCCACTCGCTCGACAGGTAGCCCGGATGCAAATCGTGCACCACCGTCTCCGGCTCAATCTCGAAGGTGCGCATCAGATGACCGAGCGACTCCTTGAAGAATTCCAATCCCGTCAGGTTCTCCAGATCGCCCAGGTGCTGGCTCTGGTAAACGTGCCGTCCCCGCGCCAGCGCGAAGACATTCTTCAAATGCCCGCCCACGGCCAGCAGCGGAGGCGCATCAAGTGGCAGTTCCACGCCCAGCGGCACAAATCCTCTTGCCCGCCGGATCAGTTGCGCCGCTCCATCCACCATCGCCATTACCGAATCGTCGCACCGCTGCAGAATCTCGCGGTCGTGCATCAGGAAAGCATCCGCAATTCCCCCCAGCCGCGCCCGCGCCTCGTCGTTGTCGATGGCGATGGGCTCCTCGCTCAGGTTGGCGCTGGTCATCACCAGCGCCCGCACCCTGGGATCGGCAAAGAGCAGATGCTGCAGCGGCGCATAGGGAAGAAACACGCCCAGCCACGGAATCCCCGGCGCCACATCCGCCGCGATCCCGTTGCCGGCCTGCGCCCGCGCCAGCACAATCGGCCGTGCCGGCGTCGTGAGCAGCGCCTCTTCCTCGGCCGTCAGCGCACACACCTCCCGCGCCGCCTCCACATCCTTCACCACCACCGCCAGCGGCTTGCCATACCTGTGCTTGCGCTCCCGCAGCCGCATCACCGCCCTCTCGTTTGTCGCATCCACGCTGAGGTGAAAACCACCAACCCCCTTGATCGCCATGATCTCTCCGGCCACCAGCCGGTCGATGGTTGCGGCCACAGCCTTTTCGCCAGAAATCGCCTCTGAGTCCGCCGTCTGCAAGACCCAAACCTGAGGCCCGCACTCCCAGCACGCATTCGGCTGCGCGTGGAATCGCCTGTTGAGCGGATCGTCGTACTCGGCCTGGCAGGCCGCGCACATGGGAAATTTGGCCATCGAGGTCTGCGGCCGGTCGTACGGAATGCGCCGCGTAATCGTGAAGCGTGGCCCGCAGTTGGTGCAGTTCAGAAAGGGATACCGGTAGCGCCGGTCCCTGGGGTCCAACAGCTCCTGCAGACAATCCGGACAGGTCGCTGCATCGGCCGGAATTCCCGTGCTCACGCGGCCCAGAACCTGGCTGGCGGCAATTCGGAATCCCGCTTCTCCGTTCGCGACCAGCTCCCGCCGCGCTACGCGGTCGATCCGCGCCAGCGGCGGAGTCTCCGCGCGCAACCGGACCAGAAATGCCTCGACCCTTGGCCCAGGCCCCTCGATCTCGATTGTCACTCCATCCGTATCGTTGCCAGTGAAGCCCGCCAGCCCCTCTTCCGAAGCCAGCCGGTAGACAAAGGGCCTGAACCCCACACCCTGCACCACGCCGCTCACCAGCAGCGCTTCGCGCCGTCTCTGCTCAGGATGGGTTGTCTCAGCCACGGTCCAGCCTCGCTTCAGGAGACAAGGATAGCGCATGGGCTTCTCTGCCCTCCGTCCGGTTCGATGCCAGCGCATCTCGCGCACACACATCCCGAGCGGGAAGAAGGCTTAATCTGGAAGAAAGCGATGCGGAGAATGAAAGCATGATGAGTTTGCGGCGAAATAGCTTGGCGCGCGTGGTTGCCGCTGTCTGTTCCTTGGGAAGTTTCGGTCTCATCCCGCTTCCGGCCCAGCCGCCGGACGCGTCAACAGTGATTCGAGGCGTCGATGCGGCGGTCCAGGCACGGCATGACGGCATTGCAAGCTACACCGTCACCGAGCACTATGCCGTCTACCGGAACAAGGACGAAGACCATCCCGCGGCGGAAATGACGGTCAAGACTACCTACCGGCGGGAGACCGGCAAGAGCTACGACATCCTTTCGCACTCCGGCTCCGAGGTCATCCAGCGCCTGGTGCTGAGCACGCTGCTGGACAATGAGAAGCGCATCAACGAGCCCGGCAACCGGGAGGCCTCCTTTTTCACTTCAGCGAATTACGAGATGAAATTGAAGCCCGGCGGAATCCAGCAGATCGACGGACGCAACTGCCTTGCTCTCGACATCTCGCCCAAACAGAAGGCCCCCAATCTCATCGAAGGAACGCTTTGGGTGGATGCCAAGGACTACTCGATCGTTCAGATTCAGGGGACCTCGTCCAAGAGCCCCTCGGTCTTCACCGGCCCCACGCAGATGATGCGCCGATACGCCAGCGTAAGCGGCTTTGCGATGGCCACCAACGCTCGAGCCGTTTCCAACAGCTTTCTGCTCGGCCAGACCGTCGTCAAGATCGACTATCGGGACTACGACATTCATCTCCGCCCGGCCAGGTAGGCGAAGCGAATCAAACCTGGCCTGGATTCACCGGTCTCCGCGGGCATGAGAACGGCTCGTCCGCTGCCGCGGACCCATTCTCTTCCGTGAGCGATGATGAAGATGGAAACGGCTTTGCATCGGTCCGCATCGCAAGAGCCAAGAGCAACACACAATCTACTGAAGAAGAAGGCCCAAATGAGCAAGGAACTGGAATTGCTGAAAGAGCGGCGTAGCGTTCGCGCTTACACCAGCCAGCCGGTGGAGCGGGAAATCCTGGAAGACATTGTCGATTTTGCGCGTCTGGCGGCGACGGCCATGAACGAGCAGCCCTGGGAGTTTATCGTCGTCACCGACAAGGCGACGCTGCGCAAACTGCCTGAACTCACCGGCCACGCGCAGTTCATCGCTTCCGCCGCGGCCTGCATCCTGGTCCTCTGCAAGCCGACCGGGCATTACCTTGAAGACGGCTCGGCGGCCAGCGAGCACATCCTCCTGGCAGCCCATGCGCACGGGTTGGGCGCCTGCTGGGTGGCCGGCGAAAAGGAGGGCTACGCCGACTCGATCCGCGCTCTTGTGGGAGCGCCGGACGAGTACCGGCTGATCTGCCTCATCCCGGTCGGGTATCCCGCCGAGTCGCCCGTCATCGAAAAGCGCACTTTGCACGATGTGCTGCACTGGGAAAGGTATTGACATTTTCTTGCGTTTGCGGCGCGTTGGGATTCTCGCGCAGCTCCCGCATTGAGAGCCAACAAAAAACATTCGCGACCGTCGTATTCCGCCCCGTCCAGACCGCCCATCGCCTCCCTTGGCAGTTCCCTTGCGGAAGGTTTCGGCTCGGTGATAAAGCGCCCGTAGACGGTTCTTTTGCGGTCTTTCAATGCGGGACGGAAGCTATAGAAAACGCTGTCACTTAGGCTGCGAGTGACGACCATCACCGACGATCGTTACTACAGACTTCTTTAATTGCTTTGCTGCCGGAATGCATCCAATCGTGTGTCTTTCTTCTTCTTCCGGCGGAGTGCAAGCGCGCCTTCCATCCGCTTTCGTGGCATTCAGCATTTCGTTGACTGCGCAGCCACAACACGGTGACAATGGTGTGCCAGCCGAATTCAGGAGGAAATGTGCCAGCATTCACACCACCGCCGCTCCCTAGCGACGACAAACGTTGGAAGATCGTGAACGGCACCATGCGCAAAAATGGATTTGCCCGTCACGCGCTCATTGAAACGCTCCACACCGTGCAGTCCTCGTTCGGCTACCTTGACGACGACTCGATCCGCTTTGTGGCGCGCTCGTTGCGCGTGCCCCTCAGCCAGGCGTATGGAGTGGTGACGTTCTACCACTACTTCAGCCTCAAACCGCCCGGCAAGCACACCATGACCATCTGCACGGGCACGGCCTGCTACATCAAGGGCACCGACAAGCTGGTCGCCGCGGCCGAAAAGCATCTCGGCATCCCGCAGGGCCAGACCACCAAGGATGGACAGATCAGCCTGACGACGGCCCGTTGCGTGGGCGCCTGCGGCCGTGCGCCGGTGGTCCTCACTGACGGCGAACTGAATGGCCAGATGACCGCCGAGCAGATGCTGGCGCAACTGGAAAGGTGGGCGGTGGCATGACGATTGAAGAACTGGACCAAATAGCCGAATCCGTTCGCGCGGAGAACGCCAAGTACGACCACGAGATCAATGTCTGTATGGGCACCGGGTGCCTTAGCCAGCACTCGGACAAGTTGAAGGACGCACTGACCAACGCGGTTTCGGCACTGAGCAAGAATGCATTCGTCCGCCGCACCGGTTGCATGGGATTGTGCGCTGCCGGGCCATTGGTTCTGGTGGACCCCGAGGAAACCCTTTATCAGCACGTCAACGAAAGCCACGCTGAAGCCGTGGTGGCCAACTTGGGCGGCGAGCCCCTGGCGGCCTTGCAGTGCGACCTGCGCGACCACTTCGATCAGCAGGTGCATGTGGTGCTGGAGAACTCCGGCCACATCGATCCGGAAAAGATCGACGACTACATCGCCCGCGACGGCTACCAGGCGCTGATGATGTCGCTCACCGACCTCACGCCCAACGGCGTCATTCACCGCATTACCGAAAGCGGCCTGCGCGGCCGTGGCGGCGGCGGTTATCCCACCGGTTTGAAGTGGGGCACTGTGGCCAAGGCTGCCGGCGACATTAAATACGTCATCTGCAACGGCGACGAGGGCGACCCCGGCGCGTTCATGGATCGCAGCGTTCTTGAGAGCGATCCGCAGCGCGTCATCGAGGGCATGGCCATCGCGGCCTACGCCGTGGGCGCCAGCAAGGGCTTCATCTATGTCCGGGCCGAGTATCCGCTGGCGGTCGCCCGTCTGACAGCCGCCCTGCGCGATGCACGGCGTCGCGGTCTGCTGGGCAACAACATCGGCAATACGCCCTTCAACTTCGACATTGAAATTCGCCTCGGTGCGGGAGCGTTTGTCTGCGGCGAAGAGACGGCTCTGATCGCCTCCATCGAGGGCAAGCGCGGCACGCCCAAACCCCGGCCGCCGTATCCGGCAGTAAGCGGTCTTTTTGGCAAGCCCACGCTCATCAATAACGTCGAAACCTTTGCCAACATCGCCCCCATCGTCCGCAAGGGCGGCCGCTGGTTTGCCGCCATGGGCTCTGAAAGAAGCAAAGGCACCAAGGTCTTCGCCCTCACCGGCAAGATCACCAACACCGGCCTGGTCGAAGTGCCCATGGGCATCAAGCTCCGTGAAATCATCGAGACCATCGGCGGCGGCGTACCCGACGGCCACACCTTCAAGGCGGTTCAGACCGGTGGTCCTTCGGGCGGCTGTCTGCCCGCCGAGATGCTCGACATCGGCGTCAGTTACGATGCTCTGCTCGCGGTCGGCTCCATCATGGGCTCCGGCGGCATGATCGTGATGGACGACACCTCCTGCATGGTCAACGTGGCCAAGTTCTTCATCGAGTTCTGCATGACCGAATCCTGCGGAAAGTGCATCCCTTGCCGCGCCGGCACGGCCCAGATGCACACCCTGCTCTCCCGCATCTGCGAGGGCAAGGGAACCATGGAGGATCTCGATCTGCTCGTCGATCTCTGCACCACGGTCAAGGAAGCCAGTCTCTGCGGTCTCGGTCAGACGGCGCCCAACCCCGTGCTCAGCACGCTCAAGTACTTCAAGAACGAGTACATCGAGCACATCGTGAACAAGCGCTGCCCGGCCGGCGTCTGCAACATTGAAGCTCCCGTGGAGGTGCTCGCATGAGTGACGCCGCAGAAGTTAAAACCCTGATCATCGATGAGCAGGAAGTGAGCGCCCGCCGAGGCCAGACCATCCTCGAAGTGGCGCGCGAGAACGACATCGACATTCCCACCCTCTGCCATCTCGACGGCCTGAGCGACGTGGGCGCGTGCCGCTTGTGCCTGGTGGAGATCAAGGGCAGCAACAAGCTCTTGCCCGCCTGCGTGGCCACCGTCCATGAGGGCATGGAAGTCAGCACGAATACCGAGCGGCTCAAGAAGCACCGCCGCACCATCCTCGAGATGCTCTTCGCCGAGCGCAATCACATCTGCTCGGTCTGCGTCTCCAACGGCCATTGCGAATTGCAGGCACTCGGACAGCAACAGGGCCTCACGCACGTCCGCTTGCCCTATCGCAACCCCGAATTGACCGTCGACGCCTCGCACGATCGTTTCACGGCCGACCACAACCGCTGCATCCTGTGCACCCGCTGCGTGCGGGTTTGCGCTGAAATCGAAGGCGCTCATGTGTGGGATGTGATGGGCCGGGGCATCGACGCCATCATCATCTCCGACCTGCACGAAGACTGGGGAGCTTCCAGTTGCACTCGCTGCGGCAAGTGCGTGCAGGTTTGTCCGACCGGCGCCCTCTTTGACAAGAGCAAGGTCGGCTCCGATCATCCAAAGAATCCCGATTTTCTTCCTTACCTGAATCTTATGAGGGAAGCGCAATGAGCAAGCTGAAAGTTGCAACGGTTTGGCTGGACGGATGTTCCGGCTGCCACATGTCGTTTCTCGACATGGATGAACGGCTCCTCGATTTGGCGGAGCTTGTCGATGTGGTCTACAGCCCCATTGTGGATGCCAAGGAGTTCCCCGACGAAGTGGATATTGCGCTCGTCGAGGGTGCGGTAGCCTCGGTGGACGACGAGAAGAAAATCAAGAAGATTCGCGCCCACTCCAAGCTGCTGGTGGCCATGGGCGACTGCGCCGTCGCGGGCAATGTGCCCTCGATGCGCAATCCGATCGGCCCGGAGGCCATCCTGGACCGGGCTTACATCGAGAATGCCGATGTCCAGCAGCAGATTCCCTGCGTCGTGGTGCCCAAACTGCTCCGCGTGGTGCGTCCCATCCATGAGTTTGTCAAGGTGGACGTCTTCCTGCCCGGCTGTCCGCCCTCGGCCGATACCTTTCACTCGGCGCTTGTTGCGCTGGTAACCGGCGAGCCGCTGGATATTCCGGCCCTCACCCGATTTGGAGCCTGAGCCATGAGCCAGACCATTACTATCGATCCGGTAACCCGCCTGGAAGGACACGGCAAGATCACCATCATGCTCGACGCCAAGGGCCAGGTCGAGGACGCCCATTTCCACGTCACGCAGGTCCGCGGCTTTGAGAAGTTTTCCGAGGGCCGTCCGTTCTACGAAATGCCCAGCCTGATGGCGCGCATCTGCGGTATCTGCCCGGTCAGCCACCTGATTGCCTCGGCCAAGGCCTGCGAAGCCATCATGTCGGTCCGGATTCCGCATACCGCCGCGCAGTTGCGGCGCATGTTGAACCTCGCCCAGATGGTGCAGTCCCACGCGCTGAGCTTCTTCTATCTCTCCTCGCCCGATCTGCTGCTGGGCATGGAGTCCGATCCGGTGGCGCGCAACATCTTCGGCGTCGTCGCCGCCAAGCCCGAACTCGGCCGCGCCGGCATCGCCCTACGCCGCTTCGGCCAGCACATCATCGAACTGCTGGGCGACAAGCGCATCCATCCCGGATGGGTTGTCCCCGGCGGCGTCACCGAGCCTCTGGCCCCGGCCAAGCGCGACGAGATCCTCGCCATGCTTCCCGAAGCCTACGCCGGCATTGCCATGGCGCTCGAAGCGTACAAGCAGATCGCCGACACCTTCAAGCCCGAGATCGAGGTCTTCGCCAACTTCCCGTCGAACTACATGAGCCTGATCAACGACGATGAGTCCATCGAGTTCACCGACGGCGCGCTGCGGCTGATCGACCCCAAGGGCAACACCATCGAGGACGGCATCACGGCCAGCAAGTACACCGAAGTCATTGGCGAGGCCGTCGAAAACTACAGCTACACCAAGTTCGCCTACTACAAGCCGCTCGGCTATCCCGAGGGCAGCTATCGCGTAGGCCCGCTGGCGCGGCTCAACATCGTCAAGTCCATGGGAACTCCCAAGGCCGAGGTCGAACTCGCCGCGTTCAAGCAGCTCGCGAACGGTCCGGTCGAGAGCTCCTTCTACTACCATCACGCGCGGCTCATCGAGATCCTCTACGGCATTGAGAAGATCGAGCAGATCCTCACCGATCCGCTCATCCTCGACAAGCAGGTGCGCGCTACCGCTGGCGTCAACCGGCTGGAGGGAGCGGGCCAGGCGGAGGCGCCTCGCGGCACGCTCAATCATCACTACAAGGTGGACGAGAACGGCCTCATCACCTGGGCCAATCTGGTCATCGCCACCGGCCAGAACAATAACGCCATGAACAAGGGCGTCTTGCAGGCCGCAAAGGCCTATGTGAAGAATGGCAAGTTCACCGAAGGCATCCTCAACCGTGTCGAGGCCGTGGTCCGCACCTTCGATCCCTGCCTCAGTTGCTCCACGCACGCCTTCGGCAAGATGCCGCTGGCTTTGACTCTGCTAAACGCCGACGGCGAGCTTGTCGACCAGGTCATCCGCTAACCGGCGGCACATCCATGAGCCTACCCAGGGCCCGATGCCTCATTCTCGCCTGCGGCAACACGCTGCGCGGGGATGACAGCCTCGGGCCTTGGCTCGCTCAGTGGGCAGAACGGCGATTCCAGCCTGAATCCGGTGTACGCGTCCTCGCCCGCCAGCAGTGGGCTCCCGAACTGGCCGAGGAAGTCGCCCGCGCTCAATCGGTCTTGTTCATCGATTGTTCCATCGATTCCCCACCCGGATCGGTGCGGCTTCTTCCCGTCGAGCCTGCCGTTGCCCAAGAAGGACTGGCGACCCACCATCTGGGCGCTCCGGAACTGCTCGCACTGGGACGCGAACTCTACAATTCCCTGCCCTGCAATGCTTTCCTGCTGACCGTTGGCGCCGGCTCGACCGCTCTCGGCGAAGACTTCAGCGCCGCCGTGACCGCCGCGCTTCCCGAAGCGTGCGATCGGCTCGAAGCGACTGTCTCGCGTCTTCTCAGCGGTCAGGAACCCCAGGAACAGCCACAGCACCCGTAATGGCTCTCTGTCTGCGTAGGCGACTCGGAAGAAGCCCCAAAAAGCCAACGGCGCCCGCACCGTAGTGCGACCGCCGTCAGCCTCCAGGAAAACGATCTTGCTTTTGCTGTCTCTGCTTAGAACGCGGCTACCGTCTGACGCAAACTGTACGAGCTGAGCGTCTTGATGTAGTTGCCGCGGTCGAACGGAGAGGTATCGGGCACGGAGCGCCGGCTCAGGCAGCCGCGCGTCTCCCAGAGCGAGGTGTACTCGCGCTTTTCCAGCCAGTAGCGCAGGTCCGCCAGCACGCGGCCGATGTGGTCGATGCCGTGAATGTGCAGCGCTGAAGCCATCATCGTGATGCCCGCGCCGGCCATGATGCCTTTGAGCACATCCTCGGCCGAGTGGACACCGCCCGAGATGGCGAGGTCGATATTCAGGTGGCCATAGAGAATGGCCGCCCAGTGCAGCCGCGGCAGCAACTCCGAAGGCGTGGAGAAGTGCAGCGTGGGCCGCACCTCCAGCGTCTCGATGTCGAAGTCCGGCTGATAGAAGCGGTTGAACAGCACCACGCCGCTCGCTCCTACGTCCTCCAGGCGTGCCACAAGATGTGGCACGCTGGTGAACGACTGCGAGAGCTTCACGGCTACCGGAACCTTCACCGCGCCCGTAACCGCGGCCACCAGATCCAGAAGCTGCAATTCCAGCTCGGCTGAAGTCTGGCTGCGGTCCGTCGCCAGCGCATAGGTGTTCAGTTCGATGGCGTCGGCCCCGGCCTGCTCCATATCCTTGGCGAAGCGGATCCAGCCGCCGGTCGTGGCGCCGTTCAGGCTGCCCATGATCGGAATCTTAACCGCTTCCTTGGCGCGCCGCATGTGCTCGAGATAAACCTCTTGCGTCATGCGGTAGTCGGCCAGATCGGGCAGGTAGCCAAGCGACTCGGCAAAGGACTCGGTGCCTCGCGAAAGGTCCTCGTCCAGCGCCCGCGATTCCAGTTCCAACTGCTCCTCAAAGAGCGAGGTCAGCACAATCGCCGAAGCGCCCGCATCTTCCATGCGCTTCACGTTGTCGATCGACTCCGAGAGGGGTGTGGACGAAACCACGATTGGGCCACTCAGCTTGAGCCCCAGGTACTGTGTTGAAAAATCGATCATTTTGTTCCTCCGGCACTACCCGCCGCCACTGTTTCTTCCGACTTCTCTTCCGGAGCGATGTGAGGCGTCTCGCCGCGGCCCGGCATTGCGGCCCGTGCGGAGTATACGCGCCACTGGCGCTCGACGTCATCCTGCGCTTCCGCGAGCAGCTTGGCGGCCAGTTCCGGATTGCTGCGCGCCAGCATAGTGTAACGCGCCTCGCGGTAGCTGTATTCCTTGAGCCGGATCGCCGGTGCCTTCGAGTCGAGCTGGAAGGGATTCTTGCCCGATTCGCGCAGGTCGGGGTTGTAGCGCATCAGCGGCCAGTAACCGGACTGCACGGCCAGCTTCTGCTGCTCCAGGCCGTGAACCAGATCGTAGCCGTGGGCGATGCAACTGGCGTAGGCGATGATGATCGACGGACCCTCGTGCGCCTCGGCCTCTTGGAAGGCCTTGGCCACATGGCTGTCGTTGCCGCCCAGCGCCACCTTGGCCACATACACCGATCCGTAGCTGACCGCTTCCATGGCCAGGTCCTTCTTGCTGTTTGGCTTGCCGGCCGCGGCAAACTTGGCTACCGCGCCGCGCGGCGTCGACTTGGACATCTGGCCGCCGGTGTTCGAGTAAACCTCGGTATCCAGCACCAGCACATTGATGTTCTTGCCCGAGCCGAGCACATGATCCAGGCCGCCGAAGCCGATGTCGTACGCCCATCCGTCGCCGCCCAGAATCCACACGCTCTTGCGCACCAGCGAGTCGGCAATGGCCAGCAGGTTCCGTGCGTCGGAACTGCCGTCAGCGGCCAGCTTCTGGCGCAGCACCTTCACGCGCTCGCGCTGTTCGTTGATCTCCGTCTCGGTCTTCTGCGAAGCCGTGAGCAGAGCGGTCACCAGTTCGTCGCCGATGGCCGGAGCCAGCCGCTTGGTCAGCAATTCCGCGAATTCCTTCTGCTGATCCAGCGCGATTCTCATGCCGAAGCCGAACTCCGCGTTGTCCTCGAAGAGCGAGTTGGCCCAGGTCGGTCCGCGGCCTTCGGCGTTCTTGGTGTAAGGCGTCGTGGGCAGGTTGCCGCCGTAGATCGACGAGCAGCCCGTCGCGTTCGCAATATACAGACGATCGCCGAAGAGCTGGGTCAGCAGCTTCACATACGCCGTCTCGCCGCAGCCCGCGCAGGCGCCCGAGAACTCGAAGAGCGGCTGCAGCAGTTGCAGATCCTTCACCTGGCTGTGCGACAGTTTGGAGCGGTCCACCTCGGGCAGGCTGAGGAAGAAGTCCCAGTTGGCGGCCTCGGCCTCGCGCAGCGGGATTTGCGGCGCCATATTGATCGCCTTCTTGCTGGTGTCGCTCTTGCTCTTCACCGGGCAAACTTCCACGCAGACCCCGCAGCCGGTGCAGTCTTCAGGTGCAATCTGCAGCGTGTAGCGGTCCTGCTCCATGCCCTTCCACTTGGGCTTGGCCCACTGGAAGGTCTCCGGCGCGTTCGCCGCCGCCTCGGGGCTGTACACCTTGGCGCGAATCACCGCGTGCGGGCAAACCATCGCGCACTTGCCGCACTGGATGCACAGGTCCTTGTCCCAAACCGGAATGAACTGCGCAATGTTGCGCTTTTCATACTGCGCCGTGCCCGTCGGGAAGGCCCCGCCGGCCGGAATCGCGCTTACCGGAAGCAGGTCTCCGTGACCCGCCGCAATCTGTCCCAGCACGTTGCGCACAAACTCCGGCGCCTTGCTCGAGATGGAGGGAATCAGATCGAAATCGGACGAAACCGCCGCCGGCAACTCCACCTTTTCCAAATGCGCCAGCGCCGCGTCCACGGCCGCAAAGTTCTTGGCCACCACAGCCTCGCCGCGCTTGCCATAGGTCTTCTTGATGGCCTTCTTGATCTGCGCGATCGCTTCCTCGCGCGGCAGCACGCCGCTGATGGCGAAGAAGCAGGTCTGCATGATGGTGTTGATGCGCGTGCCCATGCCGGCCTCGCGCGCCACCTTGTAGCCGTCGATCACATAGAACTCGATCTTCTTGCGCAGCATCTCCTGCTGCATCGTCTTGGGCAGATGGTCCCAGACCTCGGCCGCCGGGTAGGGCGAGTTGAGCAGGAAGACCGCGCCCGGCATCGCCGCTTCCACCCCGTCCATCTTCTCCAGGAAGCTGAAGTTGTGGCAGGCCACAAAGCTGGCGCGGGTAATCAGATAGCTCGAACGGATCGGGTTCGGCCCAAAGCGCAGGTGCGAGGTGGTCATCGATCCGGACTTCTTCGAGTCGTAAACGAAGTAGCCCTGCGCATAGTTCGGCGTTTCGCTGCCGATGATCTTGATCGAGTTCTTGTTGGCGCCCACGGTCCCGTCGGAACCCAGGCCGTAGAACAGCGCACGCACCGTCTTCGGATCCTCGGTCGAGAAGCTCGGATCGTAGCTCAGGCTGCTGTGCGTCACGTCGTCGTCGATGCCGATGGTGAAGCTGTTCTTCGGTGCTGGCTTCAGCAACTCGTCGAAGATCCCCTTGATCATGGCCGGCGTGAATTCCTTTGAGGAGAGGCCATAGCGTCCGCCAATCACGGTCGGCTTGGCAAACGGCAGCGTGGCCGAGTTCTCGGCCAGCACGGTCACGATGTCCTGGTAGAGCGGCTCGCCGCAGGCGCCGGGCTCCTTGCAGCGGTCGAGTACGGCAATCGACTTCACCGTCGAGGGCAGCGCGGAGAGGAAGGCCTTGCTGTCGAAGGGTCGGAACAGGCGAACCTTGACCATGCCCACCTTTTCGCCCTGCTTGGCCATCAGGTCGACGGCTTCCTCGGCCGCTTCGGCGCCGGAACCCATCAGCACGATCACGCGCTCGGCATCCGGCGCGCCGTAGTAGTCGAACAGATGATAGGCGCGGCCGGTCTGCGCGGCAAAGCGGTCCATCACCGACTGCACAATGCCCGGAACCGCGGCATGGAACGGCGTGCAAGCCTCGCGCGCCTGGAAGAAGACATCGGGATTCTGCGCCGTGCCCCGGATGATCGGACGGTCGGGGCTCAATGCCCTCTGCCGGTACTCGATCAGATACTTGTCGTCCACCATCGCGCGGATCGTTTCGTCGCCGATGGGAAGAATCTTGCCTACTTCATGCGAAGTGCGGAAACCGTCGAAGAAATGGATGAAAGGAATGCGGGATTCAAGCGTGGCTACCTGCGCCACCAGCGCAAGATCGTGAACCTCCTGCACCGAGTTCGAGCACAACATCGCCCAGCCCGTCGAGCGGCAGGCCATCACGTCGGAGTGGTCGCCGAAGATCGACAGCGCATGGGTGGCCAGCGTGCGGGCCGTCACATGCATCGTCGCCGGGGTCAACTCGCCGGCGATCTTGAACATGTTGGGAATCATCAACAGCAAGCCTTGCGAGGCCGTGAAGGTGGTGCCGAAAGCGCCCGCCTGCAACGCGCCGTGCAGCGCGCCAGACGCGCCGCCTTCGCTCTGAAGTTCTTCCACGATGGGCAATGCGCCCCAAATGTTTTTCTTTCCCTCGGAGCGCCACTGATCGGCCCACTCGGCCATTGGCGACGAGGGGGTGATGGGGTAGATGGCGACGACTTCGGAGAGACGATAGGCTACCGAAGCGGCTGCCTCGTTCCCATCAAGGATTACCATTTTCTGTTCACTCATTCCCTTTGCCTCATAGCGCGGCCTGCGGAAATCAACCGCTGGTTTGAGTCTCCTCTCTGGGAGGGGTAGAGTGGCAGTGATGAGGGACACAGGGCGGGTACGGAATACCATATTATGAATTTTTATTCATAATATGAAAAACACCTTGGCTCCCTTGCCACCCTCCATCTTCCCCGTATCGGACCTCAAAAAAATCTCGCCCGAACGTTCTCCTGGAATCCTGCGTCAAAGCGGATAGATTGCCTGAAAATCGCTCAAAACAATCCACTGCGATCCTGCGGCCGCAACTGTTTTTTTGTTTCAGCCGGGAGCAATTCGCACCCTCCGCGGTGCACAATACAAGGAGGACAGCACACATGCGACTGAATCGACTCGGCTTGGCGGCGTTCGCTCTGGCCGCCGCTTCCTGCCTCTCTGCCCGCGCCGCTGCGCCCGCCGTTGGCCAGCCCGCTCCCGCACTCACCTTCACCGATCTGCTGCAAGCCCCCGCGGGCGCCAAAACCGATTGGCCTTCCCTGCGCGGCAAAGTCGTGGTGCTCGAGTTCTGGGCCACCTGGTGCAGCGGCTGCGTCGAGGAAATCCCTCACCTGAACTCTCTGATCCAGTCGCTCGACCCGAACAAGGTGCAGTTCATCGCCGTGGACGACGAGGACCCGGCCCTGGTGAAGAAGTTTCTGACGACGCTGCCCATCGGCGGCTGGCTGGGCTTCGACACCAGCAAGAAGATCGTTGACGCCTACGGCGTTACCTTCCGTCCACGCACCTTTGTGATCGATTCACAGGGTCGGGTTGCGGCGATTCTGCAACCGAACCTGTTGACCAAGGAACAATTGCTGGCGCTGGCCGGCGGCAAGCCGGCCACCTTCCCTGCGAACGACGAAACAGCGGAAAGACGCGAACAGGCATTCAAGGAAGCAAAGGCCGCGACCGATGGCGTGACCGCCGGAATAGACGGCCCCAAGCCGCTTTTCGACCTCTCCATTCGTCCCGGCGATCCGGCGGGCAAAACGGTTTTCGTCCATCGTCGTCCTGGCAAGACAGACAATTCGTACACCGAAGATATGCTCAACGCGCCGCTCTCCATGCTTTTTTCATACGCGGCCGACATGCCGCAGAGTCGTCTGGTCATTCATGGGACCGCACCGTATGAGAAATACTCGCTGCATCTGGCCGCGCCGGATGGCGACATCCACGATCTGGCTCCAGCCATTGAACTGGCAATTGCTACGGCTACCGGCATGAAGTTGAGCCGCGTAGCCACGGAGGAAGACGCCTACGTCCTTCAAGCAACGCCCAAGACCGCCAGCCTGTTGCCCCCCGCCAATTCAGATCGAGGAAGCTATTGCTTCTATAACCCGAACGCGGCCAAGTTGGTGATGCTGAAGAGCACCCTCGGCAGCCTTGCGCAGACGCTGGAGACAGTTCTCGACAAGCCGGTGGTCAATGAGACCGGAATCGCCGGCAGCTTCGACGCCAACTTCGATCTGCCCATGGGGGACGTAGAAGCGGCCAGGGCGGCTCTTGAGAAGAATCTGGGCCTCACGCTGGTCAAAGCCAAACGGAACATCGAGCGCATCGTTCTGGACGCGCCTCCGGCTCCTGAGAAGGCCGCGGACAATCCGGCGCCCGCCGCGGCCTCTCCAGCCAAGCCGTAGCTCAGGCCAGCAGCGCGGAAACCTTCGGCATCCACTCGCTGATCGGAATCGACTGCGGGCACAGCTCCGCGCACATGCCGCAGTCGATGCAGCAGGTCGAGCGCTGCCCCTCGGTAAGAAAGACCTGATACTTGAACCGCGCCCCCGCAACGTCGTCGAACAGCTTGGCGTAGTTGTAGAACTCGAAGTTGGCCGGAATGTAAACGCCATTCGGGCACGGCATGCAGTAGCCGCAGCGCGTGCACGGAATCGCCGTTCGCGCGCTGTACATCTCCCTGACCTCGGCAATCAGCGCCCGCTCCTTCGAGTTGAATGAATGCGTCCGCGAGCTGTCGGCAAAGCCCAGGTTCTCATCCACCTGCTGCATGGTGCTCATGCCGCTCAAAACCACCGAAACCTCCGGCTGATCCCAGAGCCACTGGAGCGCCCACTCGGCCGGCGACCTCCGCACGGGAAAATTCTCCATCGCTTCCCGCACATCCTTCGGCGGATCGGCCAGCCTGCCGCCCATCAGCGGCTCCATCACCACCACGGCCAGCCCTTTGCTTGCCGCCAGTTTCAGCCCACGCGTCCCGGCCTGAGTCTCCGTATCCATGTAGTTGTATTGAATCTGGCAGAAGCCCCACAGATCGCTGCCATTCACGATCTCTTCAAATCCTTCATACGTATCGTGGAACGAAAAACCCAGATGCCGGATGCGCCCATCGGCCAGCGCCCCGCGCGCCTGTTCCAGCAGATCGTGCTTCAGCACAATCTCCCGCCAGCGGCTTTGGCTCAGCGCGTGCAGCAGGTAAAAGTCGATGTGATTGGTTTGCAGCTTCCTGAGTTGCTCGTTGAGCAGCTTGTCGAAATCCTCTGGCTCCGTGACCTGCCACACCGGCAGCTTCGTTGCCAGCCGCACCTTTTCCCGGTAGCCGTCTTCGAGCGCCTTGCCCACCACCACTTCGCTCTGCCCTCCGTGATAGGGATACGCGGTGTCGAGATAATTCACGCCGTTGTCGATCGCGTGACGAATCATGCGGATCGCTTCGGCCTCGACGATGTTGGGACTCAGACGGTTTCCATCCTCGGTGGGGAAGCGCATGCAGCCAAAACCCAGTGCCGAAGCCTTCCAGCCGAGACTGCCAAAATTGCGATATTGCATAGTCGTTCTCTCTTCCAGAGTTCCAAAGCTGCATTCTAGCCCGAACGTCTTGCCCGCGCCAGCGACGGGGAGCCAGCAATGGGCACTCTTCCAGTCGTCCGCTTCCGGTTCATCCCTCTGTAGTAAGCTTCTTGGCAATTGAATCTTCTCATTCTGAATGGGATCTGAGGTTTCGGCATGGAGAATGCCCGTTCTTTTCCGGGGCGCTTAGCCGGTGGTCTTCTGTTGGTTCTGGCCGGGACCTTGCTCCAGCCCATTACGCTGACCGGCCAGACAACCCCACCGCCGGCGCAAGCCGCTGCGCCTGCCAGCGCCCCAATGCCGGCTGAGTTGCAATCTCAATTGCACAAGCTCGAGGAAGCGTTGCGGGCATCGCAAGCGGCAGCAGACGCGAAGAGCGCGGCAAAGGCGCTCAACCAGATAGGCGCGCTGTACTCCCGCACTTCGGATTACGGAGACGCGTTGGACGCCTACAATCAGGCACTCACGGCGGCCCGCTCCGCAAAGGACACAACCGAGGAAACCGCCGCGCTGAACGGGATGGGGGGCTGCTACCGCGACCAGAGCCAAAATCAGAAGGCCCTCGATCTTTTTCAGCAGGCGTTAGACCTGGCCACAGCCTCGGGCGATGAAAAAGGCCAGGCTACGGCGCTGAACGGCATTGGCTGGGTTGATAACAATACCGGACAGAATCGAAAGGCGCTGGAGTTCCACGATCGGGCACTGCTCCTGGCGCGAAAGGTAGGCGACAGCAATCTGGAAGCAACGATCCTGCGTCGCGCCGGTGTCGTGTACTTCATTTTAGGAGAGAAGCAGAAGGCGCTGGACAGCTACAATCAGGCGCTGTCCATCTTTCGTCAGACGGGCGACCAGGACGGCGAGGCCGGAACGCTGAACAATATCGGCGTTGTCTACCTCGCTATGGGCGAAAAGCAGAAGGCGCTGGAATCCTATCTCCTGGCACTGCCAATTTCGCATCAAGCAGGCGACCGAGCCTTTGAGACGAGGATACTGAACAACATCGGCAATCTCTACCTTGCTCTTGGGGAAAGACAAAAGGCGCTGCAGTACTACAACAGCGCGCTGCCGATCGCGCAGTTGGTGGGCAACCGTACCTTTGAAGCCACGACGCTGAACAATCTTGGCAACGCTCACAGCATTCTTGGCGAGAAGCAGAAGGCGCTGGATGAATACAACCGGGCACTGCCCATACTACGCGTTACGGGCAACCGCCCCGGCGAGGCAGAGATGCTGCGCAACATAGGGCAGGTCTACAACGGCCTTGGGGAAAAGCAGAAGGCGCTCGATTGTTACAACCAGGCGCTGACCATTCAACGCGAGGTGGGCGACCGCCGCGGCGAGGCAGAGACGCTGCGCCAAACTGGACTCGTCTACAACGATCTCGGCGAAAGGCAGAAGGCGCTGGAGTATTACGATCGGACGCTGCCGATTCAACGCGACACGGGCAACCATGACGGCGAAGCCTGGACGCTAAACGATATCGGACTTGTCTACGCCGATCTGGGCGAAAAACAAAAGGCGCTGGAGTACTATGACCGCGCCCTGCCAATCTTTCGCCTCGCGGAAAACAGCGCCGGTGAGGCAATGGCTCTGAACAACATCGGCAACATCTACAACAATCTTGGGGAAATACAGAAGGCGCTGGACTACTACAACCAGAGTCTGCCCGTCATTGTGCGGGCAGGCGACCGCGACGGCGAGGGATCGACGCTCAACAACATCGGCGTGACTTACTACGATCTTGGAGAGAAACAGAAGGCGCTGGACTACCTGAACCGGGCGCTTACGATTCGAGCGAACGCAAGGGAGCGCAGAGGCGAGGCCGAAACGCTGGTCAACATCGGCAATGTCTACTACATCGCCGAAGAAAGACAACAATCGCTGGAATTCTATAATCGGGCACTGCCCATTCTGCGTCAGGTAGGCGACCGGGAAGGCGAAGCCATGGCGCTCAACAACACCTGCGCGATCTACTACAGGGGCGGCGAGAATCAAAAGGCGCTGGAGTACTGCAACCAGGCCTTGCCACTGGCTTCCGCAGTCAGTGACCCAATTCTGGAAGCGCTCGTTTTTCGCAATCAGATGCACAATCTGACGGCTGCGCAGCCCGCCCTGGCCATCTTCTACGGCAAGCAGGCAGTCAACCTCTTGCAGCAGGTGCGCAGCAATATCCAGGGCCTCGACAAGGCGTTGCAAAAGAGTTTTCTCGCGTCAAGAGATAGCTATTATCACGATTTGGCGGACCTGCTCATTGCCCAGGGAAGGCTTCCTGAGGCGCAGCAGGCGCTCGATCTGCTCAAGCAGCAGGAATACTCGGATTACACCCGTGGAAGCGCGGCAGACACGCTCAGCCCGCTCACATTGACACCCGCCGAGAGACAGGCCGCGGAGGACTACCAGAAATCCACCGCGCAACTTGTTTCGCTGGGCGAGCAATGGGCGGTGTTGAAGAAGATCGGCTCGCGTACGCCAGAGCAGGAGAAGCAGTACCAGCAACTGTCCGATCGGCTCAATGGAGCGAGCAAAGAACTCAACGATTATTACGCCCGGCTTTATGTGCTGTTTGGGAAGAACGGCGATGCGAACAAACAGGTAGCCGATGTGAAAGGCAACGTAAGCCTGCTCAAGCAGACGATCGCCAAGATGCCGCACACTGTGGCGCTCTACACGCTGGTGGGCAAGGATCGAACCAGCCTCATCGTGATTACCGGATCGGCGGCGGTTGCGCGGGAATATGCAATCCCGGAAGAGGAACTCAATAAGAAGGTCGCGGCCTTCGAGCAAGTGCTGCGCACTCCGGCATCGGACCCGAAGCCGATGGCGCAGGAACTGTACAAGATATTGATTGCGCCGGTAAAGACGGATCTGGATCAGGCTGAGGCGCAGACTCTGGTGTGGTCGCTGGACGGCGTGCTGCGCTACGTTCCCATAGCTGCGCTCTACGATGGAAAGCAATATGTGGTGGAAAAGTACAACACGGTGACCATCACTCCGGCCAGCATTGCGCACCTCGGCGAAAAGCCGGATGTAAGCAACTTGAGCGCTGCGGCGATGGGGATTTCGCGCCAGTACGAAGAGGGATTGCCCGCGCTGCCGGCGGTGGTCGGCGAGTTGAACGACGTAGTCAAGGACGCGCAGGCGCAAACCGTTCACGGAGTCTTGCCGGGAACGATTCTGCTCGACGGGCAATTTACCGAGAAGGCGATGGAAACTCAGCTAGGTGGCCAGCACACCGTGGTGCATATCGCCAGCCATTTTGTGTTCAAGCCGGGAGATGACAGTCAGTCTTACCTGCTGCTGGCGGGCCAGCAGCAGGGCAGCACCGCATTTCACCTGACGGTAGCCGGCTTCCGCGACAACCAGAAGCTCAGCCTGGAAGATACAGACCTGCTGACGCTCTCAGCCTGCGAGACGGGGATGAGCGGAAACGCAAGCGACGGGCGCGAGGTGGATGGGCTGGGCACGACAGCGCAACTGAAGGGAGCCAAAGCAGTGATCTCTTCGCTGTGGGAGGTGAACGACGCCAGCACCGGCATGTTGATGGGCGATTTCTACAAAAGATGGGCTGACGGCGGAGGCAGGGTAACCAAGGTCGAGGCGCTGCGGCAGGCACAACTCGATCTTCTGCAAGGCAGCGTGCAGCCGGATTCCGGCGCCGGTGCCAGGGGTATCGGCTTGGCCAACGTAGACGTTCCGGCAGGCTTCAGGCATCCCTACTATTGGGCGCCGTTTGTGCTGATGGGGAATTGGAGATAACGCGCCTGCAAAGCGGCGCCCGTCATTGCGGGATCATCTGCTCATGGGGCTGCTGGATACCCCCTGCCGGCTCGGGCATCGGCCTGCCGCGGGCAGTCCGCTCAGGCCCTCAGCCCTTCGACCAGCGCCTCCCACTCGGCTTCGAGCGCCTCCCGGTAGAACTTCCGCCCGGCCCGCTCGTACCAGTACTCCGCATTCCCAGCCGAGCCCTCTTTGCGGTGCAGGTAGGCGTGAACGGCCATGGCCTCGCCAGTTTCCAACTCGTCCACCAGCGAATGCGCCCGCGCCCACTCCCCTTTCGCGTCCCACCACAACGCGGCAAGCGGTGCCGGCAGCCCATCCGGCGGCTCATCCCGTGTCAATGATGCGCGAAACTCCTCTGCCTGCATGGAGCCCTTGTATCACCCCTTTCTCTTCCCTCGCAATGGCTTTCTTAGCCCCTTTCAAAGTGATCTGAATCACATTCAAAAGCCCCTTTCGACTGATAAAAAGATCTCGTCGGTCCGATGAAGTCGGTAGAGAGGTCCGCTCCAGGGGTCTGGGCGGCGCCGCTGAGTCTGCACCGGCCGTTCCCCTCCCGGAAGTTGAGCCATACGCATGAACGATACGGAAGAGTTGCAATCCAGCGTTTGCGGCACAGCGCGAAATGGTCGTATACTTAATTACGACCATTCCGGTCGCAATTTGAACCTGCTGCCCTTTCGGCAGCCCATCGGGGTACGGCGGTTGAGCGTGCTAAGTGAACTGAAGATCGGCGAAAGCGGGGTCCTGGTGGCCCTCGACCTGCCTGATTCCGTACAGAACCATCTGATGCATATGGGCTTTGTCCCCGATGCGCTGGTCACGGCCCTGCGTCGCGCTCCGGCCGGCGATCCCACAGTATACGGCGTGGACGGCATGGAAATCGCTCTGCGCCATGAGACCGCGGAAGCCATCCGTGTCCGCGAGCCGGAGACCGAAGACGCAAAGGATCCCGAATCCGAGGAACTCCCTGAGTTGATTGAGGCCGCGCGATGAGCGCCTGCTGCACCCCGCCATCTTTCAAGCCGCCCGCTGCTCCGCCTCCGCCGGGGGCGCTCAAGACCGTGGTCTTGATCGGCCCGCCCAACGCTGGCAAATCCACTCTTTTCAATCGCTTGACCGGACTTCGCCAGAAGGTTGCCAACTTTCCCGGCGTCACTGTGGAACAGCGCATGGGCCTCATGGCCGGCGTCGGCCGCGACGATCTGACCCTCATCGACCTGCCCGGAATCTACTCCCTCAGCCCCTATTCCGAAGATGCCCGCGTCTCCATTGACGTGCTGCGCGGCAAGATGCCCGGCACGCCCAAGCCGGACGCGGTCCTGCTGGTCCTCGATTCCCTGCACCTCACGCGTCAATTGATGTTGGCCGCGCCGGTGCTGGCCATGGGGTTGCCCACCCTGGTCCTGCTCAATATGAGCGACCTGATGGAGTCCCGCGGCGGCCACATCGACGTGCTCAAGCTGGCCCGCGAACTGGGCGCGCCCGTGGCCCAGATCAGCGCCGTGCATGGAACCGGCCTGGATGCCGTTCCGCTCTTCCTTCACCAGCAAACGGATCGCGAGGCCGCCAAGCCGCTGTCGCTGCCCGTGCTGGGCAACGCCGCCAGCGCCCACACCTGGGCTGCGCAGGTCAGCCGCCGCACCGGTTACCGCGCTCCGCTTTCCGTCGAAGGCACGCGCAAGATCGACAACATTCTGCTCCATCGCGTCTGGGGACCGCTGCTCTTTCTCGTCGTGGTGGTGGGCGTCTTTGAGGTGGTCTTCTCCATCGGCCAGCCGCTCTCCGACGGCTTCGGAGGCATCCTGGCCAGCATCGGCAATCTCGCCAGTCCCCTCCTGCCCGCCGGATGGATTCGCTCTCTGCTCCTCGACGGCGCATGGAAGGGCATCTCGTCGGTGCTCGTCTTTCTGCCTCAGATTCTGCTGCTCTTCCTCTTCATCGGGATTCTCGAAGACTCCGGCTATCTCTCCCGCGCCGCGCTGATCGCCGACCGCGTTATGCGCACCATCGGTCTCAACGGCAAGGCCTTCATTCCCCTGCTCTCGGCCTACGCCTGCGCCGTTCCGGCCATCATGGCCACGCGCACCATCGAGAACCGCCGCGACCGCCTGGCCACCATTCTCGTCACGCCCTTCATGACCTGCTCGGCGCGGCTGCCGGTGTACATGCTGCTGATCGCCGCCTTCATCCCCAACACCGTCTACCTGCACGGCCTCCTCGGTCTGCGCACCATCGTCATGCTCAGCCTCTATCTCGCCGGCTTTGT
This sequence comes from Occallatibacter sp., assembly GCA_049515995.1. GTDB lineage: Bacteria > Acidobacteriota > Terriglobia > Terriglobales > Acidobacteriaceae > Telmatobacter. The sequence goes on along the minus strand of JBEKTO010000019.1, from coordinate 3,888 downwards.
CGGCGCCATGACCACCGCATGGCTGCTCAAAAGCTCCATCCTCAAGTCCAGCGAAACCCCGTTCATCCTCGAGCTGCCGCAATACCGCATGCCCACGCTGCGTTCCCTGGCCCTGCGCCTGCTCGACCGCGCCCGCATCTTCCTCCGCCAGGCCGGAACCATCATCCTCTGCGTCACCATGGCCCTTTGGGTCATGGCCCATCTCCCGGTGATTCAGTCTGCCGGCGGCGCCATCTCCGCGCCCGAACTGGCCGACAGCCTCATCGGACGCCTCGGCCACTTCATCGAGCCGCTCATTGCGCCCCTCGGCTTCAACTGGAAGATCGGCATCGGCCTGCTCTCCAGCGTCCTGGCCCGCGAAGTCATGGTCAGCACCATGGGCACCCTCTACGGCGCCGAGGCCGACACCCACGCCCTCAGCCTGCAAACCGCCCTCCACCACGACATGACCCTCGGCGGCGCGCTGGCGCTGATGATCTTCTTCGCCTTCGCCATGCAGTGCACCTCGACCATGGCCGTCGTCCGCCGCGAAACCAACAGTTGGAAGTGGCCCGCCGTCCAGTTCCTCTACATGCTCGTCCTGGCCTACGCCGCTGCCTTCGTCGTCAACCACCTCGCCATGGCGATCTTCGGCTGACCGCGAAACCGGCCCGATGGGAAATTCCTGCTGGAAAAACCGCCATTGGCGGTAAGATTGTCTTACCATGCGGACCAAGGTCTCCACCAAGGGACAAATCGTTCTTCCAGGACCGCTGCGCCGCAAGCTCGGCATTCACGCCGGCGATTCGCTCGATATTGCCATCGAGCAGGACCGCATCGTTCTCTCTGCGCCCAGGAAGACCCCCTTTGCGGCAACCATCGTCGAAGACCCCTTGACGGGCCTTCCCGTAATTGACGTTGGTCCCGATGCGCCTGTCCTGACCAGCAAAATGGTCCGCGAGTTGTTTGCTGACTGCCCATGATCAGCCCAGTATGTGAGGGACCTCTTTGTCAGAATGCCTAGTCAGGCCATTCAGGATGAAACAAAAAGCCCTTCCGCGCCCTCCAACCGAGAATGAGAGGCAGATCCCTCAATGTTCGAAGAGCGTCGATGAATTCGATATCTTCCTGGCTCGGTTCTTCATCTAGAAGAACAAGCCAATCATCAGTTGGATTTCGGGACGGGTAGTGGTTGTATTCTAAGAGCTGACCAAGGGCCTCGCGGATTGACTTTCTTGTCCCAACTCCCCAGCAAACTTTAAGCTCGGCCAGCACCTTCCGCTTATGAATCGAGAACCGTACATCCACCTGTTCTCGTTCTCTACCGGAAGTAACGCCATATCGTGCCTGTAGCCATTCCCGAAATTCGTTGGAGAGCTTCTTATGGCGGGGTATAATCTGCTTTCTCCGCTGGTCAGATTCGCGAAAATAGCATTCCTCACTCAGAAGCGCATCATCTTCATTCCCGCCCACAGTCTCGGGGACTCCGATTTCCACAATGGCCCTTTCAATCCTCAACACATCCGCTTCCGTAAGAAGTTTCACTGTCACCAGTTCGCCCCCGAGCAGCACCGGAATTTCACCGAACTCTCGCGCCCAGTCCACCGCTACTTGGTGACGCCACGCGACGCCATTGGGGTCAACAATTCGCGGATGGGGGTCGAACCTATAGCCGGCCGTGACGATGCCCTTATCGATGATCTTCGGACCCTGCTTTACGTAAATGATGTCACCGGCAGCCATCTCGTAGGCTACATGACGAAGGCTTGATTTCTGAGTAGGTTCCAACTCAGCCCATAGCTCCCTTGGCTCGCCTTCTGGGTACTTGGCGAGATCAATGTTTGCTAGGGGATAGTATGTGATTGCAGCAACCCCGAGTTTGAGGCATTCAGGCCACATCTCTTTGCCCTGGTTCCCTGCACGAAACGACATTCTCCAAGTTCTCATGGTCCCAAATTGTATACTTGCAAATCCGGGCTGCCTTGGTGCATCGCGGCGCAGGTCACCGGATCGGCCGTTCTTATGAGAAACTAGAAGTGCAGAAGTTCTCCGGCGCTGCCTGCGTGTGCGCGCCCTCATCTTCATCCCAATCCAGCTTCATCCGGCCGGCTGCGCCGTTACCCCGCTGCGGCCCGCATATAGGAACCAGAAAAAGAATGATCAGCGTCAGCAATGTCTCCATGCGCTACGGCTCGAAGGTGCTCTTCGAGGACGTAAGCGTAGCCTTCATCCCCGGCCGCCGCTACGGCCTTACCGGCCCCAATGGCTCCGGCAAGTCCACCTTCATGAAGGTCCTCACCGGCGAGCTTGAAGCGCAGAAGGGATCGGTCGTCCGCCCGCGCAAAATCGGCGTCCTGCGTCAGGATCAGTTCGCCTTCGACGCCTATCGCGTCATCGACACCGTCATCATGGGCAACAAACCGCTCTGGGCCGCCCTCGAAGAGCGCGACCGCATCTACGAGAAGCCCGAGCTCTCCGACGCCGACGGCATGAGGCTGGGCGAACTCGAAGGCGTCATCGGCGACGAGGACGGCTACACCGCCGAGTCCGACGCCGCCGTGCTCCTCGACGGCCTCGATATTCCCGAGTCCGTGCACGAGCGCAAGATGGGCGAGTTGCAGGGCGGACAGAAGATTCGCGTGCTGCTGGCGCAGGCCCTCTTCGGCAAGCCAGAAGCCCTGCTCCTCGACGAGCCCACCAACTACCTCGATCTCGACTCCGTCCACTGGCTCCAGGACTTCCTCAACGGCTACGACGGCACCCTGATCGCCATCTCCCACGACCGCCACTTCCTCAACAGCGTCACCACCCACACCGCCGACATCGACTACGAAACCATCATCGTCTACACCGGCGGTTACGACGAGATGGTGATGGCCAAAACCCAGATTCGCTCCACGCTCGAGTCGCAGAACGCCCAGCGCGAAAAGAAGATCGCCCAGCTCAACGACTTCATCGCCCGCTTTGCCGCCGGTACCCGCTCCTCGCAGGTCACCAGCCGCCGCAAAGAGGTCGAGCGCCTGCAAACCAACGACCTGGCCCGCTCCAACATCGCTCGCCCCTACATCCGCTTCGACCAGATCCGCCCCAGCGGCAAGCACGTGCTGGAGTTCAAGCACCTCAGCAAATCCTACGGCGACGAAAAAGTCCTCGACGGTTTCACCGCCAGCGTCCTGCGCGGCGAGCGAATCTGCCTCATGGGCCGCAACGGCGCCGGCAAAACTACCCTGCTCAAGAGCCTGCTGGCCAACTATCCCGGCCTCGCCGACAAGGACTTCACGCTCGACAACGGCGCGGTCTTCTGGGGCCACGAAGCCCAGATCGGCTACTTCCCCCAGGACGTGGGCGCCACCATCGAACACGGCCTCACCGTCGCCGAGTGGCTCCATCGCTGGAACCCCGCCGCCCACGTCGAAGACATCCGCGGCATCCTCGGCCAGATGCTCTTCTCCGGCGAAGAGGGCGACAAGCAGACCAAAGCTCTCAGCGGCGGCGAACAGGCCCGCCTGGCCTTCTGCAAGCTCATCCTCACCAAGCCCAACATCCTCATCTTCGACGAACCCACCAACCACCTCGACCTCGAAGCCATCAACGCCCTCAACATTGCGCTCCAGCGCTACGAGGGTACGGTCCTTCTGGTGACGCACGATCACGATCTGATCGACGAAGTCGCGACGCGCCTCTGGATCTTCCACGACGGCGGTATTGAAGACTTCCAGGGCCCCTACGAGGAATGGAAGGGCAAGCACAATTGAACGAGAGGACCTGCTGATCGCTAGCCGCTCTCTGGATTACCTGGCCCACTCGCATGATTCTTGATTCCGAATCGCCCGGAATGCGCGATCCGCGATCCAACTCGAGCGCTTCGCGACGGTCCTGGATTGAGTTGGCCTCGATCGCCGCTCTTAT
>JBEKTO010000018.1:0-133678 GCA_049515995.1 Occallatibacter sp. | reverse complement strand
GGCGCATCCCTCTTCGCTGGAGAAACGCTTCTCCAACTCAAGCAACGTCCTAGGATAATCCTCGTCCACAAACCAAAACACTACCGGTTGCGGTTGGTGGCGTCAAGTAAATAGCTAGATTCCGCAATTGCGCAGGAGAACGACAAATTCCTCTTCAAAATTGCGTTTGCGGTGATGCTCCTCCTGGCTCTGAATGTATCTCTTCACGACCGAAATCTGCGACGGGCTCACGCTGAACGCGCCGTATCCTTCCTGCCACGCAAAGCCATCCCCCATCCATCGGGAAGAGCTTCCTTTGAGCTTTTGAACGGCCTGGGCCAGGGAACAAGACGCCGGCAAGACAAAGAGCAAATGAATGTGATTCGCCGTTCCGCCGGCGGCGATGAGCGAGAAGCCCTCGCCGCGGGCGATGCCGCCCAGGTAGGCATAAAGCTCGGCTGTGCGGGATGCGGGGATGAGTGGGAGGCGATCTTTCGTGCTGAAAACACAATGAATGAAATTGCTCGCGTATGTATGCGCCATCTTGCACCGTCCCTACGGGACTCCTATTCTACAACCGCGATTCCCACCCCCACGTTGAAACGCGGGGCTAACAAACATTGCGCCTGGCGGCGCGCATCTCCGGCTGGCCCGAGGCTGCGGTCGAAGATTCGGGCTGCTCGGCTTCCAGCGCGCGCAGAAGCTCGCGGCCAAAGATTGCGTAGGAGGCGCCGGTAAGTGCTACGGCGAGGTTCGCTACTTGTTTTCCTTCGTAAGTTCTTTGTCTAACTGGTAAACGGAACCATTGTAGCGATAGAGCCGCGAACCAATAAATGCCGCCGTTGCCCAATCTACTTCAATGTTCCGGTAGTGGTTCGTCATTTGCTTTCGCAAACTCAGAGAAAGCCCATTAGAGAACAGAAGCACTTCAGCTTTACCCTTACTGGCACGGACTATCCAAAACCAGAAACAGTCGGCACCGGTCATCGGGCCTTGACCCAGAGCTACAAAACCTTTCTCTCCACTTTCTCCTAAATCGACACGCACAACTTCAAATAAACTGCGCAGACTCTCCCTGTCACGATGCGACAACTCATCGTGTATTTTAACTGCTTCAGGCGTTTTCAATAATGCATCGAGAACTACATCAGATGGGTGTTTTGCTTCTTCAAAACCTCGATTCTGGTCATCCGGCTCGAATACGGAGGGCACTGATTTCGCAGTATTCGCTTGTGCCTCAGCTATGTTACAGACGATTACGCACAATCCGAAAAACATAGCAAGAGAACCAGTGACCGCCCGTTTCATTTCACTCCCCCAACACTCGTTTGAAGATCGCGTCCACATTGCCCAACTGCCGCATATAATCGAACGTCCGCGCCAGCTTCTCAGGACTCAGCAGCGCGGTGATCGCCGCATCTTTCGCAACCTCGTCGCGGAAGACCAGGTCTTCCTTCCACGCCTTCATGGCGTGCGATTGCACCAGCCGGTAGGCGTCCTCGCGCAGCATCCCGGCCTCGGCCAGATCCAACAGCAGTTGCCCCGAGAAGATCAGTCCACCGGTCGATTCGAGATTCTTCTTCATCCGCTCGGGATAGACCAGCAGACGGTCAATGAGATCGGTGGTCTTGGCCAGCAGATAGTCCACCAGGATCGTCGAGTCCGGGAAAATCACCCGCTCGACCGACGAGTGCGAGATGTCCCGCTCGTGCCACAGGGCAATGTCTTCAAACGCCGCCTGCGCATTGCCGCGCAGCACGCGAGCGAGGCCGCTGATCTGCTCGCTAGTGATGGGGTTTTTCTTGTGCGGCATGGCCGAGGAGCCCTTCTGCTTCTCGCTGAAGTACTCTTGCGCCTCGCGCACCTCGGTCCGCTGCAGGTGACGCAGCTCGACGGCGATCTTGTCCAGCGTGCTGCCAACGATGGCCAGCGTGCTGATGTACGCCGCGTGCCGGTCGCGCTGGATGACCTGCGTGGCCACCGGCGCCGGCTTCAATCCCAGCCGCGCGCAGATGCGCTCCTCGTGCTCCGGCTTCAGGTGGCCAAAGGTGCCCACCGCGCCCGAGAGCTTGCCCACGCGCATATCCTCGGCCGCCGCATCGAAGCGGGCCAGGTTGCGCTCCATCTCGGCGTACCAGTTGAGCAGCTTGAGCCCGAAGGTCGTCGGCTCCGCATGAATTCCATGCGTGCGGCCGATGGTCGGCGTGTGCTTGAACTCCAGCGCGCGCCGCTCGAGCACGGCCATGAAGCCGGTCAGCCCGGCGCGAATCAGCGCCGAGGCTTCCTTCACTTGCAAGGCCTGCGCGGTATCGACAATGTCGTTCGAGGTCAGCCCATAGTGCAGCCAGCGCGATTCGGCCTCCAGGCCCTGGTTTTTAAGGGACTCTGCTACGGCTGTGGTGAAGGCGATCACGTCGTGCTTCACCTCCGCCTCGATCTCCTGGATGCGGGCGACGGAAAAGCTCGCATTCGTGGCAATCGCCTCAGCCGCGGCGACGGGAATCACCCCATCCTCGGCCAACACGGTGCTCGCCGCCGACTCCACTGCAAGCCAGCAGCGGTATTTGCTCTCATCCGTCCAGATCCGGCCCATGCCGGGGCGTGTATAGCGTTCGATCAACGCGGGACTCCTCGCCAGGGCCGCTTTCCGCGCCCTGCTCCAACCCTATGATTGTACGAGGAGATCGCCCTCAGGCGCGAGAAATGCCGGGCGCCCCATCCTTTCCGCGGCTTCATCGCGGAAAGGGTGGGAAAGCACAATACTCGACCCGCACCCATTCTTCAGGCGCGAGGAATGCCGGGTGCCCCATCCTTTCCGCGGCTTCATCGCGGAAAGGGTGGGAAAGCACGATACTCGACCCGCACCCATTCTTCAGGCGCGAGGAATGCCCAACCGCTCGTGCAGTTCGTCATAGAGCAGCCCCTGGCCCGGCTTGTAGGGCTGAAACCACTCCCCGTCGATCACCAGTTGCGGCACCGCCCGCTTGCCCACGCGCCGCACCACCTCGGCCGAAGCCGCCGGATCGCGGTCCACGTTGATTTCGGTGTATTCAATGCCGTGGGAGTTGAGGAATTCCTTGGCGGCCCGGCAGTCCCGGCACCATGAAGTACTGTAAACCTGCACGTTCATGCGGCCATTCTACTGCGGGCGCACTGCTATTCTCAGTGACGATGACCGCCGACGAAATCAAAGTCCTCCTGCATCTTGAGCCGCACCCGGTCGAGGGTGGCTGCTTCCGCCGCACCTACACCTCCACGGCCACGGTCGAACTGCCGCGTGGCACGCGCTCCGCAGGCACGGCCATTTACTACCTGCTCGAAGCCGGAACCTTCTCCGAGATGCACGTCCTCTCCTCGGACGAGATCTTTCACTTCTATCTCGGCGACCCGGTGGAAATGCTCCAGCTTTACCCGGACGGGCGCTCCGCCGTCTTCACGCTCGGACCGGATTTGCAGGCCGGCCAGCATGTGCAACTCGCCGTTCCCGCCGGCGTCTGGCAAGGCACGCGCCTCGTCGGCGACGGCAAAGTGGCCTTGCTCGGCTGCACGGTCACGCCCGGCTTCGATTACGCGGATTACCGCAGCGGAAGTTATGCCGAGTTAGCAGAGCAATGGCCGGCGCAAGCGGAGCGCATCAACAAGCTGACCAGAAGCTAGGAGTTTCGACGTTCCCTGAAGAAACTCCGCAAGATCTCCGCCGACTCCTCGCCGAGAATTCCCTGCTCCACCTGCATCTGGTGATTGAGCTGCGGATGGTTGAGCACCGCCAGCACCGACCCGGCCGCGCCCGCCTTGGGATCGGCGGCGGCAAAGACCAGCCGGTCCAGCCGCGCGTGAATCATCGCTCCGGCGCACATCGCGCACGGTTCCAGCGTCACATACAGCGTGCATCCATTGAGCCGGTAGTTGCCCAGCGCCGTCGCCGCCGCGCGCAGGGCAACAATCTCCGCGTGCGCCGTCGGGTCCACGTCGCGCAGCACGCGGTTTTGCCCGCGCGCTACGATGGTCCCCTCGCGCGCCACCACCGCGCCAATCGGCACCTCGCCGGCCTCGGCGGCGAGGCGGGCTTCGGCAAGGGCGGATTGCATCGAATCGAAATCGATCATTCGAGCCAAAGACTCCGAAGATGCGTGAAGTTGATTACGTTCAGCCCCCGCGACTCCAAAGAGTTGCTCAATGGGAAGTCAAGGGTGAGAATGACATGCGTCTTTGCCAACGCAGCAAGGGCGGCGTCGGTCAGGCCAAGCGGCAAGAAATCGCTCGTCGCCAGCGTCGCTGCGGCTGTCCACTCCTCCGGAATGACCTGAATCTGCCTGGAAAAATGGTTGGACCAATTCTCTTTCCTCCATTTAGGAAGAGAGTTTGCGAGATTGGAAACTTCAGTTAGTACATGAGGCGTGGTCCTTACAGCCGAGAATACCTTTAGAGTTTCAGAGAGCAGAACAACATCTTCAGGTTGAAAGCTATTGAGGCGCTTGAAACTACGTACAAGATCGCTGTCAAAGCTGGCACACCAATGGAGCAAGAGCAGGTTCGAATCCAGAATTGCCGGCTTGCCTTGATACGGTTGCAGCAGCGGGTTGTCCGCTACGTTCATGCCGCCCGCTCCCTTAGAGCAACGAGTTTCCCATCTTCACCATCGATCACGATCACTTTGGCGATACGGGCCAAGTTTCTTGCGCTGCGAATGCCCTCTAATAGGGCGCCGGAATTGTAATCCGGATTTGGAACACTCAACGTAATGGCCCAGTTATCGCCTTCCTTCTCTAACTCTTCCAATCGGATACTAGATTCGAGCCATGACCCTTTCAATTCAGGAGGAACCACAACCCCTGGCATCTCAGGCGGTTTTGGGAAAATCGCCAACTGGGGAAGCAATTCCTTGAATTGCGTCCGCGCAACTTCAATTACTTGTTTTACTTCAAGGCTCATCCAAGCCACCTCCCGCGTTTCAGCGTTATTCTACCGCAGAATTTGCGCTGGCTGCTGCTGGGTCATGCAGTGCAGCGTGCCCAGGCCCCACACCAGGTCCACGCAGTGAATGCCGATCACCTCGCGCTCCGGAAAGACCTCGGCCAGAATATTCAGAGCCACGCGGTCGTTGGGATCGTGAAAGGTGGGAACCAGCACCAGATCGTTCGCGATATAGAAGTTGGCATAACTCGCCGGCAGCCGCTGGCCGCGAAAGATCACCGGCCGCGGCAGCGGCAGTTCCACAATGGTGAACTGCCTGCCGTCCAGGGTGCGCGCGGCCTTCAGCCGCTCCAGATTCTCGGCGAGCGGCTCGTGGTTCGCGTCGCTCGCATCCGGCTCGACCGCAGACACAATCGTCTCCGGCCCAACGAAACGCGCAATATCGTCCACATGCCCGTGCGTATCGTCGCCCGCCACACCCCGGCCCAGCCAGATCACCTGCTCGATGCCCAGAGATTGGCGAAAGGCCTCCTCCAGTTGCGCGCGGCTCACGCCCGGATTGCGCTGCTGCACCTCGCTCAGCAGGCACTCCTCGGTGGTCAGCAGAATGCCCTGGCCGTTGCTGTCGATCGATCCGCCTTCCAGCACCAGCCTCTGCGTCGAGCCATCCTCCATCTCCGCCTCAGGCTGCCATTCCGGCAATCCCAGCAACTGCGCCACCCGCCGCGGCACCTGGTCGTCGAGATGCCAGTCGGGGTACTTGGCCCAGGCGTTGAAGTGCCAGTTGATCACCACCAGCTTGCCCGCGCCGTTGCGTACAAAAATCGGCCCGGAATCGCGCGTCCACACGCGGTCGGTCGGCCATGCGTGAAAGCTCACCCGGTCCAGGTTCGCGCCGGCCCGTTCCAAAATGCCGCTGGCGCGCTGCTGCGCCTTCGCGTCATCCACCAGGATGTGCACCCGCTCGTGCTTGGAAAGCAGCCGCACGATCTCCGCAAAGAGCCATGGAATGGTCTGAAACTTACCCGGCCAATCCTCGGGATTGTGCGGCCAGGCCAGCCAGGTGGCCTCGTGGCGCTCCCACTCGGCGGGCATGATGTAGCCCAGTTGATTTGGTGTCTCGACCATCATCGAAAGTCCCGGTACGACGAATCCAGTTACATAGAAGATCGGAATATTGCAAAGACAACCGCAGGTTCTTCGACTCGCTGCGCTCGCTCAGAATGGCATGCGGGTTTTGGCGCTCCACTCAGGATGACAACAACTATTTTTGATCCCCATCCGCCGGCCATGCATGTACCGGATCGAGGAAGCGCTTGGTAATCGGCCCATAAGCATCGATCCTCCGGTCGCGCAGGAAGGGCCAGTTGCGGCGCGTCTCTTCAATCAGCCCCAGATCGATTTCGCCCAGCAGAATCTCTTCCTTGTCGTGCGAGGCCCGCGCGATCACGCGGCCAAAGGGATCGGCCAGAAAGCTGCCGCCCCAGAACTCCAACCCCGGCCCCTCCGCGCGATTGCCCAGCACATCGCCATGCTCCACGCCCACGCGATTCACGCCGGCCACATAGACGCCGTTGGCGATGGCATGGGAGCGCTGGATGGTCTGCCACGCGTCATACTGTGCGGCGCCAAATTCGTCTTTCTCCGCCGGATGCCAGCCGATGGCCGTGGGATAAAACAGCACCTCGGCGCCTTGCAACGCGGTCAGCCGCGCGCCTTCGGGGTACCATTGGTCCCAGCAGACCAGCGTGCCCACGCGGCCAAAGGCCGTATCCACGGCCTGAAAACCCAGGTCGCCAGGCGTGAAGTAAAACTTCTCGTAGTAAAGCGGATCGTCCGGGATGTGCATCTTGCGATAGACGCCCGCGATGGCCCCATCGGCATTCAGCGTGACCGCCGTATTGTGATAAAGCCCCGGCGCCCGGCGCTCGAAGAGCGAGGCGACAATCGCGACACGCGCCTCGCGGGCCACTTCAGCCAGCTTGGCCGTCGAGGGCCCTGGGATCGGCTCCGCCAGATCGAAGAGCCGGTGATCCTCGCGCTGACAGAAATATTGCGCGCGGAAAAGCTCCGGCAGACAGACAATTTGCGCGCCCATCTTCGCCGCCGCGCGAATGTGCTCCGTCGCCGCGGCAAAGTTTGCCTCGGGGTCCGCGCCCATGCGCATCTGCACGAGCCCAACCGTGTATTTTCGTGTATTCGCCATCGCTGGCCGGCCAATCCTCTCTGGCAACTTCTTTTGATCTACGCGACAAGGCCAACCCCGCCGTGCGGAATTGGCCTCTCAGCTCATCTGAAGATGCGGCCGTTAATCTTCGTCGAGAATCAGAACGGCTGCCGCAATCGTGGTCGTCCACAGTCCACGCTTGTCGCCCACGGCCGACTGGGTAACGTTGCTGGTGCGCACAATCTTGTTGGAGATGCGGTAGATCTCCTTTTTCTCGTCCCAGCTCGTATCCGGATCGAATTCCACGTCCAGAGTGGTGGCCAGCATCTCCGCGGCCAGTTCCTCGGCATACTCGCCGGCTTGCTCCTCGGTCTCGCCGAAGCTGTGGTGCTCGCTCAGATAACCATACGTGTTGCGGTCGGCCGGAATGGCCACCCCGATGCTCGAAACGATCAGCCGATGCGGCTCCCGCGTCGAGTTCTCCGCTATCACCGAAAAAACCACCTCGCCGTGACGCAAATAGGTGAGGCCTTCCTTGCGCGAAATCACCTTGCACCGCGGCGGAAAGATCGAGGAGACGCGAACCAGATTCTGCGAGGCAATCCCCGCATCCCGAAGGGCTAGCTCAAAGGAGGTCAAACGTTCCTTGTGTCTGCCTACGCCCTTGGTGAAGAAAATCCTCTTCGGGACCATACTTTTTCCCAATTTCTATGTACCCTCCGTGTGTTGGACGCTCGTGATTTTCTTAGAGTTCCCGCATGAGTTTATCGCATCCGGGCGGGTGGAAACAGAACCGCCGGCGATTTCATGGGACGTTCACAGGGCCCAGTTCCCCGTGCCGCCGCCCTCCGGCCGCCCTGGCGGCCCATCCGCGACTCTCTCAACCGGCGTTTTCCCGCTCCGCCCGCCATTGCCACTCATAATTCGCAGATGGTAGCCTCTTGCTTGAATACGCCCACGGAAAGGGATTCCCCAAAAAACCATGCAAACTATCTATAACGGCCGGCAGCTCCCCAAAGACGGCCAGCCGATCGACTACAGGAACGGGCAGTTTGAAGTGCCCGATCACCCCATCGTTCCTTTCATCGAGGGCGACGGCACCGGCCGCGACATCTGGAAGGCCTCGCAGCGCGTCTTCGACGCCGCGGCCGAAAAAGCCTACGGCGGCAAGCGAGCAATCAAATGGTTTGAAATCTTCGCCGGCGAAAAAGCCTTCCGCCAGTTCAACTCCTGGCTGCCCGACGATTCCGTGGCGGCCGCGCGCGACCTGCGCGTCTCCATCAAAGGACCGCTCACCACGCCGGTCGGCGGTGGCATCCGCTCGCTCAACGTGGCTCTGCGCCAGATTCTCGATCTCTATGCCTGCGTCCGCCCGGTCAAGTATTACCAGGGCGTGCCCAGCCCCGTGAAGCATCCCGAGAAGCTCGACATCGTCATCTATCGCGAGAACACCGAAGACGTCTACGCCGGCATCGAGTTCAAGCAAGGCAGCCCGGACGCAGCCCGCCTGATCGATTTCATCAATAACGATCTGCTCAAAGGCGGCAAGAAGAAGGTAAGAGAAGATTCCGGCGTCGGCATCAAGCCCATCTCCATCTTCGGCACCAAGCGCCTGGTCCGCTACGCCATCCGCGCCGCGCTCGAGTCCGGCCGCAAAACCGTCACCCTGGTCCACAAAGGCAATATCCAGAAGTTCACCGAGGGCGCTTTCCGCGAGTGGGGCTACGAAGTTGCGGTTCAGGAGTTCCGCGCCGAGACCGTCACCGAGCGCGAAAGCTGGATTCTCGGCAATGCCGACGCCAACCCCGGCCTCACCGTTGAAGAGAATGCCGCCCTTATCGAGCCCGGCCTGGAATTCGGTTCTCCGGCCTTCCGCGACTCCGTTTACGCTGAAGTCAAGACCATCCTCGACTCCATCGGCCAAACTCATGGCAACGGCGCCTGGAAGTCGAAGATCCTCATCAACGACCGCATCGCCGATTCCATCTTCCAGCAAATCATCATCCGGCCCGCGGACTACAGCATTCTGGCCACCACGAACCTCAACGGCGACTACATCTCCGACGCCGCCGCGGCCCAGGTCGGCGGCCTCGGCATCGCGCCCGGCGCCAACATCGGCGATGGCTACGCCGTCTTCGAGGCCACGCACGGCACCGCGCCCAAGTACGCCGACAAGGACATGATCAATCCCGGCTCGGTCATTCTGTCGGGCGTCATGCTGCTCGACTTCATTGGCTGGAAGGAAGCCGCCAAACTCATCGAAACCTCCATGGAGAAGACCATCCAGCAGAAGTTCGTCACCTATGACTTCGAGCGCCAGCTTCCTGGCGCAACCAAAGTCGGCACCAGCGAATTCGCCACCCGCATCATCGGAAACATGGAAGGGCAGGGACGAAGGGACGAGGGAGTGAGGGACTAAGGGACTAAAGGACGTGAAGGGGTAAGATCTCAACCGGCTTTGTAACAGGGCACGGCTTTAGCCGTGCTACAAGAATTGCAATAAGGCAACGGGGCTTTAGCCCTGGGGGACAAACCACAGTCCCCACGGAGAAATTCACATGCGCAAAAAAGTTAGCATTGTCGGCGCCGGCAACGTGGGCGCCACGGCCGCCCACTGGATCGCTGCCAAGGAATTGGCCGATGTGGTGCTCGTCGACGTGGTCGAAGGCGTCCCGCAGGGCAAGGCGCTCGATCTGCTCGAAGCCATGCCCATCGAGAAGCGCGACGTGAGCGTCACCGGCGCCAACGACTATGAAGCTACGGCCCACTCCGATATCGTGGTCATCACGGCCGGCATTCCCCGCAAGCCCGGCATGAGCCGCGACGACCTGCTCCACACCAACTTCAAGATCATCTCCGACGTGGTCGCAAAAGTCGTCGCGCAGTCGCCCGAGTCGATCCTCATCATCGTCTCCAATCCGCTGGACGCGATGGCCCAGGCCGCCTATCGCCAGGCCGGCTTCAACCGCGAGCGCGTCATCGGCATGGCTGGCATTCTCGACTCGGCCCGCTTCCGCACATTTATTGCCACCGAACTGAATGTGAGTGTCGAAAATGTTACGGCATTTGTGCTGGGCGGCCACGGCGACACCATGGTCCCGCTCCCGCGCTACTCCACCGTCGCCGGCATCCCCATCACCGAACTCATCGCGCCCGATCGCCTCGCGGCCCTGGTCCAGCGCACCCGCGACGGCGGCGCCGAGATCGTCAAGCATCTCAAGACCGGCAGCGCCTACTACGCTCCCTCCGCCGCGGCCGTCGAGATGGTCGAGGCCATCCTCAAGGACAAGAAGAAGATTCTTCCCTGCGCCGCCTATCTGCAAGGCGAGTACGGCATCGAGGGCTACTACATCGGTGTGCCCTGCAAACTGGGCGCCGCCGGCCTGGAGCAGATCGTCGAGATCAAGCTCACCGCCGAAGAGGACGCCGCCTTGAAGAAGAGCGCCGCCGCCGTCAAGGAACTCTGCGCCGTCATCGGCGTCTAAGCTCAACCCTACCGTGTGCCCCACCTTCGCCGATTCGCGCTCTTTGCGAATGGGTCAAGGTGGGGTACGCAGATCTACGACTTCTTGTGCTCCTCGCCGGCAGCGGCGGCCAAACTCGTCACTGCTTCACAAACTCCACCACCTTCGGTCCGATCTGCGCGGCACACTCGCCGGGAGCCAGATGCCCGCAGCCGGCGAAAACCTCCAGTTGCGATTGCAGCACCAGCATGTGAATCTTCTCGGCCTGACTCAAAGGAGTGATCCGGTCCTCGCCGCCCCACACAAGCAAAACCGGCATCTTGAGTCCCGGCAACAGGCTGTCTGTGGCGTCCTTGCCCGTCATCATCGTCGCCAGCGCGCGGCGGATCACCCACGCGTTCCGCTTGGAATTGCGCAGAATGTCTTGCGCGACGTATCCCGGCACCACCGGCGGGTGAGGCATCAGCAGCGCGTCCAGTTGGTCCAGCTCCGCGGGCGTCTGCGGCGTGAACAGCCGCGTATCCCAGGCCGGCTTCTCGGAGATTCCGGCGGAGTCGAAGAGGATCAGCCGCCGCACCCGCTCGGGATGATCGCTGGCGACGCGCTGCACGATCCAGCCGCCCATCGACCAGCCGCCCAGGTCCACCTGCTTCAATCCCACCGCATCGAAGAAGCCCACCACCGCAGCGGCCTCGTCGGGCATCGAATAGGAGAAATCCGCCGGCTTCTCGCTGCGTCCGTAGCCGAGCAGATCGGGCAGATAAACGCGATAACCGGCCCTCGCGAGCCAGGGCGCCAGGTTGAGCCAGTCCTCGCCGCGACTGCCCAGCCCGTGCACCAGCACCACGGCCGGTCCGCTGACCGGACCCTCGGCGAGATAGTGCATGCGATGGCCGGCCACCGTCACTGCGTGGCTCTCCACACCCGATTGCCACTCCTGCACATAGGTCAACTCGTTCAAGTAGCTCACAGGGCGCGCCCAGAAGCCAAGACCCGCAACCGCCACCAGCGCCAGCACTGCGCCCGCAAACCACAGCAGCCTCTTGATCCACTTCACCGGCCTTCCCCTTTCTCTTGCATCGCCCGCGCCCGCTGCCAGCCGGCCTCGATCACCCGCACGGCGATCGGTTCCAGCGCCAGCGCGCCATGGCTGTTCCACTCCGCGCGCTCCACCCACCGCACCGCATCCGCGTCGGACGCAGCCTGCAATGTGCCGCCCAGCACGCGGCAGAGGTAATCCGCGATCACATAATGGTAGCGAACCCGTTCTCCCTCCCGGTGAATGCGGTCCAGCAATTCGATCAGTTCCACCGGCTCGACGGTCAGCCCGGTCTCTTCCCTCACCTCGCGCGCCACGCCGGCCGCGAGCGATTCGCCCACTTCCAGCAGCCCGCCCGGCAGCGACCAGTGCCCCTTCAGCGGCTCGGTTCCGCGCCGCACCAGCAGCACGCGACCCCGGTCCACAATGACCGCGCCCACGCCCACCAGCGGCGTTAAAGGAAACTCTCGTTGCATGATCCTCCCGTTTTTATCGATACATCAGGGCCATCTCGCCAAGATTAGCGGTTGGTAGAAGCCGCTCTCGTCAGGCATCAGCCAGCGCAAATCTCGAAAACCGGTTGATCGCAACGCCGCCGAAAGCTCATTGCGCGGCAGGCAACGATACTCCGAAACGAAGTGATGCGCCGTCCACGACTGACCGGACTGCACCGCGATGTAAAGGTGCAAGGTGTATCTGGAATCATCGATCCAGTCCCAGACCTGATGAACGATCCGCCGTTCGCCATTTCCCCCGAAGAATACCGGTTCCTGCATGGCCGGCTTTTGGAGAATGAGCGAGTCGTAATCTCGAATGCTGGCGATAAACAGCCCATTTGACTTGAGTTTCGAGCTCATTGCCGCAAGTGCACTACCGAGTTGGCCGGCGGTGAGATGCGGAAGAGCATTGTCGAATGCAGCTACGACATCGAAGCCGTTCTCCGCGATCTCCGTCAGGGACGTCATATCCGAGACGTGGAACGAGAGTTCCAGACCACGGTTCTGAGCCTCGCGCCGCGCCCTGTTCACTGCCGCTTGACTGAGATCGGAGGCGACCACCCGATGGCCCAGGCTTGCAAGCCCCAGCGCCTGAGTTCCGATCCCGCAGGCACAGTCCAGGATCTTCAAAGGAGAGCCTTGCGCATGTGCTGAGAGAAGGGGATTCAGAATCCCGGCTTGCCGTTCGATCGACTTGTTCCAATCGTCGAAGATCAGGTGATACAGGTCCGCCAAGGGCTCGTAAAAGCTCAGGATTCTCTCTGCCACGGAACTGGCCTCCCGCGTTGCGATGATAAAAGCCTATCAACCTTCAACCGACTGATCCAAACCCGCATCGTTTTCTCCGGAGTATCATCCAAGAACCGGGAGAACATCATGGCGGAATTCACCTTGCGAATCGACAACATGCACTGCGGCTCCTGCATTCGCCGCGTCAGCCAGGCGCTTGCGGCCACTGAGGGAATCGTAGTCAACGAGGTGCGCCTGGGAGCGGCGCGGCTGAGTTCGGCCGCCGAGCCCGCGCCCGTCGATCGCGCCCTGGCCGCGCTGGCCCAGGCCGGCTACCCCGCGCGGCTGGAACCATGACCCAGGCCCCGCCCGCTACGGAATCGCTCACCCTCCCCGTTCTGGGCATGACCTGTGCCTCCTGCCAGCATCACGTCGAAGAGGCGCTGCGCTCCACGGCCGGAGTCGAATCCGCGCACGTCGATCTCATGGCCCATCGCGCCAGCGTGGTCTTCGACCCGGCTCTGACCGCACCCCAGGCGCTCATCGAGGCGATCCGCGGAGCCGGCTACGATGCCGTGCTTCCCCGCCCCAATGATTCCGCCTCAGGACCACAGGCGCAGGACCATGCCGATGAATCGGCCTGGAAGGCCGGCGCGACCCTCGCCGCCGGCGCCGCGGCCATGCTGCTGGCCATGCCGCTAGGCGCGGAGATGGGCCCGCTGGACCACAGCCTGATGCATCTGTTGCCCTGGCTCTACGCGCTGCCGCCCAACCTTCTGCGCTGGTTTCTTCTGCTGCTCACCGCGCTGCTCCTGGCCTGGGCCGGGCGCGGCATCTACCTGAGCGCCCTCCGCGCCCTGCGCCGCGGAAACACCAACATGAACACGCTGGTGGGCCTGGGAACCGGCGTGGCCTTTGCCTACTCCGCCTACGCCACGCTCTGGCCCGCTCCCGGCCGCCAGGTCTACTTCGACGCGGTTCTGTTGATTGTGGGATTTCTCTTGTTGGGCAAGAGCTTGGAAAGCCGCGCCAAACGCCGCGCCCTGGCCGCGCTCGACTCGCTCTCCCGGCTGCGTCCGGTCACCGCGCGCCGCCTCCGCGACAGCGTCGAGACCATCGTTCCGCTCGAAGAGATTCAGGTCGGCGACAGCGTCCTCGTCCTGCCCGGCGAGCGCTTCCCGGTGGACGCCACGATCCTCGAAGGCCGCACCACCGTGGACGAATCCATGCTCACCGGCGAGCCCACCCCTTTGCCGCGCGAGCCCGGCGGGCGCGTTCTAGCCGGCTCGCTCAACTACGACGGAGCCGTCACCTGCCGGGCGCAGTCGCTGGGCGAGGCCACGGTGCTGGCCCAGATCACCCGCATGGTCGGCCAGGCGCAGAGTTCGCGCGCGCCCATGGAGCGGCTGGCCGACCGGGCCAGTGCCATCTTCGTACCCGTCGTGCTGGGCCTGGCAGCCGTCACTTTTGCCGCCTGGCTGCTCGCCGCGCACTCGCTTCCGCTGGCCCTGGCCAGTACCGTCGCCGTGCTGGTGATCGCCTGCCCCTGCGCCATGGGCCTCGCCGTTCCCGCCGCGCTCACCGTGGCCGTCGGCCGCGGCGCTCAGCTTGGCGTCCTCTTCAAAGGCGGTGAAGCGCTCGAACGGCTGGCCCATCTGGACGCGGTCGTCCTGGATAAAACCGGCACTCTCACCGTCGGCCGCCCCGTTCTTGAAGCCGTTCATCCGTTCTCTGCCCACGCGGAAAACGATCTGCTGCGCCTGGCCGCCGCGGCCGAGGAGCGCTCGAACCATCCCCTGGCCCATGCCCTGGTGGATGCCGCGCGCGCGCGCCATCTGGTTTGGCTGCCTGCGGAAGACGTGCAGATCCTGCCCGGCCGCGGCCTCACCGCCACGGTGGAAAGCCACAATTGTCTGCTCGGCAACGAGGCTCTCTTCGCGGAGTTCCTCATTCCTCTTCCGGAAAACGTCGCGCCGCCGGAGCCTGGCGTCACGCGCCTGTGGATGGCTCTCAACAATCTGCCCGCCGGTTACTTCGATGCCCGCGACGCGCTGCGTCCCGATGCCGCCGAGGCCATTTCCTCATTGCGCGCCGCCGGGCTCCGCGTGCTCATGCTCACGGGCGACTCCGCCCAGGCCGCCGAACCCATCGCCAGCCAGGCCGGAATCGCCGAAGTGGAAGCCGGACTCGATCCCGCCGGCAAGCTGGCCCGCATTCGCGCCTTGCAGCAGAGCGGCCTGCGCGTGGCCATGGTGGGCGACGGCATCAACGACGCCGCTGCGCTGGCCCAGGCCGACGCCGGCATCGCCATGGGCTCTGGCGCCGATCTGGCCCAGGAGGCGGGCGATGTGCTGCTCCTGCGCGCCCAACCTGCCTCGATTCCCGCTGCTCTCGGCCTGGCCCGTCAAACGCTGCGCATCATGCGCCAGAATCTGCTCTGGGCTGCGGGCTACAATCTGCTCGGCATTCCCCTGGCCGCCGGACTGCTCTATCCCGCATTCCATATCCTGCTCACGCCCTGGCTGGCCGCTGCCGCCATGGCCCTCAGCTCGGTCTGCGTGCTGGCCAACAGTTTGCGCCTCCGCCGCTGGCAAGCGTCGCCGGCGCCGCGCCCCGCACAACCCGCGACGGCACGATAGACTAACCGTAGAGCCTGTCTGTGCGCATCCTGACCCGCTACATCCTCGGCGAAATTCTCTCCCACGCGTTCATTGGCTGCGCGCTTTTCACCTTCATTCTTTTCATGAAGGAGTTGCCCAAAATTCTGGAAATGGTGGTCCGCAACAGCTCCGCCTTCTCCAGCGTGATGGAAATCGTTCTCTTCACCCTGCCCAACTTCTTCACCGTCACCATTCCCATGGCCGTGCTGGTCGGCGTGCTGCTGGGCCTCAGCCGCCTGGCCTCCGACAGCGAAATCATCGCCATGCGCGCCTCCGGCCTGGGCATCGGCTACTTTGTCCGCGTCGCCTCCATCGTGGCCATCGGCGGCACGCTGCTGGGGCTGGCCAACTCCCTCTTTCTCGCGCCGCGCGCCAATCAGGCCATCCTGGAGATGGACAAGGCCCTTGCCTCGCAGGCCACTTACGAGATTCAGCCCCGCGTCTTCTATGAGGACTTCAAGAACTTCGTTCTCTATGTGCAGGACGTGCGCTCGGGAACCGGCGCGGCCAACTGGCGCCAGGTCTTCATGGCCGACGTCACCGATCCCTCAAATCCGCAGATCACCACCGCCGCCTCGGCCACCGTAGCCAGCGATTCCGGTCAGGAACTGCTCATGCGCCTGCGCAACGGAACCCACCACGAAACCGTGGTCGGCCAGCCGCAACAGTACAACCCCTCCACCTTTGAATTTGCCGACATGCCCCTGGCCGCCAGCCCGCAGAGCGAAGGCCACCTGGGCCGCCTCGATACGGCCATCTATGCCCTGCCCATGAACGCGCTCATCGAGCGTACCCACGGGCCCGACGGAAAGCGATTCCAGATCGAGTTGAACAACCGCTTCTCCTATCCGGCCGCCTGTCTGGTGCTCATGCTGGTGGGCGTTCCGCTGGGCGTCGTCTCGCGCCGCGGCGGCAAGAGCTCCGGTTTCGTCTTCACCATTCTGCTGGTCATCCTCTATTACGTCCTCTCTTACACGGGCATCGCGATGGGCCGCCAGAACAAGCTCTCCCCGTTCTTCGCCGTCTGGTCGGCCAACCTGCTCTTCGCCGTGGTCGGCGCCTTTCTGCTCTGGCAGATGGCCAACGGCGGCCGTGTTCTCAGTACCATCGCCGGCTGGGCCTCGCGTTCTCCCAAACCAAAGTCCGCCGCGGCCTCCAGGTCCAGTGGCACCCCCCTCGCCAGCCTGTTCGACAAGTTCCAGCCGCGCTTCCAGCGCACCACATCCCGCGGAGCCTTTCCCCGCATTCTCGACGAATACGTGATTCGCGAGTTTCTCAATACCTTCTTCCTGGTGCTCACCGGCTTTGTCCTGCTCATGCTGGTCTTCACCTTCTTCGAGCTGGTGGGCGACATCCTGCGCAACCACATCGCTCTCTCCACGGTCGGCGCCTACCTCATCAATCTCACGCCCAGCATGCTCTACCAGATCGCCCCGCTGGCCGTGCTCATCGCCGTGCTGGTCACCTTCGGCGTGCTCAACCGCAACAGCGAGATCGTCGCCATGAAGGCCACGGGCATCAGCCTCTACCGGCTGGTGGTTCCCATCGTCTCCATCGCCGCCGTGCTCGCCGTCAGCCTCTTCCTCTTCGATGAGTTCTATCTGCCCCAGGCCAACCGCCGCCAGGAGGCTCTGCGCAACTTCATCAAGGGCAAACCGCCGCAGACCGTCCTGCACCCCGGCGAAAACTGGATCTTCGGCCAGCCCCGCCCCGGCGAGCCCGCCCGCATCTTCTACTACCAGTTCTTCGATTCCAACCAGAGCGAATTCGCCAACCTCTCGGTCTTCGAGTTCGATCCCTCCACCTTCGCCCTCTCGCGCCGCATCTTTGCCGCCCGCGCCGCCTGGGACCCGGCAAACGGCTCCTGGCGCTTCCTCAACGGCTGGCAGCGCGACTTCGAAGGCACCAATATCACCCAATACCGCGAATTCAAACAGACCTCTTTCGCCGAGATTCACGAGGAGCCCGGCTACTTCAAGAAAGAAAGCCTGCAATCGCAGGAGATGAACTTCGGCCAGCTCGACCGCTACATCGGCGACCTGCGCCAGAGCGGCTTTGACACCATGCGCCTGCGCGTCGCGCTCTGGCACAAGCTCGCCTATCCGCTCATCGCCGTCGTCATGGCGGTGCTGGCCATTCCCTTTGCGCTCTCCATGGGCCGCCGCGGCTCGCTCACCGGCATCGCTGTCGCCATCGCCGTCGCGCTGGCCTACTTTGTAGTCGAGGAGCTCTTTGGAGCCATGGGCAACGTGAACTATCTCCCCGCTCCCCTCGCCGCCTGGTCCCCGGATATTCTCTTCGGCCTGGTCGGCGGCTACCTGCTGCTCCGAACGCCGACGTAACCCCCGCGCCCGTCCCCGTACAATAAAACCATGCTTCGCGATCTGCGCCCGCTCTTCGTTTACATGCGCCGCTACCGCTGGGGATACCTGTGGGGCACCCTCTCCTGCATCGGCACCAATGCGGCTGCGGTGCAGTTTCCCAGAGTCCTGGGATGGGCCATCGACAAACTGCAAAAACACCAGGCCGACCGCCAGGCGGTGCTCCTCTTCGCCGGGCTGCTCATCGCCATCTCCCTCGCCAAGGGCATCTTCCTCTACTCCCAGCGCTGGATCTTGATCGGCATCTCGCGCGAGATCGAGTTCGACATCCGCAACGACCTCTTCCGCCATCTCGAGCGGCAGGACTCGGGCTTCTATCGGCGCTATCGCACCGGCGACGTGATGGCCCGCATGACCAACGACCTCAACGCCGTCCGCATGTTGCTCGGACCGGCCCTCATGTACAGCGCCAACACCGTCTTCTTCACCGTCTTCGCCCTCTACTTCCTGCTCCACCTCAGCCCCTGGCTCACCCTGGTGGCGCTGGCGCCCATGCCCCTGGCCAGCATCCTCGTCCAGTACCTCGGGACCAGGATTCACGACCGCTTCGAGCGCATCCAGGCCAGCTTCTCCGAAATCTCCTCCCAGGCCCAGGAAAACTACTCCGGCGCCCGCCTCATCCGCGCCTTCGCCCGCGAAGACTCCCAGATCGGCCTCTTCGAGAAGCTCAATCGCCAGTACGTCGCCCGCTCCCTCCGCCTCGTCCAGCTCATGGGCATGTTGTGGCCCACGCTCGAATTCATCCTCGGCGTCTCCCTGGTCATCACGCTGCTGGCCGGCGGCCATCTGGTCCTGGCGCATCGCATCTCCGTCGGCCAATTTGTCGAGTTCAACACCTACATGATTCTGCTCATCTGGCCCATCATCGCGGTCGGTTGGGTCATCAACCTCTTCCAGCGCGGCACCG
Organism: Occallatibacter sp.; assembly: GCA_049515995.1. Classification (GTDB taxonomy): domain Bacteria; phylum Acidobacteriota; class Terriglobia; order Terriglobales; family Acidobacteriaceae; genus Telmatobacter. The sequence continues at coordinate 114,941 of JBEKTO010000018.1, read as the reverse complement.
CCTCCGTTCAGCGCATCGATGAACTGCTCAAGGCTGAGCCGGCCATCGACGACCGCTCCGCGGATTTATCTCTTGGATCGGATACGGTGCTGAGGGGAGAGATCGAATTCCGCCATCTCGACTTCAGCTACGGCGAAACCGAGGTGCTGCGCGACATCTCGCTGCACATTCCCGCTGGCTCCAGCCTGGCCATCGTCGGTCCCACCGGATCGGGCAAAACCACGCTGGTCAATCTGCTCTCGCGGCTCTATGAAGCGCCCGAAGGCGCGCTGCTCATCGACGGCCGCCCGGTGCGCGACTACCCGCTCGCCGTGCTCCGCCGCAACATCAGCATGGTTCCCCAGGAGACCTTTCTCTTCAGCGAGACGATCCGCGAGAATCTCGCCTTCGGCGCGCCCCACGCCAGCCCGGAAGAGCTGTTGCGGGCGGCCGAGGCCGCGCATATCCGCCAGGAATTCGAAGAGTTTCCCCAAGGCTTCGAGACCATGGTGGGCGAGCGCGGCGTCACGCTCTCCGGCGGCCAGAAGCAGCGCGCGGCCATCGCCCGCGCCCTCTTGCGCCGGCCGGCCATCCTCATCCTCGACGACGCCCTGGCCAGCGTGGACACCTACACCGAAGAGCGCATCCTCGGCGGGCTGCGCGACTACACCGCCAACTCCACCACCATCCTCATCTCCCACCGCGTCTCCACCGTGCGCCACGCCGACCGCATCGCGGTCCTCGACCACGGCAAAATTGTCGAGCTGGGCAAACACGACGAACTGCTCGCGCTGGACGGCTATTACGCCGGCCTCTACCAGAAGCAGCAGCTTGAAGAAGAGCTCACCGTCGCCGGATAGACTCCGCACGACGCCCGCCTGTACGAAACAGTCAGGCCGCTCCGCATCTCACGCCGTCCAGCTTGAGCCCACAACGGCATCCGCCGCAGCCACGCTTTCCGTTTCCGCCGGTCTGCGCGCTGCCATCGCTCCCACCCGCCGCGCAGAGGGAGCGGCGCCGGGCTCCTTCGCCACCTGCTTCCAGGCGTCGCGCACATTTCTGACGCAGTCGATCGCGTGCTCGAACTTCGCCTTCGAGGCCGACTGCGAGGCTTGCAGAATCTGCGCGAAAATCGACGCGTAGAACTCGCTGAGCGCCTGCGCCGGCCGGCCGCCCACATCCATGCGCAGCCGCGCCTGCAGGTGGATGATGATATCCAGCGCGCGCTTCACCGCGGCCCGCCGGCCAGCCTCGTCTCCGCGCTCCACCGCCGCCCGCGCGGCATACAGGAAGCGCAGAATTCCGTCGTAAAGCGCTACCACCAGATCCACCGCCGAAGCGCCTTCCAGCGCATGTTCCTGATAACTTCCCATCGGGAGAAAACTCCTTAGCCGTTCGTGTTTTCGTCGTAGCCGGTGATCGCCGAGTACAGTTCGTTCACGCCTTCCAGTTGCGTGGGCAACTGCTGCATGATCTCGTTGGCGCTGTTCAGCTCGGCGGTCAGGCTCGTCTGCTGCGCCGAGATGTAGCTCTGCTCCTTCGAGATATCCGCATTCAGCGTGGATTCGATGTCGCTGTTCGAGCTGGAGGCCAGCGCCAGAACCCCCGTCGTCGAACTGGTCCCCGCATTCGTCAGCATGTTGGAGAAGCTCTGCCCCCAGCCGCTCGCGTTCTGGAAGAAACCCACCACGCTGCTGTAGTCCGTATTCAGCACCGAGTCCAGGCTGGTGGCGTCGAAGGTCAGCGAGCCGTCGTTATTCACGCTGATCCCCAGGCCGGTCAGACTGTTGATGTCCGACGAGTTGGTGTACTTCAGCGTCGTCGTGCTGGTGTCGGTGGTATCCAGCAGATTCGAGGTCACCGTCAGCGTCCCGGCTGTCCCCGCGGTTCCCGACTGCAGCGTCAGCACCGTCCGGTCGCTGTTCAGCGAGGCCTTCACTCCGATGCCGGATGTGTTGTTGATGGCATCGGCCAGGCCCGAGAGCGTGTTGTCGGTCGAGTCTAGGGTGATGGTCTGCGCCGCGCCGCTGCCCACCTGGATCGAGATCGAGCCGGCCAGCGTATCGCCGGAGTCGGCGATTGCGCTCAGCGTGGCGCTGGAGGTGGTCGAGCTGGAGCCCGCCGTCACGGTCGAGCTCAAAGCCGTGTCGCTGGTGGCCGCAATCGCCGAGGTCACGCTCAGCGCGCCGCTCGACCCCGCCGTCTGCGAAAGCAGCGAGAGCGTCGATTGCCCGTCGCTGGTCACCACCGTGGCTGTCACCCCGATATCGGCGGAGTTGATGGCGCTGGCCAGGCCGGCGAGCGTGTTGACGCCGCTCCCGGTATAAACCGTGTCGGCCGCGGCGCCCGTGCTCGGCTCGGCGCCGATCACCACGTTCTCCGTCGTGCCGCTGCCCACCGTGATGGTCATGGAGCCGGAGAGCACCGTCCCCGTATCGTCGCTGATCGCGTCCAGTGTGCCGTTCGGATTGGCTGTATTCAGCCCGCCCAGAAGTTGCTGCTGCAGTAACGACAGCGTAGGAGAGCCGAAGAGCGGCTCGGCATTGCCTGAACTGTCCTTCCCCTCCTGCGTGTTCACGGCGCTGATCAGCGAGTTGTAGTCGCTCACCATCTGGCTCACCGCGCTCTCCACCCCGGTATTGTCGTTGCCGATCACCACCTGAATCTGCTCAAGGCTGCCATCCGATTCGGTCGCGCTCGGCGCCAGCAGTTGAAAGGTCACGCCGGGGATGAGATTGGCCACCGTGTTCGAGGCGCTGGTCAGATCGACGCCGTCCACCGTCAGTTCCGCGTCTTTGCCCGTGACCGCGGCGGTATAGTCCAGGGCGGTGCTGGGATCGCTCACGCTGGAACTCACCGTCAGCGTTCCCGCCGAACCCGCCGTCTGCGAGGCGAGCGACAGGCTCGAGGTCCCGTCGCTGTTGGTCACCGCCGAAGCCTTCACGCCGATGCCGGATGTGCCGTTGATCGCGTCCGCCAGTTCCTGCAGCGTTTCGCCCTGCGTGCCCAGGCTGACGGTCTGCGCCGCGTTGCTGCCCACCTGGATGGAAATGGAACCCGTGAGCGTGTCGCTCAGGCTGCCCACCGGGCTCAGCGTGCCCGTCGAGTTCGCCGAACTGGTGCCCGCCGATCCGCTGTAGCTCAAGGTCGCGCTCGCGGCGGCCGCAATCGAATTCGCGCTCACCGTGATGGCGCCGTCCGCGCCCGAGGTGCCCGAAACCAGGCTCAGCCGCGAACCGGAGGAATCGGTCAGCACGCTGGCCGTGACGCCCACCCCGGAGGAGTTGATCGCCGACGCCAGCCCGCTGAGCGTGTCGTCCGATGAATCCAGTGTGATGGTTTGCTTCGTTCCGCTGCCCACCTGCAGCGTGATCGAGCCCGACAAGGTGTCGGAAGCGCTGGCGATGGGCGCCAGATAGCCGCTCGAGGTCTGCGCCAGCGATGTCACCTCCACCGTATGCGTCCCGGCCACCGCCGTCGAGTCGGCCGCGGTCAGCGTCAGCACATCGGTGTCGGAACTGGAGCCCGTCTTCTCCGCCATGATGCCTTCAAGATCCGTCAGCGTGCTCAGGTCGTTGGAGAGATTCGAAAACAGCGTCCCCAGGCTGGAGATGGCCGTGTCCTGGCTCTCCAGCGAGCTCAACTGCGTCTTCCACGGCGTCTCCACGTTCTCCAGATTGCTCACGATCGACGCCACCGTCGTGCTCACATCGAAGCCTGTCCCGCTGGTCGGCGACCCGAAGCTCAGTCCCACTGTGCCCATCGCACCCTCCCACGCGCACTCAAGCAGCCCGATATCCAACAGCCGCCAAGCCGGATTGGGAAAAACTCATGAGAGCAGGCTCATTCCCGCCCGCCACACAGCGAGGGGCGTCCTTCCGGACGCCCCCCTCTGCTGCGCGGCCTTGCGCCGCTCCACTTCACCCCTGCGACAAGATCCCGTCGCCGGGGACCCCGGTTATTGCAGCAGCTTGGTCACTTCCTGCTGCATGCTGTTGGCCTGCGCCAGCGCCGAAATGCCGGTCTGGCTCAGAATTTCGTACTTCGACATGTTCGAGGTGGCCGACGCATAGTCGGTGGCCTGCACCGCGTTCTGCGCCGAGGTTACGTTCTCCTGCTGCGTGCTGAGCACGGAACTGACCGCGTTCAGCGTGTTGATCTGCGCCCCGATGTAGCCGTCCTGCGCCGCTACGTCGGTGATCGCGGCGTTCAGATCGTTCAGCGCCGTCTGCGCATCGGCCTGGTTGGAAAGGTCGGTGCTGCTGAGCGACTGGCCGGCCTGATCCGTATAGCTGATCGTGGCCGTCCCGCTGGTGCCGCTCAGGTCGGAGGTGAGCCCGGTATTCGCCGTTCCGCCATAGGTCAGTACGGGGGCGACGATGGTGCCCGTGTTGACCACCGTGGACCAATCCTTGACCCCGCCCGTGCTGGCGATTCCGACGCTGTAGTACGGGGAGGAATCGGTGCCCGGAGTGGTGGTTGAAATGTCCCCTGCGTCGCCCACGGAGGTGTCGGTCACGCCCGTGCCGATGGCCAGCGAAGAGTTCGACGAGGTCAGAATGATGTCCGCGTTGGTTTGACTGTACGCGGCCGTGACTCCGTAGTCGCCGGCGTTGATCGTCGCCGCCAGTGTGGCCAGCGTATCGTCGCTGGAGTTGATGGTGATGGTCTGCGCGCCGATGGTCAGCGAGCCGCCCAGTGTGTCGCCGTATTTTGCCACCGGTGCAATCGCGATCTTGCCCACTTCGCTGGAGAACTGCGTGCCAGGGGTGGGGGTATCGGCCAACATGGAGGGGGTCGCCGTCCCGGCGTCCGAGAGACCCGACCCGGTAACGCTCACGCCGGAGTCTGCCGAGTTGAAGGTAAGCACCTTGTTGGCGCCATTGATGGTGGCGTTCACCCCGTAGCCGGCCGCATTGATCGTCGCCATCAGGTCCTGCAGCGTGTCGGTGGTCCCCGCCGTGCCGAGAGTGATGGAGTGTGTCTTGCCGTCGGAGCCCACGATGTTCAGGGTGCCGCCCAGCGTGTCGCCCGCGGTCCCAACGGTAAGGGTGCCCACTACGCCAACGCCGTTGGTGCCGGTGCCGCCGACGCCGATTCCCGCGCCGGTAATCTCGATGCCCGTATCCGTCGCGCCGCCGCCGCCCAGGTCCGAAGCCTCGGCCGTTGCCACAGCCGCCGTTCCAGCCTGTTGCGCCGTGGTCAGGCTCGCCGTCAAACCCAGCCCTGAACCGTTGATGGCGCTGATCAACCCGCTCACCGTGTTGGCGTACTGCGTGTTCGCGCCAACCGTAATCGTCGCGCTTTGCGTGGCGGGCGCGCCGTCCGCTCCAGTGGTCAGATAGGTCACCTGGAGCGCCGTGGTCGCGTTCGAGGCGCCCAGGCTGTCCCCCAGCGCCGCGTCGGTGCCGTCGTTGGAAAGGTCGATGAAGACGTTGCTCCCTGTCTCTCCGGTGCTGTAGGCCATGGTGCCGCCGGCATCGCCCACGTTGGACGAAGACAGTGTCCGGATATTCAGATCGTCGATCGAAGAGCCCACCGCCGAGGAGTCGCCGGTGTAAATGTTCGTGTTCGAATTGAAGACCGCCTGATTGTTATAGGTGGTCGTGGTGCCGATGTTGTTGATCTCCGACAGAATCGACTGGTACTCCTGGTTGGCCGCCGTATCCTGCGAGGCGTTGAGCGTGCCGTTCGAGGCTTCCGTAGCCAGCGTCACGGCCCGGTTGAGCAGGCTCGTCACCTGCGAAAGGGCGCCGTCGGCTACCTGCAGAAGACCCACACCCTCCTGCGCGTTGGTCTGTGACTGCGTCAGCGCCGTCTGGTTCGCCTGCAGCCCGTCGACCAGCGAAAGACCGGCCGCATCGTCCGCGCCGGAGTTGATCTTCGATCCCGAAGACAACTGCTGCAGAACGGTGTTCAGGCTGTTGTTGCTGTTGTTCAGGTTATTCTCCGCATAGGTCGCGGAGATGTTGTTCAAGACACCCAGGGACATGGGATTCTCCTTGTGGGATGCGTGGATTTGCGGCCCTTTCCCGAGAATGCTCCCATTTTTTTTGCTAACCCTGGGTCGCTGCTTCCGGGTCCGCTGCCGCCGCATCTGGCCCCTTCTTCGGCGCGGGAGTTATGGACTTTATCCTCCCGTCCTTTGTGTCCTGCCGGGGACACTTCCGCCCCTTTGCTCTAATCTTTCATCCTTTCCCTCCGCCCGCCGATAACGCCCGTAAAGGAGTTATCAGGGCGATGATCGAACTTACCCGGCTCAACGGCAATCCGATGGTCCTCAACAGCGATCTGATCAAGATCGCCGAGGCGTCTCCCGACACCATGCTCACGCTCATCAATGGAGAAAAGCTGATCGTGCGCGAGAATTGCGATGAAGTCGTCGAGCGAATCCTCGCCTATCGCGCCCGCCTGCTGGCCGCGGTGGCCAGGCGCCTGCCCAATTACGGCGATCTGCAGCGGGTCGTCTCCATCGCCAGTCTCGACGTCGCCGCGCAGCCTCACTCCGCGCCGTCCACCCCGCCCCGCAACCCGGCCCGCGGCCATTGAGCATTGCGCGGCGGTCTCCGCGCCCGATTTCCAGAGGAGCCTTTCATGGATAAAGCGAGCATTGGCGGAGTCTTCCTGGCCGTCGCCGGCATTCTAGCCGGATTGCTCATCGAGGGCGGCAATCTTGGCCAAATCCTGCAGCCCACCGCGGCTCTCATCGTCTTTGGCGGCACCATGGGCGCGGTCCTGCTCCAGTTCCCGCTCACCACCGTCGCCGCCGCATTCCGCAGCCTCGCCCACGTCTTCGCCGCGCCGCGCAAGCAGAACGGCCAGCTGATCCGGCTGCTGGTCTCCTATGCCAACAAGGCCCGCCGCAGCGGCGTCGTCTCCCTCGACAGCGACCTCGGAACCATCCAGGATCCCTTCCTCAAGCAATCCCTCATGCTCGCCGTCGATGGCACCGAGCCCAACGATCTGCGCAACATCATGCGCGTCAGCCTCGACTCCACCACCGAATGCGAAGAGCGGCTCCCCATGGTCTTCGAGTCGGCCGGCGGCTTCTCGCCCACCATCGGCATCCTCGGCGCCGTGCTCGGTCTCATCCAGGTGATGCAGCATCTTGACAACATTCAGGAGGTCGGCCGCGGCATCGCCGTGGCCTTTGTCGCCACCATCTACGGCGTGGGCATCGCCAATCTCTTTTTCCTGCCCTTCGCCGGCAAAATGCGCCTCCGCCTGCGCGAGGAGCACCAGCGCCGCGAAATGATGCTGGAAGGCGTCATCTCCATCCTCGAGGGCATGAATCCGCGCATGCTCGAAGTCAAGCTGAGCGGCTTCCTCGACGACGCTAACCGCGAGAAGCAGGAGCGCGCGGCATGAGGTCCCGTGTCCCCAGGAGCCGCGTCACCCACGACCGCTGGCTGGTATCCTATGCCGATTTCATCACCCTGCTCTTCGGCTTCTTCGTCGTCCTCTACGCCTTCGCCAAGGCCGATCAGAAAAAGCAGATGCAGGTCTCCGAGTCCATCGACTCCGCATTCCGCTCCCTGGGCCTCTTTTCCGACGCCGCGCGCCGACCGGCCAGCCCGGACAGCGCCGGCGGCGTCGAAAAGTCGGAGATCCCCATGAACATCGTGATGGGCGAGGATGTGCTCTCGCCGGCGCAGGTCAAGGACGATCTGGACCATATCCGCCGCGACCTGCAACAGACCCTGTCCAACCAGATCGCCCAGCACACCGTCTCCATCCAGATGGGACGCGACGGGCTGGTCATCAGCCTGCGCGAAGCCGGATTCTTCAGCTCCGGCTCGGCCGACCCGCGGCCCGGGACCCTCGCCACGCTGCGCCCCATCGCCGACAAGCTGGGCCGCACCCCCTACGATCTGCGCATCGAGGGCCACACCGACAACGTCCCCATCCACAACGCCGAATTCGACTCCAACTGGGAGCTCTCCTCGGCCCGCGCCACGCGCATCGCCCGGCTCTTCCTCGATCTCAAAGCCATCCCGCCCAGCCGCCTCTCGGCCGCGGGTTACGCCGAGTTCCACCCCGTGGCCGGCAACTCCACAGCCGAGGGCCGCGCCGAGAACCGCCGCGTCGATCTGGTCGTCCTGCCCCGCTCCAAAATCGATCTCTCCGCGCCCGCTTCCCCTCACCCCACCGGCCCCTGGCGCAAGATCACCGACGACGACTGAGCGGAGTGAGCGGGAGTGTGTTCAGGACCCTGAGCAAAGATTCCGCGCCCTGAGAAATGAGAATGAAGACCGAGCAACGCGGGAGCTGGACCTGACGGCGATCACGGGAGGGAAGGAAACAGATTCTGCTGGCGGTCAGCGCCGGGATCTATCGGCTTGTCGCTCGGCGCCGGGTCCGGGGCGAAGGCGCGCATCAACTGCAAAGTGCGGCGGTGACTTTCAAGAATCGCCTGCAGTTCCAGACAGCGGGAGCACCCACCCTTGATGGCGCCGACCCCATCCGCTTCGGGATCGAACATGGGATGCCGCGTGCACTTGCCGCGCCATTTCACTCTATCGATTTTCAGCATCTCCAAGCAATCATATCGTCATTGGGACACGGTTCGCACTGAACCCAATCGTGTGGCGAATCGTTGCGATACCCCGTAATGGTCGTGGCTCGCTTTAGTTCCCGACGACCAGGACTTGGAAGCTGCCGTTTACGTGCACGGCCTGAAGTGTGCCGATGCTTCCGGGCTGAGCCAGATTCACTCCCATCAGATCGGTGACCAGGTAGACTTCGCCTCTGGCCGGGTTTACCGCCAGGGTTCGCGCCCGCTGGCGCGTGGGCAGATCCTGGATGACCGCATAGGTATCGGTAACATCCTGCCGAATGATGGTGAGGCTTCCGTTGGCGTCTCCGTTGGCGATATAGATGAGACCGCGTCCTTGGTCGTAACCGATGGCATCCGTGCCGGAGCCGGTGTGAAGCGACGCCACCAGCTCGCCTGTGGCAGCGTTGAGCACCACCATCTTCATGTTGTTACAGGCAGCAAAGAGGCGAGGGTGGCTGCTGTCGACGGCCAAGCCGCGGGGATCGACGCATTCGGGCCCCAGAGCGAAGATCTTCAAGCGGCTCTCAGCCGAATTGGGGAGTCGGGACTCGTGGCTCCAGTCCAGAATGGGCGGAATGGCAGGCTGCGTTGCCGGACTGGGTTGGGCTGGTCCGGACTGGGAGTTTGCCGGCAGGGTGGATCTGGCCACGGAGGTCTGACTGCGAAAGAGCGCTGCAATGGCCTGGGCATCGAGCCGGGCAATCTGGTTGCGGTTCTCGATGTTGATGAAAACCTCGCCATTGCCGTCGGTCTGTGCAAAGCCCAGCTTGCCGGGCATGAGGATCTCTCCGAGCGGCTCGCGGGTTTGTACGTCGATGACGGTCACCGAAGACTTGATTTCCCGGTCGGTGACAGGGGATGGATTCCCGGTGCGTTGGGAAAAACGGGCGGCAGTGTTGAGGTGCTGGTGCGCTTGGCTCGAGGGCTGCGGGGTAGTGGGGTTCTCCGTTTCAGGGTTCGCGCAGATGGCGAACAGCAGCCTGCTCTGGGGTTCCATGACGATAGCGCGCGGACTAGGACCGGTGGATATGCTCGCTACCACCTGAAATGTGCGCCGGTCAAAGACCTTGACCTGGCCGGCAGGCCCATCGCTGATGTACCCGAACTCACCGCTGTCGTCGAGAGCAATGGCGTGGGCCTCGCGCAGGCCGGTGACCTGGCCGGCAAGCGTCCCGGTGTCCACATCGACCACCTGCACCACGCGGCCGTGCGCGATGAAAAGCTGTCGGGCCGCTGAATCCATGGTCAAGTAATCCCAGTTGCCGACACCGCCGACGATCCAGGTCTTCTTGATGAAGAAGGGGCTTCCGGGGAGTTGGGTGGCTCCAGGAATCTGCTGCGCCGGCACGGTGGCGCAGGCCAGCAGGCAAAGGGCAAGGAGTTTCTTCATCGTGGATCGCTCCTGATGAGTAGATGCAGAAACAGAGAGCAGGGAACAGGGTATCGTATCCGCCTGAATCGAGGTCTGTTTGATCGAGGATCCCTGCTAGTACCGGGACCGCATGATGGTGGAATGGCCCTGCCGGGCATCTTCCCGGCGCGGTTCACCTGGGCCGCGCTCCCTCCATATGGCGCTGTGCTCGAGGTGGTCCAATGTGAACATACGTCCGCCTCAAGCGCTTCTACGATTGGGCGTAGTGAAGACGTGCCGGCAGTTCTGACGTGCGTCCCAAATCTCCGCAACGATCCCAGAAAGCTGCGTATTGCATGCCAGCGAATGCAGTTCTACAAGAAGCCAAAAAGCTCCACAAGGTGAGCGACAGTCTCGATGTGCTAGCGAGGCAACATTCTCCCATCTCGGAAGCGCTCTCCATTCTATCGGGAGCCGTTCGCAACTCCGCCACGATGCTGGAGGTGCTGGTTGCGCTGAAGCTGGGGCAGAATCCAAAGTCGGGTTCGGTAAGTAACTGATGAGCCAGTTGCTCGAGGAAAGGCTTCCTGTTGATGAAAAAGAAGCGCCGGGTACATGGGGAGGGTTGACTACGGCGGACTTTCAAGCAGCGGGGGCAGCGATCGCTGCATGGAAGGGACGTTCGCTTTTGACCGTTTTGAAAGCGGGCATATGCATAGGATTGGTTCCACGTTGGCAGCCAGAGAGCCGGGAAATACGAGACGTTGCGGCTCTCGGCAGAAGGCTGTCGAACTTACCAGCAACCCCAACCTGGAAAGCTGACGGCAGCGCTGACAAGAATGCCGGAAAAGTTCAAAAGTTTGTCGGCAAGATTGAAAAGGCGATCGGAAAATAAGCGAATCAACAACAAACTCGGAGACGAGAGAGGTCAAGAGATCATGACAGAGTCGATGTTTGAACAAACGGGCGAGCAAATTGCCGATACGGCGCACAAGGCTTCTCGGGCGGCAGCCGCTGTTGCGGATGCGCTTGAGGATGGCGTGGGAGCAGCGCGGCGTGCTGCAAAACAAGGCTGCTATGCCGCCGCGGAGCTTTTTGACGATACAAAAAGACGGGTCCAGCGGCATCCGATTGAAACAGTAGTGGCGACATTCGCGGCAGGAATCGCGGCTGGAACAGCGATCGGTTGGATGGTGAGGCGAAAGCAGTTATGCTGCCAAGCAGATGCGCACGAAAAGGTCCAGTCATCTTGCCCCTCCTCGTCGAATGTCTCTGGATCTTAGAGGGCGGCAATTGAACTTCTGGAAAACGACGCGGCACGTATTCACCATCCGGCGATCGCTGAGCAAAACAGCACAGCGTTCGTAGGGGTGCAGTCGCATCATGCTCGCAGGTGCCCCCATCGAAAGCGGCGGCAGCGATGCCGGATCGTACGGCTACATCCCCCCGAAGGCTGCACCCCTTCTACGCTGCCGCCGCCCCTTTCTTTCATAGACGCCTGGTTTGAACCCTCACTCACTGAGCAGGAATGAACACTCATCCCATTCAGGCTGGAGTAGTGTCAGGCAATGACGAATCGCTTTGTACGCCGCATTCTTGAACTCGGGCCGCCCCTATGTAACCTGTGTGCGACCGCCGTCGGGTGCTTCGTATGGATGCGTGGCTTCCGCCTGGTCGCGTTGGAAAAGGAAGAATCGGCCGCGGGATCGTCCATTCGCGTCGATCGCACGCCCGGTAAGCCATTGGCGGGGATCGGCGCCGCACTTTTCCTTCTGGCCTTCGTCACGAGTGAAGCGCTGGTGACGATTCGGGCGCTTTGCCGCTGATTCCGTTTGCCCGAACGCATGGACGCTCCATTGCCTACTACCCGGGGGTCTGTTATGTCCGCATCGAATCTGCTCGTGAATTCGCAACCGAACCCCATGATGCGGCGCGAGCCGCGGCCTCCAGTGTTCGGAATTGAATCGGCCTTGCCACAGATACCCAGCCGGCCACTTCCGCTCCGCATAGCCGTCATCGGGAACCATCTTCCGCGACAGTGTGGAATTGCAACCTTCACGACCGATTTGTGTGATGCAATCAGCGCTGAGTACGGCCCAGCTGGCGTGTCGGTTGTCGCTGTCAATGACCCGCAATCCGCGTACGTCTACCCCGCGCGCGTGCGATTCGAGATTGCCGAAGGCGACAAATTCTCCTATCGAGCCGCCGCCAATTTCCTCAATTCCAGCAATGTCGATCTAGTCAGCCTGCAGCACGAATATGGGATTTTCGGGGGAGATGCCGGCAGCTATGTCCTGGAGTTGATGAAGCGCCTCGCCATGCCAGTGGTAACAACGCTCCATACCGTCCTTCGCCAGCCGGATCTCGACCAGCGAATCGTCATGCAACAGATTGCCGCTCGCTCCGAGCGTCTCATCGTAATGAGCGATTACTCGTCTCGCGTCCTCGAAAATGTATTTGGAGTTCCAGGCGAAAAGATTGACCGGATTCCTCACGGCATCCCCGACCTGGCCTTTGTGGAGCCGGATGTTTACAAGCCTTCCCTCGCACTCGGGGGAAAGGCTGTGTTGCTCACGTTTGGCTTGTTGTCGCCCAACAAAGGATTCGAGAGCGTAATTCGCGCGCTGCCGCGCATCTTGTCCCGGCGCAGGGATGTTGTCTACGTGATCGCAGGCGCCACGCATCCGCACGTCAGGGCCCGCGAGGGCGATCGTTACCGGAATCAGTTGCAGGCCTTGGCCAAGAAACTTGGAGTTGAGAAGGAAGTGATCTTTTACAACCGCTTCTTCAGCCCTCGGGAAATGGCGGCGCTGGTTGGTTCGGCAGATATCTACATCACGCCGTATTGCCACGAGGCACAGGCTGTGTCGGGAACTTTGGCGTATGCCATGGGCGCTGGGAAGGCGATCGTTTCCACTCCGTACTGGCACGCCGCCGAACTCCTGGACGATGGACGCGGAGCACTGGTCCCCTTTGAAGACCCAGCGGCAATTGCTGCCGCGGCCATTGAACTTCTTGAAGACGATGCGGCTCGTCAAACCATGCGCAAGCGCGCCTATTCCTATGGGCGTCAGATGGTATGGAATCGGGTAGCGCAGTCTTATATGCGCTCCTTCGTGCGCGCCCGCATCCGTCAGCCACAGCCCGCCGATTTGGGGTTCCCCATCCAGCCTGTCGAGAGGAATTCTGCAAACCGGCTCTTGAGTGCCTGAGCCCTCGCCCTGCGCGAATGGGGAGAAGAATGCGAAGAGGCGCGCGCAATCGCAAGCGAGGTATGCAGTACAACCCGTGTATTGAAACCCTGAGAAAGGAAATCTGAAATGCTCATCATCGTTCTGATTATCGTTCTGGTGCTGATTTTCGGCGGTGGCGGAGGCTACTACGGCTACAACCGGTGGGGCACCGGCGGCGGCGCAGGCATAGGGCTTGGAACAGTCCTGTTGATCTTGCTGGTGTGCTATCTGCTGGGAGTTTTCCGGTAGAACGATTTGCGGCAGGTCCAACTCACCATCCGGCATCTTGACGCGAGGACGTTCTCCTTGAATGCTTCCGGCCGCACGGGCATAACCCGGTGCGATCGGGCTCCAACTGTGCTCGCGGATATCTGCGAATCGCCGCCGGGGAGATTACGCAACCGCCGCAATGCGTGGCTTCTCGCAGTTGTGTTCGGGCAATTGGTCGAGCAGGACCACATTGAGCAGCGACTTATGCACCTGAATGCGGCCGTTGTAGCTGATGAAACCAAGCCTGCGAAAGCGGTTCATGAAGAAGCTGACACGGGACCGCGTGGTACCGATCATCTCCGCCAGGGTTTCCTGCGTAATCGGAGGAATGAAAGTTTCCGGCTCTCCCGGTTTGCCGAATTCCGCCATCAACAGGAGAATCCTTGCCAGGCGCTTCTCGCTGGAGTTAAAGAGCTGATCGACAAGATCGGCCTGGGTTCTCATGCTGCGCGCCAGCAGAAACTTCAAAAAGATGTCCACGAACGCGGGTTCGTCGTGCATCACGCGGATCATCTCCGCCCTTCCAATCAGGAGCGCCTTGCACGCGTTGATCGCAATCGCCGTGGCCAGGCGTCGTCCGGGCACTGCCGTGAGACATTCCTCTCCGATGAAATCGCCGGTGGAGAGGAGCGTGATTGTGGCCTCTTTGCCGCTCTGCGAAACGACGGTAAGTTTTGCCCGGCCGTTCTGAAGATAAAAGACAGAGTCTGCCGGATCTCCTTGAGTAAAAAATGCTTGGTCCGGCTTCACGTCGATGATTCTTCGGCCAAAGCCAGCGTGCGCAAGAAATGCGGCAGGATCGAATAGGGGGCTGATCCTATCAGTCATCAACATGGAACCTCCTTCGAGGCCGTCTGGATGTGCGACGTGAAATGTGGCAGCTGATGAAAGGCCACGGAGGGAGTGCTTCAGAGAATGAGAACAGAACATTCCGCATGAGCCTGACCGGCCATGCAGGCTCGAGTCGCTTCCTGGGAGGAGGCCGCAACTTTCCGGGCGGATTTCCCCGCACTTGAGCACTACTACACTCAAGTCCTTTCCATAATCGCCTCGACTCAAAATCCAGTCTGTTCTGTTTTGCTCAACTCTGAAATTTCTTGCTGGACCCGATGCGGGTCAAATGTCGCCAAATCTCCGGTGCAAATCGCCTTGTCGCAAGCGGGAACTCCGCCGCGATCCACCCGGAATGCTGCGCCTATCTCTCTGAATGCATGATCGTTATGAGCCGCGATAACCCAAAAATAAATCGCTTTACCTTTGACAACACGAAAGGCGGAGGAGGAGACTGTGCAGTAATCGTTTTCCCGAACTTTGATGCATCCATTTTCCCGAGGCGCTCGACCCATGAAGAATCTCGCTCCGCTCCTTCCCGCCCTCTGTCTTCTGATCCCCTTTACCGCTTGCGGTGGCGGAGGAGTCGCAACGCCCGTCACGCCCGTCGTAACCAACGGCATCGCGCTCCAGCTCTCCACGGCCACCCTCGCCGTCCCCCAAGGTTCCAGCGCCAGCAGCACCGTTACCGTGGTCCGCACCGGCACCACGGGGAGCGTTACCTTCAGCCTGACCGGGCTTCCCCCGGGCGCCACCGTCTCCTATCTGAACCCCGACTCCGGCAGCAGCGGGCAAATCGTCGTGATGGCGACGACCCTCAGCGCGGGCACCTACGCGCTCACGCTGCAGGCTACGGATGGCACCTATTCGGCCTCATCGAGCCTCAGCCTCGTGGTGAGCGCCGCTGCTTCGGCCCCCGATCCCTATGCATGGAGCTCGACCGGCCCGATCATCTCCCCGGTCTCCAACGCCACCCATCCGCTGGTCGCCATCAAAGACCCCACCGCGGTCTACTTCAACAACCAGTGGAACGTTTATGCCAGCACCGTCGACAGCTCCGGCGACTACAACATGGCCTACCTGAACTTCACCAACTGGAATGCGGCCTCCGCCGCCCAGCCCTACTACATGGACGCCACGCCCGGCCTCAGCGGCTACCACTGCGCGCCCGAGCTCTTCTATTTCGCCCCGCAGAACAAGTGGTACTTGATCTACCAGTCCGGCCCGCCGCAGTACTCCACCGCCGCCGACCCCACCCAGCCGCAAACCTGGACCGCGCCGCAGAGCTTTTTTGCCAGCCAGCCTTCCAACGTAAAGAACTGGCTCGATTTCTGGGCCATCTGCGATGCGGCCAACTGCTACCTGTTCTTCACCGACGACGGCGGCGACTTTTATCGCAGCCAGACCACTGTCGCCAACTTCCCCAACGGTTTCAGCGCGCCGGAGATCGTCATGCAGGCCGCCACTGCCGGAGATTTGTTCGAGGCCAGCCACACCTATAGCATCAAGGGATCGACGCAGTACCTGACCCTCGTCGAGGCCATGGGCGGTCCTGGTGGACACCGCTACTTCCGGGCCTTCCTTGCCGACAGCCTGGATGGCGTGTGGACTCCGGTAAACGGCGCCAACAGCTTCGCCACGCCGTTTCTGGGCGAGAGCAACGTGACTTTTGCAACGGGAGTCACATCCTGGACCGACGACTTCAGCCACGGCGAAATCCTCCGCGACGGCTACGACCAAACCCTGCAGATCGACCCCAACAACCTGCAATTCCTCTACCAGGGAGACAACCCCGCGGCGAACGCCCCCACCTACAATCAGATTCCTTGGCAACTCGGGCTGGCGACCGCAACCGGCAACTAGAGCAGAATTCGCGAATTGGATGGCCGGAGCAAACAAAGGGTGCGTAAGCTGGCTCACAAGCAGGCGGATGACAGGGTGGTTGACCTCGCCCTCTGAATCCCTCCACTTTTTTCTTGTATGAGATCGCAAAATGATCCAGGGTCCGCAGGCTCCGGTCGTACCGCCGCCAAACCGGAAGTTGTCTCGGGCGGGAAGCCCACTCTTCCATCTTTCCCCTGCCTTCCGCCGAAACCGATCGCATCTTGAGCCGAAGGCAGTCAGCCCAACCGCAGGTGGCGCAGGGGTTTGCAGAGGATTAGCCTCTGTTGGCGCACAGTAAATAGAAGGCAAAGGCGCAAGCCCATCGCCAGCCGCAGAAGCCATGCGCACCGCCCGCAGCTCCGCCAGCTAGCTGAATTGCCAGCTCTTTAGCCCAAATCCCCGCCAGCCTCGAAAAGATCCGTTGCTGTTTTTGCCTGTGAAACTGTGACACTGGCCTGTTCACTGTCCCCTGTTCACTGTCCCCTGTTTTGCGACTCTTTCCGCGCCATTGCGTCTATACGGGAGGAGCGATTCTTCCATCGCCGAGCCTGTGGGATGGGTGTGCGAAGCCCCCTCCCGGCCAGACGGGTTTGCCCGCTACTGGCTATACTGATAATCGCTGTAATGGACTTTCCGGCCCCAGGCCGGTTAACCAACGAGGTCAACAAACCCATGAAATTGCTTTTTGAACGGCTGCGTTCGCGCCGTCTCGCTTCCGTGTTTGTCTTGCTTGCTACCCTCTCGGCCGCCATTGTCGGCGGTTCCTTTGCCGCTCATGGGGTTCGCGGACAAGAAAAACAGAGCGACAGCGCCGACGCCACTCCCCTCAAAGTAGTCAGTTCCACGGTCCCCCCCAACGACTTTGTGAAGATCGCGCGGCAAGTGGGACCAGCGGTGGTGAACATCAATACCCAGACCCTGCCCAAGCAGGCCAGCGGCAAGGGAAAGCGCAACTTCCACGGCCGCACCCAGCCCAATCCGCAGAATCCCGGCGACGATGACGACGAGGATCAGCAGCAGCAGGGACAAGGTCAGGGCAACTTCCAGGACTTCTTCAACCGCTTCTTTGGCGGCCAGGCGCCCGACCAGGAAGGCGGTGACGACGGCCAGATACACGAGTCGCTCGGTTCCGGCTTCATCGTCGATCCCAAAGGCTACATCATCACCAACAATCACGTGATCGAGAAGGCCGACAAGATCTACGTCAAGCTCTCCACCGACCCCGACAATCAGGATGAGGGGCGTCCGGCCCACGTCATCGGCGTCGACAAGGCCACCGATCTGGCGGTCATCAAGATCGACACCAGCACTCCGCTGCCGACCGTGAAGATGGGCAACTCCGACACGGCCCAGGTGGGCGACTGGGTCGAGGCCATCGGCAGCCCGTTTGCGCTCTCGCAGACGGTCACAGCGGGCATCATCTCCGCCAAAAACCGGACCATCGAACCGGGTCCCAGCGGCCAGTTCCAGCACTTCATCCAGACCGACGCGGCCATCAATCCCGGCAACTCGGGTGGGCCTCTGTTGAACATGAACGGCGAAGTGGTGGGCGTCAACACGGCCATCTACACGCAGTCGGCTGGATACCAGGGCATTGGCTTCGCCATGCCTTCGAACACCGTGGTTTCGGTCTACAACGACCTCATCAGCCCCAACCACAAGGTCACGCGCGGCTCCATCGGCATCGAATTCCGCCAGGGGCTTTCCGGAGCCGTCAATCGCGTCTACGGCTTCAAGAACGGTGTACTGGTGCAGAAGGTCCATCCCGGCGGTCCCGCTGAAAAGGGCGGAATCAAGGTAGGCGACATCATCACCAGCATCGACGGCCGCACCATCAAGGACGGCGACGACCTGGTGAATGAGATTGCCAGCCGCAGACCGGGATCGACCGTTCGCCTGGGCTACCTGCGCGACGGCAAGCCGGGCGACACCACCGTCACCATCGGCGACCGGGACAAGGTCTTTGCCGAATTGAGCAACCAGGAATCGGAGGCCAATCCCGACGAAAAGGCCGAAGCCGGCGAAGCCAAGCTGGGCATCGTGGTGCGCGAGATTTCGCCCTCCACGGCCGCCAAGCTCCACACCTCCGGCGTGGTCATCCAGTCGGTCCGCTCCGGATCGTTTGCCGACCTGCAGGGACTCGAGCCCGGCCTGGTCATCCTTCGCATCAACAAGCAACCCACCGGCACCAAGGATCAGTTCGATGCCGTGGTCAGCAAGCTCAAAACCGGGGACGACGTGGTCTTCGAGATCATCGATCCGCGCCATCCCGACAATGGAATCAACTACTTAGGCAATACGCTGGAGTAGAGAGTGCGATCGGCGCCGGCTGCGGAGTTCCCGCGGCCGGCGCAATTTTCCCAATTCCTATAGAATTAAGGTACTGCCCCAATATTTCTCTTGTCGCATTTCGGTACGTTCCGTTACACTGCTTCGGAAAGTCCCGGACAATTTTTTCTCATAAAGGTGGAATCTGCGTGTTCATTTTTCGAGCTAGCGTGGCAATCGTATTTTCTGCGGCGCTGATCGCATCTCCGGCTTTGGCCTCCAGGGTCCACCGGGCTCCAACCAGCGGCCACTCGCACACCCCCCACAAGGCGGTGTCCAAGGCGCACAAGTCGCACGGCCAGCAGGCCATCGACCCCGCCCGCGCGACGGAGATCCAGCAGGCGCTTATCCGCGAGCACTACCTGAGCGGCGAAGCCACCGGCAGGTGGGATGCAACCACCGCGGCGGCCATGCAGAAGTATCAGGCCGACCAGGGTTGGCAGACCAAGCTGATGCCCGACTCCCGCGCCATCAAGAAACTCGGTCTCGGCCCCGATTACTCCGGCGCCATCAACGCCAAAAACTCCTCCTTCGCCGATCCGCCCCCCGTCACCACCATTCCGCCGGTTCAGTCCGCGGGCTTTGCCTCCGCTGCCGGAGTCAATCAGTAGGCTGCTGGCGAAACGCACTGCACTTTCTTTTCATTCCAGTCAGAAGAGGCCGCCCCAAGGGCGGCCTCTTCTGCTTGGTCCCGAATCCGTTGCGCCTCAGAACCGGAACGACGGCATTCCCCTCAGCAGAAACTCATACCGCGGCCGCAGCGTGTCCGGCCCGGCCGTGATGGTGCTGTCCAGGTGGATCAACGAATCGTCCTTGTCGTACTTCGGCCACGTGGGCAATCCCGGCCCGTTGGGATCGCCGGTCTTGGCGAAGTTGGTCCAGTAGTCCATCATCTGCTCGCTCAGCTTGCGATCCTCGGGCCGCACGGTTTCGCCGGGACGCGTATCCAGCGTGCCGAAGACATACTCGATGTCGTCGGAGTGGAAGGCAAAGGTGCCGGGATGGTACTTGCTGGGCAGCGCCCGCAGTTCGAAGTGGTAGCGATAGACCGGCGACTCGCCCGTCTTCCGGTGCGCCTCGATCCACTTCCAGGTGCCGAAGCCGATGAACGAGTCGCCGCCATAGGCGCCCGCCGAATCCGCCGCCTGCTCGTCCGTTCCGCCGGGATAGAGCTTGAGGAACTCCTCGGCCCGCTCCTTGAAGATTCCGGCCGCCATCCCCTTCCACTTCTCAGCCGTCATGCCGTTGGCCAGAAAGCTGCCCTCGTCGCGGTTCCAGCCGGCCAGCAGCGGCACATGGGCCTGCCTGCCGGCGGCGTAGGTGTCGGCAACCGGCTCGGTGAGCACCTTGCCGTCGATATCCGGTGGGAATCCGCCCATGCCCTTGCCCTTGGTGGCATCCAGAATCTTCTGCGTGGGCAAAGCGCGCAGTTCCGCCAGGCTGGTTACGCCCAGCGAGGCAACCCACGCCGCATCGGCTTTCTCGCGGACTTCCAGCGAGTCGCCGCCAAGTCCTTTTCCCAACGCGCCGCCGCTCTCGCCGATGGCTTTGTGGAACAAGCCGCGCGCCATGGGCGACGCCATCAGCGTGCTCACGGCAAAGGAGCCGGCGCTCTCGCCGAAGATGGTCACGTTCTCCGGGTCGCCGCCAAACTCCTTGATATTGGCCTTCACCCACTCGAGCCCGGCCACCATATCCATCAGGCCGTAGTTCCCTGCCGCGCCGTTGGCCTCCTTGGCCAGGTCGGCCGTGGCCAGAAAGCCGAAGACTCCCAGCCGGTAGTTGATGGTCACCAGCACCACGCCCTTGGTGGGCAAAAAGTCGCCGTTGTGGCGCGGCTCGGAACTGGCGCCCCCGGCGTAGCCTCCGCCGTGAATCCAGAACATGACCGGCAGCTTGCTCTTGTTCGTCGAGTCGGCCGGCGCGTAGACGTTCAGAAACAGGCAATCCTCGCTGGCCACGCCGTCCTGGAAGACCATGTCGTCAAAAACCACGCCCTGCGCACAATGCGCGCCAAACTTCGCCGCGTCGCGTTCGCCGCTCCATTTGGCCGGCGGCTGAGGCGCCTTCCAGCGCAGATCGCCCACCGGAGGCGCCGCGTAGGGCAGCCCCAGAAATGCCTTGACCTTACCGTCGTTGATGGTTTTGCCGCGTACCTTGCCTTGTTCGGTCTTTACCGTCAGGGAGTCGGCATGAACAGATGGAGACAATCCTAGAACAAGTCCCATTGCTGCCATGGCACACACCGCCCGCATTCCAATTTGCATCACAGAAATCCTCCGCGCACAACCTTATCAGGACGGGCCGGAGCACGCGCGAGTTTCACCGTTTCCAATTGGTGAGAAATCAGTTGCCGGCTACACCATCTCCGGCGCCAGCAAATCGGCCATCGTCTCGCGGCGGCGGATGAGCCGGGCCCTGGCGCCCTCCACCAGCACCTCGGCCGGGCGCATCCGCGTATTGTAGTTCGAGCTTTGCGCCATCCCGTAGGCCCCGGCGTCGAGCAGCGCCACCAGGTCGCCGGGCTCCAGGGGCGGCAGCTTGCGGTCGTGCGCAAAGAAGTCTCCCGACTCGCAGACCGGTCCCACCACGTCCACAACGCGCGCCCTGCCCGCTCTGGGCCGCACCGGCACAATCTCGTGATGCGCCTGGTAGAGCGCCGGGCGGATCAGATCGTTCATGGCCGCATCGGTAATGACGAAGGTCTTTTTACCGTTCTTCTTCACCTGCAGCACCCGCGCCACCAGCGCACCGGCCTGCGCCACCAGAAAGCGGCCCGGCTCGATGAGCAGCCGGCCCTCGAAACCGCCCAACGCCTGCTCGATGGCCGCGGCATACTCCTGCACCTTGCTGGCCGCGTCGAAGCTGCCCGCGTGGTAGTCGATTCCCAGGCCGCCGCCGGCATCCACAACCTTGAGCACGATGCCTTCGCACCGCAACTGGTCCACCAGCTTGGCCACCCGCTCCATGGCCGCGCCAAATGGCGCCGCCGAGCGAATCTGCGAACCGATGTGAACGCTCACTCCATGCGCCTCAAGCCAGCGATTGCCGACCGCGCTCTTGTAAATCCTTGCCGCCTGGCGGATATCGATGCCGAACTTGTGCTCGCGCAGGCCGGTCGAGATATAGGGGTGGGTTTCGGCAAAGACATCGGGGTTCACGCGCAGGGCAAAGCGCGCTTTGCATTTGAGCTTTCGCGCGCGCGCGGCCAGCAGTTCCAGCTCCGCCTCGCTCTCCACGTTGAATTCGAGAATCCCGGCCTTCAGCGCCAGATCGATCTCGGCAGCGGTCTTGCCCGCGCCGGAAAAGACCACGCGCTCCACGGCCTCGGGCGCGGCCGCCAGCACCCGCTCCAGCTCCCCACCAGAAACGATGTCGAAGCCCGCTCCGCGCGCTGCCAGCAGCTTGAGAATGGCCAGCGCCGAGTTGGCTTTCACCGCGTAGCAGACCAGGTGTTCCCTGCCCTGGAATGCCTGCTGAAACAACCCCAGCCGCTCCACAATCTGATCCGCCGAGTAGACGTAGAGCGGCGTGCCGTGGCGCTTCGCCAAAGTTTCAAGCGAAACCTTGCCGCAGTGCAGGGCGCTCTCCGGCTGCGGATGATGAAAGGGACGCGACGGTGCGGTTTGGGATAGGGTCAACAGGAGCTCCCAGAGGAAGATTGTTCTCTTGAGCGTACAGCATTTTGCCGCGCCCATCGAGCTTCAAAACCCTTGCGGAGGACTAGAATGGGAGCGATTCTGGGCGCCTGCCCGGAGGAGAAGCGCCCACGCGCCACACATTTGGCTTGCGTCCTCGTGCGGTCTTCAGCGGCGATCGACAACAGGCCGCGCTCCCATGGGCGCGCAAGGAAGGCAGGATGACCAAACAGGAGCGCCAAGACCGGATGGCTCGCCTCAGCCAGTGCATCAAGCTGGGCGAGGATGCCTACGGCGAGTTCTACGAACCGCGGACCTATGCGAGTCCTGCCGGGCACTTCAGCGATGCCAAAGCCTTCTTCGGAGAGGCCATCGGCCTAGCGCGCGCACTCGGCCTGGAGCAGCAGGCCCGGCAACTATCCGAACGGCTGGACGAGATCAAGGCCGTCTACCGCGGCCAATTCTCCGGCTTCAACTCCTGCCCTCCGCCCGCCGCGGCGTTCCCTGAGCCGCCCGCGCCCGCCGTCGAAGCCGAGCCCGATGCGATCGCCGAACAAGTACAGCACATCCGCGACAACGCGGCCTTTGTCGTCGCTACCTTTCAAAAGCTTGTTGACTTTGACTTCGGCTACACGGATGAATCGGTGAAGTGGCTGGATGGATATATCGAGCGGATTCGCGGCAATTTCGCCAGCGAGGCTGATCGGGCGCAGTTGGTTTCAAACCTGGGCTCCTATCTTGGCGAAGCGATCATTGCAGCCCAGGGCGGCGCATGGGCGCGGGACCATTATGGCTGGCATATTCGCTTCGATGAAGAACACCATGCGTATCCCTTCAACAAGGTCGAAAAGCAATTCGTCTACGGCGCGGAAGACTCCATCTACGGCTTCTATCGCTCCATCCCCGCTCTCCGCAACTCCTGATTGCCCACAGACGCCAGCGAGCGAATGCAAAAACTTCGCTCCGACGCTCCGCGCGTCTCGTCTTGACACCGGAGCCGCCGCGCCGCTATGTTGGCGCCAGTCGATCGAGCCAACAATCAGGATTCAAATGACATCTTCCCAGAAGGCCAGGGCCATCCTCACCGACAGCCACTTCCTTGTTCCTTTGATCGTCTTTTCGATCGGGCTCGCGCTCCTCATCGCGCTCCACTGAGGCCATCCGCTCACCAGCCCGGCGGCAAAAAGCACAGCGATCTGAGCTGGGCTATCTCCATACGCAACGAAGGGACCCTCGGGAATGAGCGCAACGGCAAGGACAGACGCAAGCGCCGGCTTTGGATCGATCCACGGGCTGGGCGTGGCCTGCGCGCTGGCTGCGGGAGTCTGGCTGGGCGCGGCGGAAGCGCCCACCAAGCTGGTCAACTCCGGTCTCTCGCCCTACGCCATCTCGCTGGGCATGGTCGCCGGCGTCTTCACCGCCCGCTGGACCGTTCCCACGCTGCTGAAGGGTACGCGCTACGTCTTCGCCGACCTCAGAGAAAACAAACACCTCATCCTCACCGCCATCCTGGCCGGCATGTTGTGGGCCGTGGCCAACACGCTCACCGTCTTTGCCATTCGCGATGTGGGGCTGACCATCGCCTTTCCTCTTTGGAATACCAACTCGCTGGTCGGAATCCTCTGGGGCCGTCTCCTCTTTGGAGAGCTGAAGGGAGCCAGCGGCAGAAATGTCGCCAAGGTGGTGTTGGGAGCGCTGGCCATTGTCGCCGCGGCGGTGATGCTTGGCTTCAGCACCATCCACAATGGAGGTCCCCATGCCGCTCGCGCGGTCAGCGGCATCCTGGCCGCCCTCGGCGCGAGCCTGCTCTGGGGAACCATGTATATTCCCTACCGCAAGGCCTACATCAGCGGCATGAACCCGCTCTCCTTCGTCACCGTCTTCACCGTCGGCGAGTTGGGCACGGTCTTTGCGCTGGTTCTGGCTCTGGATGGAGGCGCCAAAGCAACCATCTTCCATTCCCCTGAGACCAAACACCTGCTCTTCTGGCTCTTTCTCGGCGGTTTTGCCTGGGTCATCGGCGATCTCTTCCAGCAGTTCGCCACCAAGTATCTGGGCATCGGCAGAGCCATTCCGCTCTCGAATACCAACCAGCTTTGGGGCTTGGCGTGGGGCGCGCTTGTCTTCGGAGAACTGGCCCACGCGGACGCAGCTCACAGACTGCTGGTCGTCGCCGGGTCGGTAGTGATGATCCTGGGCGCGCTGGCCGTCAGCACGGCGATTGCCACCGAGCGGGAACATGCCTCGACGAACGCAGCGCTCCAGCGCGAGTGTGCCCGTTATAACCTCGACTTCGCCCGCGTCCTGCGAGCCTATAGCGGCTCCGGAACGGACGAAGGCAGCAATCGCAACGACCGGCGCGCATGGTGGGATTACCTGATCCTGGCCGCCGCCGTGGGCGTCTTCGTCTATCTTGGCTGGAATGCGCGGATGCCGGCCCTGGGCATGAACTTCGCCTGGCTCTGGGCGCTCGCCGGCGTGCTTGTAGCAACTGCAGCCGTCTGCGGCTGGGGACTCTGGAAGGCAACCCGCTTCTCCTAGAGATCCAACCTACTGAACAGACATCGGTTCCTCTCGCTTTCCGAGCCGAAGGCAGTCAGCCCCACCGCAGGGGTTTGCAGAATATATCCCTCCATTGGCGCATACTCGTAGATAGAAGGCAAAAGGGCGAAACTCATCGCAGCCAGAGAAGCCATGCGCGCCGCCCGCAACTCCGCCAGCTGCAAATTCGCTGACTTGCTGACTTGCTGACTTGCTGACCTGCTGTCCTGCTAACTCGCCAAACCCATATTTCTTTTTGCTGCGTTTTTGCCGGTGAAACTGTGAAACCGTACCTAAGCCATTCAAAATAAAAGGCCGTTTTGAAAAACTTCACTGCACCACCGAAACTGTGAAGCGGTGAAACTGTGCGGTTCTGGCCGTGCTGTCGTGCCGAACCCGCCCGGCGCCCGGTCACACCGGAAGCTGACCCAAGCCAAATTCCGCCGCAACGGCTCCCGCTACAATGACCAAATGACGGAGTCCTCGAAAGTCGACCTGGTCGGCGTTGGCCTCAACGCCACGGACACGCTCATTCCCCTCGTAACGTACCCCGCGCGCGGCTCCAAAGTGGAGTACCGCGCCGCGGCCGTCATGCCGGGAGGGCAAACGGCAACCACCGTGGTTGCCTGCCAAACCTGGGGACTGAGTACCCGTTATGTGGGCAAGCTGGGCGACGACGACGCGGCAAGACTGCATCGCGAAGCGTTCGCCCGCGCGGGCGTCGAGGCGCAACTGATCCGTGTCGCGGGAGCCGTCAGCCCGCAATCGCTCATCCTGGTGGACCAAGGCGGCGAACGGACGGTCCTTTGCCGGCGGGATGAAAGCATGACCCTTCAGCCCGAAGAGCTCGATCGTGCATGGATCGTGAATGCGCGCGCCCTGCATGTGGATGGATATGACACCGCCGCGGCTACGGTTGCGGCCCGCTGGGCCCGCGCCGCCGGCATACCTGTCATTGCCGATCTGGACGAACTGTATCCCGGCGTCGAAGAGCTCATCGGGAACGTCGACTATCTCATCGCCAGCCGCGATTTCCCTTGCCGGCTGATGGAAGAAAGCAACCTGGAGAGCGCTTTGCGGCGCATGCAACTTCGCTTTGGCTGCCGGCTCACCGCCGCAACGCTGGGAACGGAAGGCGTATTGGCATGGGATGGAGAGAGGTTTCACCACGAGGCCGCATATCGCGTTCCCGTGGTCGATACCACCGGCGCCGGAGATATCTTCCACGCCGGATTCATCTATGGATTGCTGCAGGAATGGCCCCTGGACCGGCAGCTCGATTTCGCCTGCGCCGCCGCCGCCATGAACTGCATGGCGCCCGGCGCCAGAGGCGGAATTCAGTCCATCGAGGCCATTGAAGCACTGAGGTCGTCTACCCCTCGCTACCAGAGCGCCCGCGAGCTGACAGGCTCTGCCCCAGGAAAATCAAATGCTCCAAGTCAATGCATCCAATTGCCTTGACGAACCGATGCCCATCTGATCTCCAGCGAGGTTGCCGCTGTCTGGTCTGGCGCTTAGATCGGGATGTTCTTGGTCAGCTCCGTTCGGACTCAGGCTACACCGGCAGATTTCGATGGGTTTGAGTATCGCGCGGAGGAGTAAGCCCGCCGAGCGACCGAGCGGCCGCTGCATTACAGCCGGAACGGCTTGGCATTGCCATCCTTCACAATCGAGGAGGGCAAATCAGTCTGCTTGGCCTTCGCTGGGCTCTTCCCCGCTCCTCCAGCCCCAGCTCGCTTTCTTTCTGTGGAGGCCCGGATCACAAGCTGAGGCTGAGGAATTTAACTTCTGATTGGGTCACCACCCCAAAATACTTCCATGCGGCTTGGTGCGCCTCGGTGTGGCAATATTTTTCAAGGTAAATGCAATGTAATCTTTCATTTGTAGGGAGAGTGCGGCTCAGTGCGGCTTGGTGCGGAATCCTTCGATATCGCGTAGAACGGATTTTGATTCCGCTGCCTCTGCCCGTTCCGCCATCCCGGCTTGGGGTGGGGCGTCCATCCAAAGTGCCGCACAGCCTTTGCAGCCCGCTACAGGCGAGCCTCACCTGGCCGCGTTTCCGAACGCGGCGGCGTAGCCGGCCCGCCGGATACACTCATAATGCACAGCAATTTGAGCACGGCTCCTGCTTTCCACACCCTCCCTCCGGCTCTCGAATGTGAATCCCGTGCGACAATGGAGGCAATCGTGATGACTACCGCGTCCTCTGCAGTTCTTCCCGAGCCGGTTGAAATAACCCCGGCATTGCTGGCCCAGCACAGCATCACCGCGGACGAGTACAACCGCATCCTGGCGGCCCTTGGCCGCGTGCCTTCTCTCACCGAACTCGGCATCTACAGCGTGATGTGGAGCGAACACTGCTCCTACAAATCCAGCCGGGTGCATTTAAAGCGGCTGCCCACCAAGAGCGACCGCGTGGTGCAAGGGCCGGGCGAAAACGCCGGCATCATCGATGTGGGCGACGGCTGGGCCTGCGCCTTCAAGATCGAGAGCCACAACCACCCCAGCTACATCGAGCCGTTCCAGGGCGCGGCCACCGGCGTGGGTGGCATCCTGCGCGACATCTTCACCATGGGCGCACGGCCGCTGGCGGTGATGGATTCGCTGCGCTTCGGGCCCATCGCCGAAGAGGCCGGCCAGGACACGGAAGAGCGGAAGCTCGTTCGCCGCAACCATTCAATTGTCGAGGGCGTGGTCAGCGGCATCGCCGCCTACGGCAACTGCTTCGGCGTACCCAACTTGGGCGGCGAAACAAAGTTCGAGGCCTGCTACAGCGACAATCCGCTGGTGAACGCCTTTGCCTTGGGCATGGTCCGCAAAGACGAGATCTTCTATGGCAAGGCCACCGGCGCAGGCAACCCCGTAATTTATGTCGGCGCAAAGACCGGCCGCGACGGCATACACGGCGCTACCATGGCCAGCGAAGAGTTCAGCGAAGGCTCCGAGGCCAAGCGGCCCAATGTGCAGTGCGGCGATCCTTTCATGGAGAAATTGCTGCTGGAAGCCTGCCTTGAAGCCATGAAGACCGGCGCCATCGTCGGCATTCAGGACATGGGCGCTGCCGGCCTCACCTGTTCCACCTGCGAGATGGGCGGCCGCGGCGGCGTCGGTCTCGACGTCGAACTGGACTTGGTTCCGCAGCGCGAAACCGGCATGAACTCCTACGAGATCATGCTTTCAGAAAGCCAGGAGCGGATGCTACTGGTGGCCACCAAGGGCCGCGAAGACGAAGTTCTCAGCGTCTTTGCCAAGTGGGGCCTGGACGGGGTCATCGTGGGCACTGTCGAGTCCGAGCCGCGCCTCCGCATCCGTCATCACGGCGTGCTCGTGGCCGATATTCCCAACCAGTCGCTCACCGACGACGCTCCGCTTTACCACCGTCCCGTCGGCATCTGGAAAACCCCCATCCCCCTGGAACCCAGTGAAGAAATCCAGGCCGAACTGGCCGAAGACCGTGACTTTACCCAGGACCTGAAGAAGCTGCTGGCCAGCGCCAATGTCTGTTCCAAGCGCTGGGTCCACGAGCAGTACGACACCATGGTCCAGACCAACACGGTCATTGGCCCCGGCGGCGAGGGCGGCGTGATGCGCATCAAGGGCACCGGAACCCCGGGCCATGAGCGCGGACTGGCCATGGCTCTGGACGGCAATGCCCGCTGGGCCTATCTCGACCCCAAGCTGGGCGCGATGCATGCCGTGGCCGAGGCCGCGCGCAAGGTGGCTTCATCCGGCGCAACACCCGTGGCCGCCACCAACTGCCTCAACTTCGGCAATCCGGAGAAGCCCGAAATCATGGCCCAGCTTTCCGCGGCCATCGACGGCATCGCCGAGGCCTGCACGGCTCTGGGAACGCCCATCACCGGCGGCAACGTCTCTCTCTACAATGAAACCCGCGGCGAAGGCATCTATCCTACGCCGGTGCTTGGCATCGTGGGCATCCTCGACGATGTAGCCCTCTCGGTGCCGGCGCACTTCCAGGGCGCGGGCGACGCCATCGTCCTTCTCTGGCCCATTCCCTCCGGCGAAGAGCCCGATCCGAATCTTCACGTTCCCTTCCATCCCGAGCCGGTGGAAAGCAACGCCGATCCGCTCGCCCCCGCGCTGGTCGATCAGAAAGTTCTCCATCCCGAAGACGCGGCGGAAACCGAAGTCACCGCGACTGCCGAGTTGACGGCCTTTGGCTCGTCCGAATACGCCCATGCGGTTCTCGGCGGCATCTGGGGCCAACCGCCGCCGCTCGATCTGGACGCGGAGACTGACCTGCACACTCTGCTGGCCGTCCTCGCTGAGCGTCAACTGCTTCGCTCCGCCCGCGATCTCTCCGACGGCGGCATCGCCGTTGCCCTGGCGCAAGCGGCCTTTCCCAATGAGATTGGCGCAACCGTCGAGCAGGAACAGTCGCTCATGGTCCATCCGCTTTTCGGTCTCTTCGCCGAGCCCGCTTCCACCATGCTGGTGACCACCGAGCCAAGCCAGTTGGACGCGATTGAAGAACTCGCCGATCAATACGGCTACTTCGCGGCCCGCATCGGCACCACCGGCGGCGACCGCCTGGAGATCAACGTCTACCGCCAGCCCATGATCTCCGCATCGTTGTCCAGTTTGAAAAGCCCCTGGGCCTCCGCCTTGGAAGCCACACTCCACGGCGAGGTAACGGCATGACCCGGCGGCTCTTTCAGGGTGTCGAAGGCCAAATCGACGCATCGCAATCGCTCAGACCGGTGAACGGCACAAATCTGGGTGCCCCATCCTTTCGCCTTCTTTCTGGCGAAAGGGTGGGAAGCCCATGCTCTCAATCAGCCAGGAACCGGCTCCGCCTCCAGGAAGACCCCAAGCTGGGTGCCCCAGATCCCGATCTTGGGACCTGGGAATCGACCGACCCCAAGCTCCGCGAAGAATGCGGCGTCGTCGCCATCCACGGTCATCCCGATGCCGCCCGCCAGGCCTATCTCGGCCTCTACGCCCTCCAGCATCGCGGCCAGGAATCGGCTGGCATCGCCACCGCCGACGGCCACCATCTGGCCAACATCAAGGGCATGGGCCTGGTCTCGGAGATCTTCACCGACGACGTGCTGGCCAAGCTCCCCGGCTCCATGGCCATCGGCCACACCCGCTACTCCACCACCGGCGATTCGGCGCTGCTCAATGCCCAGCCCATCCGCGTCGACTCGGTCAAGGGCCTCATCGCCATCGCCCACAACGGCAATCTGGTGAACCTGGGCAACCTGCGCTCGCGCCTGGAGCGCGACGGCGCTTACTTCCAGACCACCTCCGACTCCGAGATCATCGTCCAGCTCATCGCCCACTCTCATGCCGGCACCCTGGTCGACGCCATCGCCGACTCGCTCTCCCAGGTCGAAGGTGCCTTCTCCATCGTGATGATGACCCGCGACCGCATCTTTGCCGCCCGCGACCCGCGCGGCTTCCGCCCACTCTCCATTGGCCGCATGAAGAATCCCGACGGCCCCGACACCATCGTTTTTGCCAGTGAGAGCTGCGCCTTCGACCTGCTGCGCGCCGAGTTCGTACGCGACGTGCTGCCCGGCGAACTGGTCATGGTCACCGAGGACGGCCTCACCAGCCGCCAATACGCCACCGGCTTTCCGCAATCCAGTTGCATCTTCGAGCATGTCTACTTCGCCCGCCCCGACAGCCGCATCTTCGGCCACTGGGTGCAGGAGAGCCGCGACCAGATGGGCCGCCAGTTGGCCCGCGAATCCGGCGTGCCCGCCGATCTCGTCGTCCCTGTCCCCGACTCCGGCGTGACGGCCGCGCTGGGTTACGCCGAAGAAGCCGGCATCCCTTTCCGCCTTGGCCTCATCCGCAACCACTACGTCGGCAGGACGTTCATCGAGCCCGAACAGCGCGTCCGCGACTTCGGCGTCCGCCTCAAGCTCAACCCCGTCCGCAATCTGCTCGAGGGCAAGAGAGTCATCCTCATCGACGACTCCATCATCCGCGGAACAACCAGTCGCAAAATTGTTCGCATGGTCCGCGGTGCAGGTGCAAAAGAGGTTCACCTGCGCATCAGTTGTCCGCCCACCATTTCGCCCTGCTTCTACGGCGTAGACACACCCAGCAAGCGCGACCTCATCGCCGCCAACAAGTCCATCGAAGAGATTCGCCGCTTCATCGAAGCCGATTCCCTGTCCTACTTATCCCTCGACGGCCTGCTGAGATGCTGCGAAGGCGAAGAGCACACAGGCTATTGCACCGCCTGCTACACCGGCAACTACCCAACGCAGTGGGTCGATGTGGAAGAGATTCTGCCCGCGACGGTAAGTTTGTAAGAGCCCCGGCGGGCCAAGGCTGGCAGAGCGAAGCCGGTAGGTCGGGGCGAGCGGGGTCTTAACCCTTGCCTACAGCGGCGGCAAAATCGACGGCGGGTTGCGGACTCAGAAAAGTCTCCACGGGATTTGCCGTCGGGCGGCCCAGCAGGTATCCCTGCACTTCGTTTGCTCCCAGTGCCGTGATAAGCTCCAATTGCTCGCGCGTTTCCACGCCTTCGACAATCACCCGCATCCCGATATTGTGAGCCAGCGCCACGAGCGTGCGAATCATGGATTCGCTCTCGGGCCGCTTGTCCAGATTCATCACAAACGATCTGTCGATCTTGAGCGCGTCGAAAGGCAACGACGGCAGGTAGCTGAGGCTGGAATACCCGGTGCCGAAATCGTCGATCGCCAGGCCGATGCCAAGCGCCCGGAGTCGGTTCATGGTCGCGGCTGTCGAGTGGGCCCCGCTCAGCATCACCGATTCCGTCAGTTCGATTTGCAGAAGTTCCGGCTTGAGCCCGGTCTGCTCGAGGATCGTGATGACTTCTTCCACGAATCCCTTGCGGCGGAACTGGATGCTGGAGACGTTCACGGCGACCTGAATCGGGTGGGGCATCAAGCTCTGCCAGCGCAGCGCCTCGGTGCAGGACTGCTCCATGATATAGGCGCCCAGGGCCGAAATCAGCCCGCTCTCTTCCGCGATGGGAATGAACTTGACCGGAGGGATTTGACCGAGAGTCGGGTTGTTCCAGCGGGCCAGCGCCTCGAAACGGACCAAACGGTGATTGGTCAACTCGAACTCCGGCTGATATTCCACGAAAATCTCGTGGCGCGCGAGGGCTCCTCGC
This sequence comes from Occallatibacter sp., assembly GCA_049515995.1. Taxonomy (GTDB): domain Bacteria; phylum Acidobacteriota; class Terriglobia; order Terriglobales; family Acidobacteriaceae; genus Telmatobacter. The sequence goes on along the minus strand of JBEKTO010000018.1, from coordinate 83,206 downwards.
AACAGATTCTCCAGGCTCAGCCGCTCGCGCACCAGGGAGCCGATTTCGAGAGTAAAGCTCATCACACGATTCTTGCCCTCGCGTTTGGCCGCGTACATGGCGCTGTCGGCATGCTGGATCAATTCTTCGGCATCGCTTGCGTTCTCCGGAAAGATGCTGATGCCAATGCTTGCGCCGATGGCCAGATCGTGCCCTTCCACCCGGAAGGGATTGGAGAGTGAATTCAGCAGGTGTTCCGCCACCAGCGTCGCGTCCTCCTTCGCTTCCAGTCTGTCGAGTATCACGATGAATTCGTCTGAGCCGAGACGAGCCAGAACGTCTGTCGCGCGGACCCACGATCGCAGGCACGTGGCCACCTGGACCAGAAGCGCATCGCCGATCGGGTGGCCAAGACTGTCGTTGACCAGTTTGAATCCATCCAGATCGAGATAGAGCAGCGCAACCATGCTGGCATCTCTCTTGGCCCTCGCCAAAACGAAAGAGAGCTTGTCCATCAGAAGCCTGCGGTTCGGCAGGCCGGTAAGAGGATCGTTGAGCGACTCGAAGACCGCGGCGTCCTTCGCTCTCTGCAGTTCAGCCTGATTCTGCCTGAGTTGCGTGACATCGATGGCGGTCGTCTCATACAACACGCCTTCCGGAGTGTTCACGGGCGTGATGTTCTTCAGCACGTGGACTATGACGCCATCTTCCCGGCGCAGACTTGCCTCCCGATTGCTCAGCGCTTCGTCCCGAAGTGAGCCGCACAGCTCCTCCCGATGAACGGGGTCAACCTGAAAACTCCAGTACGAGCGTCCGATCGTCTCCTCGCGCGAGTGAAACCCAAGCAATCGCGCAAAGGCGATATTGCAGTCCACGATGGTGCCGTCGGGCCGCCAACTGAAGACCGCCGCGAGATTGCGCTCGAAGAGCCTCCGGTACTTCGTCTCCATGTGCAGTTCGTTTTCAAGCCGCGCGCGAAGGATGGCGGTTTGCCGGTGCACGGTGCGCCTCAGCAGCGTCACCCAGACGAGCGCCGCGATCACACACAAACCCATCCCGCCCAGGATGGCCAGCGCGCGCTTGAGCGTCAGCCAGCCATTGCCTCCGAGAGCCATGGCCCCCGGCGAATCGACCAAAACCAGAAGCTGCTCAGGCCACACCGAGGTCCCATGCTGGAGGACCGCAACTCCGGTCAACTCGAGAACGGAATCGCGCGGGAGGCTCATCATCTCGCGTGTGGCGTCGCTGCGCGGCAAAATCGCGGTAAAACTCTGCCCTCCATCTTCCAGATCATAGACAAACTCCGTTGCATTCGCCTGCTGACCGGTCAGGCGCCCCTTCAGGCGCACGCGCCTTCCATTGAAAGCGTGCTTGACGATCGCCGCGGCAGTCAGTTGAATCGGTGCGATGGCAACGGCGTGCGAAGGAACCGCGGCGCTGCGCACCATGGCATCCGACAACTCCAGGCCAAACTCTCCGTGACTCGGGAACCCAATCGCATCCACGGTATCCCCTACATGGACAGGGGCATTCTTCCCGGTTGCCACAAACACCATGCCCGAGCGGTCCTGGATGGAGAAGCGTCCTGGCGACTCCCATGTGACCGTGCCGCGCGCATGAACCTGGCCTACGAAGCGCTCGTCCGCTTCAGAGTCGCGCAGGTCGCCGATGGACATGGGCGACGCGGAGAAGGCGTTCGGCAAGGAAGGCGCTTCCACTTCGATTTCCTTCAGGCTGTTCACGAACAACTGCGCGGCTACCCGTTTGTTCGTGTCATCGATATGACGCCCTACGACCCCCGTCGCCCGTACCTTGGCGCCGACAAGGCTCTGCGCGGCCGGGCTGTCCGGCTGGTTGACGAACAACCAGACCAGTTTCTTCCCATCGAAGATGCGGTAGCAGACTCGATTCCAGTCCCCTTCGCAGGGATGCAGAAGGCCCTCGGTGACCACAAGGTTGCTTTCGTCTGCTCCACTGTCCAGTTCGGCGATGCTCTTGCGATCCGCTTTGGGCAGCGCTCCGCTGCCGAGAACGGCGATCCTCGGATGCACCATCGCGTCGCCGTTTTCATTCACACCCGATACGGCTCTTACGCGAATCCGCGTGCCCATCGCGTATACAGTGCTTGTGCCATGAGCGTCGATAAAGGTTGAGCCGGTTGCATCGCGCACAAAGAGCAGGCCCCACACCGGATCGGAATAGGTCACGACCACCTCGATGTCGATGGGATAGGCCTTCCTGGCCTCGGCCTTGGTCAGGGCAAAGACGTCCCTCACTGTGCTCAAGGTGCGTTGGCGCGCATGGGCAGTGTGCGCCTGCGAGAGGGCGAAAAGCGGAGAGAGGAGAAGCGCCAGGATGCAGGCTGGAGCCGAAACGCACAGAATTCGCCTCCCGCTTGCGGGCCTTCCCGTCTTCAAACGCATCTCACCAACCAGCCTTCCGTGTCCAACCGGGTCGCATTCTCTGCCTGCGTTGCCTTTCGTGGGGATCGTACAGGCTATATCGGCATTCAGCCCGGCCTTGTTAGCGGATAACCGCCAATGTGCGCCGCATCTCCGCTGAAAGGACAAGAAACCGGAAGGGTAGCCAGCGCTCCGTGCGAGACGCGGAACGCCGGCTCTGGCGATCTGCTCTATTCGTAGCTCAGTTCAAGGACGTTGATCGAATAGGGCGCGAAGCGTTGCTCGAACCTGGGGCCGGCAACCTCAATGCGCCGCTCGACCGGCGCAACGGCCTCGGGATTGGCAATGGTGTTGGTTGCGTTCGGCGTCTTGCCGCTCAAGGTAATCAGCGTCGCCTGCCGCTCAACCCGGCCCACGCCTTCGAGCGCGATGCCCAGGGGCAGCGCCTCCGACGACGCGTTCACCACCTTGACGAAAAGCTTGTGCAGCTTTGCGTCGCGCGTGACCGACGTGTAGACCCGCGGACCGGCATTTGCGAGCGTTCCGGCAACCACTTCGGTGCCCAAGTGACTAGCAAACAGCACCTGCGCCCAGTAGCTGGGCGATCCGTAGCTCGTGAGCGCGTCGTAGCCGATCAGGTCTGTCTCCCACTGCATTCCGCCGGGATTCACATTCACAAACAGCGGCGCGTAGCTGGCCATGACAATGAGATCGCTGTTGCGCTCCATGCCGGTCATCCAGGCCGCATCGCCCAGCGCCGCCTCCAGGTTGGGCGTCGGCTCTCCTTCGCGCGTCGCCCATTCGCCCACAAAGATCTTCGGCCCGTTGCGGTCGGCCTTGTCGTAGTGGCTGGCGTCAGCAAACGATTGCTCGGCGGCCATGTAAAAGTGCTCGTCGAGCACGTCCGGCTTCACGCTTTTTACCGGCGCCGTGGCAATCAACTGCAGATCGGGATAGCGTGCCTTGATCGCCTTGAAGTACTGTGCGTAGCGGCCTTCGTAGGAGCCGGACTTGTCGAACCAGTCCTCGTTGCCGATCTCGACATAATGCAGCGGAAATGGCGCCGGGTGCCCATTCCTTACGCGCTCGGCGCCCCACTTCGTGTTGGCGTCGCCGGTCACATACTCGATCTCGTCCAGCGCATCCTGGATGTACGGTTCCAGCGCCGGACCGGGCTCGACGTGCTCCTGGGCCATTGAATAGCCGGCATAGACCGCGAGCACCGGATCGATCTTCAGGTCCTCGCACCACTCCATGAATTCAAGCAGCCCCATGCCGTCCGACGAACGGTAGCGCCAGGGGCTGGGGTGCGTGGGACGGTCAACCCATGGGCCGATCGTTTTCTTCCACTCGAAGCGCTCGGCGATGTGGTCGCCCTCAAGATAATTTCCTCCCGGCAGGCGCAGGAATTTGGGATGCATTGCCGCCATCTTCTCCATCAGGTCGAGGCGGTTGCCGAAAGGGCGGTCGCGATAAGTCGGCGGGAAGAGCGAAACCAGGTCGAACCACACCGTCGCGGCACGCGGAATGGTCAGAATCAGGTGATTGTTCGCAGAGATCGGCACCTGCCCGGTCTTGAGCACAAAGGTGTACTGTTTCCACTCGCCGGTCAATCCGGTCACCGTCGCACGAGCCGCAATTGCGCCCGTCTGATCGTTCACTAGGCTCACGGTCACCGGAACGCCGGCTGTATCGCTTTTGGCATAGAAGGAACCTTGGTAGGCTGTCCGCGGCCGCGCCGGTATGCCCCAAAAGCCGTCGTTCTGGACGCCGGCCGGCGCAGTTTCGGTGGCCGCGGCCACACTGACTTTCAAACTGCGCGGCAATGCGGCGCTGGGGCCGGTTTTGTCGTCGACCGAAATCTTCACCTGGGAGTTGCCGCGCACGACCTGCGTCCAATGGGCAAGCGCCTGCCAGTCGCTGCCGATGGTGCGGTCGCGGACCAACTCAGGGTAGAGCCCGCCGTCGTAGGAGAAGTTGATTTCCTCGGTCATCAAACCATACAGCGTGGGACTGACCTTGGCGGTGGGGCGATCGGCCTGAATGGCCAGCGAGGGCGCCTGGGAAGTCAGGCTCAAGGGCAGCCAAAGAACGGCAAGCAGAGCGAGCACAAAAGATCGTTTACACATGCGAAGCCAGATTATCGCAGGCGCGCTGATCTGGCAAGGGGAAACGTTTACCGAATATCCGCTCCAGAGATACCATGCGGGTTATCAATCCCTTACCCGCGCTCAACTCCCCCGCGGACTACCGGTAGTTTCCGATCAGCACGAAGGGCGCCCAGTAGAACGGATGAGAATAAGCGGCGTCCTGCGGCGTGGAGCTGGCATCCGCTACGGCTTCCACGCCGCGTTCGCTGCCTGCCTTGGGCGACGCCGCGGGCCCGCGCAGGAGCGCAAGCTGCGCCTGGCGCAATGCCTCGGCCTTACCGCTGCCTGGATGCTTGACCCATCGGTCGTAGAAGTCGCTCATCAGCCGGCTGGTGCTGGCATCGTTCACGTCCCACAGCGTAGCCAGCACTGCCTCGGCATCTTTCTGCTGGGCAATCATGCCCAGGCTGTCCATCTCCAGGCCGTTTCTCGATGTATAGTCTTTCGCCGTGCTGCAAGCAGAGAGGGTCAGAAGCCGGGTGCCGTGAAAGGCCACTGCGGAGTTCTCCAATTCAGACAGGTTCCACGCATACCCCTTCGCTTCTCCGGCATCTGCTCCGCCGAGCATCAGATACGGTTCCTCGCCGCTGCCCGTCTCCATCACAAAATGGCTGGCAATATGCACCACGGAAAAGCTCTTGCCGGAACCCAGTTCGGCCTTCAGCGCGGCCAGCGTGAACTCGTCGTTGGGCAGCAGCTTGCCCTCCATGGGTCCATGCGATTCCGGCATGGCCGGGTCGTGAACCACGGCATCCAGCTCGGGCATCACGCCGGGCAGCGCCGGCAGTCCGCCATAGCTCTTCGAGAGTCCCATCGCCAGCACGCTGGGCGCGCTCCCGTTCCTCAGCGGCTCGTCTGTCATATGGCCATAACTCTCCGGCGTGAAGAGGACATTATTGAAGCGCTCGACCATATACTGCCGGCCGTCGTAGAGCGTAGCCATCGGCAGGTAGCGCAACGCGCCGTCCAAAGACCAGAGCAGCGTGGGGACGCGGCCCTCCACGTCAGCGGGCGTCTCCAGTGCTTTCAGTTCATCTTCCAGCGGAGCCACGATCATGGCGTATAACTGGGCCAACTGCGGCCTGGGATCGACGTTGCGCGCTCGAAGAATCTCCAGCGCCTCAAACGACTTGCCGCGTAACTCGGCAGGCGTGGCCTGTAACTCGATCTTCTTTCGCCCGCCGGCCGTCACCACGATCTCATAGGCCCTATTCTCCCCCAGCAACAAACGGATACCCATCACCCGCGGCCCGAGTTTCGCCAGCGTCTCTTTGAGATAACTCGGCACAGAGTTATCGTCTTCTGAAGTGCTGTCCGCCCGCGCCGCGCCGCTCTTCCGCTCCAGCACCGGATAGATTCTGGCGACAAAGAAGGAGAGTATCGCCGCGTTCTCCCGCTCCATGGCTTCGTTCAAGCTCTTCAGACGGACATCTTCCTCGGCCGTGCGCGTCGTCTTGGCCTGCAAGCCGACAGCCTCTGTGCTGAGCTGCTCGAAGGCCAGCGCCATCTTCTCCAGCTCCGCCATTTCGTTCTGCGCCTTCTGCTGCGCGGCGGTCAGCTTGAGCGGCGCGGCCTTGCGCGCAGCATCCGCGGAGGCGCCGCGCACAATGTCTTTCAACTCCTGTTCCTTGAGAAGATCGAGGATCTCCTCGGCTTCGCCGAGCCGTCCCGCTTCGACCAGCAACTCTGCCAACACGCGATAGGTTGCCGACTTCGATTGCGCGAACCCTGCTTGCAGATCCTTGTCCATCCCCGCAATGTTCTTGCGAATCTGCTGGTAGGCGTTCACCGCATCCATCCCGAAGAAAATCGCTTCTTCCGGTAGATGCTGATCGCGGAAGCCGATCATCAGCGTGGTTTCAATTCCGCCCTGGATCTCCGGATCGCCCGCGGCCTTGGCCAAAGACAATGCCGCCAGTTCGCTGGCCAGCGCTTTCTCCTTCTCCTTCCGCTCCGAGTAAGCCCAGCCGATGGTCATCAGCGCCAGCGCTTCGCCGCGCTGGTCTTCTACCTCGCGCCAGATGGGCAATGCCTGGCTGTCGAACTCCAGCGCCTTGTCCGCATCTCCCAAGTTGGAATAATCCCGGCCCATATTGTTCAGCGTCATTGCTTCGCCGCGCCGGTTCCCTGTCTCGCGCCAGATGGGCAGCGCTTGCGCGCAATACTCCAATGCCTTGCGCGCCTGACCCATGTCGGCATAAGCCCGGCCGATATCGTTCAGAGCCAGCGCTTCCCCGCTGCGGCCTCCTGCTTCGCGCCAGATGGGCAGCGCCTGGTTGTAGTAGTCCAGCGCCGACTGCTGCTGCCCCAGGTCGCGGTAGAGCCGGCCCATGTTGTTCAACGTCAGCGCCTCGCCCTGAGGGTTTCCGGTCGCTCGCCAGATCGCGAGCGCCCGGTTGAAGGCTTCCAGCGACTTTTGCTTTTGTCCCTGATCCGCATACGCCCTGCCCATATGGTCGAGCGTCAACGCCTCGCCGTCCTGCTCTCCCACTTCCCGCCAGATGGGCAGCGCCTGGTTGAAGTCGTTGAACGCCTCCATCTCCTGGCCCATCGCGGAGTACGTTTCTCCCAGACTGTCCAGCGTGCTAGCTTCGCCACCGCGGTTGCCCAACCCGCGAAAGATGGGCAATGCCTGGTTGAGCAAATCCAGCGCCTTCTGCCTCTGCCCCAGATTGTTGTACGTTCTGCCCAGGTTGTTCAGCGTGGTTGCCTCGCCTAGGCGGCCGCCCAACTCGCGCCAGACGGGCAGCACCCGATTGAACAGCTCCAGCGCCCGCTGCTCCTGCCCGATATCGGAATAAATCCTGCCAAGAATGCCTTCGGTCAAAGCCTCGGCGCCGCGGGCGCCTGCACTCTGTTCGAGGAGGAGTGCCTGGTTGCAGTCCTCCAGCGCCTTTTGCATCTTTCCCGTCTGCCGGTACAGGGAGCCAAGAGTATTCAACTCGCTGACCACAACTCTCAATTGAATCGCCGCGCGTGCATCCGCCAGCTTTCGCTCGTGCTGGGCGATCTGGTCCTGAAGAACGGAACTCTGCGCGGGCGCAAGAGAGGGCTGCGCGAGGCCGGCTGCCGCCAGCATCCCTATGCACAGACAAGTCACAACGCGGATTCTCTGCGCCGGATTCAAATTGCTCACTTCTTGGTTTCGCTTCCTTTCGAACCGCTCTTCTTTGCACCGCTTTTGCTGGCGGATGAGGAACTCTCCGCGCTTCCGGCGGCCGCAGGCTTGCTCGCAAACGAGGCATCGAGCGGCTGCACGCTCACGCGCATTGAAGCGTAGGTGATACCCGGAACGGCGCTCTGCGCACGGGTTTGCAGCGGTAGATTCGGGTCGGCGTCCTTCTGGACCAGATAGCCCTGCACCAGGTCCAGATTCGGCAACTCCTTCGCCAGCTCGTCGGTATGCTCCTGCGGCAGCATCAGATAGTCGCCGGAGAGCAAGCCGATATAGCGGTCTTCGCGATCGGGATCGTTCATCGCCTGCTGCGTGGCCACGGCGGTAGTCAAATTGCCAGCCATGATAAACCGGGTGCGGTCTTCCCAGTAGCTCAGCGCCTCGGTGAAAGCGCTGAGCGCCGGCACGCTGATGGCCGGCAGAGCGACCAGAGGAACGGCTATCTTGGCTCCCTGGATCATGACATTGAGCGCCTTCACAAACACTGAGGTCGTTGCAGCCTTTGAAACATTCACCGCCAGCTTTCCCGTACCCCGCGTGAGCAGGATCTTGCTGGTCCCCTGCGTCGCCTGCGCCGTTTTGAAGCCGAGCTGGTCGAGCGACACCTTGCCTGCCTTGTCGGGCTGCAGCGATGCAATCGCCGTCCATGCCAACGGAGCGATGATGTTCATGTACGGATGAATCTGGGTGGTGTCCACGCGAAGCTGCGCCGCCCGCACGTTGGCTTCGCCGCCGCCGGTGGCGGGACGGTATTGCGAGAGAGCGATGCTGACAGCCACGTCGCCGTCGTGGTCCAGCAATTCCTCCTTGTCAATGTCCGTGGCATAGCGCAGGCGCTTCGCGTCGCTCTTGTAATGCAGATACTGCGTCTCCGCGGCGGGATCGGGAAGCTGGTCCTTCGGCCCGCGCGAGGCCGCCTTCTGTCCATAGTTGTGGCTGTATGGGTTGACGGAATCGAAGAATCCGTTCCAGAAGTCGTAGGAGTCGTGTGGCGTATCTTCCGCGGGGGCCTGTGGAGCGGCGGCTTGTGCGGCGGCTAACTCAGGCAGAAGAGCGGTCAAAAGGCCGAGAGCGGAGGCATCGGCAAAGAAACGGCGGCGGGAAACGGACATGGTCTTTCTCCTTCAGCACTTCGTGAAGATCGTCGGGCGGCTTGGTTCGCCGCGGTGCAAATATGTTGGGCTCATTGTGCAGCGTCCTTTGGAATGCTGCGCAGCGTCGTCAGGCCGATCCCCCAGTTGGTCGGCACTTCTTCTGTGAAGCCGCGCGTGCCGGCGCTGGCGCCGACGAGCAGCTTTTGTAAGGGCGATTCCGCTCCCCGCGCACCGCGCGACGCGGCGCCTTCAAAGTTCAGCACATAAGGGTCCGGAAGCGGTTGTGCAGTGCTCAGCAGAATCAGCGTATCCACGCCGTAGGGCGGGCCAATGCGCAGCGTGCGAGCGCCGCGCAAGACAAACTGCCGGCCGGTGTCGGCGGCGTTGGGAAACTGATTTTCAGCGTAGTCGAGCGGATAGAGCAGTGTGCCTTTGCCATGGCAGTCGATGTCGAGAACATAGACCCAGCGCTTCTCGATCACCCGGTCTTCGGACTGCAAGGCCAGCTTGAGCAGGTCGCCCTGGCGCGCCGCCTGATCGGCGGCAAGCGGCGTCTCACCCGATGCGCGCACCAGGGCCAGGGTGTAGTAGTTGGCCGTGGATGCGTCGGCGGGGCTATCGGCCAGTTCCAGCCAGCCGTGAACCTTGGCCAGCAGCAATGCGAATTTGTTCAGCGCCGCACCGCCCTCTTCCACAACACTCGCGTCGGCAATCGCCACCCAGTCGCTGCGCACCGGATACTGCGATGTAGCGGAACAGCCCGGACTGTGATCCGCCGAAACAGGTGTCCGCGGGCCGGCCGCAAGTTCGAGCTTGTGGAACCAGGCATAGGCAGGCCCATCCGCGGTGAGCGTACCGGTAAGGGCGTAGTGTGCGCCGGCCAGATCGGGCGCGGCCTGGACGGCGCTGGTGCGGTCTCCCAGAGTTAGCTTGGCGGCTAACTCCCGCGACGGCGGAAGGTTGGCCCAGAGCTTTGCGCCGGCGGGAAGATGTTGTTTCAGCACGGCCGCAGTCAGCTGCGCGCCGAGGCTGACAGGAGCAGGTGCGCCAGTTCGCTGCACTGTCCAGTCCGATCCGTCCCAGCAGAGGATATGCGTCCACGATTCCTCGGCGGGATCGCTGACGGTCGAGACTCCGGCGGCACGAATCTGCGCTGCCGCGGCAAGAATGTCGCTTTCAGAAAGATTGGAAGGCCAAAGCCAGACCTTCAGCGGCGCCGATTCCGCAGGCAGCCATTTTGTCAGTTCGAAGACTTCGCCGGGAGCCACCTTCGCGCCGGGCGGACTGATGACCGTGGCCGAGGAGCGCGCAATACCCTCGATATTGGCCACGCGCAGCTTGACGATCTGGCCCTTGCCGCTCGCTGCGATCGAGGTGAATTCGCTGCCAACTCCGATGCCGGAGACGCGGCCGATATCCAGCCACGCGCTACCGTCCTCATCGGTCTTGAGCACAGCCGCGCGCACTTTTCCTGGGTCCGCTGCCGCGCCGCCGAAAAGCGGCTGCTGGCGGCGTGCCTCAGTCGCATCGAGATCCGGCTCCTGATCGGGAACGCCATCGCCTTCGAGCACGGCTTTCACGCGCTGATAGAGAACCGAAGCCGGAGTGGCCGCCGGCAGCGCCTCGAGCGCATCGATCAGCGCCGCGGTAAACGCTCCATGCGCCTCAGTTGTCGCGCCGGCCAAGGGCATCTCCTTCGCCGTCTGGTCCTGCTGCGCGGCGCTGAAGACCAGCGCCGGATTGTCTGCCCGCTGCGTGGGCGCCGGCCGCGGATCTCCGTTCGCAAGCGCATCGGGAGGCTCGGCAATATCGCGCGGGTCGAAGGCCAGCGAACGCGCCCGGTACGCCGGCCCGATGCCGCGGCTCATGCCGCCGCTGTGGCAACTGTCGAAAATCGCCGTGAGATGAATGCCTTTGTCCAGGGCCGCCTGGAAGATGCGGGTCATCTCGCGGTCGCGCACATCGTAGCCGCCCTTGTAGGCGTCGGCGGGAACCAGCGTGCTGTCTGCATGAACAGACTGGCCGTTCACCAGCACCGTCAGCTTGTTTCCTTTGCTGTTCACGCGCAGCGAGCCGTGGCTGGCGTCATAAAAAACCACCGTGTCGCCCCGCTGCGGAGTATCCACGAGATACTTCCGCATGGCTGCCAGGATGCCATCGCGATCGGTCTGTTCTGCCGGCAGGACGATCGCTCCGGGCAGCGGCCGCGCCGGCGCGGGATTGGTCAGCAAAACCACCTGGCCGGCCGGAAAAGCAAATTTGGGACTGGTAAGCAGGTCGGCCATCGCCTGGGCATCGTTGACCGCGCCGCCGAGATTCTCGAAGCGGCCCAGTTCGCAGCGGCCATAGGTGCATCCGGCAGGGTGTTGCGCCTGGGTTCCCGCAGGCTGATAGGTATCGATGCCGATCAGCAAGGCCCACTGAGTCTGTGCCGCGGCCTGCGTACCGAAGGGCATGCTGAACAAGGCGGAAAGAGCGGCAACGTACACTTTCATATTCACTTCCATTAGCTTCGAAACTGGAATTGCCGTAAAGTTGCGCCGCAAAACTCAAATCGCCATAGAGTATATCGTTCCGGCAATGCCACGCGCGGATGCTGTTGGTTGCAACTCGCCGTCAGGAAGACAAAGCGCCGCGTTTCAAAGAGTGTGCGGCTTTTTTCCCCACGTCCTCGACAGCGAGTACGGCTGGCCGCGGGTCCGGCCAAAAACCAAAACAGAATTCGTCTGGAACCCGCATGGCAACGCAAGCGGAGGTCTGACAAAAGGCGAGTTCGCATAAATTGGCGCGATGCGGTTCAGCGGAAAGTGAGATGGGAGGGAGGATTCGAAACGGGAGCCGCAGTCTGAGCACGATGGGGATCGAATGAGCATTCGTTCTGCGCGAACACAGGCGCAAGAACTTCCGCAATCGCCATTTTCTTGAGTGTTTGGGAGGGGTAAAAGCGGTCTAAGTTATTGATTTATTTGGCTCCTCAGGTAGGACTCGAACCTACAACCCTTCGGTTAACAGCCGAATGCTCTGCCATTGAGCTACTGAGGAGTGTCGTGCGTTGAAATCTCCACTACCAAGGTAGCAGAGAGTGCGAGGCGCGTCAAAAATCCGCGAATTTTGGACATCTGGTTTGTTTGCCGGCCCTGCGGAGCCGAGATGCGCCGGCAATGGAGGCGGGCATGGCCGGCGCAGAGGCGGGCATGAAGTCGAGTGCGGAGAGCGTCCGCAAGATACCATAGGGTTATCCCATCAGGAGGCCCAATGTCCCGGATTTCACGGCTCGACCGTAGCCAGGTGACCTCGGAAATCGCTGCGCTCTACGACAAAGCTTTTGCCCAGCGCGGCAATGTGCCCAACATGTTCCGGGTCATGGCTCACCGGCCCGAGATTTTCGCTACCATGCAGGCGCACTTCGGCGCGGTGCTCAATACCGGCACGGTCCCGACCCGGCTGAAGGAGCTGATTATCGTCCGCACCAGCCAAGTCAATGAGACGCCCTATTGCCTGGCCAGCCATACCATCCTGGCCAAAAAGCTGGGCTGGACCGACGACCAACTGGCTCACTTGGCCGATTGGCCCAAGCGTCCGGATTTTACCCCCGCCGAAAAGGCCGCTCTGCAGCTCGCCGAGGCCGTCACCCGTGACGCAAACTCCGTCAGCGACGAACAGTTCGCCGAGTTGCGCGGCTTCTACTCCGAAGGCGAAATTGTCGAGTTGCTCTGCGCCATCGGCCTCTTCAATTACTTCAATCGCTTTAACAACGCCCTCCGAATGGAGCCGACCAAGCCCGGCGAGGGCGGCTGCGCGGCGCCGCCGGCCGAAACCGCGGCGGCGTGTTGAATGCGATCCTGTCTGGCGAAACGAACGGCCGGTTTCGCCGGATCGGGCAATCGGAATCCATCCGCCGGCGAATGATTCGCTTGAAAGACCTGGGTTTGAACCACCAATGAACAACTTGATCCGACAAAAAAGGAGTTCCACGCACCGATGAAACTGAAATTGCCCGCCGGTTCATTCCGAGCCTATCTCTTCGACTGCGACGGCACCATTGCCGATTCGATGCCGCTGCACTATATCGCCTGGAAGAAGGCGCTCGCGGAATGGAACTGCGAATATGAGGAGTCTCTCTTCTATTCCTGGGGCGGCAGGCCCGTCCGGGAGATTATCGCCGCCCTCAACGAGCGCAACGGGCTCAACATGCCGGTCGAAGCCCTTGCCGCCCGGAAGGAGCGCCTCTACCTCGAGCAGCTCCCGCAGCTTAAGGCCATCCCGGAAGTGCTGGAGCACATCGAGACTGCGCACGGAAAGATTCCCATCGCCGTCGTCTCGGGCAGCAGGCGCGAGTCGGTCGAGGGTTCCTTGAAGGTGCTCGGTCTGCTCGACAAATTCGATACCATTGTGGCCGCGGAAGACTACAAGAACGGCAAACCGGCGCCGGACGCCTTTCTGCTTGCCGCCGCACGGCTCGGAGTGGCTCCGAAAGATTGCCTGGTCTTTGAGGACACCGCATTGGGCATCCAGGCCGCAACCGCTGCCGGAATGGCTTCTGTCATGGTTCCCTTCATCCTGCACAGAAACTGAGGAACCGCGGCCTTCCGCAAACCGTATTCCTCCAAGTGGAAGAAGACCAAGCGCCCGGGGGTGGTATGCCATCGATCGAACCCGTGCAGAATCCTGGGCACCGCGACGCCCAAGGCCGGACTGAGTGGGCGGCTTTGCTGGGCATCGCCGCCGCAGTCGCGCTCCTCCACCTGCTCACCAACAATCGCTACGGCTTCCACCGCGACGAATTGCAGTTCCTGAGCGATGCCCGGCATCTGGACTGGGGATTCGTGGCCTATCCGCCGCTGACTCCGTTTCTGGAACGCATCGGCCTGGGCATCTTCGGCCTTTCGCTGGTGGGGCTGCGGCTCTTCTCTGTCCTCGCGCAATCGGTCGCCATTGTTGTCACCGGCCTGATGGCGCGGGAACTGGGCGGCAGGCGTCTGGCCCAGGTCACCGCGGCTCTCGCGGTTGCCCTTTCGCCGCTGCCACTGTTCGAAGGTACCGAGTTCCAGTACACCACCTTCGATTACCTGTGGTGGGTGCTGATCGCCTACTTTACAATTCGTCTGCTGCGAACAGAGAACCCGCGCTTTTGGCTGGCCATCGGCGCCGTCGTTGGCCTGGGACTGCTCACCAAATACGCCATCGTCTTTTTCATCGCCGGGATTCTCGGCGGGCTTGTGCTGTCGCGTGCGCGCCGCTACCTTTTGAGCGGCTGGTTCTGGGGCGGCATCGCCCTGGCCCTGCTGATCTTTCTGCCCAACTTCCTCTGGCTCGTCCGCCACGATTTCATCTCCTACCAGTTTCTCCAGCACATCCATGTGCGCGACGTAGGCGAAGGCCGCGCGGATGGCTTCCTGCCCGACCAGTTCCTGATCTGCGCCAACGCCTTCGCCGCGTGTTTATGGCTCGCCGGCCTGGTGTGTTTCCTGCGCGACCGCCGCTACCGGATGCTGACCTGGATGTACCTGATCCCGCTGGCGCTGTTTTTCTTCGCCAAAGGCCGGGGCTACTACGTGGCCGGAGCCTATCCCATGCTGCTGGCCATGGGCTCTGCCGCGGGCGAGCGCTGGGTCGCGACTCTGCCCAAGCTGGGCCGGCGAACGGTTGAAGCCGTTTTCTTCGCCGGGCTCGCGGTCTGCGGGGCCTACATCTGCGCGCGGATTCTTCCGCTCCAGAGCAGCGGTCCACTGCGGGATTTTGCGCTCGGCAAAAACGGCGACCTGCGCGAGGAGATCGGCTGGAACGAACTGGTGAAGACCGTCGCCGGTATCCGCGATTCCCTGCCCCCGGAGCAGCAGTCGAACTTGGGCGTGGTGGTGGGCAACTACGGCGAGCAGGGCGCAATCGAGATGCTGGGACCGGCCTACCACCTGCCCCCGCCCATCAGCCTGACCAACTCCGCCTGGTTGCGCGGTTATCCTGAGCCGCCGCCCACGACGCTGATCGTGGTGGGCGTTACCCGCGATTGGGTCGGCAGAATCTTCACTGGCTGCCGGCTAGCCGGGCACAATGGCAACTCCGAAGGCGTACAGAACGAAGAGAGCCAGTACCACCCCGACATCTTTGTCTGCGGCAGCCCGCGCCTGTCCTGGCCGGATTTCTGGAAGAAATACCAGTCCTTCGGTTGAGACGGACAGCGTTGTTCAATACAGCAAAACCGCCACGCGATACGCCGTAAACGAGCCTTGCAGGTCCTGCGCCGGGCAATTGCCCACGGCGGCCTGGCGATACTTGCCCGTGCCCAGGCGGTCGGCCAGCGCCTGTGGCAAATGGGTAAGGTCGGAATCCTGCCAGCGCATGACAAAGCGCGGCTGCATTGCGGCCGAGGAGCCGGGCAGCCCACGATCCGTGGCACAGGCAGCTCGCGCCTGCGCGGGATCGCTGGCGATCGCCACTCCACGCACACGGATCAGTTCGGCGACCTGCGCCTCAATCTGCGCCCGCATCAGCGGCTGCACGACGCGCGCGTAGTC
Organism: Occallatibacter sp.; assembly: GCA_049515995.1. GTDB lineage: Bacteria > Acidobacteriota > Terriglobia > Terriglobales > Acidobacteriaceae > Telmatobacter. Next base: position 67,891 of record JBEKTO010000018.1, on the reverse strand, counting down.
GGCCACGGCATAGAGTACGCCGCGGCTGGCCACCACGGCGATTCCGGCGCGGTCCACATCGGGATTCAGCAGGTTGGTGCGATGTCCCGGCGAGTGCATCCACGCGTCGTGAATCGCGGGCGGCGTGGGACCGATGGCTACGTTCTCTTCGATCAGGCTGAAGTGCGCGCCCGCCTGCCCGGCTCGCGCCGCCAGATCCGGCTCACCGCCATATTGATGGGAGATCGGTCCCTCCGCGGCCATGCGCAGGCAGTGCTGGCGTGCGGCCGTGGCCAGTCCGGCGTCCCAGCGCAGCGGCCCGGCGCCCGCGGCGGCGCGAGCCTCATTGGCCAGCGCAAGCAACTGCTCCGCCTCGATCTGGAGCACCGGGTGTCTTGAGCCCTGCGCATTCTGCGCGAAGGACGCCTCGGTTGCAATCAGGGGCGTAACCAGCGACAGACACAGAATCAATCCCTTCAGTATGCGCATACTTGATTAAACCCCGCCGGGCAGCGGGTGTCGCGGTATTCTTGCTGTGCCCATGTCTTTTTCCCTCACCATTGCACTCCGCCGCACCGGCCATCGCATCCGCCGCCAGCCGCTGGCCCTGGCGGGCGCCCTGCTCTTGTCCGCCTTCGTTCTCGCCGGGCTAACCGCACCCTGGATCGCGCCGCATAGCCCCGCATCGATCGACCTCCTGCACCGCCTCGAAGGTCCCTCCGCCGCACATTGGGCCGGAACCGACGAGTTGGGCCGCGACACGCTCTCGCGCCTCATGTGGGGCGCGCGGCTTTCGCTGGCTGTCTCGGTCAGCGTGGTCACGGTTTCGCTGGCCTTGGGGCTGGCCGTGGGAGGCCTTGCCGGCTATCTCGGCGGCTGGATCGATACCGCGCTGACCACCTTCGCCATGAACACCTTTCTGGCCCTCCCCGGCATTCTGCTGGCCATCGCCTTTGCCGCATTCCTGGGCCCTGGATTTATCAATCTCGTGCTGGCGCTGGCCATCGGCGGCTGGGCCGGCTATGCCCGCCTGGTCCGCGCGCAAGTGATGGCCGTGCGCGACCGCGAGTACGTCGATGCGGCCCGCGCCCTGGGCGCCAGCGGCCTGCGCATCTTCTTTCGCCACATACTTCCGAATATTGTCCAACCCATCCTGGTGCAGGCGGCCATCGGCATGGCCGGAGTGATTCTGGCCGAGGCCACGCTCTCGTTTCTGGGCCTGGGCATTCCTGCGCCCGCGCCCAGTTGGGGCGCCATGCTCAACGACGCCCGGCTGCACCTCTTCGACTCGCCCCACATGGTGCTCTTTCCCGCCGCGGCCGTCGCCGGCGCCGTCCTCGGCTTCAACTTTCTCGGCGACGCCTTGCGCGACCAACTGGACCCGCGCACGCGGCTGGAGATGGGCCTCTGATCGGGCCGTCGCTCCTCGGCATGACAAGAAAGGCCGCTCCGTGTGGAGCGGCCTTTTCCTGTTTGTGAATCTTCGATCTGTTATGCCGGAGAAGGCGAACCCTCGGGGTAGCTGGGACCGCCGCGGCTCTCGGGCTTGAGCACCTGCTGCGTGCTTCCGCTGCCCGTATCGCTGGGCGAGGCCAGGATGGAGCGAAGCGGCGGCAGTTCCGTGCCTTCGATCAGCATCTTCACCTCTTCGGCGTCGATGGTTTCGCGCTCCAGCAGCGCCGCGGCAATGCGATGCATTGCATCCGCGTTCGATTCCACGATCGTATGCGCCGATTGATACGCCTCGTCAATCAGGCGGCGCACTTCGAGGTCGATCTGCCGGGCGGTTTCCTCGCTGAAGTCGCGATGCTGCGCGATCTCGCGGCCCAGGAAGATCTGCTCCTCCTTCTTGCCGAAGGTGAGCGGACCCAGCCGGCTCATGCCATACTCGCAGACCATGCGCCGGGCCAGATCTGTTGCGCTTTCAATGTCGCTGCCCGCGCCCGTAGACATTTGGTTGAGGAAGATCTCCTCCGCCACGCGCCCGCCATACGAAATAGCCAGGTTCGCTTCCAGGTATTCCCGCGTGTAGTTGTGCCGGTCGCCGGGCAAAAAGACCGTGACGCCCAGGGCCATGCCGCGCGGAATGATGGTGACCTTGTGGATCGGGTCGGAGTGCACATGCTTGAACGACACCAGCGCATGGCCCGCCTCGTGATAGGCCGTCACCCGTTTCTCTTCGTCGGTCAGCAGCATCGACTTGCGCTCGGCGCCCATCAGAACCTTGTCCTTGGCGACCTCGCAGTCGTACATCGTGACCTGCTTGCGATTCATGCGGGCAGCGCTGAGCGCGGCCTCATTCACCATGTTGGCCAGGTCGGCGCCGCTGAAGCCCGGTGTTCCGCGGGACAGCACATTCAGGTTCACGTCGTCGGCGACGGGAACCTTCTTCACGTGCACGCGCAGGATTTCTTCGCGGCCGCGCACGTCGGGCAGTCCCACCACCACACGGCGGTCGAAGCGGCCGGGCCGCAGCAGCGCCGGGTCCAGCACGTCGGGCCGGTTGGTGGCGGCCACCAGAATTACACCGTCGTTGGATTCAAATCCGTCCATCTCCACGAGCAGTTGATTCAGCGTCTGCTCGCGCTCATCGTGTCCGCCGCCCAGGCCAGCACCGCGATGGCGGCCCACGGCGTCGATTTCGTCGATGAAGATGATGCAAGGCGCGTTCTTCTTGCCCTGCTCAAAGAGGTCACGCACGCGGCTTGCGCCCACGCCGACGAACATCTCCACAAAGTCAGAGCCGGAGATCGAGAAGAAGGGCACATTGGCTTCGCCGGCCACGGCGCGCGCCAGCAGAGTCTTGCCCGTTCCCGGAGGCCCAACCAGGAGCACGCCCTTGGGAATACGGCCTCCGAGCTTCTGGAACTTCTGCGGCTCGCGCAGATATTCGATGATCTCCTTCAGCTCTTCCTTGGCCTCGTCCACACCGGCCACGTCCTTGAAGGTGACCTTCTTCTGCTGCATCGAAAGCAGCCGCGCCCGGCTCTTGCCAAACGACAAAGCCTTGTTGCCGCCCGACTGCATCTGCCGCAGCATGAAGAACCAGATCGCGCCCAGCAGAACGAACGGACCCACATTGATCAGGATCGGAATCAGCAGATTGTTCTGCGGCTCCTTGATCGAGAAGGAGATCTTTGCCGCGTGCAGTTCCTTGGTCAAGCTGTCGGTGCTGTTCGCGGAAATCTTGGTATGGAACTCATCCTTCGAGTTCTTGAGGTGGCCGGTCAGTTCGGTCCCTTGGATGGTGACATCCTGCACCTGCGTCGGTGTCGCTTCGATCTTGTCCAGCAGATCGGAGTAGCCGATATCCGTGGGTTTACCCATGCTTCCGCCCCTCTGCACCACACCCCAGAGAAGCATGAGACAGATCAGGATAAAGACCCAGAAGATGAGCGTTTTAACGGTCGAATTCACCAGGACCCCTCTTTCCCGGCGGGTGAGAAGCCGCTGAGAGGGCCTCCAACACCGCCTACATCACCTTTTGGACGTTTGTCGCTTCCTTGAAGTCGCAGAAAGTACACAAACCCTTTGCGGCAGACACGAGTATCCTGCCGCTTGGATGAGCAGTATCTCCGATTGTACTCCCAACTTGGAAAATCCTGGAACATTCCGGGAGCCGATTCCCCCGGCATCCGGGCCCCTTACCCTTGCTTCGCGGCATCCTTCAAAGCAGACTCCCCGGCCGGGCCATTGCCCTCGCCGCTCAGGCTCGTTGCAACCACCCCGAATCCCCGCTCCGGCTCCAATTCCACGCCTTTCATCCACACGATGCGGCCCTCCACTTCCAGCACCGGCCAAAGGCTCCGGCCGCTGCCCGTAACCCGCAGCCGCTCCAGCACTTCCTTCACCTTGCGCGGCCCGCTCGAGTAGCGCAGCCGCACCCGGTCGCCCGGCCGCCAGTTGCGCAAAGTGGCCACCAGGCCGGGACCGGTCGCCTGCCCCTCGGCCATCGGAGAAGGGGTGGAGGCCGCAATCCGCAGCCGCAGCCCGAAGAACGGAGCCGAAATCTCGCCGGGAATCGGTCCGCTGTACTCGGGAACCGGCCCCGCTGAGCGCTCCGCCGCTGCCATCGCCGCATAACGAAGCAGCCGCCGCTGCACGGCCGGGGCCAGCGCGGCCAGACGCGTCACATCCAGAGCCAGGCCGTTTCCGGCGGCGCGGCCTCCGCCCCGCACCGGACGGCCCGGCAGCAAAAACTGCGGCGCCAGTCTGGCCACCTCCGCCTGCCACCAGGCCTCCTCGTCGCGAGCCAGCGCGGCCATCTGCGCCAGGTGCTCGCGCAACCGCGGATTCCAGCCCTCCAGCAGCGGCAGCAATTCGTGGCGGATGCGGTTGCGGGTGAAGGTCAGGTGACGGTTCGACGAGTCCTCGCGCCAGCACTGCCCTAATCCGTTCAGATAAGCCTCCACCTCCGCCCGCGTCGTCGCCAGCAGCGGACGCAGAATCCGCCCCTCTGGAAACTCCACTGTCGGGTGAATGCCGGAGAACCCTTCGGTCCATGCGCCGCGCAGAAACTTGGCCAGCACGGTTTCGGCCTGATCGTCGCGGGTGTGCGCCGTAGCCACGGCCTCCACTTCGCCCGAAGCCATCAGCTCCCGGAACCAGCCGTAGCGCAGCCGCCGCGCCGCCTCTTCAAGGGTCTCGCCCTTCGCGCTCGCTTCTGCCGCGGCGTCGACCCGCGCCTCGTGAAACGGCAAGTCCAGCTCGGCAGCCAGCGCGCGGGAAAACTCCAGGTCGGCTTCGGCCTCTTCGCCGCGCAAACCGTGGTGTAGGTGCGCTCCATGCAGCACCAGCCCCAACTCCCCGCTCCGCTCCTTGAGCGCCCGCAGCAGGGCCACGGAGTCGGCGCCGCCCGAGAGGCCCACGCCCAGCCGCTGACCCGGCTTGAGCAGCGTGGTATCGATCGCCAGCGTCAGTGGTGTTGGGCGCATCCCAAAATGATAAGCGGGATGCCCCAGGTTCGGCGCAGTACTCGACTGATTGTCCGTCTGGATTGCTATAACTACATTCTTTTATGGCGGGGGCCCCAGGTCCCGCATACGGAACCTGGTAGAGTACGAATTCATAATGTCAAAGCGCGAGCCGCCGTCATGTCAGCACAGCCAGGTCCGCCGATCCCACCGTTCCGAAAACCCGGCGGTAGCGCGCAATCTCGTCCGCGACTCCCAGCGCCTTGCGGTAGTTATCTGAAAGCTTCACCGCCGGCACTCCCTCCACATCGGTCAGCTTGCACACCAGGCTCACCGGATTGAAACCGTCGTCGCCCTGCGGATTGCAGTTGCGGAAATCGTTGGTCAGGAATGTGCCCCAACCCACGCTGAAGCGAATCCGCCGGTCGGGAACCCATTTTTTTGTATCCAGAAAGTCGCTGGCCCGCTGAAAATCCCCTGGCGCTGCGCCGTTGCGCATCGTCCCGGCAAAGTAGGCGTGCAGGCCCAGAATCTGCTCCACATCCAGCGCATCGGAGGCGATTAGCCGCTTCTGCCGCGGATCGCGCCCGCGCCGCTCCAGCCACGCAATGTATTCGTCCCCGGCCACATACGGGTCTTTGCTATCCATGCGCTGCCCCGTCCAGTCCGCCACCCAGTCCGGCGCATGCTCAAGAAACTGCGTCGTCCCATAGGTGTCCGGAAGCACAATCAGCAACTCGCCCTGATAACTCTTCTGCCATAACTCGAGCAAGCGGTATTGCGCCGTCCGCAACTCCTCGTCGTTCGTCGCCATCGCCGCCAGCGCCATGGGCAATTCGTGCCCGTTGGTGCCCATCGCTTCCAGGTCGTGCTTGTAGGCCAGATAGGCATTCGAGCTGCCGGCAAAGCTGTCGCCCAGCACATCGCTCATGGCCTTGACCACATACTCATGCCACAGAAAGCTGTGCCGCCGCCGGGTTCCAAAGTCGCTGATGCTCAGCCGGGGAACTCCGCGCAGCCGCTCCATCTTCTCCCACAGTTTGGTCTTGGCCCGCGCATAGAGAATGTCCAGCTCGAACTCGCTCAGGCGCTTCAGGCTGGCACGCGTCTTCAGTTCGTCGATCGCCGAGAGCGCATAGATCTCCCACATCGTCGTCTCGGCCCAGAGGCCGTGAAAGCTCAGCGAAAGCTGCCCGTCCCGCACCGACAAATCGAAATCGGAGAGCCTGAAATCGCGCTCCAGCCACTCCAGAAATGCCTGTTCGAAGATGCCCCGCCGCCCATAGAACGAATTGCCCGCCAGCCAGATCAGTTCGGACTTGTGAAAGCGCAGCTTTCTTGTCGCCTCCAGTTGCTCCCGCAACTGCTCTTCGTCCACCATCTCGCCCAGGCGCACCGCCGCGGTGCGATTGAGCAGCGTAAAGGAGGCATGGGTCGCGGGAAAGTTCTTCCAGATGAACTGGAGCATCAGCAGCTTGTAGAAATCGGTATCCAGCAGGGAACGGGTAATGGGGTCCAGTTCCCAGTTATGGTCGTGCGCGCGCCTGGCGAGATTGACAATCACGTGTAACTCCACTTTAACGGATTGCTCTGCGCGGCGCTCAACGCTCCGCGCCCGCCTGCACCAGATACGCTCCGCACGAGCGCCGCACCACCAGTTTGGTGGGCACCAGCAGATCCCGCGCCGGCAGCTCCGGATGCTCCAGCCGCTCCAGCATCGCGGCCATCGCCACCATCCCGATTCCCGCGCAGTCCTGGTGGATCGTCGTCAGCGGCACCGGCAGCAGGCTGGCGTATTTCACGTCGTCCATGCCCACGATGCGCACCTCTTCGGGAATGCGCACTCCCAGGGTCAACAGCGTCTGCATCAGCCGTGCGGCGGTCAGGTCGTTGGCGCAGACGATCGCCTCCGGCCGCAGCGCATCCAGCAGCCGGCGCACAAACGCCTCGTCCTGCGGGCTACCGCGCCACGCCGGGTCCTGCTCCGGACGAATCCGGTTCAGCCGCAATGCCTCATGAAAGCCGGTAATGCGCGCATCCACCGTGCTGGCCACATTCTCTTCGCCCAGAAATGCCAGCCGGCGCACTCCCAGCCCGATCAGGTGCGCCGTGGCCACATATCCCGCGCGCCGGTTGTCCACGCCCACCAGGTCGTGCGCCGACCGCTCCGGATACGGCATATAACAGCGGTCCAGCAGCACCATGGGAATCTGCGCCCGCTCGAAGGCCCGCGCAATCCGGCGGTTGGCCGCATCCTTCTCTCCGGTCAGCTCCATCGGCGCAAAAAACACCCCGGCCACCTGCTGCGCGATGAACGAGTTGACCATCTGCTCGGCTTCCTTTGCGCTCTCCCGCACTGAGTTCGAGGCATTGCCCCACAGCAGCGCATCGGGCCGCGCAAAAGGCGACCGCATCATCCCGTGGCAGATCGGCTCGAAGATTTCGGTCAGTCCAAGCTCTGGAATCAGCAGCCCGAAAGTGCGCCCCGTGGCTTTGTTCTGGGCCAGCACATGCGTTCCCGCGCCCGGCCGCCGCGTCACCAGGCCCATCCGTTGCAGGTCGAGAACCGCCTTGGCCACCGTGATGCGCGAGGCGTCGAAAAGTTTGCCCAATTCGGCTTCGCTCGGCAGCCGGTCGTCCGGCTTCAGCGCGCCAGACTGGATAGCGGCGTGCAGATAATCGAAAACCCGCCGGTGCTTGGCCGTGTGATTTGCAGGATTCTGCTCCGGCGGAGGCGCCAGCTTGATTGCCATCTTGCGCGGTCTTGCCATCCACTTCCCTCTCTGCCTGTGCGGCTGCCAATCGTCCCGATTGAAGGCACCGCTCCGACAGAAACACTACAGCATCCGTCCGACATTTGTCGATGCAATTTGGTCCGGGGTGCAAGCCGGAAAAGAGCGGAGATTTCCCGTCCGTCTCCCACAACCTTTTCGCGTCAATCGACCGAAATCGTCAATCGCTGCAATCCTCTAAACTTTTTTCCATATTGGATTTAAGAACGGTATCCAGAGTCAGATTCCGGCTTCAATCGAGAAATGAATGCCCGTAGTTCCGCACAGGATGGGCAATCTTTGTCTTTCCAATCTCGAAACGCTTCCACTCGATCGGATCGAGCGCGTCCCGGCCCTCCACGATGCGAAGGGCCCGGTCGGCCGGCGCGCCGCCCAGCCCCATCTGGGAATTCCCGTCGCTGGCGAAGCTCGCCCTGCGCAGCCCCTCGGGCAGAACCTCCCACAACAGCTCACCCAATCCCCGGATCGGATGCGGTTCCGTCAAAGTCGCACTCCAACGGGCCCCGTTCCCGCGAGCATCTGGTCGCGCACACTTCGCTCCTTTTGTCATCGCAAAAGGATCTTCCGGCTGCTCCGCGAACAGCTTTCTCCCGACCGCCCTTCCGTCAAATCGATGCGGCATCTGTTCCCTATTCCCTGTTCCCTATTCCCTCCCTCGCCCCATCCACCTGTGAATCGAGCAGTCCTCCCAATTCGCCGACGCATACTCCCCTTCCGGCTGGTTGGCCAGTATCCTGTGATCCGCAATCGCGTCCTCGCGCGACCGCCTCACCTCGCCCTGAAACAACCGGGCAAACCCGGCCTGCCGCTCCAGCACGCTCTCCTGCTCGTTGTTCACATAAAGAAGATCGAGTTCTCCCGGCCGCGCGGCAAAGTCTTTGCTCCAGGCCTTCACCAGACGCCGCAGCACCGTCGCGCCGAAGGGGTTGAAGAGAAACGCCACGCAGGGACCTGCCGGAAACCTGAACTCGGCCGCATCGCGGCAGACCATCCGCGTCGGAGCCTGCGCCCGTCCCGCCGCCCGCCAAAGCGCCAGGTTCTTGCGCGCAATGCGCGCCAGTGTGGGATTCAGTTCCACTCCCACCACCGCGCGAAACGGAAACCCGGAGGCCAGCAGCACGGCCCGCCCCATTCCCGCCCCCAGATCCACAAAGCTGTACTCGTCGATCGGCGCCATCGCCTTGCATCGCCGCCAGCGCACCACCATGGCCTGAAACACCGAGGGCGCAACCCCGTAATACGCCGTGTTATACCGGTCGTGCCGGTGCCCGCACTTCAGATCCCGACCGGCAATCAGCCCGCTCGTCCTCACCCCGAACTCCAGGTCGAACGGGTGCCGCATGAATCCATCCCCAACCTTGAGTCCCGGCAAGAGGCGTGGCCTCTTCTCTCCTTTTGCTGACTTTGCTTGCTCGTTCTCGTTCACGGTTTGAACCTTAGCACAGGCCGGCGCGGCCGCTGCAAATACCGCACGGAACAGCTTTTCGCGCAGGGTGAGCCGGATCACCTCGGCCGGTGCGCCCAGACACATCTCCGCGTCTATATCGGTGCCACCCTTTCGGTGCGAGGTGAATGCGATGCCGGCCTCTGGTGCATATACAGACCCGGATGCAGGGCTCGACCGCTGGACGCACCCAGCCGCGATCCTCGTCGCCACGGATTTAAGCGACCTGGACCGGCTGATGCCGTTTGCCTTCGAGCAGGCAGCCGAAACGGGGGCGCACCTGATTCTTCTGCATGTGCTTGCCTCCAGGGCAGCCATGTCCGTGGATGCCACCGGCATGCCCTACTACGATCCAACGGGTCCGTTGGACTTCGCCGCCAAGGCCCTCGAGCCCTGGTGCGAAATGGCGCGCCGGCGGAATCTCGCCTGCGACGCCCTGGTGCGCGAGGGAGACACCGCTCCGCAGATTGTAGCCGCGGTTCGCCAGTTCCAGGCAGATCGCATTCTTCTCGGCACCCGGAGCCGGAGCAAACTCGGCAAGCTGCTCCTGGGCTCCGTGGCAGAACAAGTGCTGCGCTCGGTCAACCTCCCGGTCATCACCGTGGGACCCGAGGCTCATCTCCCGGTGGAAAGCCGCGAGCGCGTCGTGCTGCATGCCACCACACTCAGAGAGACCTCCAGCCCGAGCGCGGCGCTTGCCTGCCAGATTGCGGCCACTCAAGGAGCAAAGCTGGTGCTGCTCCATGTACTGCCTCCCATGGACGAGCCTCCCAACGACGAGATCGGACGCAGCGGTCAGCCCACCGCCCTGGATTCGGCGGCCCTGCATGAGCTGCGCGAACTGGCTGCCCGGACCGGCGCCCACTGCTGCGCCACCGTCGAGCCGCAGGTGGTGCACGGCAACCCATCGATCGAGATTCTGGCCGCGGCTTCTGAGCGCCACGCCGGTCTCATCGTGCTGGGCGCCACGCAGCGCTCCGCCTTCGAAAATCTGACCCGCGACCGCACTGTGTACCGGGTTCTGGCCCACGCGCGTTGCCCGGTGCTCACGCTGCTCGAGCGGCAGGTCAAGCCCGCCGGAGCCGAAGCCGACTCGCAGTCCATGCTCTTCAGAGTCTAGCCACAGAAAAGCCCACGCACGCGGCGAGAATGCCTGAAGAAACGCTTGCTGAGTGGCTGAGAGAGCCTCTTATATGCTCGATATTTTGCTAGGGCACGGCTTCACAGGCTGCGGAAAAACTCTTTCCCGGCTGTGCTTTGTAACAGGGCACGACTTCAGTCGTGCCGAAAATCCAGCAAAATCAACCGGGCTTTAGCCCCTGCGGAAAAAACTTCTCCTCTTGGCGAACGCTTGGCAGATTCACCAAACAATGCCCGGCTCCAGAGGGAATGTTGGATCGCAATCGGAATGTGTTGGTAGACGCCTTAAGCGGTCAGGCGCTCGAGTTGGTCGGGCTTGACGATCGTCAGGCTGGAACCCTTGATGGTAATCCACTGGTCGCGGCGAAACTGGTTGAGCAGCCGCGTAACCGTCTCGCGCGAAGTGCCTGCCATATTGGCGATCTCTTCGTGCGTAAGCGCCATTGTAAACCGGATCTCCGGCTTCCCATTGGCCGCGCTGCGTCCCCAGTCGAGCAGAAGCCGGGCCAGCCGTCCCGCGGCCGAACCGGAAAGAGCCAGCCGCTTGGCATCGTGAAAGACGGTCAGATATTCGCCGGAAAGAGATTGCGCCGCGTGCATGCTCGCGATCCCGTGCCGGCCCAGGAAGTCCACAAACTCCTGCTTCCGCACTGTCTTCACCTGGCAGGGTTCGATAGCCTCGGCGGTCACTTCGTGGGGAACATTGGCCAGCACTGCGCTCAGGCCCATCACGTCTCCAGGGCCGGCGATCTTGAGGATCATGGTCTTGCCGTCGCGGGAGGTGGAGGAGATTTTCACCTGCCCAAAGCAGATCACGAAGACATTGCGCGCCGGGTCGCCTTCTGAAAACAGCTTCGCGCCGCGGGCATGACTCATCATGATTCCGATGCCGTCATAATCTCGCAATGCCTCGGGTGTGAGATTGCAGAACATCCGCAGATGGCGATGCTCACAATTCAAACAATCTTCCGGGGGGTGATGGGAATGGAAAGATGCCATACGTTTGCCGCTGGTCAAATTGCAGTATATCGCACTTTTCCAGTCGGCAAGGCAGGGATTTTCCGCCAATTTCCGTTGTGGCCAAAAGCAGCGCCCAAAGCGGAAACTTGTCAATGCAATCTTCTCGCCTACTCCTGCGCGGCCTCCGAGCCGCGCCTCCGCGTCTTCACTGTGCGGTTCAAGCAGCAGGAGATGTAGGCGCGGGAAACCTCGCGCGCCAATTCCTCCAACAACTGCATCCGCAGCGGCGGATGGCTCTGAAATGCCTGGCTCAGAGCCTCCATCGGCAACATCAGCATCGCTCCCGGCGTTTGCGCGCTCAGCGTGTACGTATGATGGCCGTCTCCCAGCGCCGCGGCCAACTCCACCAGATCTCCCGCGCGCGCCGGCGCCAGCGTCAGCCGCGTCTCCAGCCGCTCCGTCCTGCGCGAAAACTGTCCTGAAACCACCACGTAAAGCCCCCGGCAAATGCCGTACTGGCGAAACACAATCTCCCCGGCGTCGAAATTGACGCACTGGGCCGAACCGGTCAGCAGATTCCCGATCGCTGTCGGGCACTCCAACAGATCTGCCAGCGGATGCGCTGCCACTGCGTCCATTCGCCTGGATCTTGCTTCAGGTTGCATGACCCCATCTCCCTTTGCACCAGCCCGATATCCGGTCCCGCGGTGAGTCGCGCCTGCAACCCACCTGCCGGCCGCACCTTGGCGAGCGCCTTCGGTACTGCGGATTTGCGATGAACCAAGTTTCATTTCCTGCAAATCGCTCCAAATGCAACAACTTCGGCGAATCGAATGAAAATGGAATGGGGTGGTGGAATTTCCCTTCCACCCACCCGTCTCCGTTCAGAATGAGGCCCGGTGTATTTCCGGTCAGTGCGCTGCCGCCGGGGTACATGCCTCCCGCTCTGCGCCGGTGGGCACCGCGTCCGGCGGAACGCACAGCACCGGCACACGGGAGCGGACGAGCAGAGCAAAGGCCGTGCCATGCGGTCCCGGCGTATCGCTGGAGCGCTTCACTCCGGCCACCAGCACGCTGGGATGGTATTGCGCGATCGCTTCCGCAATCGCGTCCGCGGGACTGCCGTCTTTGACCATGTTGCGCAGCGGAAAACGCCCGCTCGGTTTCACCCCAAACTCCTCCAGAGTGGTTGCGCCGGGGTTCAGGAAAGCCGAAGCCTCCGCCGCTCCCCGCGCATGAACCACCAACAGGGTGCGCTGAAAAGTCTCCGCCAGCGAACAGGCCGTAGCCACCGCGGCCGGCGTAGCCTCGTTGTTCTCCATCGCCAGCAGCACCGGTCCGCCCGGCGTGGGGCGGAACTCGCCCGCATTCCAGTCCGCGGCCACGGCCAGCACCGCGCACGGCGCCAGACGGACCAATTGCTCGGCCACCGCGCCCACAATCACCGGCCCGGCGCCCACCACTCCTTTGGTGCCAACAACAATCAGCCCGGCCTCGTATTGCCGTGCAACATCCACCAGCATCTGCGCCACCACGCCCTGGCGAATCTCCGAGTGGCTCCGTATGCCCTCCCGAAGCAGATCGCCCGCCAGCTTGTCCAGCGCCGCGCGCGCCTCCTCGGTCAGTCCCTTCAACACCCCGCCGGGAACCCGGTCCACTGCGGCATAATCCAGCGGGTCAAGGCCGTGCGCCAGCACGATCCGCGCGCCATAGGCCGCGGCCAGCTTGCGCGCGTACTCCAGAGCTGCTTCTGACCGGCCGTCCAGGTCCGTCGCCACGACGATGGTCTTCAAGCCGGTTGCAAAGCTCATGGATGCCTCCCAGCGCCCAGCGGCGCCTTTCCCGATTTCCTGCCCATTGGATTCCGAGTCTGCGCCCCGCATCGACGCCCCGGCAGTGATACCATTCACCCCGTCCTGTGACTCGTGTCACAGGTCAAACCTCTGAGTTAGATCGCGCTACCGTCCGCCCTCGCCCGCCTTCGCGAAGAATCACGCCCGGAAATGTATACATTCACGGGGTAAATGCGGTAGCCTTTCTGCGATCATGAGAAACCCTCAGAACTCCCCAACTCAATCGATTTTTCCTTGTGGCATTGCACGCCTCTTGCCGATCCTGCTCGCCTGTTTCCTGGCCGCTGCCGCACAGGCTTCGGCGCAGGCTCCCGTGCCGGACTCACCCGCCATTGAGGCCCAGGCCCGCGCCATGGTGGCCAAACTCACCCTCGAGCAAAAAATCGAACTGCTGGGCGGCGTCGACAGCATGTTTACCCATGCCGCGCCCTCCATCGGCCTGCCCCGCCTCAAAATGTCCGATGCCTCCGTCGGCGTCCGCACCTGGGGACCCACCACCGCCTATGCCGGCGGCGTGGCGCTGGCCGCCACCTGGGACCCGGACATGGCGCACAGGCTCGGTGAAGGCCTGGGTAAGGATGCCCGCGCCCGCGGCGTCAATTTCCTGCTCGGCCCCGGAGTGAACATCGCCCGCACGCCCATCGCCGGCCGTAACTTCGAGTACCTCTCCGAAGATCCATTTCTCAACTCCGCCCTCGTGGTTCCGTTCATTCAGGGCGTGCAATCCCAGGGCGTCGTCGCCACGGTCAAGCACTATGCCCTGAACGATCAGGAGTACAACCGCCACAACGTCAGCTCCGACGTGGACGAGCGGACGATGCGCGAAATCTATCTCCCCGCCTTCGAAGCAGCCGTTACCCAGGGCCACGTCGACGCGGTCATGAACTCCTACAACCTGGTCAACGGCGTCCATGCCACCCAGAATGAGTTCCTCAATCTCAAGGTACTCAAGGGCGATTGGGGCTTCCAAGGCATCCTCATGTCCGATTGGGACGCCACCTACGACCCGGTGGGAGCAGCCAACAACGGCCTCGATCTGGAAATGCCCAGCCCGCGCTTCATGAACGCCAAGGCTCTGCTGGCCGCGGTCAAGGATGGCTCGGTCAAGGAATCCACCATCGACGACAAGGTTCTTCGCCTCTGCCGCACCGCCTTGCGCTACGGATTCCTCGACCACCCGCAGTTCGATCCAGCCGACTCCACCTACTCCGTCGCCGATCGCGCCATCGCCCTACAGGGCGCCCGCGAGAGCCTCACGCTGCTCAAGAACGACGGCCAGCTGCTCCCGCTCGACCCAGCCAAGGTAAAGACCATCGCCGTTATCGGCCCCGACGCCTGGCCTGCGGTCACCGGCGGCGGAGGCTCCTCCGAGGCCCAGGCCTTCGAGTCCGTCAGCGCCCTCACCGGCATCGCCAACGTGGCCGGCCCCGCTGTACACGTCCTCTACGTCCGCGGCCTGCCCACCTTGGAACAGGTCTTCCGGGCCACCCACTGGGATGGCCCCGTCAAAGTCGCCGCCTTCCCCAGCGTGGACTTCTCCGGCACGCCCACCACCGGCACCCTCCGCGACATCGGCGGCTTCCATCCGAGCCCGTGGGAACCTGAAGCCAGAACCCAGCGCAGCATCCGCTACGCCGCCAGCTACAAGGCTGCCAAAACCGGCAAATATCTGATCCTGGCGGCTTCGCCCTTCTGGAGCGGAGACGAATTCACTGTCCAGGTGGACGGCAAGCCGGTCTTGTCCCAGTCCCACGCCGAGGGGCAGGTGCCGCAATCGGCCAGCCTCGACCTCACCGCGGGACAGACCATCAACGTTGCCGTCGACTATCTGCCCCACTCCCTCGCCCCGCGCCTCGGCGTCGGCATCGCCTTCGAGGCCGACCTGATCCCGGAGGACACCAAAAAGATCGCCGCCCTCGCCGACGTGGCCGTGGTTGCCGCTGGCTTCGATCCCTCCACCGAAGGCGAAGGCTACGACCGCACCTTTGCGCTGCCCTGGGGTCAGGACTCGCTGATTGAAGCCATCGCCGCCGCCAATCCGCGCACCATCGTCACCCTCACGGGCGGCGGCGCGGCCGACACCCGCCGCTGGCTCGACAAGGTGCCCGCGCTGCTCCACACCTGGTATCCCGGCCAGGAGGGCGGAACCGCCATCGGCGAGGCCCTCTTCGGCAAGATCGATCCCGAGGGCAAGCTGCCGGTGAGCTTCGACCGCAGTTGGGGAGAAAGCCCGTCCGCAGCGGTCTACTACCCCATCAAGGGCGCCGACACCTCGCTGCACGTCACCGAACCCGGTGCGCCGCCGGTCGATTACGTCATCCCCCACGTGAAGTACTCCGACGGCCTCATGGTCGGCTACCGCTACTGGACCACCACCGGCAAACACCCGCTCTTCCCCTTCGGCTTCGGCCTCAGCTACACCACCTTCAGCTTCTCCAACCTGAAGGCGCCCGCAACGGCCGCCTCCGGCTCAACCGTTTCGGTCAGCTTCGACGTAACCAACACCGGCAGCGTGGCCGGGGCTGAAGTAGCCCAGCTCTACGTCTCCGACCCCTCCGCCAAAGCTACCCGCCCCGAGCGCGAACTCAAAGGCTTTGAGAAAGTCCGCCTCGCTCCCGGCGAAACCAAACATGTAACTCTCAACCTCGACGCCCGCGCCTTCAGTTACTGGGACTCGGCCGCCCACAAGTGGGCCATCGATCCCGGCAAGTTCGTCCTCCGCGTCGGCGACTCCAGCGAAACCACCCCGCTCCATGCGGACCTCACGCTGAATTAGAGAAATGCAAATCACCATATGGGGCAGGGCTAACCTGCCCCCTATGGTCAATAGGATCGAAATAATCCACTCAAAACGTCATGATCGCCCTGCGAAGCGGAACAACCTCTTTCGATTCCGCACCTACGGCTGCGCGTAGTAGCCGGTGCGCGTCCGCGCCGTCAGCCCTTTCGTTCCCAGCTTGACTTCGAGTTCGTGGTACTCGTTGGCGCCATCCGCCGGGCGCGCCTCGATCGTCAGGCGATAAAACGAGTTGAACTCCGCGGCGCAGCGATCGATAGAACTCGCAATAGACTCGTTTCCAAAAATCGCCAGCCCGCCGCTCTGCATGGCAACCGTCTGCAGCGCCAGGTCGCCGATCTCGGCCCGCTCTGTGCCCGTCAGACCCTTGAGAAACGTCTGATATTCCGAGGATTGCGTGCTTCCCGCGCCCGCGGCGCCGAGCGGATCGATGCTGTACATCGTCATCCGCGCCTGCCGCAGCGCATCGGAAAACCGCACGGCGGAATTAAAGATGCGCTGCTTCTGGCTGGGAATCAGGCTGTGCGGAGAGCGATTGAGCAGCGGCCATCCGGGGCTGACCCAGATGGCCAGCTTCCGCTGCGGCCGGGCCTCTTCCTGCTCGGCAAAAGAAGTCAGCGCATCCAGCGAAATGCGCAGGCGGTCTTCCGCGCCATAAAGCCCCGCGGATACCGCGGAGCTGCGCAGGTGCGCTTCCTGCTGATCCAGAGCGGCAATCAGTGCGTTTCCGTCGCGCGAAGGGTGCGTCTGCACCTGCATTCCGGTTTCCGTGAGGAAGGCCAGCGAAACCGGGTAGGCGAGCTTGCCCTGGTTTTGCGCCAGAAACTTCTTGACCCCGTCCCGCTCGTACCAAACCTTCTGGAACGTTGTGTTGACCTCGTCGAGAACCAGAAAGATCTCGGCTCCCGCATCGGCATTGGAGCCGGCAGCCGCCGCGCTCGGTGCTGCAAAGGAAAGAATCTTGCTCGGCTGCTTGTTGTCCAGGACGGTGAACTCCTGTTCTTGTAACCCCTCGACGGGCTTGCCCGATTTGTCGGTCACCACGACATCCAACTCAAGCCGGCGATCCTTGCCGCCCGCCGCCGCCGCGGAGTTGAACGGCTGCTGTGCCGCCGCAGTCAGTGAGAGCCAAGATATCAAGAGAATCTTTCCAATCCGGCCTGGAACCTTCATGCCCACCACCTCGCAAAACCTGTTTGACTCAATTCGCCCGGCAACAGGAAACCCGCACCCGTCAACTGGCTCTACTCCCTACTCCCTATTCCCTATTCCCTATTCCCTGTTCCCTGTTCCCTGTTCCCTGTTCCCTGTTGAGCCTACTTCCCCGCCGCCGGCAACCCAACCTCTTCCGGCGCGGGCAGCGTATGCGTATCCCACCAGTGCTGCACCACCTGGTCCCATTGCGCGCTGCGTCCCACCCACAGTTGCGCCGCGGCATCGTAGCGGGCCAGGTTGTTCTGCAGCCAATAGGGCCGGTTGTCGCGCAGCCAGGCCTGCTGGTAGAGATCCCTCAACAATGCGTAGCCGTCGCGCATGTCTTCCAGCCGCCCGTTGTTCGAGCCGATGGTCTCCAGCATCTCCGAGACCTCGTCCCCGCGGCTCTTGTCCGCGGCCAGCACCCGCGCCTGGTTGTAGAGCGCGATGATCTCATCGGCCGCCTGGAACTTGAGCCCCACAAAGTCGATGCGTCGCGCGCCCAACTCCAGCGCGTCCAGCGCCTCGGGATTTTCGAGCCCGCTGTTTTCGAGCTTCGCCGCCGCCCACGCCTCGGCCACCAGGGTAAGGGCGCGCTCGGCGTCCAGACGCAACTCGCTCGCCGCCGGCAGCAGCTTGGCCGCCACGCGCTGGCCCTCCGCCGAGAAGGGATCGAGCCAGAAGTACTTGTCCTGCGCGTCCTCCAGCCCGGCCTTTTTCAGCACGGCGTGCGCCGCCATCAGCTCCCGCTGCGCCTGGCTGATTTTGCCCGTCGGATCGCGGTGAAACGCCAAGCCATACGACGCCGTGAACTCCTCTTCGGAGCTTTCACCCGGCTGCCATCCCGCCGCCGCGCCAAAGAGCACGCCAAACCAGTTCTCGTCGAAGATGCCCTCGCCGTCGTCGTTCCAAACCGTGTTCAGCATCCCCTTCGCGCCCAGCTTCTGCCCGTCGCGCACAAAGGCCCGGATGTTGCCCAGCGCTTCGTTGTTATTGGGGTAGATGCGGTTCCAGTTGTTCACGCCCGGCGCCACCCAGGTTTCCAGGCCGGCCTTGGTAAAGGGCACGATGAGCGGCGTAAAGTCCGGCTCCGCGTCGTACCGCCAGGGTACGGCGATCATGTCCTTGGGCAGCGTGCCCACCAGATCCGGCGAGTTCACCGCGATATCGCCCCAGAAGAGCAGTTGCTTGTGGTTGGGCTCCAGCGTGGTGTGGATTTGCGTGAGAAAGTCCAGGTACACCGCGCCCAGCCCGCGCTCCTTCACCGCATCCCGCGTCTTGTCCAGCCCCAGCTCGAATGTCTCATCCGCGCCGATGTGCGCATACGGTCCCGGAAAGACCTTGGCCAGTTCGCTGAACCAACTGCCGATCAGCGGCAGCGTCTTCGCGTCGCCCGGAGCCAGTACCGCCCCGTGCGCCGTCTCGCCCAACCCTGAGAACTGCTCGAACTTGAGCACATGGTGCAGATGCCCGAAGGACTCCTGTTCGGGAATCACCGTGATGTGATACTTCGCCGCGTACTCCACCAGTTCGCGCGCCTCGTCCGGCGTCATGGCGCCGCCGGGAAAGGCCGCAACCGGAGAGCTGGCGTAAGCAAAGGTGTGCTCGAAGTAGGGCGAGAAGATGTTGTACTTGTAGGCCGCCAGCGTGCGAATCTCGCGCTTCAGGAAATCCATATTCGGCAGCGGTCCGCGCGACCAGTCGTCGGAGAGCCCGCGATGCGCCATCGCCGGCCAGTCGCGCAGCGTCGGAACCAGCAGAACGGCATCCTTGCCGCTGCCGCGAATCAACTGCTTCACCGTCTGCGCGCCATAAAAAATGCCGGCGGAGCTTTCCGCAATCACCGCCAGGCCGCCCTGGCCGTCTGGTGCAATGACGTAACCCTCGTCGCGCATCTCCGGGTCGAAGTTGAGGTGATTGCGGTCGAGCAGCGCCTTTGCCTGTTCGCTCTCCGCCCGCTCCAGCCGGATGAAGGGCGCATCGCTCTCTACGCTTCTCTTTCCCAGGCTCTGCTCGATCAGATCCTCGGCCGCAAAGCCATCTTCCGCGCTGTTGATCGCGGTCACAAAGAAGCCCACGCCGCCGATGGGTACCGACTCCACCGCCACGCACTCCCGCGGCGCGGGCACCAGATGCAGATCCACGCATGGGCCTGCGGTTGCCGGCGCACTCTGTGCCGCCGCTCCTGCTCCAGCACACAACAGGAACAATGAGGCCAAAGAAATACGGAGATACATAAGCCCTTTCCATTACATCCGGGATTGGATGTCAGGCTAACGCATCTCCGCTTCTGCTGTACACCACCGGCCGAAATGGCTCTTTACTCATGTGAATTGCCCAGCGCCCGGTCGAATGCGCCCGCCTGCACCACCAGCGTCGGCCGTGGCTTGCCGTAGTCGCCTAAAACCGCCACGGTGACCAGGTCGCCGCGCCTCATTGCCCGCCGTCAGCGCTCACATCCTGAATCCACCGCATCACTTCTCCCTCATCCTCTGAAGCGTCAATAAGCTGTGACTGGCGGCGCGCCTGCGCGCCGAGATGCGAAAATGGTCTCTGTGACTTCTCGCATCCTGTCTCTCACTCTCCTGGCGGCTTTCATTACTTTTGCGGCGTCTCCCGCCCGCGCGGCCTCCGGTTCAAAGGCCAAAGCCGAGCTGGCCGGTGCCATCCTCTTCCGCGACCAAGGTTGCGCCCACTGCCACGGCGAAGGTGGCACGGGCGGCAAAAAGGGACCGGACCTGAGCAATCTGCGCAAGGACAAGCTCTGGCCCCCGGCCAAAATCACCCATCAGATTCTCAACGGTGGCCAGAAGATGCCGCCCTTCTCCGACGCACTCACCGACGAACAAATCTCTCAGTTGGTCGCTTATCTGCGCGCCAAAAACAAGCCCGTCCCGCCGCCCGCGCCGCCGGCCCAATAGGTCGCCGGCATCGAGTATCGTGACCGCCGTTTGTGAAATGTCGAGCTGATGGAATGGGCGCCCTCGATAAGGACGCAGGCTTTGTCAAGGCACAGTGAACCGGTACGATGGGTAAGCACCGATTTTCTTGCCAGAGGGTTTGAGGACCAGGGCTCTGGGAGATTCACGCTGCATCACCATTGAGCGGGAATTTTAGCGCCCACCAACCATCGATACGGTCATCAACGGCAGGCCATGATGCTTCTATGCGGACATCCAGCCTGGCGCTGGATGCGAGAGCGCTCATCGATCTGGTTTGCAGCGCCCGGCGAGCCCCGTAAAGGCGAGCCGAAGGCGCCACCCGCTGCCATCGAGGATGGAAATCACGCCCTGCAATCTTCATGAAGACTTCTCCTGATCCCGCAGCCTCTGGTCCTCAACCAAAAACTACTCGATCGCTGAAGCCTTCGTCCTTATCCCATCGTGATCCCGATTTCCGACCTGGGAAAGCACAAACTCCAAGCACGAATTCAAGCGGTCAGAGCACGAGTGCAATTCCCTGTCGGCGCATATCGACGACATTTGCGCCGGTCCCGACGCCGGAAAGAAATCACTTCGCATCGGCCTTGGAACCGCCCTCAGGCTGGCGAGCCCTGCTCCCTTTTCCATAGCATTTGTCGGCATTGAAGATCAGCGGTCCTCCCGCGCCTCCATCCGACCCGCCCATGACGCGCAAATAGCAGGACTGGGCGGGATTTCCGAAACTATGCCCTCCCGGACCGGACCCTCCCCGGATCTCCGGGCCGATCGCGGGAAATGGCATCGTCCCCCACCACTCCGGCTTGCTGGAAAGATAGAAGGATGCCGGCAATGCATGGGGAACGCCGGCAGCCCAGGCGATCGATAAATCTATATTGTTGTAGTTTCCGTGGAAAAAGTCGGTCGACGACGTTCCCCCGCGGTGACAGGGAGGCGCTCCGCCGCTGCATCCTGTGCCCACCCCGTCGTCGCTGATGCGTCCGTAACCGAAAGACCATCCATAAGCAACCCCATCGTAGCTTCGTTCCGCCGGATACTCGATCGACGCCGTTTGCGCCAAGGGTCTGTTGTAGCCGACAAGAGACTGCATCTGCGCGCTGCCCAACACGTTTCCGACAAAGTTGTTGAACGTAGCCAGATAACTCATCTCGACCGCGCGGGCCGCCTGAAATCCGTAGCGGGTGCCCTTCGAGCAACTAACCGTAACTCGCCCTGTCGTTGATCCACAAACGCGGTTCGTGCCAATCGCCCAGTTTCGATAGGCAGTCGTCTGGCTCGACGTACCCCAGGTGGAATCCTGAAGAATCTGCGTGAGGACGTTGCCCTCGAGCAAATTGAACTGCGGATGCGCTCCATGAAAGAAGACTCCGCCAAGAACGAACTCCGGCGCTCCGCTGTCGAACTCTCCGGTCGTATAGTCATAGGCAATCACGTTCCCGGCCGCGCCCCAATTCACCAAAATGGACCTGTGCCCGCGCTCGATGATGTTATTTTCGATCAGGCTGGCGCTGGTCTTCAGCGTCAGGTGGATATCGGAATCGTGCTCTCCCGGCCGGTGCAGAAATGCGTTCGAGAAGTAGCTGTCGCGAATCTCGTCGCGATAACCCCAGCGCACCTCAACGTAATCGCCGTCCGTATAATTCGACTCCACGCCCTTCACCCAGCAGTGCGCGCATGTGGACATTCCAAAGCTGGCGTCATAGCCAGTGTTATTGGCATACACCTGGAGATTCTCGACCCCCGCATAACTCTCCGACATGCTGAAAGGCACGGCGATAGGCTTCTCCGTGTAGGCTCCATAGAGTCCCGGAAAAATCGTAATCGCCGTTCCGCTGACACCCGTCACGGCGACAATCTGCCCGCGGGCAAGACTCCCGTTCGTCGTCCACGCCCCGTCGCTCCAGTTACGCGTCCCTTCGCTGCCGGAGGAGGTCACATAGGCTGGGTTATTAGTCTCGGTAATGACAAGATATTTTCCGGTAGAGATTCCTGCGGCGCTGGCAACCGTGATCCTGGCCGATCCCGCCGTCGCGCCGCCCGTTACGATAACTGGCCGGTAAGACACCGACCCCGACCCCAGGCTGACCACCGGACCGCCGCCCGTGCCCGTTGCGTTCAGAATGGTTTGATCCGCGCCTGCGCCGCGCAAAGTTACATTTGAAGGAATTCTCACTGTTCCGGGAACTGAATAGGTTCCAGCGGAAAGATAGACCGTCTCGCCGCTTGCGCAAGACGCGAGTGCCGAGTTGATTTCAGCCAGCGCAGCCGCCGGCGTAAGGCTCGCACAAATCGCATTGCGCGCGGGAATGCCGCCTGCGCCCGAAGGCGACCAGTCGATCGCCTGACCGGCCTTCAAAATCGGAGCCCATAACTGGCCTTGGCCCTGGAGCGACAGAACCATCGACATCAGAAAAAGCGCGATCCCGGCCCTGCTTCTCATGGCACTTTACTCCCGCGCCTTGCCTGAGAAAGCCAGCTCGTAGGCCGCCAGTAGATTCTTCGCTGAATACTCCCACGCCAGTTCCCTCTCGACTCTTTTGCGTCCGAACTCCCCCATTCTCTTGCGCTCTTCTGCGTGATCCATCAGCCACATGATCTTCGCTGCGAAGTCTGGAACCATGTCGTCATTGTTTGCATATAGCGACGCTTCTCCGGCGCTGAATCGACCTTCCTTCAGATCGAATTGCACGATCGGCTTGCCCAGTGCCATATACTCCATAATCTTGATCATGGTCGAGATGTTATTGACTTCGCACGGCGTGTCCGGGCTGACGCAAACGTCGGCGGTCGAAAGAATCTCCAGTAACGGCTGCCCGACAAGCCTTCCCGTAAAGTTCACCATCTCGTCGAGCCCCTGATCGGCTGCCATCTTTCTCAGTTCAGGCAACGCCGGCCCTCCTCCGACACAAGTGAAGTGAATGTCATTACGGCCCGCTTCCTTGATGTGCAATGCCACTGCCAGCAGGATATCCAACCCGTCCTGATCGCCCATATTTCCAACATATCCAACGAGATAGATCTTCCCGTACTTCAACGCCTCGATCGGGGCGACAGCTTTGAACGTTTGTAAATCAGGACCATTGCGAACCACAAAGACATTACTCGAATCGCAGTGGCCTCTTGAAATCGCTAAATTCTTGAAACTCTCGTTCGTCGACATCACCACATCGGCACAGCGATAAGTAACTCTCTCCAACCATACCTGGACCCGGTACAACAGCCCCTTTCTTCCGTACTTCGAAAGGTATAACTCAGGGTTGGCGTCGTGTTGGTCAAAGATATACTTCACACCGAATAGTTTAAACGGAAGCGCGACCAGGAAGATATCGTCGGGAGGGTTGCACCCTTGGATCACATGAAAGCCCCGCCGCAGAAAGATCCACCACGAGAACAGAACCTCCCAGAATAGCGCCCAGCCATACTCCCAGAGATAACCCAGCGCGCCGCCCAGTTCCCGCGGCATCGGATGACGGTAGATATGAACCCCCTCAAGGCATTCGTATCCCTCTTCCGTCTTCTTGCCCTTGGGGCACAACACTGTCGTTGCATATCCGTTGTCGCGCAGGCATCGAGCCTCTTTCCACACCCGCGTGTCATATGGAACAGAGAGGTTTTCAACGATAATGAGAGCTTTCCGCGTCACGATTGAAATCCTTTCTGTCGAACGCCCCAGTCCTGCAAAAAGCACCCGGAGTGATCGCTTCCCTCTTCCATATCCATCCGGACTCAGTCCGAAGTTTCATTCTTCGAAGGAGCCAGACCTACTCCGGCGATAAGCCGGCGCAGCGGACGCGGAAGTTGCTCCCACGAAACCAGAGTGGAAAGAACACGAAATGAGTAAATCGAGCTTCCGAGCGTCGCCAGAGTCCCCAGGATCACGGCCACCAGCGGCGGCAAAAGATAGAATCCGCAGCAGACTCCGGCCATCACGCCAAGGAATGCCAAGCCCGAGCGAATGTTCTCCCTTGACCAGAGAAAGCCGCTGACTCTCCGCATGATGGGATAGTACAGAACGCCGTGAAAAATGCAGTACCCGAGGAACGCGATGCCTGCGCCTTTCAACCCGAAGGAACCGATGCATACCCACGCAAGAGCCGCATACACAGCGGCGCAAGCCGTTTCGCACCAGAAGAAAATGGCGCCTAGGTTCTTCGCCACAACAATGTAACCCATGGGCCAGGTGATTACCTGGAGCATCGTTCCCAGGCATATCCAGCGCAGCACTTCGACGCCGGCTACGAATTTTGCGGTGTATAACAGCGTAACGATCGCTGGGGAAAACGTCAGCGTGGCGATAACACCCGGTCCCGCCAGCAGGAGCCCCATCCGAGCCTGCTCATTGACCAGGCGGTTGCATGTGTCATTTATGCTGGCGCTGGCGGTCAGCCGCGGATAGAAATCCGCTGCCATCGCTTTGATGATGAACCCAACATACATTCCGCCCAGCGTCCATGCTGCCTGATAAAGACCTGCTGCTTCCAGGCCATCCTTGCGCAGTATGAGCGCTCTGACCATGTAGGCCAAGCCCGACTGCAGCAAGTTGCTCAGCATCAGGACCGAACCGAGCTTAAGAAGAGCGGATGCTTCCTGCGTCACTTGGGAAGCTGTGAGGGAGGGAACGTGGATCTTTATCTTTCTTCTATACCACCAGGAACATAACACCGTCATGACCCCAAAGACCACCAACGAAGGCACAACGCCGTCTTCCCGGAAGAAGTAAACGATAGGAATACTTAGGATGGTTGAAAAGAGAAAGCCCAATACCTTCGCCTTGCTGAAGTCTGCGATGCGCCGCAAGCCTTCCAGCAAAGCATCCTGCCCATAAGATACGATCTGCAGAATCACGGCGACCGATAATAGACATATGGCCCAAGTGTGCTCCGGGCTGCCGAAGGTCATGATGGATATCTGGCGCGAGAATACGATCATTGCGATCGTCCCGAGAGCCCCCAGCACGACCGATGTTCGCTGCAGCACTGCGGCGGTCTGCGCGATTCGCTCCTTATCGCCCGTTCCTGCCGCTTCCGCTATCTGCCGCACGCCGCTGCTGCTTACTCCCATCCCCGCGACATCTTCGACAAGGCCTTCGATCGACCCGTAAATACTAAAAAGACCAAATCCGGCCGGAGCAAGTAAGTACGCCATCGCCTTGCCGCGAATCAGTCGAAAGAAGATCAGGATCATCTGCGATCCGCCGACCAGCACCGATGACTTGAGTATCTGGCCGTAGGTTTCGCTTTCTGATGTCTTTGATTGAACCGCCTGGGTCTCTTCTGGCAACGGAATGCCGACCTCCTTCTTGCTTACTCAGTATGCCATACATTGAGACCGCAGTCGATCCCTAACACCTGCGCCGAATACCGCCCGGGAATCTCCTGCTACAAACCACCGATCCACTTTGTTCGCGGACTTTCTAAGAGGCGGCCATGGATGCAGGCGCTGTATCTTTCCCTCCGGTCTCGTAACGCAGCCAGCAGGCAATGAGCCCTATGCACGTAGGAATAAATGCGGCGAATTGCCTGGCCTCGTCGAACCGCCCAAACAGCATCGTTACCAGTAACAGACCAGGAAGGCTTATGGCGGAACAGCGCAGGAGCCGCGGAGCATATTCCCATCCCAACCAAGCTATCAACCACCATGGAATGAGGATCGCCCACGCGGAGAGGATGGATACCAGCGAATAATGTCTCCAGAAGACCACATTCTCCCATAGCCGGTTGTCAAACAGCCGCCCAGCCGGAACCAGGAAAGTTACCATAAACCGGACGCCAGCCCATACAGCCACTTGGGCAGCCGCGAAACAAATGAGCCGGGAAGCTCTCATCCGTCCCCAATTGTACGCAACTGCACACGGAATAATGAGGAGAATATTCTCGTGGTTGAGAGTCGCCACCGCAAGCATCGCCATATAACTTAGGAACCTGCGATGGTGAAGGAGAAGAAAGCAAAACGTCCAAAAGCCTACAATTGCGATATCGTAGAACGTCCAGTAATCAATCGTCGGACACACCATGAGCGCAAGCAACGCATAACCGAGCAGTCTTCCATGCTTAGGATGAAAGAGTGTCGCCCACGCTCCCGACAGATACACGGTCACTGCGATGATCGCCGCCTGTACAGCGGTAAAGCAGTTATGGTCCGTCAGGGACGGAAGCACTTTTTGCAGTTGCGCGGCAAGGAGGGGAAATAGGATTCGATACCCGAAGGCGGGGGGAGCCACTTGCGGACGGTGCATCATTGTGCTCAACAGATACCACGATCCTTCGTAGCCGTGCTCGAGAGCGATCAAAATCGTAGCGCCGCAGACAAACCCAACGAGCCAGCTAGACAAGGAGTTGACTCTTGTTCGCAAGATCTTTTCGATCATTCGATCTCTCCTTATCCGAATTTGGCGTCCAATGAGGCCCTGCTGAAATTGTCAATGATTGCCCGGCATGGACAACGGCCGCCATCGCGGAACCGGCTCCTTACTTAACTACGCCCGCACATTCGAACGAACCTGCGGGCCGAAACGATAGTTAGCAGATGCAACAGGCTTCGATCTTCAGGAGGCAGAGTCTCTCGCTAAACTCTATCGCTTAGTGAAAAGGCGCAATGCAGAAAGCCTCCATCTTTGAGCGCTAAAAGCAGCTTGCGAAGCGGCCTGCAGGCCTGTGAAGGATACGACTTACCTGCTCAGTCAGGCACCGTCCCGGACTTCGCTTCGGATGATCCGACAAGCGCTTCCCATGCTTCTGCCATCGGCATGATCCGCGCGCCTGAGTTCACAGCGCACCGCACAACGTCTTCAAAATACTCGGGCGTCCATCCCCAGGGAGTGGGATCTTCGGAGATATCGTGCGTCGAAAAAATCAGCCATCCGCAAGCGGCGCGATTCTCCTCGATGATCTTCAATGCCGCTTCAGGACCGCCTAACTTTCTTTCCAGAAAATGCGAAGAGAGGCTATTAAGATCCACTGTGCCCAAATTGAAGGTCTGCCCCCTGCCGCGGCAGCAAGCGAAATGTCTCCCCGTCAGCCGCTTTGTTTCCGGCGCTGGCACAGTCAATGGGTACGACATGGTACGGAAGACTGCTCCTGGGCGCAGCGCGCTCAGTGCCCGCTGGTTCTGCACGATCGATTCCTCGAACAACGCGGGCTTTGTCTCCCAAGGGTGGCAATGCGAAAAGGTATGGCATCCGAGTTCGTGCCCGTCTGCGAATAGAGTCTTCAGATCCTCTTCCACAAACATCGTCCCTGTCGGCGCCTGCTTCCCCATCAGGCTAAAGGATGCAAAGTAGGTTCCTGTAACTCCATAGCGTTTCAGAATGGCGCCGCCTGTATATAAGGCGGAGCGCGGAAAATCATCGAACGTGAAAGAGACAACAGGATATTTTGGCGCGATCGCCACCGGCCTCCGGCCAAACATGCGGCTGCTCGTTCTCCGATAACGGCCCACAGCTCTTGTCCACAAATCGGAGCCAGATTCTCGCATCATCAAGACACTCTACCACAACTCCGCCGGTCTGGCGGGCTGGTCCTTTCTTCGTTTTTCAGAGTTGGGGCGCTGCGAAGCACGGAAGCGAATGACCGCGCGGAGTCGCACACAGCGCGATATGGAGGGCGTGCGAAATGACGGCGATCATTCTTCAACTGGGCAATTGAGAAGTTTAGCGTAGAATCCTCACCTGGTTGCCAGCCGCGGTCTGTATCAGCTGCAGCTCGGAACTCCGGTCGCGCTTCTTGAATTGCGAGATGGCAGGAACATCTGAAATCGCAAGCAGAAATGCAAGCCAAATAAGATTCTGCTTCCGGAAGCCAGCTTCAGTCAGACTGTACATCACACTCGCGCTGAGAAGTGCGATCCGAAGAATGCCCACGTTCGGATTCTCGCGCAGGGCCCTAGCGGCATTGCGATATCCGCCGGCAATCATGCCGAGGAGAAACATCACGCCCAGCCATCCCAGATTGATATAGATCTCCAGATATCCGTTGTGAGCCTGTCCGATTCCCGTATAACCGATCTGTTGCCATACTCCTGTCAACCGGTCTCCGAGCCAGAAGCTATCGTAGCCGGTGCCGAGTAAGGGGTTGGTATGGAAGGATAGAACTGCCTTCCATATCTCCGTGCGGCCGGTGAGAGTGGGATTTCTTCCCAATAGCCGAAGCAAGGCTCCTGTCGTATCGATAACTGCCGCGAATACCGCAAGACCAACCGCGCCGCCCACGACTGCGTGCACGTATCCAGCCCGCTGACGAACCCACCGCTGCTCCGACAGAACCATAACTGCTCCCGCCAGAACAAAGCAGGACAGAGAGGTCATGGAGTCGGCTTTCACAATGAGCCAAACAGCAGTGGCAAATACGACGCTGTCAACGGCCAAATGCCGAGCCCGCCCAGGCATCCTGCGCTCCATGTAAGCGCCAAGCAGCGACCATAGCGCCGCCAGTCCTAGCACCAGGCAGATCATTCCCAGTTCGTTCTTCTGCGTTGTCACTCCATTGTAATAAGTAATATGATCGCTCGGATCGTAGAAACTCCCCACGTCCGGAAAGAACAGGATAAAGAGCACCGACAGCGGCAACAACACAAAGGCAGTTCGCGAAAAGAAGCGTTTTATAGCGGCCATCGGATTCGGGTCGGTAAGTACGACCAGAACCATGACAACGTCGCCGAACGTCTTGAACCAGTGTTTGAATGCAACGAAAGGATAGTCGGACCAGATGATACTGATGGCGCAGTAGGAAAGGAACAATAGAAACGGCAAGTTAGCCCGTAGGAATCCGGCGACCTGCCGCGACCGCAGGTTCAAGGTCAACAGGCCGCCGGCTATCAATATCCCAAAGACGCTGGCATCGAGCGGCGATCCCTCGGAAAACTGTTCGGCAAGAGCACTGTTCGGAGCCGGATTCATCCACTCCGAAATTCCTCGCGACCCCACGATCAGCATCCAAATCACTGGGATCCAGAGCGCCTTCGAGGTCCGCTCTCCAGCATCCCGGTCAAGGATGAAGAGCGCGATAATGCATGTAACAACGACGATTGTGGCAATCAGTTGAGTCATGTGCGCCAAACAGCAGCCTACGCAAAGACGGCTGCCTCAGAGTCTAGAGGTAGGGAGTTGCGATTGCACTTGGGCAAGGCCGGAACGACCCCTGCCAAAGTGCTTTTCAAGAACCCATGAGAGTCCTCGCGGAACGTTACGATCGGCTTGCTAGAAGAAAAGGTGCAAAGAGTGGGAAGCACGGCGGTGGAGGGCGGTTTCTGGACAAACGTGAAACTGTCCGCTCGCGGCCCACCAAGATGACTTTTCTTCAGAGCCTCCACACACTGACCTGGATCTTCGGCTTCGCTCACGGCCCAGTTCTCGTCAAGTACGGTGGCAACCTCGATCCATCTTCCCGTTACAAAGATCACACAGCCATTAACCATCCGCGACGGCACTTCTACCCATTGGCCCCCTCTACTGATTCGACGGTGGTTGCCTCCATCTCTTCCTATTCTCCCTCGTTCGATAGCCGGCCTGACTTATGGGCCAAAGACTGCGGCAGCGTGCTTGGCTAACCTGAATTCTCTCGTTCTTGCTTTGCGCCGGATTTAGCCTTATCGGCTTTCGATCTGGCTTTCTGTCCTTCGCGTCGCTGCCTGCAACTCGACCATCTTTCGCTTGAATCTCTTGCGTTCTGTCTTCAGTAAGTCTCCGACGCGAATCAAGGAATGGCCGACCGAACCGGCGATCGCATCGAATTTGCCGAGGAAGACGACCTCCCTGCCATGCTTGCCCGCCAGGTCTCTCTTGAATCTGTAGGTCCCCGGGTTTCTGGCAGGATTGATACCATTCAAGTCGTAGATCGCAGCACCTTGGGGCTTTAACGCCTCGATGATCTTCCACTGCAGAAAATAGGAACCTCTGCTCTTTGTGCCGCTATCGCTGGTCGCGCAAAACAGACAAACCGCCGTCCTCCCGACGAGACTGTAAACCACGCCAGCGCATAAGTCAACGCCCGATTGGCATAGGAGGACGTTCATCTTGAATTCCTCAGGCAACTGCTCCTGGATCTGCTTATACTGATGAATATCGATGAACTCAACAAACTTCTTGCGTGAAACAACCTCTTTATAGATATCGATGAAGCGGTCGAACATCGAACCGTTCGAACCCTCGATGAGTTCAAGATTGTTCTTATCCGCGACCTTCAAGCTCTTTTTCCAATGCGGGTTCATTCCGGTCTTCAGGTCGGCAAGGGGTGGCGCCAGGTCCATCAGAATCGTTCTCTCAGGCTCCCCTCCTGCAAGCAGCGAGAATCCTTCGGTCTCGAGAATCGCGCCAATACCCGATGAATCGTCTTCAAAAGCGAACGGGAAGAGGCGAAGGCTCAAGCCACGCTTGCACACAAATTCATTGCGCAGTCCGCGTAGCGCCTGCCGGTAGATCTCCAGGTCCACGTCCGTGCCGGCCCGACGCCACAAAGGTCCCCAGCGTACGTATCCGATGCCAAGACCTAGAACAGGGACTTGTTTGATCCTGGCCTGCGCGATGGCTACAACTTCTCCGTTGAACTTCAACGCGAAATGGGCCATATTGCGCCGGCCCTCGACGACCTCGCCATAAGCCCACGTCTGGTACAGGCTTGCGTCCTCGAATAACTGCAAGTACTGATACCACGATTGCTCATCGATGCCATCGATCTCTGAAGTGTATCCCGTGGCTAAGGGCCTTACCTGTCGATTTGCCATACCCGGCGTCCTGTCAAGATTCCGTGAAACTGCAATGAAACGTGAGTTGCTACGACTTATGGAAATGCAGGAATCGCCCCTCCTGGCCGTGTTCCCAGTGAATCCAGAAAGATATCCTCGCTATTCCGTCACGTACTGTTCGCGAATCGGATCGATCCCGATTCGGCGCAGCAGTTTTCCCGCATGAGAACAAAGCTTGAAGAGAATCGTCATGAAATGATGTTGCCCGAGCAGCAACGCAAAGGGGAGAATGAGAGCATAGAGCGGAACGGCGGCCGCGGACTTTGCAATACTTACAAATCCGCAGTTGGGACGCAAGGCGGTGGAAGCTCCTTGTAGCAGGGCCTTTCTCACAAAGTACATTCGCTTCCAGCGGGCTGGGGGAAGGACTTCAAACGCCTCTGCCTGCGCGCACCAGATGAACGTCCGTCCTTCCTCGATCTTTCTGCGAAAGAAGTCCTGATCTTCTCCGGTTCTGAACTCCGGCCGAAAAGGGGTTGAGTCGTCGCCGATAACTTCCTTCCTCAGCAATACATTTCCCGTGCGCGCCTCGCGCCATCCCACCCGCATTCCCGTGGGATTTACCCGTCGGTCGAAGAGCCGGCTCTTCTTCAGCCATGTGGGCGGAGCTTCGTCGAAATAGCGTATCACCGGCCCCAGAACGCCATCGACCTTGTACTCGTTGCAGGCCTGAAACAATGCAATCAACCAGCCTGGCGCGGGAAACTCGTCGTCGTCGATAAATGCTAGATAGTCTCCCACCGCGTTCTCGACGACCTTGTTCCGTGCGCGCGCGATGCCCTGTCTCGGCTCGCAGCGATATTCAATCGGAACGGCAGAGGACACGCGGCAGTCCGCAACGGTGGCCTCGGCAGACTTGGTTGCGTCGTTGTCGGCCACGACAATCGAAAAGGTGAACAGCCCGCCGCTGCTCTGCCAACTCAGCTCTGTCAAAAGACGCCTGAGCGGAAGAGGCCGCTTGTAAGTGCAGATACAGACGCAGATATGCGGAATGGCCTGTTCTCTTGCTGGGGTCATCATAGAGATGCTGGCGAACTGCTTCATTGGATCGCTATCCGCGCCTGGTGAGATCATACAATGACCTCATCGTTGGCGCAGCGAGCGGCGGTGCGCAGCACATAACCTCGCGCCACTGTGACCTCGCCGATACAGCGCGTCAGTTCTCCGTCCATCAGAAACCGGTATTCATCTTCGTTCTGCAGGTGGGCCTCGACCTCTACCTTGCACCGTACGGCAAGTTCGAAGATACTTTGCAATCTGTCGAGCGGAGCCAGGGGCGTCAAGCAGAAAAAATGATCGGTCAGGCGATAGCGTCGCGTCAATACGCGATCCTGCCAACGCCGGTAGCAGCGATTGAAGTAGCCCTTTTCTCCCGACGTGAATGAAAAATTCCTGCGCATCATGATGCCCGCCGGCAGCAGTCTGCCAAGTACCACATTCGCGCAGAGGTGCATATGGTGATGGCCATCCACGCGCGCGGGAAGATGCCCATACAGCCGCTCAAATTCCTTTAATTGTGCTTCGACGACAGATCGAAACGAGGAGGCAAGGCCGGGATGGTACACCACAGGCGCAAAGCGATGACATCTCAGGAAGCCGGCGATTTTCTGCTGGCTCTCCTTCAGCCGCGTAGAACATTCCGACGCTGAGAAGGGCGCGGTGAGGTTGAGATGGAGACCGACGTCGATGCTGTGCTGACGCGCCAGAACAGCGGCCCGCTCGGAATCCTCCATGAACACCATGGCGCTTACCGAGGAAATCGATCCGCGCAAAACGCAGTCGAGCGTGCGGCCGGTTGTGTCGGCATCCAACCCCCAATCGTCCGCATTGATGATGACCGTGGCCCTTTCACGCGGGACCGCGACCTGCCCCTCTTGCTCGGCAATCGTGGACTCCGCGCAGGTGCATTCTCGCATCGTCATCGGGATACCTTGCTCATGCTGATCGATCGCCTCTATAGGGTTCACGGCTTGCCGGTTATCTGGATTCATTTGGTGCTGCGGATGAGTGTGTGCGGGCCACGCCCAACGGCGTTTTGTGCCTGAAGAACTTCATGAGGCGATGCATCTGTTCCTGCCTGTTGAACGTCACAAACTCCCGCGACACCGGTCTCTTCGCGCGCCGCAACCATGACCAGAGATACCCCGCGCCCAGCGCCGCGCCGCGCAGCAGATATGGCTTCTTGCTGATCTGATAAGCAACTCGCGATAACTCCCACACCGGGTGGTTTCCCAGCGCGTAGTCTCGCGCACCGACCTGGAACCTTGCTTGCAGCGGACCGCGTTGCGCCGTTCCCATCTCGCGATGGTGCCGGGACATTTTTTCGGTGAACGTGCGAGTCTTCCAGCCTTTCATCCTGGCGGAGATGACGGCAATCGTGTCGATTGCGCCGCCCATCGCCGGCACATAGCCGCCGATGGCCTCGAAGCATTCGCGCCGAAAGACCTGACAGGCGCCCGATACATGCCCGATGCTCACATAGCGGTAGTCGTAGGTTTCGCTCGTTGTGTCCACATAGGGAGTGCCCACCACTCCCAGCGTTCGATCCTCGGCGAGTTTCTCAAGCAGAAACGAGAAATAATCGCTCTCGAACGTTATGTCCGCATCCAGACTGGCGATCACTTCGTAGGGAAGCCCTTCAACCCGCGTCCGTCCGGCGTTGATCGCGTGAACTTTGCCGGCAAAATGGCGCGCTTCGCGTTCCGGCATGCGGAGCAGTTCAATCCATTCGTGCTCGGCGGCGTATCGCTTGACGATCTCGTCCGTGTCATCCGTAGAACCGTCGCTGACGATCACCCACTTCAGCGGCAGCGTGCTTTGCGCCAGCACCGACTGTATTGTCAATTCGATGAATCGCGCCTCGTTGCGCGCGGGAGTTACCAGCACATAGGTCGGAAGTTTCAGCACGACTTCTCCTCGGTTGGCAAATAGCGCCGCGGCGCGGATGGTTCTCTTCGAATCTCGGCAACGAACCGGGAGAGCGCAATTCTATGCGCTTTTCCCCGCGACGGCCAAGGAGTTCCCTTCCCTTTGCGCCGCTTCGCAACAAGTCCTGGCAGTAAACGCTGCAACCTCCGCAACCACTCTCGCTTGCTGTCGTTCTGTAAGCTGAGGGAACATCGGCAGGGAGACGATTTCGGCGGCCACTCGTTCCGCCACCGGAAACTCTCCAGGGAGATAGTTCAGCGAAGCATAGGCTTTCTGTAAATGCAGCGGAATCGGGTAGTGAATTCCCGTGCCGATGCCTGCCTTCTTCAGGTGCTCCATCAAGCCCTCGCGATCGGCGGTGCGGATCACAAAGAGATGATAGACGGCGCGCGACCAGGAAGGCTCATATGGCAGGCCGACCGTTCCGTCCTGAGGAAGAAGACGGTCGTATTCCTCGGCCCTGGCGCGGCGCAGCGCGTTCCACGCCTCGAGATGAGGCAGTTTCGCGTGCAGAAAGCCGGCCTGGATTGCGTCCATCCGCCCGTTGTAGCCTTCCATGTCGTGATAATACTTCTTCACCTGGCCGTGGTCGCGGAGCATTCTCGCTGTTCTGGCCAGAGCGGCGTCGTTCGTTGTCACCGCTCCGCCTTCGCCGCATGCTCCAAGGTTCTTGCCAGGATAAAAACTGAATGCGGCCGCGCGGCCCATGGAACCGGCTTTCATCCAGCGATTTAGTTTTTTTGAGAAGTATTCGGCGCCGTGCGCCTGGCATGCGTCCTCGATCACCGTGAGGCCGTACCGCTCGGCAAGCTCCAGGATGGCATCCATGTCGACCATCTGGCCGTATAAGTGCACAGGTACAATCGCAGTTACCGGCCGCCCGGTTCGCAGGCTGATCGGCTTGCCCGTTTCGTCGCGCCTGCATTGCTCTTCAAGAAACTCCTGTAGCTTCTCGGCCGATATGTTATACGTGCGCTCGTCGATATCGACAAACTCCGGCATGGCGCCAGCTTGCGAAATGGCTTCCGCGGTGGCAATAAACGTATTCGGCACGGTCAGCACCGCGTCGCCCGCTTGAATGCCGGCAGCCACAATGGCAAAGCGCAATGCATCCGTGCCGCTGCCGACGGCGACGGCATGGCCTGCGCCGCAAAAGGCCGCAAAATCCTTCTCGAATTCCTCCACTACAGGACCGCCGACGAAGCCAGCCGTGCGCAGTCCACGCCGAAAAACGTCCACAAGTTCGCTCTCGAGCTCCAGGTGGGGAGCGACGAGATCGAGAAATGGGACGTTCTCGTTGTTCGCGGTTTCCTTGGGAGGGTCGATGAAGCGCAGAACCTTGGCCGGATTTCCCGCTGCGATCGAGTTGGCGGGAACGTCTTTGGTGACGACGCTGCCGGCGCCGACGATCGCATGCTCGCCGATGGTGGTATTGGGCAGAATGGTCGCGCCGGAGCCGATGGATGCGCCTTTCTCGACGACCGTCCGCTCCACCTTCCAGTCGGCTTCGGTTTGCAGGCTTCCGTCAGCGGTCGTGGCGCGCGGATAACTGTCGTTGGTAAACACCACGCCGTGCCCGACAAAAACGTTATCCCCTATCTCGACGCCCTCGCAAATAAAGGTGTGGCTGGAAATCTTGCAGCATTTGCCCACGCGGGCATTCTTCTGGATCTCGACAAATGCGCCGATCTTTGTTTCGTCCCCGATTTCGCAGCCGTACAAATTGATGAATTTCGAGAGCCGCACGTCTTTCCCGAGCTTGACATCGCTCGCGATGCTATTCAGGGAAGTCATAGGTAGACCAGGGCTCCTCTCTTGCTCAGCGATTCGCTGGCTGCTTCCAGCATCTTCACCACGCGCAGCCCGGCGCATCCGTCATTGATCGGGTCCTGGCCATTGGATATGCACTCCACAAAGTAGTTCATCTCGCGATGCAGCGCCTCGACCTGTTCCAGGTGAGGAGCCCACATGTCGCCCGACCGGTAGTTGACCAGCAGATCGTACACGCCTTCGCAGTTGGTGATCTTCACTCCCCGGTCGTACACCCGCAGCTTTTCGTCGGCTTCCAGATCGTTCCAGACCAGCATCTTCTTCTCGCCGCCAATCAGCGTGGTTCTGATCTTCACCGGCGAGAGCCAGTTGACATTGACATGCGCGATGACTTTCTCGGGGAAATAGAGAGTCAAGTAAGCCACATCCTCGTGGCCGTTCAGATGGGTTTGCCCCGTCGCGACGACGGCCTCGGGGGTCGACTTGATAAGGTGATCCATGATCGACAAATCGTGCGGCGCCAGGTCCCACAAGACATTGATATCGTGCTGGAAAAGGCCTAGATTGACGCGAGTGGAATCGTAGTAATAGAGCTTTCCCAGCGCTCCCTCGTCAAGCAGTTGGCATATCTTCTTCACCGCGCCGGTGAACAGGAAAGTATGGTCCACCATGATCTTGAGATTCTTCCGCTGGGCAAGCTCGATCAGATCCTCCCCTTGCGCGGAATTGCTGGTGAACGGCTTCTCGACAAAGACATGCTTGCCGTTTTCCAGCGCGGCCTTTGCCAGCTCGTAATGGGTCCATACCGGAGAGACCACGGCCACTGCGTCGATCTCAGTCGATAGAATCACGTCCATGGGGTCTGCAGTTACTGTGATCCCCGGATACGCCTTCTGCGCGCGTTTCCGCGCCGCCGGTCCGATATCCGCGATCGCGCATACCTGGGAACCCTCCAGCGTCGCGAGATTCCTCACAACATTCGGTCCCCAATACCCGTAGCCAATTACACCGAATTTCACAATATCATCGCCGTTCTTTAGAACTTCCCACCTTGGGGAGTTTGCATTGGACGAGGTGCGCGTGCCGCACAGCGTGGCACGAATTCAATAGCGACCGAAATCGAAAGTGGAACACAAATGCAGGACTCAATATGCACCTTTGCCTCGTATCACCGCGAGAGGCGTTTGCATGAGTATCTTGATGTCGAGCCACGGCGACCACGACGTGGCATAGCGCAAATCCATTCGGACCATATCGTCGAACCGGACGCGGCTGCGGCCTGTCACCTGCCACAAACCGGTAATTCCAGGTTTGGCTTCCAATACCCGGCGCCGGTGCCAGGTCTGGTACGCTGCCAGTTCGTATGGAATTGCGGGACGGGGGCCGACCAGCGACATCTCTCCCTTGAGAACATTCAGTAACTGGGGCAGTTCATCCAGGCTGGTTCTCCGCAGAAAATTCCCTACGCGCGTAACCCGCTTGTCGTTCTTGATCTTGTAAATCCGCTCGCCCTTCGCGTTGGCCGGGTCCCGGTCCGCCTCGCTCTTGATCATTTCCGTAACGAACTTCTGGTGAACGGTATGATCGTTGCCCACGCGCATCGACCGGAATTTCAGGAAGGTAAAGCACTGGCCGTACTGTCCAACCCGTTGCTGCCTGAAAAGCACGGGGCCTTTGGATGTCATCTTGATCGCCGCCGCGATTGCCAGGCACAGGGGCGCGCAAAGCACCAGCGCAACCGCGCTTCCGGCAATGTCGATCATTCGCTTGACCACCAGCAGCGACTTCCTGCGGTTTCCAGGGGTCAGCAGGTCGGGATACAAAGCGGGATTGCTGGGACGCCCGGAATCGGCACTGTCCCAGTCGTCGGGGAAGAAGTGGAATGAGATCGTGACTTGGTTGAGCTGGTCGTAGCTCAACTCGTTTTTGAGCATGGTTTTTACCCTGCTCAGGATCGTGCTCAGAACCGCGTTCTTGTCATTCACCACCAGCCCCGTGAACATCACGCCGACTGTGGTCCGGTCTTTGTACCAGCCGATAACGTCCGTTTCCCTGCTTGACGAGAGCAGTGCATCCGCCAGCTTGTCCAGAGCCGTTCCGTTCACTTTCGAAGCCTGGCGCGTACCAGCCTCCAACAGCATCAGCAGGAAAGGCTCCTTGGAGCGCTCCGTTCTCTTGCGCTCGACCGCGATCAGCCGCTTGAAGGTGCTCTCGCTGAGCATCTCGCGTTCCCCGAGCGATAGCGAATCGAATGGCGATCCATCCAGGTTCGAAGCATTGTTCACACGTACCGATGTCACTTCTTGCCTCTCTCTTGACAATCGGGACTCTTCTCACCTCAAGTCGACCGGTATTGTCCGTTCCACATCCAATCCCTGATGCACAGTCAAGCTGCTGTGCTTGCCAAACCCTACGCCGCGGGTACTACATCCGCTGCGTCAATCTCCACACCCACCGACTGCTCCAGCATCTCCACGGATAGAACCAATCGGTACTGGTTCTTCTTCCGAACCAGAATTCCCTCAATGCCTTCCAGAGTGCCCCGTGTTACCCGAACCCGCTCGCCGCATCGCAGAAAGGGATGCGGTTCCACCCGGCAAGCTCCTTCAATCGTCTGTCGAATCGCCTGAATCTCAGCCTCGGGAACGGCCGCAACATGGTCCCCGTTGCTCAGAATCATGTGAACACCAGGTGTGCTCACCACCTGCAGCCGGCGACCGTGCGCTCCCCGGACAAATAGGTAACCGGGGAACAAAGGCAGCGAAAGCTGCTTTTCTCTGTCTTTCCAGTGCCGCGTCGACTCATACAGCGGCAAAAATACCTCAAATCCCTTTGCCGTCAGCATCCCGGCAATCACCTTTTCGTGCTGGTGGCGCGTGTAGACTGCCCACCAGGGCGAATCCCCTTGCGTTCGGGTGCCGGCACTCCGCGTAGCTGGCATGTTGCTGAGCCCCTTTTCCGATGAATCGGTATCCGCAGTTTGAGCTATGAAGACAGAGCTTCGCCCTGTGGGCTACAGCACCTCATTCTACGCCTTTCAAGATCTCGCTCTCGATCGCAACACAGCTGCAAAAAGCCACTCCGGCCCGTACAACAAAGACAGCAATCGCAACCGCCTATGCTTCAACTGGAAGAGATGGCCATCTTGAAATCCAGTGCATGATAGGACGGTCTTACGAGACTGATGGTAGTCGGGACACGGAGGGCGGGCAATGACCCAAAGGTGGTGAAACGATAGCCCAAAGGGTCTAGAGTCATAATGCTCCATCCCGCATTGGTTATTGGGTGAAATGCATTCCTGATGCAGTAGAGGGCGCATTGGGAATGGTGACGGCCGTGTAACCGGAATTGCCCTAAAGTAATTCATAATAGACCGACAGTAACTATACTTTGTCTTTTGGTAATCGTTAGGTAATACCCCACCCACCGGCCTCGGCAGACATCGATCTGGTTCCGTTCGTCGCGTCCCTCCCTATCCTCGCCTGCGTCCGCTTCCTCAGGCCTCCGGTTGCCGCAGCCACTCGGCCAGCAGTGCGGCCACTTTCCCCGGCTGTTCATACGCGGCCAGGTGACCGGCGTCAGGCAGCAGGTGGAACTCGCATCCGCCCGGCGCCCCGTGGAAGGCCCCCATATCGGCCGGTGTCACCCCGGAATCCTCGCCGCCGGCGATGGCCAGCACCGGCGCGTCGATGGTGGCCACGGTCGGCGTCGAATCAGGTCGTATGGCCAGTCCTGCCTGCACGGCCACGGCTGCCTCGGGCGTCAGCGTCATGCGGGCCCGCAGTTTGGCCACGATTCCAGGCCGCCGTTCGCGTGCGGTCGCCCCGATCAGGCTCTGGGCCATGCCGTCGAAGAGCGCCTTCGTGCCCCCGGCTCGCACCTCGGCGATATTGGCGGCGCGCCGTACAAGGCTGGCTTCCGCGTCCGGCTGCGGCTTGGAGCAGACAAACGCCAGTCCGCTCATCCGTTCGGGTGCCTTGCGCCACAGTTCCAGCAGCACATAGCCGCCGATCGAGCAGCCGGCAAAAACTGCTTCCTTCACTTCAAGATGATCCAG
This sequence comes from Occallatibacter sp., assembly GCA_049515995.1. Classification (GTDB taxonomy): domain Bacteria; phylum Acidobacteriota; class Terriglobia; order Terriglobales; family Acidobacteriaceae; genus Telmatobacter. Next base: position 28,388 of record JBEKTO010000018.1, on the reverse strand, counting down.
GAGTGTAAGAACGTCCGTGGCCAGTTGCCCCATGGTCAGCACCGGAGCGTCGGGAACGCGGGCGAACCCGCCGACCGGCAGGTTTTTTCCCAACTCCGAGCTGCCGTGCCCGCGCAAGTCGGGAACGATGGCCCGCACGCCGGCTAGGTCTTCAATCATCGGCCGCCAATACTCGCGGTCCAACGGCGTGGGATGCAGAAAGACCACCGGCATACCCGTGCCGGTATCCCGAAAACCCAGCCTGGTTCCGTCCGATTCGTATGTACCGTTCATATACCTGGAGGATACGCTCCCGGCAGTTCCAGCGGCTCCTCGGGAATTCCGATCCAGCCGGCCACATAGGCCACGCCCACAAATCCGCCGGAACAGAAGAAGCCAAGCACGGTGAGAATCCGCACCACGGCGACATCCCAGCCATTGGCCAGCGCCAGCGCCAGGCAGACCCCGGCAATCTGGCGGCCTACGCGCGGACGAACCAGCGGCCTGCCCGGCTGCGACGGCGCCACGGCGATCACCGCTCCGCAGTTCGAGCAGAAATGCGCGCTCGGGGGCAACCCGGTCCCGCAGCGATTGCAAAAGACGGCCATAATCGATTCCTCCTGGAGAAAACCCCGATCAACCTCAAGATACGGAGACCGCACAGCGGCGGTTCCATCTTCGCAACCGGCACAAAGGCCCATCCGCGTCCCTACGTTCCCTTGTAGGCGCTGCGCAGATACTTCCTGGCGGCATCGGCGCGCGAGGTATTGGGTCCGGCATCGATGGCGGCCTGATAGTCCCTCATCGCCATCGGACGTTCGCCGTTCATATCGTGACACTGCCCGGCCGCCAGCAGCGACCGGATCTTCAGCTCCGGCCCGACATTCCGGGTCCATGCGGCCTGCTCATAAGACTGCGCCGCCTCGCCGTAGTGCCGCTGTCCGCGCAGCGCGTCGCCCAGACCGAAGTAGGTGAGTTCCATCCGCGCCGAAGCGTAATAGCCGGGCTTGGCGTTGGCGGCCAGAATCTCGCGATACGCCGCCACCGCAACCATTCCCTCGCCCGCGTCCTTGCGCAAGTTGGCCTCTTCCAGGCTGAAGAGGTAGTCGCGCGGGAACTCGGTCTTCAGCCCGCGCACCACCTGGATCGCCTCCTTGTACCGCGCCTCGCGGCGCAAAAAGAGCGCAATCACGGTCCGCGCCTCCACGTTCGTCACCACGCCGCGGTTGCCGTCGTCGTTCAGCATCTCCAGGCCCCTGGATTTCGATCCCATAATGCCCGCGAAGCCGATCACGAATTTGAAAGGCAAGGGCAGCGCGCCCACCACGTATTCGTAGACGCCAACCACCAGCTTCGCGTCCACATACTGCGGGTCCATTTGCAGTACGCGCATGTGGTCGTCCTTGGCCTGCATCGCCAGCCGGAATCCGCTGCCGTAACCCCGCTGCACCATGGCAATGTAGGTGCATTTCAGGGCCCGCGCCCAGCCGCGCGCATAGTAGGCATCCACATCGTTCGGGTTCCGGCCGATCCGCCAGTCGGCCTCGTGAATCGCCTCGTCGGCCAGCGCCAGGATGCGGTCGCGCGCCTTGGGGTCCTCCTGCGTGGCGTGCCGCCCGGTCAGGAAGCCGTCGTTGGCGTAGAAGGTCGTGTCGAGAAGATCCTGCCGGTAGAGTTCCTGAAAGAGCACCGCGTCCAGCAGCAGCACAGTTCCCTGCGGATCGCCCGGATGCATGGCGTGAAAGCGCTCGAAACGCTCGATGGCGCCGGGATAATCCAGGTTGTAGAAGTGATCGAAGGCCTCGCGCACCAGCGGGTCGTGATTCAAGGGATTGCTATGTACCCCGGACCCGGAAGCCCAGCTCAGGCTGGCCGCTCCCAGCAGCACAACTCCCCACCACACCTTATGTACCCAGCCCGATCCCGTCTTCAATCTGAAATCTCCTTCTTTTTCTCGTGCCATGACCGGCCTCGCCACGGCTCGAATCCTCCGTCGATTCTATTCTTTGCCGCTGCAGCCCCATCCGCCCCGCAATGCATGACCCATTTTCCGCGCGGTTCCCGCTATGAAGACTGTATTTGTGTCGCCGTCCCTCCAGAGGCTTGGCCTCGAAAGAGCCGGCATCTCCGTTCTTCCGTGCCGCCGGCGGGCAAAAAAGGAAATTTCTGCCTAATTGACGTTAACCAACAATAGAAGACGCTCTCAAATCTGTGTCCTGCGTTGCTTTCAGACGGCGCGTTCCATTCGTCGTCTAACCCCTGAATTCCTCTGCCGCTTGAAGGATTGGTGAAATGAATCGGAAAGAGTTGTTGCGATTGTTGCTGAATCAAGCTCAGTTTAACGGGTTCGAGTTCCGCCGCTGGTTCCAGTCTCATGTGCAGCCGGTCTGGCCCGGCGCCGAGCAGGCGTTGACCCTGCTTTCCGGCGAGGGACGCCACTACACGCTGATCTTCTGCCACGAATTCGCTAGTTGCTTCTGGCGCACCGGCGCACAGATGAGCTTCATGGTTCCCTCCATCACCTACCCCAGGGTTAACGCCCAGGGCGAAGTGGTGCAGGTCACCCGCAAGCCCTTCACCCGGCGCACCATCAAGCCCGATGTGTGGAAGTATCATCTGCGCCAAATGGCCGCCTCCGACGATCCGATCGACTATCTCTGCCGCTTCCTGCCCGCGCAGGATCAGATTGCGCTGCGCGAACCGCCTCCGGCGCCGATGCGGATAGCCCAGGCCTGATCGCCCACCCGGCACAGCCCGGGCTGCATCGATTAGGATTCAGCTATGCCCATCCCAGAGCGGTTGAATCCTACCTTCGCTCCAGCCCGTCCGCCTGTGCCTGCCCGGCTGGACCCGCTGGAGGAGGCACGCAGGCGCCTCATCGTGGCCCTCGACGTTCCGGACGCCGCCTCCGCCGCCGCACTGGTCGAGCGCCTGGAGGGCAACTGCCATTGGTTCAAGGTGGGACTGGAGCTCTTCGTGGCCGCCGGTCCCGCCGTTCTGGAACCGCTCCTCCGCCGCGGCCACTCCGTCTTTCTGGACCTGAAATTCCATGACATTCCCAACACCGTAGCCGGAGCCGTGCGCTCCGCCGCCGCGCTGGGTGTACGCATGATGACCGTCCACGCCGCCGGCGGCCCGGCCATGCTCTCCGCCGCCCGCGCCGCGCTCGACGGCCTCGCCGATCCACCCGAACTGCTGGCCGTCACCGTCCTCACCAGCATGGATGCCGCCCAATTGAGCGCTATCGGCCTCAAGGGTACTCCCGCTGCACAAGTGGAACGTCTGGCCCGCATGGGCCTCGCCGCTGGAATGCGCGGATTCGTCTGCTCGCCCCAGGAAGTCGCCTCCCTGCGCGCCCTCGCCGGCCCTCAGGGCGTACTGGTGATTCCCGGCATCCGTCCCGCCGGCTCCGCCGTCGGCGACCAGAAGCGCATCGCCACTCCCGCCGAGGCCCTCCGCCTGGGCGCCAGCTACTTGGTCGCCGGCCGCCCCATCACCCAGGCCCCCAACCCCGCCGAAGCCGCCGAGGCAATCCTCAAGGAGATGGCGGGAGCATTAGCTCATCTTTCAAACACCATTTGAGGTCATAGGTCTTGTATTCTGTTGGGCATGGCAAAGCAAGTGTGGATGGTCCGGGCTGGACGTGATTCGGCCTTCATCGAAGAGTTCCTTTCTCGCCAAATGGTGGCAATTGGATGGGCAAAGCTCGGAGATTTATCGTCTGTCCACAGTCGTGAACAATTGAGCAAATTGGTGGAGCAGTGCTGGCCCGAAGAAAATAAATTCCAACACTCAACAAGTGTCGGCCAGGTATACCGTTTTCGCGAAGAACTTGTACCTGGAAAGCCTGTTGTCACCTACGATTCCGGCCGTCGCATCTATCACCTGGGAATCGTCACGGGAGATTACGCCTACCACCCCGACTACGATCCAGAACTTGTACACACGCGTGCAGTGAAGTGGGAACGTGAAATCCCGCGCGACGAACTGACCGCTGAATCAAAGAACTCCTTGGGAGCAATTTCGACGATCTTCTGCATCTCTCCGGCTGCGGCTGACGAAATCCTTGGACTAAGCCGGAATGGGTCTTCCCCACAATCTGAGAAAGGCCCTTTCGAGGAAATCGAGGTCGAAGAAGAAGCTGAAGTTCGGAAGGACACAGAGCAACGAGCACTTGAATTCTTACAGGACAGGTTGAGCAAGCTGTCTTGGGACGCAATGCAGGAGTTGGTGGCTGGCCTCTTGCGTGCGATGGGCTACAAGACTCGTGTATCACCAGCTGGACCAGACAGGGGTAGAGACATTATCGCTTCGCCCGACGGTTTCGGCTTTCAACCCCCTCGTATCGTAGTTGAGGTGAAGCATCGCAAGGGTGCTATGGGTGCTCCCGAGATACGCAGCTTTGTCGGAGGTCTTCGCCAGAATGACAACGGCTTGTACGTCAGCACTGGGGGATTCCCGCGCGAAGCGCGTTATGAAGCTGATCGCACAAATCAAAATCTAACGCTGATGGACTCTGACGACTTGGGCAAGGCAATTGTTGAGCAATACGACAGGATGGACGCGGAGACCCGAGCATTGTTGCCACTTAAGAAGATTTATTGGCCAGCATAGGCCCATCCGCATTTGCTCCAGCCCCCGTCTTTGGGACCTGGGAAATCAAAATTTTTCCGCCGCTCATTGCCGAGTATTACCTTCGCTTGGCGCACAATGGTTAATAGAAGGCCCAGCGAAGGAAGCCGGGGTGCCTTCGGTCCAATCTGTCAGGGGTGTGACCGGTCCGTCCCCCCCTCCTACCCCCCTGGGGTATAGGCGAGAAACCGGGAAGCCCCCGTTGTGCTGAAAATAAATATTTTATAATCAACAACCTACACGTTACTCCACGCGGAGTAGCTCTCTCTTGCGTATCGCATTGTGAGATTTAGATTCCATCGTTCAGCGATTCTCGCAGCCAAAACCCCGCTGTTCGCAACAAAATCTGCACTCCTCAACCGCAAAAAAGCCCGGCGATCAACCGGGCTTTTTCTTGCGCCAATTGTACAGTCGGCGCTTAGAGCTTCTCGTAAAAATCGCATACGGAGCACGAGATGTAGACTCCGCCGGGAACGCCGCGCTCGCGGTCCTTGACGCGCTTGACGATGCGCGTCGGCTTGCTGCACTTCGGACAGTCGGTCGACTTCGTCGTGTCCATTACCTTCTTGCGGTCACCTGTTTTTGCAATCTTTGCCATCGGTCGGGTGTTTCTCCTTCTGGGGGTGTCTCTGCACGCACGCGCAAGATTCCTGCACGCGGCTTCAACGGCGCGGTCATGGGCTCGCCTCATTACACAGAGAATCTGCCTTCGGTGAGCCGGACTCGCTCCCACCAGTTTACATGAAAGCCGCCTGCCTCCGGTCAGTCCGGCTGATCGCCGCCAGGCTGCGGAGCCGTTTGCGGCTTGGGCGGACTGGGCTGCGAAGCATCCGCGGCCGGAGGCGGCGCGGGCTGTGCTGCCGGCTCTTCATCCGGATTGGCGCCCGGCTGGGGTTTAGGCTTGGGGAACTGCACCGGCTTCATCACCCCGGTATTCGCGTCGTCGGGCAGTTTTTCGCCCGGTTTGCGCAGGCTGGGCGGAGCGGCCGGCGCTTGTTTGTTGGGATCGCGCTCGGCGTCTCCCTCCTGGATGGGATGCGTCTCCGTGGTCAGCGGCGTGCCATCGGTGCGCATCAGCCCCGCCACCTCGTCCTTGGTGAAGATGACCGGCGTCTCGCCCATCTTGGCGAGCTCGACGCGAATTACGCGATTGCCGTTGATGCGGACAAACTCCACATCCTTGGGCGGCTTGCCGTAGATCCACTCCTCGAAGGGCATCTGCCCTTCCACCTCGCGCGATTTGCTCTCCGGCTGTCCCTTGGCGAAGAGCACCATGTCGGTGGTCATGCCCACCATCACATGGTGGTTGAGAATGGCATCTTTGAGCTTGGTCGGAAGCGTGTCGGTGAAGGCTTGCAGCGGCGTCTTCACGTCAAAGGAGATCAGCGGCGCCAGCAGCGCCTTCACCTCGGCGCCGGTCAGCTCCGGCACGTGGCCGTCGAAGGCGAGGGTAAGCCGCGCGCCCACCGGCTCCTCGTCGTTTCCCTGGATCACCGGATTCGTCACGTCAGGCCCCACGCCAATCTGCACATGGCGCAGAAAGCGGTGCTTCTTGTCCGGTCCGCCGTTCAGGTCGAAGAGAATCTTCGCGTGCTCGATCCGGATGTCGGTCAGCACCACCCGGTCGCCGGGCTTGGCCGACAATCCCTGGCTGGTCGCCATGTTCAGATAGGCTTCTCCCGCCGGCTCCAGTTTGCCGTTAGCCGCCAGCGTCAGTCCCTTGTGCCCGCGCGGAAACGGCCGCATGGCAAATCCCTGCTCCGCCTGTAGCAGACGGATCAGCTCCAGACGCGTTTTGGCGTCGAGTTCGGACTTCGAGAGTGGAACGTGGGTGGGATCGATCTGCTGATAGCGCCGGTCCACCGTGCCGGCCTTGCCGCTGGAACCGTTGGTCACCACTCCGGTGCGCGTATCGATGGTGATTTGAGCCGGAGCCCGGCCGGCTCCTAGAAAGATCAGCAGGATGCTACAACGCGCCGCCCAATTGAAACCGCTCGTATGCCAGCACTTTTCGGCCGTCTGGCGAGCGGACCGCGTCTCTTGGGGCAGGATTGGCCGGATCATGGGAGCCTCCCATGCATGCGCACTGCATAGCCGAAAAGATAGCCCGGTTCAAGCCGAAAAAGCAAATCTGCGCGGGAGCGGATGTCGCAAGACGAATCCGCACCTTCAATCCAGAACTATTGGGGATCGGCTGGCCGGTCGGTCGGCGCCGCTTCCGGCTGGGTGGGTGCCGGCGCGGCAGCCGGAAAAATCTGCACCAGGGGCGCGGGCGCCGCGGCCGCGGCCGGGCCCATCGCAGCCTCATGCTGGCGCCGCGCGGCCGCGTCCAGATCCACCGGAATCCCTCCTGGCACAATCACCGGCGCGTTGTAGCGGAAATCCAGATCGCGCGTCACCCGGAAGACCACCGGAATCGCCGCGAGAAGAACCACGAAAGCGATCCAACTGCCGTCCAGCCCGAACCCTCCGCCGGTGATCCAGAACGGCCCCATCGGGTCGCCCTGCACCACGGGCGAATGGCTGTTGACGCCGCTGACGGCGAGTCCGAAGAGCAACGCGCGGCTGGCCTTCCAGCCGAAGTTGAGTCCCCAGCTCAGCCACAGCGCCCGCGTGCGCAGATAGGCCGTGGAAAGCACCAGACTGAACGCGATGGAAACGGCGATGCTGGCGTGACTCGACCCGGGAATGAGCGTCTGCACAATGGCGTAAAACGCCGCAAAGCCCAGAGCCGCGCCCAGCGGCCCCACCGCATGGGCAAAGCGCTGAAACCCGTAACCGCGAAAGGCAATCTCTTCAGCCAGTGCCGCCAGCGCAAAAAAGGCCGCATCGGCCACCAGCCATCCCCAGGCGGAGGGCTGCAAAATCAGGACGATGGCGATGCCGCCGCCCACAACCATCGGCAGCACGCAGACCACGGCCAGCGCCCAGCCCGTCGCCAGGCCCAGTCCCGCCTCGGCCGGCCAGCCAGCCCGCCGCGGCAGTCCCTGTTCGCTCACCGGATGCAACTCGCGGTCGAGCCAGAATCCCATCCCGGCGTAGCCCGCCAGCAGCAGAAAGGCCAGCATCGCCTGCTCCACTAGCGGAGCCCATTGCTCGGCAGCAAGACCTTGCGCCCCATGCCGGGCTAGCGACCGCGCCAGAAAAAAGTAGACGACCGCGGCAATGAACTGTATGTAGGCGCGAAACCGGCCGACTCCGGATTCCGGTGTGCTCATGCGCACCCTCCAGCCACAGTTTTGCCGCCGCCCGCCGAGCATGACCTGCCGCGCAATTTCACCCTGGCTCCCAACCTATTCATCCGTTTCGCCGCCGATGCGGCCTCAGATCGAACCTTCCGTGTAGAACTGCGCTATGTTGCGGAATTTTTGCTGGCGAGCGGCCACCAGAATATCCATCGGCGTCGCCTTCAACTCGGCCAAATGCCTCTTCAGCGCGCTGCCCAGCAGGCCTGCGCCCGCTTCCGGGTTGATGTGCGCACCGCCTTCCGGCTCGGAGATAATCTCGTCCACGCAGCCCAGCGCGGCAACCTCCGGCGCGGAGATCCGCATCGCCTCGGCCGCCAACTGCTTGTGCGCCGCATCGCGCCACATGATGGCCGCGCACGACTCCGGCGTAATCACAAAGTACAGCGCATTTTCCAGGATCAGCACCCGGTCGGCGACGGCCAGCGCCAGTGCTCCGCCCGATCCGCCCTCGCCGCTGATGACTGAAATGGTGGGCACGCGCAGCCGCGACATCTCCAGAATGTTCCGGGCGATGGCCTCGGCCTGACCCCGTTCCTCGGCGCCCAGGCCGGGATAGGCTCCGGGCAGGTCGATGAAGCTGATCACCGGCCGGCCGAATTTCTCGGCGATCTTCATGCAGCGCAGCGCCTTGCGATAGCCCTCGGGATGGGGCATGCCGAAGTTGCGCCGCACCCGGTCCTTGGTGCTGCCGCCCTTGCGGTTGCCGATAACCAGCACCTCTTCGGCGCCCAGGCGCGCCATGCCGCACGCAATGGCCTCATCGTCGCCGAAGGCGCGATCCCCGTGAATCTCGCTGAAATCTGTGAAGATCCGCTCGATAAAGTCCATGGGGTAGGGCCGCTGGGGATGCCGCGCCCGCTCGATTCTGCTCCACGCCGGCGAAACTGCCTGCGCCTGTATGGAAGTCCCTGTTTCCTGTTCGCTCATCGGTACCTGGTGCCAATCCGGGCAGCGTCGCCGTAGGCCCTCTGCTGATTCTACGGGGCGCAAGCGGCCCCGACAAATACAAGACTTGCCGGCCGGCCGATTCGAGTATCCGATCGGCTATAGCGAAACCAGGGTTGCTGTGTTCTGACACGATGCTTTCAAGTTGACGCAACCAACAGGGAGCGGCAACCTCGCAATTTCTCCGCTGGGATACATCGATCCTGGTTTCACATCTAACCACAGCCTGAGGGGTCTCTCGCCGGATGCGGAGCCGCCTGGAAAAGGGGACGCACTTAGCCCGTCAATGGCGGACCAACTGCATGTGTGCCTGCCGGGTTGCTAATGCGTGCCGTTTGCCTGGAGTGCTCTCTGTGCGGCGAGCCGGCTCACCTGTTCGCTCTGCTTCACCATTTCGTGCACCGCGAAGCCCTTTTCCGCCAGCGCTCCCGTGGGACAAGCCTGGACGCATTTGCCGCAGCCGGTGCAGTTCCGCGCTTCTCCCCACTTATCCTTCAGATCGCTGACGATGCGGGAGTCGATGCCGCGTGCTGAAACCTCCCACACGTTCGCTCCTTCCACCTCGGCGCAAACGCGCACGCAGCGCGTGCACAGGATGCAGCGGTTGTGGTCCAGCACGAAGCGGGGGTGCGTCATATCGACAGGCAACTGCGGGTTGTTGTAGGAGTAGCGCACGTGGGTGATGCCCAGGGATTGAGCCAGCGCCTGCAGTTCGCAGTGGCCGTTCGATACGCAGGAGGAGCAGATGTGGTTCCGCTCCACCAGCAGCAGTTCCACGGCCATCTGCCGGTAGAGAGTCAGTTTGGCCGAGGTCGTCTTGATCGACATCCCGTCCTGGATGGGCGTGGTGCAGGCCGGAAACAGACGCTCGGTTCCCGCAAGTTCCACCATGCATACGCGGCAGGCCCCCACTGCGCTCAGCCCCTTCAGATAGCAGAGCGTCGGAATCTGCTTCCCGTTGGCGCGGGCAGCCTCCAAGATCGTCTGTCCCGCCTGGGCGGTCACCAGTTCGTCATCAATTCGGACGGAAATCGTTTTGCTTGGCAAGGCGACGCTCCTCTCTCTTCAATCGTCTCAATCGGCGCTGACAGTATCCTTCAGGTCGCAGCGAAGGCACCGGCGGCATTCCTCGAGCGCCTCTTGCGACTCGAGGCCGCCCACAACTTCTTCTTGCGAACGGACCCTGACCTCCGGGACCAGGGTGTGGGCCGTGTGCCGGCGGCTCAGGCTCGGTTCTCCCGGCGCATGACGGTCGTATTCGAACTGCTGGTAGAGCTGTTCCCAGCGCTCCTCGCCCATCAGGCGCTCGTCGATCTTCTGCGCCGCCTGCTTGCCGCCGCTCATGGCGTTGGAAACATTCGATGCGCCGGTAATCACATCGCCGCCGGCATAGAAGTTGGCGCGGCTGGTCTCCAACGAGAAGCGATCGACCACGATCATCCCCTCCTCTTTGAGCGCCAGTCCCGAGGCGCGGCAGAAATCCAGGTCGAAGGTCTCGCCCACGGCCAGGATGACGCTGTCGCACTTGAAGCGCTGCACCTCGTCGGTGGGGATAGGCCGCTTGCGCCCTGATTTGTCGTATTCGCCCAGGCGCGTCTTCACGATCTCGATGGCCTTCACGCGGCCGTTGGCATCGCCCAGAATGCGGTGTGGCGCGGCCAGAAAGACGAACTGCACGCCCTCTTCCTCGGCCGCCTGAATCTCCTCGTCGATCGCGGGCATATCCTTGCGCTCGCGGCGATAGAGGATGGTGGCGCTGCCACCCTTGCGCAAGACGGTCCGGGCCGAATCGATGGCAGCGTTGCCGCCGCCGATGATCGCAACCTTGTTGCCCAGCATCACGCTCTCGCGCTTGGCCACCACTTCAAGGAACGGCAGAGCGGGATAGACGCCCTTCAACTCCGTGCCGGGCAGATAGAGCCACGATTCCTTCCAGGTTCCGATGGACAAGAAAACGGCATCGAACTGGCTCGCCAACTGGTTCAGCGGAAGATCGAATCCCACCCTGGTGTTAAAGACCATCTTCACGCCGGTAGCCTCGATCAGATCGAGCTCGCGGCGCAGCACCGACTTGGGCAGCCGGTACTCGGGAATGGCGAAACGCAGCATTCCGCCCGCCTCGCTGTGCTCGTCGTAGATGGTCACTTCGTGGCCTAGCATGGCCAGGTAGAAGGCCGCGGTCAGGCCGGTGGGACCGGCGCCGGCTACTGCGACCTTGCGCCCCGTTGCCGGAAGCTTGCGCGCCAGAATCCGCTCTTTCATCGGTTCGAAGCGATCCGATTGATAGATCGCGTCGGCGATGAAGCGATGCACCTCGCGCATGTTCACCACCTCGTCGAAGGATTGGCGCCGACAGCGATTCTCGCACGGGTGCTGGCAGATTCTGCCCGTCGATGCGGGCAGCGGATTGTCCATGATGACGGACTCGAAGGCATCTTCGAGCCGGCCCTCCTGATAAAGCTCCAGGAAGCGTGGAATGTTCATCCGCAACGGGCAACTGTTCTCGCACGGAGCCAGAGCCAGTTCCTGGCAGACGCCGGCGCGGCAGCGATGGGCCAGAATATGGTCCTCGTATTCCTCGCGGAAGTGCCGGATGGTAGTGAGCACGGGATTGGGCGCGGTCTGTCCCAGTCCGCAGAGCGAACACTCGCGAATCATCCGGCCCAGCTCGTCGAGAAGGCCCATGTGATCCGGGCTTCCCTCGCCCTCGGTGATCGAATTCAGCGTGCGCAGCGCCTTGTTCAGACCTACCCTGCAAGGCACGCATTTGCCGCACGACTCGGAGTGGGTGAACTCGACAAAGTAACGCGCCACATCCACCATGCAGTTGTCTTCGTCCATCACCACCATGCCGCCGGAGCCCATGATGGAGCCGATCTGGGCCAGGCTCTCGTAGTCTACGGGCGTGTCGAGCATCTCCACCGGGATGCAGCCGCCGGAAGGTCCGCCGGTCTGCACGGCCTTCACGTGGCGCCCCGCCGCCGTCCCTTCCCCGATGTCATAGATGAAACTCTTCAGCGGAGTGCCCAGCGGCATCTCCACCAGCCCTGTGTTCTGGATCTTACCCACCAGCGAAAACACCTTGGTGCCAGGACTCTTGGCGCTGCCTGTTTCGGAGAACCATGCGGGGCCGCGGCTGACGATCGGCGCAATGTTGCACCAGGTTTCTACATTGTTGATGTTGGTCGGCTTGCCGTAGAGGCCCTTCTGCGCGGGAAACGGCGGGCGGGAATGCGGCCGGCCGGCGAGGCCCTCGAGCGATGCGATCAGGGCCGTTTCCTCGCCGCAAACAAAGGCTCCGGCGCCCTGCACCAGTTCAATGTCGAAGTTGAAGCCGCGGTCCAGGATGTTTGTGCCCAGCAGCCCGTACTCCCGCGCCTGTTCGATGGCCCGGGTCAGTCGGCGCACGGCGAGCGGATACTCGGCGCGCACATAGACGATGCCCTGCGTGGCGCCCATCACGTAGCCGCCGACAATCATTCCTTCCAGCAGCGAATGCGGATCGCCCTCGATCTCGTTGCGGTTCATATAGGCGCCGGGATCGCCCTCGTCGGCATTGCAGATGATGTACTTCATATCTGCCTTGGCCTTGGCCAGAAAATCCCACTTATTGCCGGTCAAAAAGCCCGCGCCGCCGCGGCCGCGCAGCCGGGAGGCCTTGATCTGCTCGATCACGCTCTCTCCGCGTCCATCGATCAGCACCTTATAGAGAGCCTGGTATCCGCCCACCCCGATGTACTCTTCGATATCTTCGGGATTGATGAGCCCGCAGTTCCGCAGAACAATCTTCTTCTGTCCCTTGAAGAAAGGAATCTCGTTCCACTGCGCGATTTCCGGATAGCCCTGCCCATACTTCACGTGCGATGTAATGTGATCCCAATCCTCGATCTTGCAGTAGATGAGGTCGGGCGGCATCACTTTGCTGGTAATGCTGTCCAGAATGCGCACGGCGTCGTTGGCCTGCACATGACGCAACACCACCAGCGGGCTTCCGGGAAGGCGAACGTTGACCAGCGGCTCCTGAAAGCAGGAGCCGAAGCAGCCCACGCTGGTGAGCAGCACATCCATCCCCCCGCGCTGGATTGCATCTTGCAGGGCGCGATAGACCTCTTCGGCTCCGTTGCCGCCGCCGCAGGTTCCCATCCCGACTGCAATGCGCGGAATGGCCGGCGTCAGCTTGGCCAGCCCTTCTTCACGTACCGCGTTGAACGCGCCAATATCCAGAATTCGAGGCATTATGCCCTCCCCTCGGTCAACGCCTTCACTTCCCGCAGGAGCGTCCGCTCATTCACGTGGCCAAGAATGTGGTGATTCACTTCCACCACCGGCGCCAGCGCGCACTGGCCAAAGCAGGCCACCGTGCGCACCGTGAACTTGTTGTCCGGCGTGGTGAGCGCTACTTTATCCGGCTTCTTGTTCTTGCCCAGATTGCGCTTGCTCAGCCCCAGATCCAGGCACAGCCTTTCCAGCAGTTCGCGCGTGCCCCGCGTGTGGCAGGCCGTCCCGCGGCAGACTGAGATCACATTACCGCCCTGCGGCTCGAGGTTGAAGAGCGCATAGAATGTCGCGGCGCTGTAGATCCTTGCCGGAGGAACCCCCGTTCTCTCCGAGATATAGCGCAAGGACTCCATGGGAAGATATCGATGCGGGTTGGCGGCTTGAACCGTTTCCAGGATTCCCAGCAGCGCTCCCGGCCGGCCTTCGTGCTTGGCGATCACCTGGTCGATCATCAGCTTTTCGTTCGCGTCCAGGACTCCATTGGCGACACTTCCCATGATTTCCTCCCCTCAAAGCCAGGCATGGCCGGCAGTCGGACCCACGGCGCAAGCCTTTCTTCCCCACAGATCAGGCAACCGGCGCACCATTGCATTCCTCCAAGCCGAAAGCACAGCTTCGCTTCCGCGCTTGCGCGGCGGTCTTGAATCGAACATCGCAATACGGAAAACCAATTTTGTCGAACCGGCGCGCCTGGGTTTCGCACTCCCGCGCATAAGCCGGCAATCCAGGGCCCAGCCTGACAACCGTGCGCAGTCCCCTCGCCTCTTGCCGGAAGATATCCTCTGGCTCACCGGCGGGTCGTTGTCCTGCGCGCTCCACACAAATTCGAGAGGGCGGCATGGTCAGACCCTCCTCAATTCTGGACAATTTCTCAGGCGAGGAAATAGGGAGGAAAAGTGCATTCGCCCACTGCGCTTCGTATACCTGGCGAAAGAAGATCCGGCGCCCGTGATTTCAGCGCTATCCGTTGATAATTCTCCCCGGAGATTGTCCGTCTGGAACTGTGAAGCCCTGATGAATCTTTAGGATGTGCCTCAGATCACACTTGTTTGTGACGATTGGGCTTGCTTCCAATAGCGGGATATTGCGGGAAAATGAACAAAAAAAGGAAATGGTCATCCCTTGGCGCTTGCTCCGCTTTCACGGAGCAAGCGTCTGGCAGTCTGGAACGGCTAGAGCGGAACCAGAGTCGGCGTATCCCGAAAGCGCAGCATTGGAATCGACGCGACCATCAGGGAGCGGCGACCTGGCACGAAACTCAACAGGACACAGTCACTCTGGTTTCGCTCTAGTCATTGACCGCTTGGTGTTGAACCGACCATGAACGCCCTAGGCCCCGGCTTTGGGACCTGGGAAAGCAGAAACTCTAAGCACGAAATCAGGCGGTCAGAAACCTAGGCTTCCGGTCCCTCTGTTTCCGCCTCTTCCGGCTCCGCCGGTTCAGATTCGACTTCAGGCGAAGTCTCCTCGCCGGCATCCGTGTCGTTGGAAACGCCGAGCAGCGCATCGATGCGATAACCAGCCGCCTCGGCTGTCTCCAGAGCCTCTTCGACGGTTCGGCTCATCTCTTCCACCGCGGCGCGGCTGGGAGCAGCCTCACCCGCCAAGCGGAGCAGCGACGGCATCAGCAACCACCAGAGCAGCTCCTCATACAGCTCGCGGACCAGGTAAGAGTGGCCCTCTGCCTGGTGGACGCCGGTCAGCCAGCGCACATCGGAATCGAGCCACAAGGTCGCCGAAAGAGCGATCTTTTCGTCTCCTGCTGCTGCCGTTTCATCTGCAACCGGCTCGGCGAAGTCGGCAGCCGGGGCTTCCGATTCGCCATCAGCTGCTTCCCGCACCTCTGCGGGAGTTTCCACAGTGCCCTCCGGCGCTTCCACGGCAATCGCGGGCTCGGCTCCGGCCGCCGCTTCCTCCGGCCTTCCAACCCCGGCGCCGGCAAGCAGAACAACCTTGATGCGCGCGGCGACGCGCCAGCTCTCCTCGCCCTCGAATCCGAGAGCGGCAAAGGCCTGGGCAAACGGTTCGCGCAGCCGGAGGCGGTCAAACACGTCCAGCGCCACGCGCTCCGGCGCTTCCGCGTCGAGAGATTCGG
This sequence comes from Occallatibacter sp., assembly GCA_049515995.1. Classification (GTDB taxonomy): domain Bacteria; phylum Acidobacteriota; class Terriglobia; order Terriglobales; family Acidobacteriaceae; genus Telmatobacter. The sequence goes on along the minus strand of JBEKTO010000018.1, from coordinate 13,211 downwards.
CCAGCAACTCCAGCGCGCACCAGCCAAGCACCGGACCCCACATCGCCGTAGCCGTGAACTGCGGGCTGGGGCTGGGAAGCACACGGCGGGCGGCAACCGTCCACGGAACCCGGAAGAGCGCCTCGATGGCGGGAATGCGCATGGCTGCACGCAAACGCTCGCGAAGAGTCCCGCGCAGCGACGCCGCGTCGATCGGTTGGGCCATGCCGGCTGCCTGGCCTTCTGTTGCAAGGCGCGCGGAATAGGCCGCCTGCGCCGCGCGCAGCAAAACTTCGCAACGGGCCCAGGCCAGATCGAAGAACTCTCTGCGCTCCTGCTCGATCTTCTTGTCGTTTCCGGTGGCCAATGCGCGGGGATGCTCTGCCAGGTCGGCGAAGATGCGCACCACGGCCGGGTCGAGCAGTTGCCGCAACGCATCGTGAACCGGTCGCAGTTCCAGATTGACCAGTGCATCGTCGAGGTTGGGAACGCCGTGCCCCTTGAGCTGATCCGAGAGCCGGTCCCAGGGCTGCTCCGCCGTGGAGCGCAGCTCGCGCCAATCGAGGAAGACGTGGCACTGATAGGCGTGCAGGTCGAGCGTGAGGCCGCGTTCCGCCAGGTCGTTGGCCCGGCGCAGATATTCGAGACCCGTAAGCGAGTCGCGCCACGCCAGAACGAAGGCGCCGTCGCCGGTCACTCCCAGGCCTTCCCGCAGGCGCTGCTGGCGCAGTTGCCCCGCGCCCTTGTCGGCGTAGGCCGCGGAGAAATCGATGGTTCCGTGCGCCGTGCCATAGCGGTTGTTGTAAACCACCAGGGCCCGCTCGCCGCCGTTCCGGTTCGAGTAGGCGAAGACATTCTCGTCCACCTTGCCTGCATCCTGAAAGAAGTCGTAGAGCAGAAAGTTGCTGCTTTCGGCGAAGAGCCAGCGCCGCTTCAGCAGCGGAGCGATCTCCCGCTCGTGGCGTTCGACCAGCCAGTTATCGGGCGTTTCGTCGTAGCGGGGCCGCTGGTACTCCATGCCATACTTCTCGGTGAATCCCTCGATCTGGCCGTGGCCGAACATGGGCAGGCCGGGCAGCGTCGCCATCAGCGCGGCCACGCCAAAGCACTTGTCGCCCTTGCCGAACTGGTCGATCGCGGTGCGCTCGTCGGGATTGCTCATGAAGTTGACATAGCGCTTCATGATGTCCGGATCGAATTCCAGCGTGTTCTTGATGACCGAGCGGTACTTGGCGTTCTCCTCGTCCCGCATCATATTCATGAAGGCGCTGTTATAGACGCGGTGCATACCCAGGGTGCGGACGAAGTAGCCCTCCATGAGCCAGAAGGCCTCGGCCAGCAGCAGCGTTCCGGGCACTTCGGCGGCCACGCGATCCACCACCTCACGCCAAAACTCGTGCGGCATGTGCCGGTCGAACTCGGCCTGGCTCATGCCATATTCGGCGCGGGAAGGAATGGCGCCGCTCGCGCCGGGGCCGGGAAACCATAACCGGTGAAAATGCCGCTTGGCTAGGGTCATCGCGGCATCGAAGCGAATCACCGGAAACAGCCGCGCCACATGCAGGATGGTCTGGATCACCTGCTCCCGCACCGCCGGATTCAGGTAGTCGAGTTGCGCCGTGTCGTTCCAGGGAAAGCTGGTGCCGTCGTTGCCGTGGTAAATATAGCGGGTTTCGCCGCTGTTGCGGTCGCGGCGCTGGAAAACTACCGCGGCATCGGTCTGTTCGAAGTAGTGGTCTTCAATCTTGATCTCCACCCGTCCGTCGTGGGAGAGATCGGGACCGTTGAAACTGTAGGCGGGATAGGGCGTCTCCGGACGGGAGATGAACCACTCGGGATGCTCGACAACCCAGGGCGAATCGATGCCCATGTGGTTGGGCACCATGTCGCTGGCCAGCCGCACGCCATGGTGATAGGCGCGGTCGCGCAGGTTGATGTAGGCTGCCTCGCCGCCCAGGTCCTCGGCGATCAAGTAATCGAAGAGCGAATAGGCTGAAGCCACGGCATCCGAGTTGCCGCAAAGCTGCTTGATGGTCTTCGAGGCGCGGCTGCGCTCCCAAACGCCGATCAGCCACAGCGAGTTGAGTCCGCGCTGCGCGAGCGTTGCCAGTTCTTCGTCGGGAATCTCGTCCAGGCGCGCGATTCTGCGGCCATATTGCTTGCTGAGCTGCGCCAGCCACACGTAGGTGCTCTTGGCGATCAGCACCGTGTTGGGCATCCAGGCCGTATCGGGCGAGAATTTCTCGTATTCGTGGGCCGGATCGCCAAAAGTCGGCACCTCGGAGTGGCTGACCACGGAGGGCCACTGCTGCTGGCCGCTCTCCCAACGGCGCTTGGCCGCGGCTTCGGCGGCCGCGCGGGCCTGAGCGGCGGGAGGATTGAACTGCATCCAGATGGCCAGTTCTTCCTCGTGCAAAATCTCGCCGGCAATCAGCAGATAGTGGTCCAGGCTCTCGCCCAGCAACGGCTTCCATAGCTTGCGAATGAGGGCAAGCTGGTCGCTGAGGGAGCGGGGCGAACCCACGGCCGGCGCGCGCAGCAGGTCCAGTAGGTTCACCGGCTTGGCATCCGGAAGAGGGATCAGGGGCCGGGTGGCAAAGTACTCCGGCAACTGTTGCGTCACCTGCCGGTAAACGGTCTTCTCGGCCAGCGTCTTCTCTTCGAAAAGCTCTTCGAAGGGTTTGAAGGCCTCGTTGCGGTTGGCGGCGAAGAGCAGCAGCAGCTCTTCCAGTGCGGCGGCCCGGTGAGGCATCCCATCGGTTTGGCCGGCCAGCCATTGCTGCGGCGTCTCCAGCCCGCGCAGCACGCTCGAACCGGGAAACTGCTCAACAAACGTCAGCAGCATGGCGTCCAGCGGCGCCGAACCCACCTGCGCAGAAAACCAGTCGAGGGCAGCCGTAATCACCTCGGGATCGAACTGCTCCCGGTAGCGCGCCATCAGCACGTGGCTGGCCTCGTCGATCAGCCCCATGGCGTAAAGCGACCCGGCATGAACCGCCAGTTCGGGATGCCTTTCCACATCGCGAACCTTGTTCATGCGGTACGCAAACTCCCGGCATGCCGCTAGATTGGCAAAAACAACGTTCCCCGTATAGGAGAAGAGTGACTCGGCGAACTGGTAGCGTTCACGCGCGCCGCGCGAAATGTGGAATTCCATCATCGAAAACCGTGCTCCCAAACTCTCTTGCCGCCTGCCCCACCCTCACTGCATTCTCAGCGGAGCGAAGCGCAGTCGAAGAGAACCTGCATCTCCGCCCCTTTTAGGGCCACTGTGGAATTCCCTGTCAGCCATACACCCCAGTCGCCGGTCAGGCTCATCCGGCGGCATAAACACAGCCAAAAGTTAAGGTACACCAAAGGACGGAAAAGCGCTGAAGCCCGTGATTCTAAATCCGCGATGGCCGGTCTGGCTGCCCGTTCGTCTTACGGGCAGAGAGCCAGTTTCCCGTCGACCGGCCGCCCGGCCGCAACTCGAAGTTTGGGCATCTGAAATACCCCCGAGAGAGAAGGCGATCGGAAACCGGAGTGACCCCGGCGACTTCGGTGTCGTCGCCGCTTTTCATCTACGATTCATCGCTCAAAGCCGCATCGGGTTTTCTACTAGACCCATGCCCTACCTGTTTCGCAACTGGTCTCGCTCGCTGCTCTTCGTTGTCGTCTTCATCGTCTCCCAGCTTGCCGGTCTTCATGCCGCGCCGGTCCTGATGATTTCCATCGACGGGATGAAGCCGGAATATGTGACCCATGCCGCCGAACATGGCCTGAGAATCCCGACGCTGCGCCGCTTTCTCGTGGAAGGAACCTATGCTGATGGCGTGGTCGCTGTCCTGCCCACGGTCACCTATCCCGACCACACCACGCTGATCACCGGCGTCTGGCCCGCCGAGCACGGCATCGTCAACAATACCCTCTTCGATCCGATGCGCAATCTGGACGGCGCCTGGTACTGGTATGCCGGCGACATCCGCGTGCCCACGTTGTGGGACGCCGCGCACCAGAAGGGCATCGGCACCGCCAGCGTGAGCTGGCCGGTCAGCGTCAACGCCACCAGCGTCGATACGCTGATTCCCGAGTACTGGCGCGGCGGCAGCGACTCCGTCGATCCCCAGGATGCCAACCCGCAGGACATTGAACTAATGGCCGCCATTTCACGTCCTGAAGGGTTGTTGTTCGCTCTCCAGAAGAGGCTCGGCCCCTACATGATGGGCAACGACACCACCGTCGACGGCGATCGCACGCGCACTCGCTATTCGCTCGACATTCTGGAACACCAAAAGCCGGGATTCATGACCGTCCATCTCAGTTCGCTCGACGAGTCGGAGCACGTGAGCGGCCCTTTCAGCGAGGATGCAAACAAGACGCTCGAAGCCGTGGACGGGATGGTCGCCCAGCTCATTGACGCGGCAATCAGGAACGACCCCAAGACCGTCGTGGTCATTGTTTCCGACCATGGTTTCGTAAACGTGCATCACGCATTGAATATCGCGATCCCATTTTTACAGGCTGGACTGATTCAGGCCAAAATCGACGCGAACGGCAGAACCACGGTCACTTCGTGGACGGCAGAGCCCTGGGCAACCGGCGGAATGGCGGCGATCATGCTGCATGAGCCGTCCGATGCCAAAACGCGCGAGGATGTGCGCGCACTGCTCGATCGGCTGGCTGCCGATCCGGCCAACGGAATCGCGAGGATTCTGGATCAGACGGAAATCAAACAGACCGGTGGATTTCCCGATGCCGAGTTCATCCTCGCTCTGCAACCCGGTTTCACGTTCGGCTCAGCTTTCTCCGGTGCGCTGGTCAGCGATCAGCCGTCGGTAAAGGGTACGCACGGCTACCTGCCTTCGTATCCAGAGATGCGCTCCTCGTTCTTTGCCATGGGCGAAGGCATCGCGCCAGGGCGCGACCTTGGTGTCGTCGATATGCGCCAGATTGCTCCAACCGTTGCCGCGATTCTGGGCGTGAGCTTGCCAACCGCCAAGGAGCCCAGATTGAATCTGGCTCGTTAGTGCGCTGTCGGCTGCCCCAGGTCTGGATTCTCCCTGGGGCCCGGCGACAGGTCCCCGTCGCTGGGGTAGTCGAGACCTGGGAAGGACTGCACTTTTCTCCCTCCCATTTGCAGATAATATCCCTCCGTTGGCGCACACTATAGATAGAAGACAAGAGAACAACCCCCTCCCCCCGGTGAAGCCATGCTCAATATCGCCGACGCCAGCCTTCCGCTGCCCCACAGCCCACCCAGCGGTCTCGAAATAAACTTTGCTCGTTTTTGGCTGTGAAACTGTGAGATCGAACCTAACTTGAACGGAATCAATGACCTTTCCGGACACCCTCACAGTTACACAGCGCCAGTACAACTGTAAAACCTCAGTCAAGCGCCTTATGAAAGCGAAGGATGGAGATCGTCAGCAAACTGAATCCCAGGCCCGCCATCGCGGCCATCTGAGGCCACAGAATCTCCATGCCCACGCCTTTCAGATAGGTCCCGCGCAGCACGATGAGAAAGTAGCGCAGCGGAATGAGATAGGTGAGATATTGCATCCACTGCGGCATGGTAGCGATGGGAAAACCGAAGCCCGAAAAAGTGATCGCGGGCATGATAAAGAAGAAAGCCGTCACCATTGCCTGCTGTTGCGTGGAAGAAACGGTCGAAATCAGCAGGCCCACGCCCAACATGCAGAGCAGGAAAAGAATCGCTCCGGTCAGCAGCACTGAGATATGACCGCGGAATGGAACCTGGAACCATAGCGTCCCGACCACCGCAATCAGCGAAACATCGAAGAGGCCGATCAGGAAGAAAGGCAGCGTCTTGCCCAGGATGAACTCCGCCGGACGGATGGGCGCCACCATGATCTGTTCGAGCGTGCCGATTTCGCGCTCGCGCACCACCGCAAAAGCCGTCAGTGTAATTACCAGGACCAGGGTCAGGCTGCCGATCACTCCCGGCACAAAGAACCAGCGGCTGCGCAACTCCGGGTTGTACCACGGCCGCGGTTCCAGCTCGACCGAGGGAATCATTTCGCTCAGTTGCGGCGCGATCCGGCCGATGCGGTCCTTCTGGTACTCCTGAGCAAAGCCAAGGGCGATCTGCGAAATGTAGCTCGAAGCGATCAGGGCGGTATTCGAGTTGGTCGCATCCACGATCACTTCCATCGGCGCCGTCTGGCCGCTGCGCAACTTCTGGGCAAAGCCGGCATCGATCTCCAGGCCGACGGTAGCTTTTCCGCGGTCGATCAGGTCGCGAATCTGGCGCGAGTCGGTCAGTTGCCGCTGCACGTCGAAGTAAGGGCTGGATGTGAAACGCGAAACCAACTCGCGGCTCTCCTGGCTGTGATCCAGATCGAGCACCACCGTCGGAACGTGACGGATTTCAAAAGTGGCCGCGTATCCAAAGACCAGCATCTGCACGATGGGCGGAACGATCAGGATGATCCGCGTCCGCTTGTCGCGGAAGACCTGGATGAACTCCTTGATTAACATCTGTTTCAGGCGCCCGAACATGCGTTCTCTCCTTTACTCCAGCCTCTTGTGGAAGCTGCTGGTAGCCAGCAGCGCCAGTACCAGCGCAAAGACAGCCAGGGGAATCAGATCGGCGTAGAGCATCGCCGTCGGCGTCCCTTTGAGGAAGATCCGCTTTAGCACCGAGACATAGTAGCGCGCCGGCAGGATGCGCGTGATCCACTGCAGTGCGACGGGCATCTGCTCGATCGAAAACAGGAATCCCGACAATAGAAAAGCCGGAAGGAAAGTAATCAGCAGCGCAATCTGACTCGCGGCGAACTGGCTTTTCGCAAGCACGGAGATGAAGAATCCCAGCGACAGCACAACCACCAGAAACAGCGCGGAACTGACCAGCAGCGTGACGTAAGAGCCGCGAAACGGCACGTGGAACCAGTAAATCGCAATCGCGGCGCAGACGACGACATCGAACATGCCGAGAACGAAATAGGGCGCCAGCTTGCCCAGCATGATCTCCATCGCGCTCACGGGAGTCGAGATCAGTTGCTCCATGGTGCCGCGCTCCCACTCGCGCGCGATGGTGAGCGAGGTGAGGAACGCGCCGATCACCGACATCACCAGCGCCAGCACGCCGGGAATGATAAAGGCGCTGCTCTCCAGATTCTCGTTGTACCAGGTGCGCGTTTCCACGCTCATCGCGGCAGGCTGCAGTGACTGCCCACGCTCGTGCAGCCAGTTGATTTGAACCTCCGCCGAATAGCCCTGAACCACCGCCTGGGCATAGCCAATGAGCACGTTGGCCGTATTGTCGTCCGTGGCATCGACAAGCGCCTGCACCTGCACTGGTCCGCCCTCGCTCAAACGCTGCGAAAAGTTCCACGGGATCACGATCCCCATCTTGGCGTGGCCGTCGTCGAGCGCCTTTGCAATCGCGGGATAGCCGTCCACCACGCACACCACATGGAAGTATTCGCTGGCTTGAAAATGCTTCAGCAGGTCCTGGCTCTGCTGGCTGCCGTCGCGGTCGTAGACATACACCGGCAGCCCCTTGAGATCGAGATTGACGCCGTAGCCGAAGAGCAGCATCAACGTCACCGGCATGATGACCACGATGATCAGGCTGCGCGAATCGCGGAGGATCTGGACGATTTCTTTTTTGGCCACGGCCAGCAAGCGCGTAAAGCTCATGGTTTGCGCTCCTCTGCCGCATCGCGCGCTGTGGTGAGAGAAACAAAAACATCTTCCAGCGTGGGGCGAATCTTCTCGATGTGGCTGACGTCGATGCTGCGATCTGCGAGATACTTCTCAATCCGCGGCATGGCGGCAACGGCATCCGGCACAACCAGGTGCAGAGCATTGCCAAAGACCGCGGCATCCATCACCTCCGAAGCCGATTGCAGCGCTTCCACCGCGCCTCCCAAAGGCTCGCACTCGACCAGCAGCAATTCGCCTTTCATCGAGTCCCGCTTTAACTCGGAGGGCGTGCCGAGCGCGACCATCTTGCCGCGAAAGATCAACGCCAGGCGGTTGCAATACTCCGCCTCCTCCATGTAATGCGTGGTCACAAAAACGGTCACGCCCTCTTCCGCCATCTGATGAATGAGATCCCAGAACTGGCGGCGCGAGATGGGATCGACGCCGGAAGTCGGCTCATCCAGAAAGATGATCGGCGGCTTGTGCAGCACCGCGCAGCCCAGCGCCAGCCGCTGCTTCCATCCGCCCGGAAGCGTGCCGGTGATGAGATTCTCCTGACCTTTCAGGTTGGCCATAGCCAGCACCCATTCGATGCGGCCTTGAAGCTCCTTCGCAGGCACACTGTAAAGCCCGGCAAACAATCGTATGTTTTCGATCACCTTGAGATCGTTGTAGAGAGAAAACTTCTGCGACATGTAGCCAATGTTCTGGCGCACGGCCTCAGGCTTACGGGCCACATCGTATCCGGCAACCAGCGCGTGACCCGAGGTAGGCCGAAGCAGCCCGCACAACATGCGAATGGTGGTGGATTTGCCCGCTCCGTTCGGTCCCAGAAAGCCAAAGACCTCGCCCTTGCGAATCTCGATGCTGAGCCGGTCCACGGCCACAAAGTCGCCGAACCGCTTCACCAGGTTCTCCACCACGACTGAGTTGTTGGCTTCAGGCATGGCTCGGACCTCCGCCGCCCACCGCATCCACAAAGAGGTCCTCGATGGTGGGCGCGACTTGTTGAATCGCGTCATAGTGCGCATCTGCGCTCTTCAACCGAGCCTCGAACTCCGGAATGCGGCGCGTGGCATCGTCAACCACCACATGCAACCCATCGCCGGTCATCACCAGGCTTGAGATGCCGTCCGCATCTTCGAGCAGGCTGCGCAGCGTGCGTGGGTCCTGCGAAGTAACAGACAGCACGCCTTTGCCTAACCCGGCCTTGAGATTCGCCGGCGTGTCGCAGAAGAGCAGCTTGCCCTGGTGGAGCAACGCAACGCGATGGCAGCGCTCGGCTTCGTCCAGGTAGGCGGTCGAGGTAAGAATCGCCACGCCCTCCGCGATCAGTTCGTAAAGGATGCGCCAGAAGTCCCGCCGCGAGACGGGATCGACGCCAGTGGTCGGCTCATCCAGCAGGATCACCTTGGGGCGATGAATGAGCGCGCAGACCAGCCCGAGCTTCTGCTTCATGCCGCCGGAAAGTTTGCCGGCCAGCCGCTTGCGGAACTCGCTCATTCCCGCCGCTTCAAGCAACTGCGTCGAGCGGGCGTTGCGTTCCGCTTTATGCACACCGAAGAGGTCGGCGTAAAAGCGGATGTTCTCGTCCACGGTCAGGTCCTCGTAAAGCCCGAAGCGCTGCGGCATGTAACTGAGCGCGTGCTTGGCGCCCTCGGGATCACGCGCTACATCGAATCCTGCAACCGTGGCTTTGCCCGCATCGGGCGGCATGATGCCCGCCAAAATGCGCAGGGTCGTCGTCTTCCCTGCCCCATCTGGACCAACCAGGCCGAAGATCTCTCCCGCGCGCACATCGAAGCTCAGCGCATCGACGGCGCACACACCCGGAAAGCTCTTGCTGAGCCCCTCGGCCTTGATTGCAGGCGCGATTGCGGATTGGAGTTGCTCCGTCATTGCTTGGCTGGAGCGGCTCCCACCGGCTGCGCGGAAGCGCTCGCAGCCGCCAGTTCGAGATGCGCGTCGGCAGGCATGCCCGGTTTCAATTCGTGATTCGGATTGTCGATATCGATCTTGATCCGGTAGACGAGCGTGACCCGCTCCTTGTAGGTCTGCACGCTCTTGGGCGTGAACTCGGCGTTCGACGAGATGAACGAGATGCGCCCGTGGTACTGCTTGCCGGGATAAGTATCGGTGGTAACGGTCGCCTCCTGGCCCCAGTGAATCTTGCCCAGATCGGTCTCGGCGATATACGCGCGCAGCCAGATGTGATCCAAATCGGCCAGCGTCACCACCGGAGATCCGGGCGCAACCACTTCGCCCAACTCCGTCTGGCGCACGGTAATCACGCCGGTGGAAGGCGCACGCAGAATGGTGTAATCCAGATTCACTTGCGACAGGCCAAGGTTGGCGCTGGCTTCGTTCAGGTTGGCTTGAGCGATCGTAATATCTTCCTTGCGGCTGCCCTCGACGGCCTCGTTGTAGCGCTGCTGCGCGGCCTTGAAGATAGCCTCGGCCCGCTTCAGCGCCGTCGCGGCCAAGTCGCGATCCTGCGCGGAAACCTCATCTTTGGCAAAAAGCCGCTGGGCGCGATCGTTGTCCAGCTTCTTCTCTTCCAGGTCGGCCTGCGCATCGATCATGGTCTGCTGCGCCGCCTTCACTTCCTGCTCCCGCGTTCCGGCCAGCGTGAGCGCCAGGTCGGATTCGCGCACGCGTACGCTGGCTTCATCGACTCGCACCTTCTGTTTGTAGTCGGCGTCTTCCAGCCTCGCCAGCAGAGCGCCCCGCTCCACCTGCTGGCCTTCCTCGACTGGCAAATCCACGATGCGTCCCTGCACCTTAAAGCTCACCAGGCTCTCGTGCGCTTCAATGTTGCCGGAAAGCGTGAGTTGATTTTCGGGCACGGTCTTTTTGACGAAGCGCGGGTAATAATACACACCGGCGGCAATGGCAGCCACCAGCAGAATCACGACGGGGATCACTCGTTTCATAGCTTCAAACCTCGCAAGCGGGAATCCCGCATGCAGCTCATTTGGTAGAGCCGCCGCTGGCTTCCCCCTGAAACTGTGCAATGTTCTTTTCCGTGTTGCCCATGGCGCGGGCCAGCGCAAACTTCGCATCCACGTGGCTGGATACGGCAAGAATGTAATTCTCCTGCGCGCGAGCCAGTTCGTCCTGGGCCGTAACCACTTCCACATTGTTGGCCGTGCCGGACTGGAAACGATCTTGCGCGAGTTCGAGTTCGCGCTGCGCCAGTTCCTGGCCCTCCAGGGCAACCGTCACTTGCTCGGCCGCGGAATCCAGATTCAACAGCGCCTCGCGGATATCCTCTTCAATACCGCGCCGCAGATCGGCAATCTGGTCGTCGATGCGCTTCACGCGGCTGGCAAGCTCCTCCGCCTCGCCGTTGCGGTCGCGATCGAAGACGGTGAAATCAATTTCGCCTTGAATCAATCCCGTGCCCTGCACGCCCCCGATGCTGCGGCCAATCGCGCCGTAGTTGCCGTTGATGCTCAGCCTGGGGTAGAAACGGGCGCGGCTTGCGCGCTGCTGTTCAACTAGGCTTTGGCGCTGACTGGCCAGCGAAAGGTAATCGGCACGAGCCAACAGCGCCGCGGGCACAAGCGTCTCGGGTTCAGGCTGATTCAGGGTCTGGTAGCGGAGCGGTTCGGCGAGTTCCAACGGCGTGCCAGGATTCATGCCCAGGTTCCGCGTCAGAGCCAGCAGCGACTGTTTCAACTGGTTTTGGGCCACAAGCAGCGCCTGCCGGTCGTTCGCCAGTTGTACCTCGGCGCGCAGCACATCCACGCCCGTGGCCGTTCCGGTATCGTGCTTGTCCTTGGCCAGCTTGAAGAGCGTGCTGGAATCGGTCACCCGCGACTGGGCTGCATCCACGCGCGCCGCGGCGGATTGCGCATTGAGATAGAGAGCGGCAATCGAGCGGACAATCAGATCGCGCGCATCGTCGTAATCCATTTTGCCGGCATCGAGCGCCCGCTCGCTGGCCTTCAACCCGCGATAACTTTCCAGATCGACAATATTCTGCTGCGCATAGACGCGGAAATCGTAATTCGAAAACGGTCCCACAACGCTGGGGATCGGGATGCCCGGCACCGAGAGCCCGAAGGCGCGCATATCGCGGTTTTGCACGTTGGCGTAGCTTTGCGCGTTGATGCGCGGAAGCAGCGCAGCAGCCAGTCGGCGCTCCCGCGTGCCCTCGGCCTCATCCACCCGCGTGCCCGCAACCAGTACGCTGAGGTTGGCCTGGAGCGCCTTCTGAATTGCATCCTGCAGCGTCAGCCGGTAGGGCGCTGGCTGCTCCGCCATGCTCGGAGAGCCTGCAACCAGCCACGGAGCCAGGCTTGCCAGCAGCAGAAGAACGGTTTTGAAAAAATCCGGTTTCATGATTCCCACTCTTACCCCTTGACGGCGATCGATCTCCAGAAGTGCTGAAAGCTGTCTTCCATCCAGACAGCGAGCGCGGGTTCCTCGTGCAGTGACCAGAAAAGAACGGTGCCCATGAACGCCTGTAGTGTCTGAATCGCGACCTTTTCTTTCTTCAGATGAGGGTCGATTTCCCCCCGCTTCTGCCCCGACGCCACAACCTCCGCGATCATTCTGCGGCCCTCTTGCATGTTGCGCGCGATCAACTTGCGCACGCCCTCGCTGGCCAAGAACGACGAGATCAGCGCGCGGGCAAGGTCCGGGCTGCGCCCTGGCTCCTCCGCGGCGCGCAGAAACAGGTGGTGCAAAACAGCGTGAATCGTCTGCTTGCTCTGATCTGCCAATGCCAAAGCCTCTGCGACTTTGCCAAGCTGAATCTCGGCCATCACGCCCAGCACGTGATCTTTGCTCTCGAAGTAATTGAAAAAAGTTCCCTTGCCCACATCCGCGGCTTCGGTGATCTCTTCCACCGTGACGTTGGGAAAGCCGCGCGCGGCAAAGAGCTGAAGCGCGCAGCGGAAGAGCCTCAGGCGCGTTTCCGCGGCGCGGCGCTCGCGCCGTCCCATGCCTTCCCGGTGGAGCGACTTCCCGGCATCGGGAGCGGTAGCGGAAGCGGTTGCACGAGATGGATGACTCTTATTCATTTACGATTCATAGCCATTATTGACTTTCGGTCATATTCTTGCGCAAGAAGAACTCTCTGTCAAGAGCCGTTTTTATTGAAAGGTGTTTTTCCGCGCCTGGCGCCGGGATGCCGCAAATCTGGGCCGTCAGGCCGAACAAACCCGCGGGACGCTTGTTTCCTCTTCTGCTCGCCATTTAGGGCGGCTTGCAAGGCGCGCGCCGGCTCCCGTCCGCGCAGTACAAGCCCTGTGCCGGGAACCCTCTGGCAAGTTGGCGTTGCACCCACCGCACGATTGCCGGTCGACTGGAAATGCTACAGCGCGGAGAGGTGGCAGAGCCCGGTTGAATGTCCCTGACTTAGAATCCGCAGGCCGCAAGACCGTGAGGGGGGCAATTCTCTCTCTGGGCACTAACATGCTCAACAAGTTACAACAAGATTCTCTCCGGGGCTAGGAGCGCGTCTGAGTAAGGTCTTGGCGGATGGTGACAGTGGGGCTTCGGATTGGCGGAAGCCGGAGCTTGTTGTTGAAGCGGCGGCTTAACGGCCGGTAGGCAACGTTTTTGTGCTT
>JBEKTO010000017.1:70261-88480 GCA_049515995.1 Occallatibacter sp. | reverse complement strand
AAGCAGGATCATGCCATGATCCATCCAATTCCACCGGGCGCGCCGCGTCCAGAAATACCATATTGCCCAAATACAACCGGCTGCTTCGGGAAGGAACTGGATCCAGATTGCGCTGGTATCAATAAGGCGGCGCAACTCCTGGCTCAGGCTGGGAACATAGATATTCACAACATCCATGGTGTGCACAGCCTGCCTGTATTGCGACCAAATCTGGCGATCGATGCAGAGGGTAAGCGCGCAATTGGCAAGCAGCGTGACCGAGAATCCAGCGAGGATGCGGTAGGACTTCCGGTACACCACCCAGAGAAGCAGCACGAGAGCAAAGGGCGCCAGCAGATGCGGCTTCATGGCGTAGGGGAAAAGAACGGCTCCTGCCAGAAAGGGCCGGGACTCGCGCCAGAAAAGAAACAGCACCAGGCCGAGCAGAAGGAAGATGCCGAGCTGCCCGACCAGAAAGCAGGCCAGAAGGGGAGGAAAGAGGTAGCAGTAGATGTGCAACTGGCTGGCTTGACGCCCAAACAGAATGCCAAGAATCCGGATTGAGGTCGCGGCGCAGGCAGCGAGAACGAGCATCCAGAGCAGGAAACCGAGCTTGGCGCCAACCAGGCCGAGCGGTAAGGCCAGATCGTAGGCTACGGGCGGACTGATCGAAAGCTTGACGATGCCGCCTTCCAGTCCTTCCGCGGACTCCAGGCGCAATAACTCGTTGGGATCATAGGGGTTTGCGCCGTGAACTAGCTGTTGTTCCGCCGCCCAGTACTGAATGAAATCGCCACTCGTCAGACTTCGCCGGTCCCAGCCTTTGATTACAATGGCGGAGATAATGCAGAGTCCGGTTATGACAATGCACGCCGCGGCGAAGATGCGCAAAGGACTACGTTTCATGGGCAGGGCCGATCCACTTGCCGGCAACTCCGCTTGAGGTCGAAGCCGGCTTCAGGCGGAGAGCCCGGTCAGAACGCAAGGTGATTCACTCCATTTAATGTACACACTGGCAGGGAGCCATTCAAAGGGCCGGGCTGGCTTGGTGTCTTGCCATTGACTCCGGGGCGCGAATCCGGTATTCTGAAATCCTTGCGCGGTGTTGCGCCTGGGGTCTGTGTGTTTTCACCCGGACCCGCTGGTTGATGCCCTGGATTGACGTTACCTGGGGTTGGCCGGAACAGGATGTCGGCTGCCGGATTCGAGTTCAGGCGCGCGGTTGGGCGCCTCCGGCGCTGCCAGAGTCCCTTCTAGGGTCAGTGCCCGCACTCCTCACCCGAACAGATTTGTTTGGCAGTGGGTGGATGAAGGCCCGTGCGTTTCATTGCGCGGGCAAGAGCGCTTTGCGCTGGTTTTAAGTTTTTTCAAGGTGTTTCGAAAGCAGGAGTGCGATGAGTACCTTTGTTCCGAGCGGCAAGAATGTTGACCGCAAGTGGTTTGTAGTGGATGCCAGCGGCAAGACGCTGGGCCGTCTGGCGACCAAAGCCGCCGACGTGCTGAGCGGCAAGCTGAATCCACAATACGTTCCGTATATTGACGTGGGCGACCACGTGATCGTGATCAACGCGGAGAAGGTCCGCCTGACCGGCCTCAAGGCGCAGAGCAAGCTCTATCGCCGCTACACCGGCTTTCCCGGCGGGCTGCGCGAGGAGTCGTATACGCGCCTGCTGAACCGCAAGCCGGAGATGATTCTGGAACAGGCCATCAAAGGCATGCTGCCCAAGAGCAAGATGGGCCGCCAGATGGCCACCAAACTCAAGGTCTATCGCGGCGACAAGCACCCCCACGAGGCGCAGATGCCGGTGGCGTTGGAGATCGCGTAAGAGGGTTTGAAAGGTACGGGCTTTAGCCCGTACGTCAAGTGACTAAAAGGCGCAAGGGCTTTAGCCCCTGAGGGCAAGCCGGAATCGAAGAGAGAGAGCAGAGAATGGCAGATTTGGTTCAGTATTACGGGACGGGGCGGCGCAAATCGGCGATCGCGCGCGTCTTCCTGCGTCCCGGCACGGGCGAGTGGAAGGTCAACGGCAAGGGCTTCGACGAGTACTTCGTCACCGAGCAGCAGCGCGTCTCGGCCAAGCGGACGCTGGTGGTGGCCGAGTTGGCCGCGACCTTCGATGTCCTGACCACGGTCAGAGGCGGCGGCGTGGCCGCGCAGGCCGATGCCGTGAAGATGGGCATTGCCCGCGCACTGGTCGAGTTTAACCCCGAGCTGCGCAAGCTGCTCAAGGCAGAAGGCCTGATGACCCGCGACGCGCGCCAGAAAGAGCGCAAGAAGTACGGTCAGAAGGGCGCGCGTAAGCGGTTCCAGTTCTCGAAGCGCTAACGCGCTTCAAGGGAACAGGGATCAGGGAACAGGGATCAGAAAGACCGGAACACTGGATGCGCTTTCTATTCCCTACACCCTGTTCCCTATTCCCTGGTTTTTCAATCTCCCGCGCAAGCGGGATCAATCCGGACCACGGTAGCTCCGCCCGGATGCAATTCACAAAGGAGGCCCTTTGGCCACGATCACAATGAAGGAGCTGCTCGAAGCGGGTGTTCACTTCGGGCATCAGACCAAGCGCTGGAATCCGAAGATGAAGGAATACATCTTTGGCGAGCGCAACGGGATCTACATCATCGACCTGCAGAAGACGCTCAAGCTCTTCAAGGACGCGTCGAAGTTCGTTACCGAACTGTGTTCCGGGGGCAAGACGATCCTGTTCGTCGGCACCAAGCGCCAGGCGCAGGATGCCGTGGCCGAGGAAGCCACCCGCGCGGGCATGCCGTACATCAACCAGCGCTGGCTGGGCGGCCTGCTGACCAACTGGGTGACAGTGCAGAAGTCGGTGAAGCGCCTTCAGGAACTGGACGACATGGCCACGGACGGCCGCTATGAGCTGCTGACCAAGAAGGAAGTGATTCGCCTGGAGCGGGAGCGGAAGCACCTGCAGGCGAACCTGGCCGGCATCAAGACCATGAAGCGGCTGCCGGATGCGCTCTTCATCGTCGACTCGAACAATGAGGCGATCGCCGTGAAGGAAGCCCGCAAGCTGGGCATCCCGGTGGTTGCGGTGGTTGACACCAACTGCGACCCGACGGTAGTGGACTATGTGATTCCGGGCAACGACGATGCGCTGCGCGCCATTCGCCTCTTCACCTCGAAGATCGCCGATTCGGCGGCCGAGGGCGTGAACCTGGTGGGCGACAAGGCCTTTGCCGAGGAGCAGCCCGTGCCGGTAGCAGCCGAGGCCGAGGTTGAGACCGTGGCCGCGGAGGCCGCGCCAGCCGAGGAAGTGGATCTGGAAGCGGCGTTGGGCGGCGGCATTCGCAAGGCTCCGGCGGCGGTTGCGGCTCTTGACCCGGCCGAAGCAGCCGAGGGCGCCCTTTAATCATTTCCGCGCACGGATGTGCGCATAATGAGACAAGCGTGGCCGCGAGCGTAAAGCGCCACGCTTTTCTTATGCCGGCTACCTGCGGTGGGGCAGACTCCTTCGGTTGGCCGCGCCAGAAAGAAGGCGCGGATTCAGTGAGCAGAGGGGCCGCGCAAAGCAGGACGGCGTATTTCAAAAACATGAGAGAGAGACGACATTGAGCGAAAAGATTGATGCCAAGCTGGTAAAAGAGCTTCGTGAAAAGTCCGGCGCGCCGATGGGCGATTGCCTGAAGGCTTTGCAGGAGACCAAGGGCGATATCGAGGGCGCTTTTGTGGTGCTGCGCAAGCGGGGCATGGCCTCGGCGCAGAAGAAGGCTGCCCGCACCACCAACGAAGGCGCGGTGGGCACCTATATCCACGCCGGCGGCAAGATCGGCGTGCTGCTCGAGTTGAACTGCGAGAGCGATTTTGTGGCCCGCACGGAGGATTTCCAGGAACTGCTCAAGGATGTCGCGATGCATATCGCGGCTTCCGATCCGCGCTATGTGCGGCCCGAAGACGTAACTCCCGCCGACCTGGAACGCGAGAAGGAGATCTTCCGCGCGCAGGCCGCGGCCACGGGCAAGCCGGCCCCGGTGATCGAGAAGATCGTGGACGGCAAGATGGCCAAGTTCTATGAGGAGGTTTGCCTGCTGGACCAGCCCTTCATCAAGGACCAGGCGGTCACCATCAAGGAACTGATCGCGACCAAGGTGGGCAAGCTCGGCGAGAACATCACCGTCCGCCGCTTCGCGCGCTTCAAGGTCGGCGCGCCCGACTGGACCGTCTCGCAGACCAAGGCCGTGGAAGCGGCTGCCGAGTAGCTTCATCCAAATTCGGGAATAAACTGAGGCCCAGGGCGCAAACCCTGGGCCTTTTCGCGTACGTCGAAGCGCGTCGTGGGACACCGGATTCCGCAGCGGCGGCAGGTATGCGATACTCGAAAAGGCATGTATAAGCGTATCGTTCTAAAGCTTTCGGGAGAGGCGCTGGCTGGTGAGCGCGGTTTCGGCCTCGACGCCGACAAAGTCGCCGAGATTACCAGCGAAATCATCGATGTGCACGCTTTGGGCGTGGAAATTGGCATTGTCGTGGGTGGAGGCAACTTCTTCCGCGGCGTCGAGGAGCAGGCCAAGGAGATGGACCGGGTGAGCGCCGACAGCATGGGCATGCTCTCCACGGTCATCAACGCCATCGCCTTGCAGGATGCCATTGAGAAGCGCGGCGTGCAGTGCCGCGTGATGAGCGCGGTCTTCATGAACCAGTTGGCCGAGCCGTATATTCGCCGCCGGGCCGAGCGCCACCTGGAAAAAGGCCGCGTGGTGATCTTCGCCGCGGGCATCGGCAATCCCTTCTTCTCCTCCGACACGGCGGCCAGCCTGCGGGCCATGGAGATCAAGGCCGACGTGCTGCTGAAAGGCACCAAAGTGGAGGGCGTCTACAACGCCGATCCGGTGCTGTTCAAGGATGCCATCAAGTACGACGAGATTACCTACATGGAGATCCTGCGCCAGGGCCTGAAGGTGATGGACCTGACCGCGGTGAGCCTGTGCAAGGATAACAACCTGCCGCTGATTATCTTCAACATGAACCAGCCGGGAAACATCAAGCGCGTGGTCATGGGCGAAAAAGTCGGATCGCTGGTGACGGCGTAAGGAAGAGATCAGGGGTACGGGACTGGTGGCTGGACGGGAAGATAGTGTGTGTTGGTGTGGCGTTCGGCCGGCGGGGAGCATCTAACAGCCAGTGGAAGCCCGTAAGCCAGCACGGTTGAATGCATTGACGGGATTGCGCTGCTTTGCAGCCGTCAATATCGTTCTCTTCCATTTTTCCAATCCCCAGTGGTTTGGCTGGCTGGCGCCGGTGGTCAATGCCGGCTTCGTCTCGGTCAGCTACTTCATTCTTCTCTCCGGGTTTGTGCTCGGCTACAACTACAACGCGCGGGCGCGGGCCCGGGAACTGGACCGGGTGCGCTTTTTCAAGGCGCGCTTTACGCGCATCTATCCCATCTATCTCCTCAGCCTGCTGTTGAGCCTGGGGATGCTGGGCGCCGAATACCGCAGCCACACGCACGGGATGTTCTGGGCCGGCGTGGTGCTCACGCCGCTGCTGGTGCAGGGCTGGATTCCGGCCATCGCCACCTTTCTGAATACGCCGGCCTGGACCATGTCGGCCGAGGCCTTCTACTATGCCATCTTTCCCTGGCTGGCCCGCTGGAAGCGCCCCGAGCGGGTAGGGCCTCATCTGTGGAAGATGGCCGGCATCTGGGTGCTGGGCATGGTTCCCGGCGCCCTCTACATGGCCTTCAATCCGGACGGAATCGCGCACCCCGACCGCTATAGCTATGGCCACTGGTTGTGGGCGCTCAAATATACGCCCTATGCTCACGTGGCCAGTTTTATCTTCGGCGTGATGCTGGCCGAACTGGACGAGATCGTTCCTCGCGCCGGCCGTCTGCGCTTCTGGCTGGGGCTGGGCGGCTTTGCCGGCATCTACGGCCTGCTGACGCTGGGTCCACTGGTGCCCTACGCCATCATCCACGACGGCCTGCTGATGCCGCTCTTCGCCTGCATCGTGCTGGGACTGGCCGGCCAGAACCCGCTCTCGCGCGCCCTGGGCGTGCGTCCCCTGGTCTTTGTGGGCGAGGCCAGCTACTGCCTCTACCTGCTTCACTTCAATCTGTGGAACATGGTTCACGGCTCGCATGTGCTGGACCGTCTGGGCCTGATGCGCTTCGATCCCTGGATCAGCTATGTGCTGTTAATTGGGATGGCGCTGTTGGCGCTGCACTTCATTGAGAAGCCGGCGCAGCGGCAACTGCGCAAATGGATGAGCGCGTAGATTTCTCTCTCGAAGCTGGATGTAGTCGATTCTGCCACCCAATCTAGTCGAATCCTGCCAGCGAATGTAGTCCTTTGCTGCCACGCATTCCACTGCAAACCTGCCACCCGGTACATCGAGGGCGGCCGCATCTGTGCAGGTCGCAAGGTTTACTTGATATCAGCCATGCCGAAGACATGCGGCGTTGGGCATCCTCCGCGGCGAAAGCGCGGCGGACAGCTTCCAGCCGGAAACCTCCGGCCGGTTCCGCTGGGCCCGATGATCGGGCTCACTCGAAACTTCCGCATAGGCGACGATGCAACCGGAATCCCGCGACTCCCATACTTCGGTCTAGCTGCCCTATTGGTTTTCTTTGAGTTTGCTTGGAACTGCTGGGTCATCAGGAACGTCTGCACCGAATGATCTGAGTGCGAGCAAAATTCTCTCTGCATCAGCAGGCTTGAGCCATGGAAGAATTCTCAAAGTCCTACCACCAGCCCTTAAACGCAAGCCGTAAATTGAAATTCCTCTCATAGCCACGAGCACTCGATATTTGATCTCCCGCACCTCCGCCAAAGCGAAAGAAGAAGAGTCCCAATGTCCATCGCGAAAGTCAAGCCAGCGGACCCTTGCGATGCTCAAAGTCGACCTGTCACAGCGGAGAGTTTCATCACCCGCATAAGCCAACCTCACGTAGCGTTTGGTCAGAACAAAAATGAAGAGGGAAAGGTCAGCGTTAAAACAAAAGAGGCCGACCGGTCATGCCAGATGCTCGAACTTCCATTCTTACCCGGCAAGAAGAGGAGCAGACACACCCCGAGAGCTGTCAAGGCAGAGAAGAATGCGAGCGCATAGAACCTCTTCCTGCCCGAATCACCGTTCAGCCGAACCGACACCGAGTCATTCGTGATATCGAGATGAAGTTTCTCGTCAGGCATTCTGGAGACTAGTTTACACAAGACAGTTCAGTCTCCCGGATCGCGGCCGAATCACCGCCTATGCGGAACTTTGCCAGATTTTTGCCAGGTAGAACCTTGGCAGTCCAAGCTGGACCGGCCCGGCAGCAAAGCAGTATAACGGGTGGCAGCAAAGCACTCTATCCAGCACTCGAAGCGAACTTTGAAGCAGGAGTCTTGCACAGGAGCTGTTCCCTCCCCCAGTTTTGAGGGGCGCGGCTCGATCCGCGCCGCACATGCAGCAAGATCGAAGCCGCTCCACAGCCCGCGGAAAGATCATTTCGCTTCGTTCCATACCCTTCGTTCCAACCGCTCCACACGCTCTGCCGCCCAACAAAAAGCCCAGCCTTCGCGGCTGGGTTTTTTGCATTCGAACGTCCTTTTTCTCTACGGCGAGACCGACTCGGTGGCGTGGTTGCCATGCGGCACCGCAGCTACCGCCGTGGGTTGCGAGCCCGTGGGGTACGGTGTTGCCTGCGTGGTGGCCAGCGTGCCCGTATTCGGATTGAGCTGGAAGCCTGAGACCGAGTTGCCCAGATGGTTCGCGGTATAGACGAACCGGCCGAGCGCCGGATCAACCAGGATCGAGACCGGCTGGGTGTCGGTGGAGTTGGTGGAGCTGCCGACAGAGTTGACTGCAATCGACGGAGTGCCGGTGCCGAGGTCGATCTCGTAGGCCGAGACCGTGGAGTCCAGCGAGTTGGCGACGTAAATGTACTTGCCGCGCGGGTCCACCACGACGGCGGAGGGTTCGTTGCCGGTCTTGAAGGGGCCGTTGATCAGGAAGTCCAGCACGCTGCCAGTCTGAATCGTGTAGCCGATCAGTTGGTTTGAAGCGTAGTCGGTGACATACACAAAGCGGCTCGTCGGATCGGCGGCGATGGCGGTGGGCTTGACGCCCGCCTTGTAGGGGCTGCCCGTGGACACGGTCAGCGCGCCGCCCGAGCCTACGGCGTAGCCGAAGACCCAGCCGGGATTTGCCGAACTGGTGGCGCTGCCGCCGGGATTGTAGGCGGACAGGTCATAGGCCGTCACATAGACGGCATCGTTGTTGACCAGAGCGGTGACCGCCGTGGGAATAATGGTGTCGCTGGAGTAGCTGGGAACACTCAGGGTCGCCTGGGAGGCCACCGATCCAATTGCGCCGCTGGACAGGGAATAGGCCGTGAGCAGGGAGGGATTCGGTCCCGAGGCCACAAACAGATAGGTCCCGGCGGCGTTCACGGCGAGAGAAACCGGACTGCTGGCCGCGGTGATCGTATCCTTCTGCGTCAGAACGCCATTGGAGGCGATGGCGTAATGGACCACGGTGTTGTTTCCCTGGTTGGCGACGTAGAGATTCGCGTAGTCCGCGCTGACGGCCATGGCTACCGGACTGCTAACGCCGGCTGTGACATTGGCCGCGCCGGTGCGCAGCGCGCCCGACTCGGAGTCAATCGCGAAGGTTTCGATACCGGACGAACTAGCCACGAAAACATAGTCGATGGTGACGATCTCGCAGGCAGTCAAAAGGGTGGCCACGAAAAGGCCGATCGTAGAGACCAGAAAAAGCTGGCTCAATTTGCTGAACTTCATGCGCTTCCTTCGTCGTGGGCCATCAGGTTCAAGCCCCAAGAAAACTCGTTTAAGTTGCCCCGCAGGTATTGTAAAAGCCTGATACGGGGTGTTGCTACTCAAGCCCGGCCGTGGCCGCGCCGGCTCTTACTTCTTCTGGCTGCCATGCGGAATTGCGGCGATGGCCACCGGTTGAGGGTTGGCCGCGTAGGGAGAGTTTTGCGTATTGAGCAGCGAGCCGTCGTTCGGGTTCAACTGGAAGCCCGATACGTTGCCGCCAAGATAGTTAGCCGTGTACACGAAGTGGTTGGTCGAGGGATCGATCCCGATGGCCACCGGCTGCAGGCCCGTGGTGTAGGAGCCGAGACTTGTAAGCACGCCGCTGGCGATGGAATAGGCCGTCACCGTGGAGTCCTCGCCGTTGGCCACGTAAAGGTATTTGCCCGACGAATCGACGGCCAGGGAGGTGGGCTGGTTGCCCGCCTGGTACGGACTGCCGCTCAATGGGCTCAGGGAGCCGGACTGAACCGAGTAGCCGAGGACTTTGCCGGTCGAGGAGTCGGTCACGTAAACGAAGCTACTCGAAGGGTCGCTGGCGATTGCGGAGGGATAGGTTCCCGCGGCGAAGGGTACGCCGCCGTTCAGCGGAGTAAGCGAGCCGCCCGACGTGGCGGCAAAGCCGAAGACATAGCCGATGTTGGCTGTCGTATCGTACGCGGAGACATACACATCGGCTCCCGAGGCCAGGACGGTGATTCCGGTCGGCAGGAGCACATCGTTGGGCTTGCCGGGCAGGCTCAGGGCCCAGTAGTTCAGGCTGCCGTTGGCCACCGGAGTTCCCAACTCGCCGCTGGGCGTGGTGCCGGAAGCCGCGCGGATTGGAAAGACCGCAATCGAGCCGGAACACGGGGCAGCGGTGGAGCAGGTGGGCAGGGGCTCGTAGGTATCCAGGACGAACAGGTTCGAACCATTGACGGCGACCGCGAGAGGATAGATTCCCGGCGTATTCACCGTGTTTTGCGGATAGAGCTTACCGTCGTTGCCGATGATGAACTGCACGATGCTGTTGTCGTCCTGATTCACCACATAGAGGTCCGCGTTGTCGGACGAAACAGCTTCGGCCACGGGGTCGCGCCCGCCCGAAGGGAAGGGCGAGGTGGGAATCTGGCGCATATAGCCGGACTCGGAGTTGACCTCGAAAACGTCCAATTCTCCGTAGTTGTTGGCTCCCGCGGCCTTGGAACAGGCCACGAAAACAAAATCCACGGTGAGCGTGCCACAGGCGGTCACAAGTCCAGCTACCAGAAGGCTGGCCGCGGAGACCAGCAGAAGCTGGCCCGATTTGTTGAACTTCATGCGCATCTTTCGTCAGTGGGCCAGAACCCTGGCCCTTAAAAATCGGGTTTGGAATCGGATGCCGGGCGCCCAATGAAGACTGCGCTCGACATTCGGCTACGTTCTTAAACTCTCCGGAATTCCCGGAAACCGGGGCGGGCGCCAGTCAGTCGGCTGATGCCCGCCCCAGTCGCATCTGCACTCGCCGCCGCTCTAGCTGGTACGCCCGTCCACCAGGCACCAGGTCGCCGGACCCGTGAGCGTATAGCTGGAGGGCGCGTGGGTGGACTGGGCGAGTGGGGTGAGGAACCCGGAGTTCGGGTCCACCGACAGGCCGGTCACCGTCGAATCGTTGAAGTTGGCCGTGTAGATGAACTGGTTCGAGGGATCCTCGACCAAGCACTGCGGGCCCGCTCCAGTGCCGAATGGCTCGCCGGGGATAAAGCTGAGCTGGTGGGTCGTCGGGTCGATCACATAGCCGGCTAGTCCGCTCTGCGCGTTGCTGGTGCTGGTATTGTTCCCCTGGTTGGCTACGTAGAGGTATTTGCCCTTGGATTCCACCAGCAAGAAGATTGGATTGGAGAGCGACGGGTCGTCGGGGACGATTCCACCCAACTGAGCGGTCAGCGCGCCGCCGGAAACGGTGAAGGGCAAGATCTGGCTGGCATAGGTGCCGGCGCTGAAGGTGCCGCCCGCCTCGATCGTGATCGGTTCGTTGTCGAGTACGTAGAAATACCCAACGCCATTCGCCACGGCCGTGCCCTCTTTGATGTTCAGCGGTTGAACGCTGGTCTGGCTGATCGTCAACTGCCCGCTGGTCCCGCTGTAGGTGTACGGGAAGATCGAGTCGCCCGCCGTGGAAGTTCCGCTCATGGTCAGGATGCTTCCCGAGGAGAGCGAGAAGTCGATCGGGTTGGCCGGAACCGGGAAGTAGGGCAGCGCAGTGCCGCTGGCCGCGGTGACCTGGGCATTGACCACCAACTGCAGGCGGCCCGTGGTCGAGTTGATCTGGAAGGCCGTAATGTCGCCGCAGGCCTGTACTGTGGTGCCGAGCGCAAGAGCGCAGTTCGGATTCGGGTTGGTCACGGTAGACGGGGAGCCGTTGGGCGCCGGGGAATCGTGGTCGAGGACGTAAAGATAGCTTCCCGTGGTGTCGCCGATGAGCCGGAAAGGATTGATGCCCTGGGTGTAGAAGGTTTCCTGCGGGGTGAGAATACCGTTGCCGCCGACTGCGAACTGGGTGATATTGGCGCCGGTGCAGGGGTCCGCCGTGGTGCAGTCGGAGCCGCCTGAGGCATTGACGCCGCGATTGAGAACATAGAGGAACCGCGACCCTGTAATCAGGACGGCCCGCACCGGGTTGGCGCCGCCAGAGGAGACGGGCAGTCCATTGATGGCGTTCAGCTTGCCCGTATTGTGGTCAATCTTGAAGCCGCTGATGATGCCGTTGCTGGAATTCTGGGCCGTCACCGTACCCGTTACATACAAATAGCCGACCGAATAACTCTGAACGCAAGACGTAACGCTGAGGACGACGCCAGCAGAGAGGGCGCTCATCAGAAGTGCCTTGCTCAATTTCGTGAACTTCATGCGATTCCTTCATCCTGGTCGGGCGTGCGCCGCCAAGTTTGCTAGTTCCACAGCAGGAGCTGGGTTGGGACGGGTCCCTGCTGCATTGTAAAAGCCAAGGGTAGGTTGTGCCTAGTTTTGCTCGAAGACTAGGCAAAAGAGCGCATTTTCCAAAGTCATCCCGCTCTCGGGAGGGCCCCCATCCTGCGCTCCGCCGACATGCAATCCACTTTGTCTGCGCAGTTGCGTTTTGGACGCCTGGATGGCCGGAAACGTCAACGAATAATCGCCGAGAAAGATGCGAACCGGCCAGCGCGGCCGGTCCGCCGTCCCGCAGAGCGCCGGTGCAACCTACCAGACGCGGCAGGAGTTTACCGGGTACATGGGTTGGCCCTTGGTGCAGCCAAAGGCCTTGCCGAATCCGTCAAAGTTCTCGACGGAGCCGTTGACGCGCCATTTGCCGGGCGAGTGAGGATCGGTCAGCGCCGACTGGCGGGCCGACTGATCGGTCTGGTTCTGGCACCACACCTGGGCGAAGCCGATAAAGTAGCGCTGCGCCTCGGTGTAGCCGTCGATCTTGTCGTCGATCGATTTGCCTTGCGCGGCCAGCGTGTCCAACAGGGCCATGTAGGCAATGCGCAGGCCGCCGTTGTCGGCGGTGTTCTCGCCCAGGGTCAAATCGCCCTTCAGCTTCTGCGCTGGCGTGTCGCCCTGTGCCGGAGCCGCCTCAAAACCGCTGTACTCGTCCGAGACGCATTGGGTCCGCTCGTTGAAGGCCTTGCGGTCTTCGGCCGTCTGCCACTCGCGCAAGTTGCCCTTGCCGTCGTACTTCGATCCCTCGTCGTCAAAGCCGTGGGTCATTTCGTGGCCGATGACCACGCCGATGCCGCCAAAGTTCACTGCCGGATCGACGGTGAAGTCGAAGAACGGCGGCTGCAAAATGCCGGCCGGGAAGTTGATGTCGTTGAACGATGGGTCATAGTAGGCGTTCACCGTGGGCGGCGTCATGCCCCACTCCTTCTCGTCCACCGGCTTGCCCAGCTTGGCGTAGTTGTAGTTGCGCTCGTAGACGGCGCTGCGGTGCAGGTTGCCGATCAGATCGTCGCGGTTCACCTTGACGCTGGTGTAGTCGCGCCACTTCTCCGGATAGCCGATCTTGTTGCGGATCATGGCCAGCTTCTCTTCGGCCGCTTGCTTGGTGGCGTCGCTCATCCAGGGCAGGGTCCTGATGTCGTCGCCGAGAGATTTCTCCAGCGCCGCGACAAGCTTGTCCATGCTGTCTTTGGCCGCGGGCGGAAAGTTCTGCTTCACCCAATCCTGGCCCACGGCTTCGCCCAAGGCGTTGTCGGTCATCGACGAGCACTGCTTCCAGCGCGCCAGTGGCTCCTTTTGCCCTTGCAGCGCCTTGCCGAAGAAGGCGAAGTTTTCGTCGAAGAAGGTCTTGGGCAGGTTTTGCGCCTGTCCGTGCAGCGTGTGCCAGCGCAGATAGCACTTCCATGCGTCCACCGGTTCGCTCTGGATAAGCCCGCCGAGCGCCCTGAAGAACTCCGGCGTGGCCACATTCAGGCTGTCGAATTGCCCGATGCCCACCGCGTGGAAGTAGGTGCTCCAGTTGAAGGCCGGCGTGAGCTTCTCGAAGTCCGCGACAGTGTAAATGTGATAGCGGTTCTCGGGCTGGCGCAGGTCAGTGCGGCTGGTGGAGGCCTTGGCCATCGCGGTTTCGATCTTCATGACCGCAGCGGCTTCGCTGGCGGCCTGTTCGGGCGTGTCGCCGGCCAGCGTGAACATCTTCCTCAGGTGCTCGATGTACTGGGCCCGGATGGCGGTAAAGCGCGGCGAATCCACCAGATAGTAGTCGCGGTCGGGCAGCGACAAACCGCCCTGGTAAAGCTGGGCAATCTGTTTGGACGAGTCCTTGTCGTCCTGTCCGACGCCGAAGCTGAAGAAACCGTCCGGCGTGCCGTCGTTCTCAAGCTGGCTGAGCAGGGCCGGAAGCTGCTTAGCCTCCGTGAGGCCCGCGATCAGCTTCCAGGCCGGTTCGATCGGCGCCAAGCCTTTTTTCTCCACCAGATCCGTGTTCATGCAGGCGGCATAAAAGTCGCCGAACTGCTTTTGCAGCGGCGATTGGGGGCTCTTGGCGGCCGCGTCCAGCTCCTGCCACAGCAGATAGCGGTTCCGCTCCCTCAACAGCGAGAACGACCGCGCCCAGCGCACCTGGTCGGCCGGAATGGGGTTGTTCTTGACCCAGTTGCCGCACGCATATTGATAGAAATCCGTGCAGGGATCGGCGGTCTTGTCGATGGCCGAGAGATCGAAGCTCTTGCTGGCCGGCGGAGGCGTGGGCCGTGCAGCATCGGATTGCGGAGCAGCTTGTGCCTGCGCCAGGCCGGTTCCGCAGGCCAGCAGCAAGATGGAAGCGAAACGAATGCAGTTCATCGAATGTCCTCTTGGAAAATGGTTCTACCGGTCCGGTCCATCGGCGCGGGGAGCGGCCGTGGAGGGAGGCCAGGAATAAGTTTTGAGCAGCCTATTCTGTACAGGCTGCGTTGATTAGGAGGCTATCACGGAGGTCGCTTGCCTGGCTCCCCCCGGCCAGTGGCGGAGACCGAAGCCCCTCGCATGAACTGTCCTAAGTCTTTACATCCCACCCGCAGCCCTGCCACACTGATACGTGGCCACTCAAACGATCGTTATCCTCGATTTTGGTTCGCAGTATACGCAGCTCATCGCCCGGCGCATCCGCGAACAGAACGTTTTCTCCGTCGTGCTGCCCTGCACGGCGCCTCTCAGCCAGATTCAGGCGCTCCATCCCCTGGGAATCGTCCTCTCCGGCGGGCCGTCGTCTGTTTACGATACCGACGCGCCTCCCGCCGACAGCAAGGTCCTTGAGCTGGGCGTGCCGGTGCTGGGCATCTGCTACGGACTCCATTTCATCGTCCACCACCTGGGCGGAAAGGTGAAATCCGCGCCCCTGCGCGAATACGGCCACGCCGAAGTGACCATCGAGGACCACTCAACGCCGTTGTTTGCCGGGCTGCCCCCGACGCTGGCCGTCTGGATGAGCCATGGCGACGAGGCGCAGGAGCTGCCCGCCGGCTTCCATCGCACCGCGGTCACCTCGAACGCGCTGGCCGGCATCGCCAACGAGGAGCGCCGCATCTGGGCCGTGCAATTCCACCCCGAGGTGCATCACACGCCGCTGGGGCCACAACTCATCCGGAATTTCGTTTTCTCGATCTGCGGGGCGGCCGGCGACTGGACCCCGGCGCACTTCATCGAGAGCACCGTGGCGGGCATTCGCGAGAAAGTGGGCAAAGGCCACGTGATCTGCGGCCTCTCGGGCGGCGTGGATTCGTCGGTGGCCGCGGTTTTGGTTCACAAGGCGATCGGCAGCCAGTTGACCTGCATCTTTGTGAACAACGGCGTCCTGCGCAAAAACGAATTCCAAAGCGTCCAGAAGAACCTGCGCGACCAGCTGGGCCTCCATATCGTCGCGGTCGATGCGAGCGAGCGATTCCTCAAGCAACTGGCCGGCGTCACCGATCCCGAGACCAAGCGCAAGCGCATCGGCGCGGAGTTCATCGCCGTCTTCGACGACGAGGCGAATCGCATCGCCAAGCAAACCGGAGGCGTGGACTGGCTGGTGCAGGGAACCCTCTACCCCGACGTGATCGAGTCATCGAGCGTAAAGGGGCCGAGCCAGACCATCAAGAGCCACCACAATGTGGGCGGACTGCCTTTGGGGATGAAGCTCAAGCTGATCGAGCCCTTGCGCGATCTCTTCAAAGACGAGGTCCGGCGCATCGGCCGCGACTTGGGAATGCCGGAAGACATTCTGGGCCGGCAGCCGTTTCCGGGGCCTGGGCTGGCGGTGCGCATTCTGGGCGAGGTGACGCCGGAGCGCGTGGCGCTGTTGCAGGAGGCCGACGAGATTGTGGTCGCCGAGATCAAGGCGGCCGGACTTTACTCGTCGATCTGGCAGAGCTTTGCCGTACTGCTGCCGGTGATGAGCGTGGGGGTGATGGGCGACCAGCGAACCTATGCGTACACGGCGGCGGTGCGCGCGGTGCACTCGGAAGACGGCATGACGGCCGACTGGACGCCACTGCCCTACGAGGTGCTGAAGCGCATCTCCAGCCGGATTGTGAACGAGGTGCGCGGGATTAACCGGGTGGTCTACGACATCACCTCGAAGCCACCGGGCACGATCGAGTGGGAGTAGGACTGGCCGCACGGGCGATAGCGCCTGCGGCGCCACTGCTTACGAGCGAAAATGGCATAAATCCTATCTTGTGCCATAAATATAAAAATGTGCCACACTATACTCTAGGTGGCAGAGCATGACAGAAACGGTAGTTCTAGGCGAGAGCGGCAGAATTGTTCTTCCTGCGGCGATCCGGAAGGAATTGGGTCTCAAGGCCGGAGACCGCCTGACCGTCTCTAGCGATCAGGGTGTGATCCGGATCTTGAGCAGAAAGATGGCGCTGGAGAGCATTCGAGCCGACATCGTCCAGCAGCGCGGAAGCCTTGCGGGATTGCTGGATGAGTTTATCGCGGAACGGCGCGAGGAAGCGGCACGTGAATAGAATCGTTCTGGATGCCTCTGCTGTTCTGGCGATGATTCTCAAAGAACCTGGCGGTGAACGCGTGGACTCGCTCCTTGACGCTGTCGAACTGGGTTCTGGGGTGCAGGTCGCCATCAGCTCAGTGAACTGGTGTGAGACTCTGTCGCGGATGCAGCGAGAGAAGCTGGAAAAATCAGCGGAGAGACTTTCGGCTGTTCTGTCTGGCGTCGAACTGGTTCCGTTTGGAAGAGCGGAGGCGGAAGTTGCGGCTGCTTACGCCTGTGTCAATCGGGCGCTCTCACTCGGCGATCGGGCTTGTCTGGCGCTGGCCAAGAGCAAACATGCAACTGCCTGGACGACAGACCGGCTTTGGAGCCAGTGCAATCTGGATATTCCGGTCGAGTTGATTCGAGGCTGATGGCCGATGGGTGAGGTGTCCGAATCGTGCTCCTCCATGCGGATCGATTCAACCCGCAGTCCTTTCATTCGGCGGCGGGCTGCGCGCGCAGCGCGGCCACCTCGCGGCTGAGCGCGTCGATCCGCTCTATCAGTTCGGCGTGGCGCTTGTCGGCGGCGGAGGGATCGAAGGCTTCCACGTAAAAGGTGCCGTTGGGTTCCAACTCACAGCGGCGTACCTGGTGGAAGTCCTCAAATCCCTGGCGGTGAACCACGGCCAGCAGCTCCTCGCGGGTCAGGGACTCCCGCTGCAGTGCCCGCAGGTCGAGCTGGCCGTTGTGGATGAGAACGGCCGCCCGTCCCTCCAGCACGCGGGTCAGGCGCTGCGAACGGAAGAGCACCCGCACCACCAGCCAGTTGATGGCCAGCAGGCCAAAGGCGCCGACGATGCCGCCGGTCACCGAGTTGTCGTCGCCGATGATGGCGTTCTGCACGGTGTTGGAGAGCGAGAGCAGCACCACCAGGTCGAAGGGGTTCAGTTGCGCCAGCTCCCGTTTGCCGAAGAGGCGCAGCAGAACCACCAGCACCAGGTAGACGATGACCGGGCGGGCCAGCTTCTCCAGGATCGGAAGCGGCAACTGAAACATATGGTCGAAAACAAGAGAGTGCGGCATGGAAAAGAGGATAGAACGACTTCCCGTATGAGCAAACAATGAAAAGCCCGCTCCATGGTACCAGCTACCGCTTTTCCAGCCGGATCACGCAATTCACCTCGTGCGTCTGGGGGTCGGCGCGAACGTCGTAGGTGACCTTGACCGCGGCGAGGGTGAGTTGCAGCCCTGGGTCTTCCTTTTGCACCCTGAGGATGAAGTTGGCGACGTAACTCTCGTTGAACGGGTCGCCTGGGAGCATCTGCCAGATGCGCATCAGTCTCACGCGCAATTCGTCGCTGACGTTTTCGAATTTGACCACGGCCAGCCGGTAGACTGGCCCAGGTTCGAGCTCCACGGTGTAGTTGACGATGCCGGATGCCTCATCGAATGCAGGATGGGGAGTGACTACGCAATCCAGGTATCCCTTGGACTTGTACCGGGACGCAATCTGCGCCCAGACTATGCGGAGGGCAAGCCCTTTTGCCGGACCCTGAGCATTCGACCCGATGGCTTTGTCGATTTCCGCCTGGGGCACCAGGGCGTCCGGGGGCAGATGGATGGAGCCGAGCTTGTAGAGCCGGCCCTCTTCGACGGTCACGGAGAAAGGGATGTCGATGGCCGCGTCCGCGACCACAGGCTCGCCTGCCCGCGCGGCATGAACCTTGACGGCGGCGTAGCCCTCATCGGTATAAAAAGACTCGAATGCGTGCTCCAGGTTTCTGCCCGAGTTCCCCGTGTCAAACGGCGCTCCAACGGAACGATTCGCGACAAACTCGACCTTAGCCATCAAGGCGGGCGAAACACCCTCCAGGTGGATTGCTCCCACCCGCACCGGAGGCGCGACGACGGCGAAGTTGATGGCGGTGACCTTGTGCGCATTCAGAGGGCCGAACGGGGTGGCCATCACGGTAGCTTTCATGCCCTGGGCGGCAAGCATACCTTCCAGAGCCTGGCGCACATCTTCCAGCAGTCCGCCCTCGGCTGGCACCTTGCCG
>JBEKTO010000017.1:0-70245 GCA_049515995.1 Occallatibacter sp. | reverse complement strand
TGATAGAGCGGAAAGCGCTCGTGCAGTGCGGCGTCCAGCTCTTTGCCCGGTATCAATGGAAGGTTCTCCAGGCGAATGGGATAGAGCAGGGCGGCAGGCATGAGGGTAAAGACAAGATCCACCCCATCGAACTTGTAGACGACGCTTTCAAAGACGCCTGTCTGCGACAGCCGATCGAAGTGGTCTTTCATTTCCGCCACGGTCAGGACCACTCCCTGTTTCAGCCCCGCTGCGGCCAGCAGCTCCTGGTTGGTGTACTCCGGGTCGCCCTTGAATTGGATGGTCTTGGGAAGAAACTTCTGCGCGGGAGCGGGAAGGGAAGCGCAGAGAACAAACAGAACGGTTAGATACACTTGCAGAGCACGTTTCATGACAGGGCAAGAGTAACAAACCCCAGTCGAGCTGCACGGGGAGAATCTCTCCGTGCAACCCTGGGTAAAAACCGGGTGCGGCCGCATCTCTCGCCAGCGCGCCCGCGTTTGGTTGCTATCGCCCCGGCAAGGGCGGTTACTGCACGGCTTCGAGTGCTGATGCGGGAAGGGTCACCGAACCCATGCGGCCGGAGTTCTCGTCCACCACGACGATGCGCAGGGAAGCCATGCCCGGCTCCCATTGCACCCCATGTTCGACCGGAATGCCCGCAGTCTGCAGCTTCTGGTAGGTCGAGGGTTCGAGCCGCAGGTTGAGCGACTGGCCATCGATCAGCGCATGGAGGCCCGCGTCGTCGCGCTGGATGAAGAAGACGTCCACCTTGTCCAGCCAAAGGCCGTTCTGTTGCCGCAGGCCGAGGTCGCCGGCGAGGATGCCGACCTTGATGTTGGCGCCATCGTTCGTGGGGCTGGCGGTGGCTGTGACGGAGATTTCGCTCAGCTCCCTGGACCGCCATATCGCCTGCTGGAAGCGATCTTTGAGCGTGGCCGGTTCCTTGGCAAAGAGATAGCCGGTGCGGTAGCGCAGGACCAGGCCCTTTTGTTTGCCGGTCAGCAGGACGGCGATGGAATGGAATTGGTCGTCGGCCGGCCCCTGGGGAGAAAAGCTCAGCAGATAGGTGGCATGGCCGTCTTCAACGATGCCGGAAAGAGCGGCGGGCAGGTCGTCGGAGCGGCGAATCACGCGTCCCCCGGTGGCGTCGGTCACCTGTTGGATGGCGGCCTGGATGGGGTGCGTCTCCTTCCGAGGATCGTCGCCTCCGCGGCTCTGGGTCATGTCCCGCGGCGTTGGCGCGCCGAACGCGGCGTTGTCGAGGGAGTTCTCGGTCGGCTCTCCGCTGCGGCGCCGTCCGCCGCCGCTGAAGCCTCCGCTATCGGACCGCGAGACATCGAATGGGTAGACGGCGACATGCGCGTCGTTCATCGCCTCCTGCGCCTGCAATGCGAAGGTGTCAGCGAATTTGGGGCTCGCATCGGGAGCCGCCGCTTGCCTTTGCCATCCGGCAAAGACTCTTTCGCTCGATATCCAGACCAGGTTCTTGTGCCCGGGGACGAAGGAGAGATGGCGCGCCACGCCGGCCAGGACGACCAACGACGCGTGAGCCTGCTCCCTGCCCAGGGCGTGCTGTTGCGGATCGGCGGCGCTGGAAGCGGGCGTCTCCGTCCGATTGCCGTTGGCCGGGTTCACGCCCGGAGCATTGTGCATCTCGGCTGCCTGCGCCTGGGACCAGGACTGCTCGGTCGGCATCCATTTTTGCAGGCTGTCGACGAGCGCGGCGCGGTCGGTGGTGATCTCCTGGAGCACGCGAAAGCCGGGGCCGGCCATGGCGTAAAGGCCGACGCGTTCGCCGGGAGCCAGCGCGCCGAAGAACTTGAGAAGATCCTGGCGGGCGTGGCTCAGGTCCGGCCACGAGAGATGGCTCCCATCGAGCAACAGAATTGTGGCGCTGCCCTCGGCCGTTGCCGCGGCGACCCGGCTGCCGGGCCGGTTTGAAAACGTGGCTCCGGGGGTAGCGCTAGCCGGAGCTGACGGCATCTGGTCTGAAGACTGGCTCAGGAAGAGGACTTCCTGCCTGTGCTGGTTGTCGTAGACCTCGAAGTCCTCCGGCGTCAGGTTCTTCACCGGATGGCCTTTCTTGTCGTAGGCCACGAGGGGCACATCCACCAGGCGCGAGGCAGCCTTGAGCAGGAAGCTGTCCTGCTGCGGTTGCCCCGGCTCGTCGGGAACGCCGTAGGCCGCGGTCACGGTGACCTCAGGGGTGGCTGATTCTGCCGGGGCAGGCGGCGGCATGGACGCGGGCGCGGAGGACGCCGGTTCCGCGGGCGCCGCTTCGGCCGGGGCGGGCGGAGGAGCATTGCCGGCTAGCTGCACTTCGGCTGGAGTTGGCTGCGCTCCAAGGCCGGCAGGCGCAGAGCCTGGAGGAACGGAAGCTGGAGTTCCGGGATTCGGGGCGCCTGCATTGGAAGAGGCAGCCTCGGCATTGGAGACCATCCTGATCGTGGAGCCCAGGCGGTGATAGTCGGTGAAGCTGGTTTCGTTCACCACCAGAACCGGCGACTCTCCGGGCCGGGGACTGGAG
Source organism: Occallatibacter sp. (assembly GCA_049515995.1). GTDB lineage: Bacteria > Acidobacteriota > Terriglobia > Terriglobales > Acidobacteriaceae > Telmatobacter. The sequence goes on along the minus strand of JBEKTO010000017.1, from coordinate 67,736 downwards.
GAGGGTTGCTCCAACGAGGAGGCCAGGCTGCGGACCGGACAGATGTACGTTCGGCCGCCGATCGTGACCGGGCCGTACTCGATTGCGGCGGCGGCTTGCGCCACCGGGCCTCTGTCGTTCAAATCGGCTTCCACCGTAACGCGGAGAACAGCGCCGGTGGCCGGATCGATGGATAAGGAGCCGTGGTAGGCAGGCGTCTCATGGAAGGACTTTGCATCGGGGTCGGGCTGGTTGGTCAGTTGCCCGCCGCCTCCACCGCGGCGGCCGCGCCCGCCGCTGCGCGCGCCCACTGACTGATCGCGAATACAGCAGTAATCCAGGATGTAATGCGAGGCGGCCTTGGGCACCGAGTAGCGATAGACCGCCAGCGACCCTTGTGAGGCCTGCTCCCAGTGGCTGAACGTCACCGAGCCTTTGAGCGTGTCGAAGAGAACAAAGGCCAGGGTCGGGCCGAATTCGCCCCAGGTGCGGAGCCCCACCTCTTCCTGCTGTGCCGGCTGGGCGCCGGGCATAACCTTGCTTACTTTTTCCGCCGGTTTTGGCGGCGCTACAACCTCGTGGTCGTCGCGGAAGGTGATCTCCCGGGTTGATACGCCCACGGGATGCAGTCCGGCGCGCACCGGCCAGCCGTTCTCCACCAGCAACTGCTGGCTGTCGTCGAAGCGATAGGTCGTTCGGGTGGCAAAGAAGTCGGGCAGACGCGGCAGGATTTGGGTCACGTAGGCCCGCGCCTGTTGCAGAGTGTGCTGTTGGGTGGCGGCGTCGGGAGCGGCAACCGCGGGCAACTCGCTGGCGGGAGGTTCCAGAAAGAGAGACTGGTCGGCCAGCAGCCGCAGGGTCAGAGCCGTCTTGGGCCCCAGAACCACTTTCGCCGTCACGCGCTTCAGACCGGTGTCGGTGAGGCGCTCAGTGAGTTTTAGGACGCCCAGCCGGAGCGAAACATCGGTATCCGATCGATGCGCCGCGCTGTCCGCCGCCAGTTCCTGTTCCAACTGCGCTACGGTCACCAGCTTGGTTGCACCGGCGGGAAGAACCATGGCTGCCAGCAGCCCCAGCAGAATCAGCCTACGCATCGTAACCTACCCCGTTCGTTCGCGATTGTTCTGCCTTGAGGGACGGAAATTCCAAGGCAAACGCCGACGGAATTCGCCACAAGAATCGCTTTTCAAGGTCTCCGCGGCCACACCGCGCGGTTGGCGGCGCCGCAGAGCCGCGACTAGAACTTTATACAGGGGAAGGCATACTGGACAAATCGGGTTAAGCCGCTGCTCTGCTCCTGAAGAACTCCAGCGACCTTTGCAGGCCTTGCTTGAGCGCGATGCGCGGCTCCCATCCCAGCAGGGTCCGGGCCTTGTCGATGTCGGGGCAGCGGCGCGTGGGGTCGTCCTCGGGCAGAGACTCGAAGCGCAGCTCGCTCTTCGAGCCGGTAGCCTCCAGCACGGCCTGCGCGCATTCGAGGATGGTGAACTCGTCGGGATTGCCGAGATTTACCGGCAAATGTTCGCTCGAGCGGGAGAGGCGCAGGATTCCTTCGATCAGGTCGTCCACATAGCAGAAACTGCGGGTCTGGCTGCCGTCGCCATAGATGGTGAGCGGCTCGCCGCGCAGGGCCTGCATCATGAAGTTGGAGATCACCCGGCCGTCGCTGGGGTGCAGCCGGGGGCCATAGGTGTTGAAGATGCGCGCCAGATGCGTGTTGACGCCGCGGGAGCGGTGATAGGCCATCACGAGCGCCTCGGCATAGCGCTTGGCCTCGTCGTAGACCGAGCGCGGCCCGATCGGGTTCACGTGGCCCCAGTAATCCTCTCGCTGCGGATGCTGGAGCGGGTCGCCGTAGCACTCCGATGTGGAGGCGTGCAGATGGCCCGCGCCGTATTTGGCTGCGATCTCCAGCGTGTTCTCGGTTCCCACGGAACCGACCCGCAGCGTCTCCACGCCCAGGCGGAGATACTCCGGCGGGCTGGCCGGGGAGGCCATATTGAAGACGTAATCGACAGGACCGGAATCGAAGGGCAGGCAGATATCCCGTTCCTCAAAGCGGAAGCGCGGCTCGTTAGACAGGTGGGCCAGGTTTTCCCGGTCGCCGGTGGCGAAGTTGTCGACGCCGAGAACGCTATGGCCCTCAGCCAACAGACGGTCTGTCAGGTGGGAGCCGAGGAATCCGGCCGCTCCGGTTACAAGTACACGCATAGTCAAAGGGTCATACTCCAAGGCTCGGCAATGCCGTTCCGGGCAACGATCGTCGTGGCAAAAGAGTTACAGGCTCCCGGCTGTTACAGCACCATGTTGCGCGGCTTTCCTTGCTGCGCCAGGTAGCTGGCCGGCCGGCCCACGCTCACATAGGTAAATCCGTGATCGAGCATCCGCTGCGGCTTATAAAGGTTGCGCCCGTCGATCACGATAGGGAAGCGGACCGCCTGATTGAGCCGGATCAAGTCGATATTGGCAAATTCCTTCCAGTCGGTCAAAATCAGCACCGCGTCGGCGTCCTGGGCCGCTTCGTAGATGCCCGAGGCATAGCAGAGTTTGTCGCTGGGCGGCAGCACTTCCTTGGCCCGCTCCATGGCCGCCGGATCGTAGGCCGCAATCGAGGCCCCCGCCTCCAGCAGCTTGCGGATGACGTCGATGGCCGGAGACTCGCGGATATCGTCGGTATCGCCTTTGAAGGCCAGCCCCAGGGCCGCCAGCCGCTTGCCGCGCAAGGTCCACAAGGCCGACAGTACCTTGTTGAAGAAGATGTCCTTCTGCGTCTCGTTGATCTTGCGGATCTCCTGGAGCAGTTGGAAGTCCACGCCGCGCTGCTGTGCGACCCAGTGAAAGGCGGCCACATCCTTGGGGAAACAAGAGCCGCCGTAGCCCAGGCCGGCGCTCAGAAACCGGGGACCGATGCGGCTGTCCATGCCGATGCCGGCGGCGATATCTTCGATGTCCGCATCCACGGCCTCGGCCAGGTTGGCCACCGCGTTGATAAAGGAAATCTTCAGGGCGAGGAAGGCATTGGAGGCGTGCTTGATGATCTCCGAGCTCTGCGCCGAGGTGAGCAGCAGCCGCGCCGGATGAGAGGCGCTGCAAGAGCCCTGCAAGGCGCCCGGCTGTGCGTAGTAAGTCCCCGAGGTGAGCGGCTCGTAGATGCGCCGCAGCACATCGGCGGAGCGCTCGTTGCCGGCGCCCACCACGATGCGATCGGGATGCAGGAAATCGAGAATGGCCGTGCCTTCGCGCAGGAATTCGGGGTTCGAAACCACTTCGAAGCTGGCCGGAGTCACGCCGTGCCGGTGCAGCACGCGGCGGATCCACTCGTTGGTGTAAACCGGCACAGTGCTTTTTTCCACGATGACCTTGTAGCCGTCGATGGCGCGGGCAATCTCAGAGACTACAGCCTCGACGTAGGAAAGGTCGGCGGCGCCGGTGTCGCCCTGCGGAGTGCCCACGGCGATGAAAATGGCCTCGCTGCGTTTGACGGCTTCCGCCAGATCGCAGGTGAACGTCACGCCGCGGTCCAGGTGCTTGGCCAGCAACTCGGGCAACTGGTCCTCGAAGATGGGCACGCCGCCCTGCCGGAGAGTCGCAACCCTGGAGTCGTCGTTGTCTACGCAAGTGACACGATGGCCCATTTCGGCAAAGCAAACGGCTGCTACGAGTCCCACATATCCTGAGCCGATCACACAGATGGAAACTGGATTTGCCATGCGCTGGTGCTGTCTCCTTCGCTGTTTCCCTGGGCAGTTGGCGGCACGATGAATTTCGGGCCGGCGAGGCTTCGAGCCTGGATCGAGGGGTACCGGAATCGAATCGAGGACCGTCCGGAGCGCCTGCGCCAGGGAGATCGCTGGAACCGAACCGCACGGCCCGAATGTCCAAAGTCAACTGTCTCTAGGCTATCCGGTCCAGGCGGGCTCGGGCAAACCTCCCCGGCGATTGTAGAAAAATTGACAAGAGCGGGCCGACGGTTTCACTCCGGGCCGGTTTGTCTGTCTGGTAAAGTGGGAGTGCGGCGGCAGGTCTTGAGCCGCCCAGTTTTGCCGCCGAACGGCCGATGGGCTGGCAGGCGGCTTGTTTTTGTGGAGGGTAGGGTCGAATCATATGGCTGCATCCGGGCAATTGCCGCTTCAGGAACTGGCTCCTTTTCGCATTGCGCCCAGATTTGTGGGCCGGGTCTGGGGTTACCGCGATCTTCACCCCTGGTATGACCGCATCGCCGAGGGCGAACCGATCGGGGAGGTCTGGCTCACGGGCGATGAGTGCCTGGTGGCCACCGGCGCCCACGCCGGAAAGACGCTGGCGGAACTCTTTCGCGAACTTCCCGCTGCCTTGCTCGGCGTGTCCTGCGCGTCGCCGGAGTCGCCGCTGCTGATCAAAATGATCTTTGCCCAGGAAAAGCTGAGCGTGCAGGTGCATCCCGACGACAAACTGGCGCAAAAGTACGGCCAGCCGCGCGGCAAAACCGAATGCTGGTACGCGCTGGCGGCCGAAGCCGGAGCCCAGGTGGCTTGCGGGCTCAAGCCCGGCGTGACCCTGGAAAAGATCAAGGAAGGCATTCACGCGGGCACGCTGGAAGAGAGCCTCAACGTGCTGCCGGTGGCGGCCGGAGAGATGATTTTTGTGGATGCCGGCACGGTGCACGCCATCTGGCCGGGGTCGATTCTACTGGAAACCCAGCAGAATTGCGATCTGACCTACCGCATGTACGACTACGGACGCCCGCGTGAGTTGCACATTGCGAAATCGTTGGAGGCCACGCGGCTGGTTACCCGCGCGGGCAAGGTTCCGGCCAAAGCGCTTGCCGGCCGCACGATTCTGGTGGATGCGGCGTACTTCCGCGTGGAGCGCATCGCCCTGGATGGGAGCCGGAGCAGCGCGAGCCTGCCGGGAGAAGGCGAGCCGGCGCAAGGGCTGGCCTATCTGTTTGCCGCCGCCGGGTCAGCCAGAATTACCGGCTCCGGATTCGAGCCGGTCGATCTGCCCGCGCGCGGCATTGTGGCCGTGCCCGCGGCGCCTCCGGCCTTTGCGGTCGAGGACCTGGGTGGTCTGGACCTGATCCGCATCGTGCCCAACCGGCCTCCAAAGGCCCAGTCCAGAGAGGTCTGATGACAGCCGCTGGCTGGCGGGAATCCGTCGTGGCCTACATCCGGGCCGAGGCTCTGCCGGTGGACAAATTCGGCCATCAGCCGCGGGTTTATGCGCTGGCCGTTCGTCTCGGGCAGGGGTTGGAATATGATGACGACATTCTCTTTGCCGCTGCCTGGATGCACGATCTGGGAGTCTTTCTGGGACATCGGCCACAGGATACAACCCAATTGGCGCACTGGGATCACGTCCCCTACACCATCGCGCGGGCACGGGAACTGCTGAACGGGTGGGGGTTTCCCGCCGATAAGCTGGACGGTGTTGCGGAGGCTATCCGGACCCATCAGCCCCAGGATGAACCTGTACTGAATGAAGCGGTATTGTTGCGGGATTCAGATATTCTGGAGCAGTTGGGCGCTGTCGGAGCCCTGCGTGCTTTGACCAAGGTGGGCCGGGATACCCGCTATCCCACCTTTACCTCCGTTCTCCAGGTTTTGCGGGGTGCGGTTGAGCATTTGCCAGGCAAGCTGCGTCTAACAAGCGCGAGGAGTTTGGCCGAAGAGCGGATAGAAGTGCTTCGCTCATTGATTGCTGCCCTCGAGGCGGAGGCAGGTGAGTTGCTTTTTTAGACCTGTCCGGGTACAGGTTGCAAACTGGAGTGCAGAGGTAGACTTCGTGGTTCTTAGCGAGATCTTTGCCATCCAACTCTGAGTTGCCGGTGTACACTTTCCCAACACGGGATGTTGCCTCGGGGATATTTCAGCAGTTTTGGAGGAGACACAGCATGTTCTTCAGGCTGATTTCAAGGCTGTCGATGGCAGCCCTCTTTGTCGCCGCAGCATTTCCCGTCTTTTCTCAGGTCGCCCCGGCAGCCCGTGAAGGCGGCTTGCCGCTCGTCGTCGGCGTTGGCATCTCCGATTTCAGCACGGACTTCGGGCCGAGTTCCCGCTGGAGAATGGAAGGTATTTCGGCGTGGGTCGACTATTACCCCACTCAATTGCCGACCTTTTTACGCGGGCTGGGCCTTGAGTTCATAGGTCACGATATCAACTACGGCCGCCCCGCGGCCCTCCCCAGAATGCGCCAGGACACCGGCGAGGGCGGTGCCATTTATACATGGCGCCACTTCCACAACTTCCGTCCCTACGCCAAGTATGTGGCAGGCATCGGCAGCATCGACTTCCCCGCTTATGGAATGTATGACCACGACACCCGCTCCGTCATGTCGCCGGGCGGTGGGGCGGAATACCGGGTCTTGAGAAACATCTGGGTGCGCGGCGACTACGAGTATCAGACCTGGGGGCTGCTGTGGGGGTCGCCGCACCACCTCACACCGAACGGCTTCACCATTGGCGCGTCGTACGACTTCAAGGGCGCTCAGCGGCATTGATATGCCGAATTGGCTCTCCCGCGGAGCCGCGCATTTCATCGGAAGGGCTGCCTCTCTGTTGCTGAGAGGCAGCCCTTCCCGTTTCGCAAGACACCTTGCAAAGCCTCTGGCGAGTGACCCATTCACGTGGTTTTCACCGCAGTTTGTGCGCGCCATCCTGTCCGAACCCGGATTTTTCAGGCAAAATTAAGAACGATATGAGCTTTCGATTTGTAGTCCCCCAAGAACTTCGCGGCGCCGTCGATCTGGCTGCCGCCGACTGGAGCGCGAGCCACAAGGTGGAGCGCTTCTGGCAGAAGGACCCCACCCTGTGGACCCGCGATGGCGAGGAAAACTGGCTGGGATGGATCGACATCGTCGAGCGCCAACAGAAGGAGCTGGGACCACTGGCCGAGCTGGCCGCGGATGTGCAGACCGGCGGCTTCAAGTCGGTTTTGCTTCTGGGCATGGGCGGTTCCAGCCTGTGTCCCGAGGTGCTTTCTGAGACCTTCGGGCAGCAGACGGGCTTTCCCGCGCTCCACATTGTGGACTCCACCGATCCGGCGCAGGTAAAGGCCGCCCGCGACAAGGTGGACCTCAAGGAGACGCTGGTGGTTGTGGCCAGCAAATCCGGCTCCACGCTGGAACCGAACATTCTCAAGCAGTATTTCTTCGATGAAATGAAGTTTGCCGTGGGCGACGAGGAAGCGGGCAGCCATTTTGTGGCCATCACCGACCCCGGCTCGAAGATGGAGCAGGTGGCCAAGGCCGACGGCTTCCGCTACATCTTCTACGGCGATCCGAAGATCGGCGGACGCTTCTCGGCCCTCTCGAACTTCGGCATGGTGGCCGCCACCGTAGCCGGCCTGGATGCCGGCAAGCTGCTGGAGGAGGCGGCCAAGGCCGTTGCCTCGGCCAAGCTGGCGTCCGCAGAGAATCCCGCGGTCGAGCTGGGCCTGATCCTGGGCTCCGCCGCCAACGCCGGACGGGACAAGATCACTATCTTTACTTCGCCCGAGATCTACGACCTGGGCGCCTGGATGGAGCAACTGATCGCCGAATCCACCGGCAAGCTGGGCAAGGGCATCACGCCCGTGGATCGCGAGGCCATCGCCGAGCCCGGGGCCTACGGCAGCGACCGCATCTTCGCCTACATTCGCCTGGCGGGCACGGCCGATTCGAGCCAGGACGCCAAGGTTGCGGCTCTTGAAGCTGCCGGTCATCCGGTCGTCCATGTCGAGATTGCAGATCTCTACGAGATCTTCGGCCAGTTCTTCTCCTGGGAGATTGCCACGGCGGTAGCCGGCTCGGTCATGGGCATCAACCCATTCAACCAGCCGGACGTTGAGTCGGCCAAGATCGAAACCCGCGCCCTGACCGCGGCCTACGAAGAAACGGGCAAACTGCCGGAGCGCGAGCCGGTGCTTGTGGATGGAGACATCGAGATTTACGCGACGGAGGCCTATGCCGCCACGCTGAAGGCCGCCGCGCCTGCCCAGACGCTGGCCGGGCTGCTGCGCGCGCATCTCGATCAGATTCACTCCGGCGACTACTTTGCCGCACTGGCCTTTCTGCCCATGTTCCCGGAGTACGAAGCGGCGATTCAGGGCTTCCGGCACAAGGTGCGCGACCGCAAGCATGTGGCCACCTGCCTCGGCTTCGGCCCGCGCTTCCTGCACTCCACCGGCCAGGACTACAAGGGCGGCCCCAACACCGGCGTCTTCCTCCAGATCACGGCGGGCCATGCCGTGGATGTGGACATTCCGGGGCAGAAGTTGACCTTCGGCGTGGTCATCGACGCACAGGCGGCGGGGGATCTTGCCGTTCTGGAGTCGCGCGGGCGCAGGGCGGTGCGGGTTCACCTGGGCGCCGATGTGGCGGCCGGATTGAAGACGTTGGCCGCGGCCTTCGATCGCGCGCTGGCGTAAAAACCGGGCGCAAGTGAAGAAAAAGGGAGACCTTCGGGTCTCCCTTTTTGCGTTCGATCAGGCTGAAGTGCGCGCAGCCGGCCGATAACTGCCCGGTTCGGCGCGAAAGCCGAGTGCGATCCGGTTCCAGGCGTTGATCTGCGTAATGGCCAGCGTGAGTTTCACCAGTTCCGCCTCGTCGAACTCGCGCCGGGCCTCCTCGTAGACATCGTCCGGCGCATGTCCCTGCTGGATATTGGTGAGCGCCTCGGTCCAGGCCAGCGCGGCTCGTTCGCGGGGAGTAAAGAACGGCGTCTCGCGCCATGCCGAAAGCGCATAGAGACGCTGCTCGGTCTCGCCTGCCGCCCGCGCGTCCCTGGTGTGCATATCGATACAGTAGGCGCACCCATTCATCTGCGATGCTCGTGTCTTCACCAGTTCCTGGAGCGATGGCTCCAGGCCGGCTGCGCCGATGACCTTTCCCAGGTTCAAGAGCGCATGGATTCCTTCGGGAAATGCCTTTGCATAGTTCAGCCGTGGCGCCATCTGCCGGCCTCCTGCGGCTTTTGATGCCGCAGCGCCGCGATTTGTTTCGTCAGCCGGGGAGGGTGGGCGTCTTAAGTTTGTTCCTGTCTTCTTGGTGGGGTAAACTCGCTGCCTGGGCGCGAAACTTTTTCCCAGCCGTCGGGTTCCCACAGATGACAGCGCCCGCAATTCCCCGTCTATACGACTTGAAGCGGGAGCAGCACCTCAGGCAGAGGAGATAGAAGAAGATGAATCGGCCATTGCTTAAAAAAGTTTTCCAGCAGACCCTGGCGTGGGCTGCGGTGGTTGTCCTGTGCGGCATCGTTGCCCTGGCTCAGGATCAGGCTCCTGCCGCGGCGGCATCGCCGGCTCAGGCAGCCGGCCAGCGCACCGACGGACAGATCGAGATGGACGTGGTCCATGCTCTGGACGCTTCCAAGGCGCTGAAGAACGATCTCATCACCGCTGCGACCATCCAGAGCGAGGTCACGCTCTCCGGCACCGTGTCCAGCGAGGCCTCCAGCGAACTGGCGGAGTCCATCGCCGCTCATGTGGCGGGCGTAACCAAGGTGAACAACAACCTGAAGGTCGGTAATCCGCAGGACGCTCAGGATGCGCAGCCAGCGGATACGGGCGACGCAGGCGTGCCGCAGATGGCGGACACCCAGCCGGGCTCGGACGAAGGCCCGATGCCTCCGCCGCAGGGATTGCCGCAGCAGCCTCCCGCTCCGGATCAGGCTCAGCCGCAGGCGCCTTATCCTCCTGCACGGCCCCAGTATGCGCCCGTGCCGCCTCCCGCGCGGGCTTACAATCCGCCTCCCGCTCCGGTTTACGAGACTCCCAACGGCCCAGTAACCGTTCCACAGGGAACCCTGTTGCAGTTGCGGACCAGCGAGTCTTTGAACAGCAAGAGGGCCAAGGATGGGGAACCGGTCCAGTTCACCGTGATTCGCGATGTGGCAGTTGGCGGCGTGCTGGCGATTCCGCGCGGCGCGACCGTGCACGGAGTGGTCACCGAGACCAAGAAATCCGGCGAGCTGAGCGGCAGCCCGGAACTGGCCCTCAAGCTCACCTCGATGGATCTGGGCGGGCAGAGCTACCCCCTGGATTCCGATCAGTTCAAGGTAAAAGGGCCGAATAAGGCGGGACACACGGTTGGCAATGCCTTTGGCGGCGCGGTTCTGGGCGCCATTATCGGCGGCGCCGTGGGCCGTGGCGAAGGCGCGGCGATCGGCGCCGGAGCAGGCGCGGCCGCGGGCACTGCGGCTTCAGCGGCTACTCCCGGACCGGGAGTATGGATTCCCGCCGAGGCGCTGGTCACCTTCCACCTGAACACGGCGCTCACGGTGACGCCGGTGAACGCGCAGGAAGCGGCCCGGCTGGCCCAGGGGCTTTATCCTGGCGGCCCGACGCTCTACCGTCGCGGCTATTACCCCTACGGCTCTCCGTATTATGCCGGCTATCCGTATGGCTATCCGCCGGTGTATTACCGGCCCTACTACGTGGTTGGCGGCTACTACTACTGGCGTTGAGGGCCTTACAACCTGAAAGCAATGTGCGGGCATCCCGGCTTCCGGGATGCCCGCTCTGGTATGAGGGAAATGCTCTCCCTTTCCGAATTGGACGCCCGCGCAATCTTCCTGGTTCCCGGTCGTCTATAATGGCAGAGAATTGCGCATCCGTGAGAGATGCCCGCCTCCAGCCGCCACTGTGCTGCCCCAGAGGAGGCTCGCCGCGCGCGCGCATAGAGAGTAGAAGGCTCAAGTCCATCCATGATCCGTTTCCTGCAAAGAGACAGCCGTGTAGTCAAGGCATTCTTCGTCGTCATCATCGCCGCCGCTTCGGTGTCCATGGTGGTGTACCTGATCCCCGGCCTCACCGGCGGGGGAGCCGCATCCGCCGATACCTATGCCGTCATCTATCCCCACTGGTACAGCCGCTTCCTCTCTTCGGGCGCGACGGTCAGCCAGCAGAAGGTTGAGACGCTGGCCCGGCAGCAGTTGCAGCAGCAGCGCTATCCCGACAATCCGGTGATTCTGGGCCTGTTTGAGCAGCGCATCGGCCAGCAACTGGTGCAGCAGCAGATTCTGCTCGTGGAAGCGGAGAAGCTGGGTATTCACGCCACCGACGACGATGTGATCCAGTACCTGCACACCGGCGCCGCCGGCCAGATCATCTTTCCCAACGGCCAGTTCATCGGCACCGACAATTACGCCCGCCTGATCTCCGAGCGCTTTAATCTCTCGGTCAAGGATTTCGAGGAGGACGTGAAGCGCGACATCGCCATCCGCCGTCTGCAGGCGTTCGTCACCGCCGGAGTTTCGGTGGGCGACAAGGAAGTCCGCGAGGCCTATCTCAAGCAGAACATCAAGATCAAGTTCGACTATGCGGTCATCTCCGCCGACGATCTGCGCAAGACGATCAATCCCTCGGACAGCGACCTGGAGGCGTTCTTCAGGAAGAATGGTCCGCGTTATGCCGCGTCCGTGCCGGAAGAGCGCAAGATCACCTACTTTGCTTTCACGCCCGGCGAACTGCCCGGCGGAGTTCCGCAGCCCAGCCAGCAGGAGATTCAGCAGTACTACTCCGCGCACCAGTCCGAGTATGCGGTTCCTGAGCAGGCAAAGTCGCGCCACATCCTCATCAAGGTGGATGCAGACGCAGACGCCAAGGCCGATGCCGCGGCCAAGGCCAAGGCCGAGGGCATTCTCAAGCAGATTCAGGGCGGGGCGAACTTTGCCGAACTGGCCAAGAAGTACTCCGACGATCCCGGCAGCAAGGAGACGGGCGGCGAACTGGGATTCTCGCAGCGCGGCCGCATGGTGCCTGAGTTCGACACCGCCATCTTCACGCAGAAGATCGGCGACACCAAGATCGTGAAGAGCCAGTTCGGCTATCACATCGTCCAGGTGGAGGAGCGCCAGACGGCGCACGCCGAGTCCATCAACGAGGTGCTGCCCACCATTCAGGCAACGCTGATTCGCGAGAAGGCGGCGCAGGCCGAAGAGAACTATGCCCACGCCCTTACCTCCGAGGCCATCAAGAACGGCCTGGAGAAGACCGCCGCGGCCCACCATCTGCAATTGGCTACCACGCCGCTGGTCAGCCGCTCAGGCATGATTGCCGCGCTGCCCGATGGCTCGCAGGTCCTCGCCAAGTCCTTCGCGTCCAAGCAGAGCGATCCGCCGCAGTTCGCGCAAACCGGCGAAGGCTATGCGATCTTCCAGGTTACCGGCATCGCCCCGGCTCACGCGCCGGTCTTTGCCGACTGGAAGAGCCACATTCTCGACGACTACCGCGACGAACTGCTCCCCGGCCTGCTCAGCCAGAAGACCAAGGATCTGGCCGACAAGGCTAAGGCGATGAACGATCTGGCCAAGGCTGCCAAGGCCGTGGGCGCGACCGTCAAGACCAGCGACTTGGTGGGCCCATCCGGCCAGGTGCCCGATCTGGGCCAGGTGGCGCAGGTGGCTCCGCAGTTGTTTGAGATGACGCCCGGCTCCATCAGCGGACCCATCAATGCGCAGCGTACCGGCGTAGTGGCCAAGCTGCTCGACAAGCAGGAGCCCAGCGCGGACGAGATCGCCAAGAACTTCGACCAGACCCGCGACCAGATTCTCGAAGAGCGCCGTTCCGACGCCTTCAGCATCTTCATGAGCGGCATCATGGACGACTACAAGAAGCACAACCGCATCCGGCTCAACGCCAAGGCGCAGGCGCCGGAAGCTCCCGGCATGTAGTCCGCGAACCTCACCACCGAGCAGCAGAAAGGCCCGCATCCGAGATGGATGCGGGCCTTTCTGCGTCTGACGTTGAGATGCCTTACCGCAGGCCGGTGGTCTGGAAGGGCAGTCCGGTGAAGGGCGAGCGATCGGGCTGGGCGTCGAGGTTGGGTGCAATGGAAGCGCCGGTGAAGGATGCCGGGGCGACGCTGACGTTCCAGCCATCCACCATCACCAGGGCATCCTCGCCGTTGAAGTCTTTCTCCGCGGCTTCGATGGTGATGGTCCGGCTTTCGTTGGGAACCAGCGACACGTAGTTGTCGCTCGAGTAGACCGGCAGCACACGCTCTCCGGAATGCTGGCGGCGCAGTTGCAGATGCGCCATCAGGGCGATGTGCGCCGAAGGATTGTGCAGCGTCACCGTCAGCAGGCGCTTGCCGTCCGCGTCCTTGCGCTCCACCTCCGCGGTCAGCGTGACGGTGGGCATCTTCTCCAGATCGGTGAGAACATCCGGATAACCGGGCTCGGCGCGCCAGTAGAAGTTGCTCGAAAGCAGCTTTCCCTTGGCGTCCAGCAGTTCCAGCTTGAGGAAGTGCGTCGTGGCGAGCACCGGCGGGAAATTGACCGGGCCAAGGTCTGTGGCGACATCGGACGCCGCCGTCACCTTGGTGTCGTACTGGGCGGCCAGCGAGCCGTCGAGGTGGTAGATGGAGACGCGCGCAACCGCATCGTTGACCGGATCGGGCTGGTTGTTGATCACCTGGAGATCGCCGTTGTACTCGTTGAACTGGATATGCACCATCTCGGCGGCATGCATCACGGCAAAGAGCGACGCGTTGGGCTCCAGGTCGTAGTGATAGATCTGCCACACGAAGCTGGGCTGCGCCGGATCGCTCATCCAGGTCAGCACTCCGGTGGTGGGATGGAAGAGCTGCGCATTTCGTCCCTCGTACATGGCGCGGAAGCTCTCGTAGTTCGCCAACTGCGCCTTGCGCACGAAATCGGCGAGGTTTGCGATCTTGCCGTAGCGGCTGGCCAGGATAGCCGGGTAGGCATCTCCGCGCTGCGCGCCTTTGGCCATGTCGTGCTCGGCCCAGTCGTCGTTGATCGTCTCCCAATCCTTCCTGGGCATCATGCCGTGGATCGATTCGAGCGTGGGCACCGAGACGCTGCCGGTTTCCGTCTTGAAGAAATCGTCGCGGACGAAGTAAAACTGGCGCGGAGTCCGCCAGAAATAGGGGCCTGCGGAGCGCACGCCGCGGCCGTCGGTCGAGCTGGGCTGATAGAGCCGCGTCGGCTCCAGCTCAGCCATCAGCTTGCGCAGAGCGGCGTCGATCTGCGCCGGCGGGTTGCCCTCGTTGCGGGCGCACCAGACGGCGATCGAGGGATGGTTGCGGAAGCGCAGGATCTTTTCCCGCACGTTGGCCATATAGGTGTCCAGATCCGCTGGATCGGGGCCGTCGGCCGGATTGGGCTGGAAGAACTCGTCCCACAGCAGGATGCCGTACTTGTCGCACATCTCATAAAAGTCTTCGCTGGTGCTTTGCCCTACCCAGTTGCGGATCATGTTCATGTTGGCCAGCTTGTGCATGCGAATCTCGGCATCGAGCCGCTCGCGCGGAATGCGCTTGAGGGCTTCGTCCAGCCCCCAGTCGCCGCCGCGGATGAAGACGCGGACGCCGTTGACCGAGATGGTCAGGTTCTCCGAATCGGGCACGCTGTAGGTGATCTTGCGGACGCCGAACTCCACGTCCTGCGCGTCAGAGACCTTGTTCCCAACCTCGAAGCTGAGATGCAGCTTGTAGAGATTCTGCGCGCCGTAGCCGTTGGGCCACCAGAGCCGCGGATGCTCGATGTGGAGCGCGGGCGTGGTCTTGGAATTGAAACTCACCTGCTGCGTGCTGTGCGGGGCCAGTTCGACCGGCCGCTCGAAGGCGATGTTCTCGATGCTGCCCTTGAGCACGCCCTTCAGCGGCTTGTCGCCGGTGTTCTCCACAGTGGCCTGGACACCCACGTCCGTCGAGTCGGTTCTGGGCAGGGGCAGGTCGGTGGTCACCAGCGGGTCCTTTACCAGGACCGGACCTGTGGCGGAGATGTAGACCTTTTGCCAGATGCCGGTGTCGCGATCGCGAATGGCGGGAATCCAGTCCCAGCCGATGGTGGAGAGAAAGGTCGGCCCGTCGATGGCGGTCTCGCCCCCGTTCTTTCCCAGGCCGTTGCGCAGCGTGTGTTCGTGCGAGATTCCGGGGTGCGGCTGCGGCGCGACGAGCACGGCCAGCACGACCTGCTTGCCCGGCTCGACATGGGAGGTAATGTCGAAGATGCCGCGGCTGAAGGCTCCGCGCATCGCGCCTACCTGTGCGCCATTGACCCACACGGTTGCGGAGTAGTTGATGCCGTCGAAGTTGAGCCAGATCCGGCTGCCCTTGTAGGTCTTCGGAATATCGAGCACGGTCCGGTACCAGTAGGAGGTCCGCGCCAGGCTTTCGGGAATCGTCTCCGGGCGGTTGTTCTCTCCGTAGAGAGGCTCGGGATAGACTTTGTTGTCTACCAGCGTGGTGAGCGCGGTGCCGGGAACGGTGGCCGTGTACCAGCCGCTGGTGCTGAAGCCGGAAGCCGCGACCTCAGCGCCGGATTGCGGCACTTTGGCCGCATCCTGCAACTGCCAGCCGGCGGTCAGGACAATCGGTTGGGGCGGGGCTGATTTTAGGGCGGCGGCAACCGGCGCCACGGCCGCTAGGACAAATGCCAAGGCTGAGAAAAGGGATCGACTGCAACGATTCTGCAAAAGTTTTATCCTCTGTGTTTTCCTGCAAGGTTTGACGGCTATGGGGAGCTGACAGACGCATTATAGTTGGCAGGAGATGCACCTGACCGGCATTTTCCCCCCGCTCCAGCCGATAATGGAGCCATGGAGTTTCAACGTTCGTCCGGAGTCCTGCTCCACCTGAGCTCGCTGCCCTCGTATGGGGGCATCGGCGACCTGGGTCCAGCCGCCCATGAGTTCGTGACCTTTTTGGCCGCGGCCAAACAGCACGTCTGGCAGGTTTTGCCGCTGTGCCCCACCGGCTACGGCAACTCGCCCTATGCGGGTTCCTCGGCCTTTGCGGGCAACCCCAATCTCATCAGTCTTGAATTCCTCTCCGACTGGGGCTGGATCGACGGCGAGCGGATTGCCGGGCTGGCTGGACGAAGCGGCAGCGTGGACTTCAACGAGATCGAGGCGCGCAAGCTGCCGCTGCTCTACGAGGCGGCCGGAAACTTTCTGGAACGCGGGCCAAACGACCCCAGGCTGGCGGAACAATGGAGGCAGTTCGATGCGTTTTGCCGGGCCGAGGCGGGCTGGCTCGCCGACTACGCTCTCTTTGCCGTGCTGCGCAGCCAGTTCAATACCGGCGCGTGGACGGCCTGGCCCGAGCCGCTGCGCCGCCGCCAGCCGGAAGCTCTGGCCCAAGTGGCCGCGGCGCATGGCCGCGCCCTGGCCCAGGAGCGGGTGCTCCAGTTCGCCTTTGCGAGGCAGTGGAAAGCTCTCCGCGAGGCCGCCGCAGGCCATGCGATCCGGATTCTGGGCGATGTGGCCATCTTCGTCAACATGGATTCGGCGGATGTATGGGTGCATCCCCATCTTTTCGAGCTGGACGAGGAACTGAAGCCGGTGCGCATCGCCGGCGTGCCGCCCGACTACTTTTCGCCCACCGGCCAGCGCTGGGGCAATCCGCTCTATCGCTGGGATGTGTTGGCCGCGCGCGGTTTCGACTGGTGGATCGACCGCATTCGCCGCGCGGCTCAGCTCTACGACATCGTGCGCCTGGATCATTTCCGCGGCTTCGAGGCCTACTGGGCGATCCCGGCCGACGAAGAGACGGCGGTCAACGGCAAGTGGGTAAAGGCGCCGGGCCTGGCTCTCTTCCAGGCGCTGGAGACGGCGCTGGGGCCGCTGCCGCTGGTGGCCGAGGACCTGGGGCTGATTACGCCCGAAGTGGAAGCCCTGCGGCTGGAGCTGGGCATGCCCGGCATGAAGGTGCTCCAGTTCGGCTTTAACAGCAAGGGCGCGCACATCCATCTGCCCCACCGCTTCACTCGCGACACGGTGGCCTACACCGGCACGCACGACAACGACACCACGCAGGGCTGGTGGCAGGCCGCCAGCGAGTTGGAGCGTGCCGCTGTCGAGACGTATGTGGGGCCGGTCGCCGATCGCCCGGTTTGGCCTCTGATCCGGGCCGTGGAGTCCAGCGTGGCGCAGATGGCGGTGGTCCCGGCGCAGGATCTGCTTGAGTTGGGCGCCAAGGCGCGCATGAACACGCCCGCCGTGGGAGCGGGCAACTGGGGCTGGCGCGCGCCGGAAGCTAGCTGGTCGCCGGATCTGGCCGCTCGTCTGGCCGAACTGGTTGAAGTGACGGACCGCGACAACGATCCGCTGGGCAAGCCGGAGGAAGAGAACGAATCGGGCGTGGATTAGGTTGGATTCATTGTCGGATGCCGATGTACTCCTGCGCTCGCTCTTTGGGGAAGTCGCAAATTTCGAGCATGCAATCGATGAGCCTGAACGCCTCGATGTCTGTGATTCCCGTGGCAAAGCTGTAGGTTCTATCGTCTACTTCAAAGCGCAGAACGCCTGGAATGTAATATCTGCTGATTCTGAGTCCGGAGGATGGCAAGTAGCGCAGGTTTCGAACGTCTTTGGTTGCAAAGGTGCAAGCACGCCAATGGATACCTAAGACATGGCGTAAAAGTTTCATTTCAGAGGGATCGAGCAGAAGCGTTGTTTTGCCTTTGAAGTTCCAGGCCAACACGCTCAGGGCGAGGCATTCCAAGACCAACAGGCCCAGCGTACTAAGCCACCTGGTGCTGTTTGGGTTTTCGAAGATCAGGGACATTGCTCCGATGCTGGTACTAAAGAGAGCAATCACCGCCAATATCGAGCCTCCGATTACCACGAACCAGTCGCATCGCGCCGGAATCTCCACGCGAATGCCCTGGCCTGTTTGTTCCCATTTGAGCCTACCCGCCAGCTTTTCGAGCATCTTGCTTCTCCGCGCTTCCAATATCCGGGAGCGTCCGCGCCGCATTACGCATAGTAGCTTCCGGGAAACTTGTAAATCTCCAGCATCTGCTGGATCAGCGCGCTGGCTTCCAGCGGTCCGATTCCCTTGGCGAAGCTGTGCGTCCTGTTCTTCGCATGGAACTGGATACTGGAGGTTTTTGGACCATCGAGAGTGCCGTTGGGCGTTCTCTGGCCCGGTGCGACATACGTCAGTTGATTTACCTCGCGGGTCGGAAAGCGGTGCGTCGCCATCTCGACGCCGAAAACGCGGTTCTGAATCGCCATCTCGTCCGGATCCAGGGAAACGACGGTTTCGCCCGTGAAAGTGACCGCCAGCCAGCACGCGAAGATAACGAACCCGACGCCGTAAATGCCTATCGCGGCGATTTGCAGCGTGAATTCAACGTCGGGCGTGTGGGGAGTCTCGAACAGATGCCAGTAGCGAATGGACGCGACGGCCAGCCAAATCACGATCAGCGGGACGTAGAAAGCACTCATCGCACTCCGCCGCCGCGGAATTGCGACGCGAATGCCCTGGGGCGTTCGCTCCCACTTGAGCCTCCCAGCCAGCTTCTCCATCATCTTGCTTCTCCGCGCTTCCAAGCCCATGCACGGCCGGGCCGCACTCAGGCGAAATAGGACCCGTTGAACTTGTAAACCTTCAGCATCTCCTCGATCAGAGCGCTGGCTTCCTCTTCCGCAATTCCCTTGGCGAAGCTATGCGTCCTGGTATCCACCAGAAACTGGATTTTGCTTGAATTCGGATCCACGAGGGACTGATTGCTCGTCAGTTTTCCCGGAGCAACATAAATCAATTGACTTACGTGGGTGTTTTCAAAGCTGCGCGTGACCAGCTCGATGCCGAGAACGCGGCGCTGAATCACCATCTCGTCCGGGTTGAGGGCAACCAGGGTGTCGCCCGTGAAGGTGAAGGCCAGCCAGCAGAGGAAGAAGGGGAACCCCACCGCGTACACTCCCAGCGCCACCATTTGCAGCGTGAATTCAGCGTCGTTCGGGTGGGGCGCATCCAGCAAATGCCAGTAGTGAACAGTGGCGGCAACCAGCCAAAACACGACGATCGGGCCGTAGAGCATCGAGATCACGCTCCGCCGCATCGGGATCGCAACACGGATGCCTTCCGGCTTCTGCTCCCATTTGAGTCTGCCAGCCAACTTCTGAAGCATGTGCGCTCCTTGCCTTCCGATATTAGCCCGCTCTACACTGATGCGGCCAGTTGCAAAGTGGAGTGCGCCCCATCTTGTGCAACACTGTTTTCCCATTTCCACTTCCTCCTGCCACGGGGGCTATGCGGCCTTTCCCGGTACGGGAGCCTGATGGCGGGCAATCGTCGCCGAAGCGGAAGCAAAACCCGCTTTGCGCAGAGCCGGCGGGAAGACGGGAAGGGGAGAATCGCCGCGCAGGGCGCGCCGTCTTCTGGCCACAGGTCGAACTGCTTATGCCGCGTCCTGAAGGTAGCAGCGCAATCCACCCGGCGTCCGCGAACGGCCTGAGTCTTGCATTGCTGGCGGCGCTTTCGTCGGCTGTCTGCCTTCCCGCGCAAAGCAACTCCGGCGGCTCCATCTTCCGCAACGTGGATTCCCCGGCAGCCTACGTGGGCTCGAAGAGTTGCGCCGCCCCGGGCTGCCACGAAGAGATTGCCCGCGCTTATCTTCGCACCCCGCATGGGCAATCGATGGCGCCCGCCAACTCGTCCACCGAGCTGGGGCGAGCGCCGGAACCGGTCACCGTTTTCAACCCGAAAAGCGGCCGCTACTACACCGTCTACCAGAAGGATGGAAATCTCTATCAGGGCGTCTATGAACTGGACAAGAGCGGGCGCAAGGAATACAGCCTCGCTCACAAGATGGACTACGTGACCGGCGGCGAAAGCGTCGGCTACACCTATCTCTTTCGCATTGGCCCGTGGATCTTTCAGGCTCCGCTCTCCTACTATGCGCACAGCAGGAGCTGGGAATTGTCGCCCGGCTACGCCGCCGACGATCCGGGCTTCAACCGCGCGATGACCGCCGGCTGCCTGCTCTGCCACAACGGCCAGCCGGAGCCGGTGGCCAACCGCGACGGCATGTACAAGGAACCGCCCTTCCGCTTCGGCGAGCTGGGCATCAGTTGCGAAAGCTGTCACGGTCCGGGCGCGCTTCACGTCAAGGAGATGCAAAGCAAAAAAGGCCGCGTGCTCGCGGCCCATGAGGTGGATACATCCATCGTGAATCCAGCCAAGCTGTCGCCGCGGCTGGCCGACGACCTGTGCCGCGAGTGCCACCAGGCGGGCGATGCCGTGGTGGTCTATCCCGGCAAGACGGCGATGGACTACCGGCCGGGCACGCCGCTGGCCGAGACCATGGCCATCGTCAAGCGCCCCATCAAGCCGGAGCAGCGCGAGGAAGCCAATCGCCTTGAAAGCAATCCTCCCATCCGCGGCAGCCTGGAGCAGCCGCTGTGGTGGAAGAACTCCACCTTGGAACTGAGCAGGTGTTACCAGGCGAGCCATGGGCGGCTGACCTGCAGCACCTGCCACAGCATTCATCACGCTCCCCGGCCCGAGGACAAAACGTCCGCCTATCGCGCCGCCTGTCTGGGCTGCCACCAGCAGACCGGTTGCACGCTCAAGCCGGACGACGCGAGGCGGGGCGCGACCGCGGACAACTGCATCGCATGTCACATGGAGAAGCGGCCGGTGGCCGGCATCGCGCACTCCAACGACACCAAGCATCGCATCGTGCGTTCTCCAGGCCAGCCCTTGCCCGAGGTCGCCTTCGAGCAACCGAGGCCCGATTTGCCCGGCCTGTTGTGGCTCAATCGGCCGGCCGGCCAGGCAGGCGAGCGAATGCCCGATTTGGCGCAACTGGAAGCGTATTGGACCGTCGGCCGCAAGGACCCCAGCCTGTGGCCGCTCTGGTTCAAAAAGCTGGATGAGTTGAGCAAGTCATTGCCCGACGATCCGCGGGTGCTCAACTTTCTGGGCGCGGTCGAGCTGGCGCAGAACAAGAACAACGCCAAGGCCGCCGACGATTTTGCGCGGGCGCTCAAGCAGGGATCGGAAGAGCCCACGACTTTTTTGAATCTGGCTACTGCCCTCGATAACCTGCACCGCGCGCCGGAGGCCGAAGCGGTTCTGGAGCGCGGAGTGGCCGCCTACCCTTACTGCGGCCCGCTGGTGGCCCGGCTGGCCCAGCATTACCACTTCGACGGCCAAAGCTGGCGGGCGCGCAACCTGGTTCAGCAATACCGCGCAAACTTTCCCGAAGATCCGGCTCTGCGCGCGGTGCAACGGCAGATCGACGCCTCCGCGCCCAGTTTCTCCGCGCCCAGCGCGAATCTTCCGGTCATGCCATCGAAATAGGGCAGGGAAGCGCGGCTCCGCTAGCTTTGTGAACTGACTTCACCGCTAACTCGTCCATAGCTTCATGCTTGCGCGTGTCCGCGTCGTTTTGTTTCACTCGCAATTCTTGCTATGCTGGCGGCACATGGAAATCGCGGCAATTCGAACCCATGGCCTCACGCGGCGTTTTGGCGCGCTGACTGCCGTGGAGGATGTCACGCTGAGCGTGGCTCCGGGGCAGTTCTTCGGCTTTCTGGGGCCGAACGGAGCGGGCAAGTCCACCACCATTAAAATGCTGACCGGCCTGCTGGAGCCGAGCGCGGGATCGATCGAGATTCTGGGCCAGCCGTTCAGCGCCGGGGCGCTCGATCTGAAGCGCCAGATCGGCGTGGTGCCGGAAGGGATGGCGTTGCTCGGGCGGCTCACCGCGCCGGAGTATCTGCGTTTTGTGGGCCGCATGTACGGGCTGGACGGCGAAACCGTCAGCCGGCGCACCGAAGAATTGCTGGACTTCATGCAACTGGCCGGCGAGAGCCGCAAGCTGGTGACCGACTTCTCGCACGGAATGCAGAAGAAGCTGGCCATGGCCGCGGCCGTGATCCACGGACCCAAGGTGCTCTTTCTCGACGAGCCTTTCGAGGGCGTGGACGCGATTGCGGCGGGCATGTTGAAGACCATGCTCCAGGGCATGATCCACCGCGGCGCGACCATCTTCCTGACCACGCACGTGCTGGAGATTGTGGAGCGGCTGTGCAGCCACGTGGCCATCATCTCGCAGGGCCGGCTGGTGGCCAATGGATCGCTGGAAGAGCTGCGGGCGGGCGTGGCCAGCACGCTGCCCGGCGCCGGGCAGGAGCAGCGGCTGACCCTCGAAGAGATCTTTCTCTCGATCGTGGGAGCCGGCGGCCAGGAGCCGGCGCAGGAGCTCTCATGGCTGGCCTAGAAGGGACCGGCGCCGTTCCGGAAGAGATCGACCCAGCCACTCTGGCGCGGGCGCAATATAAGGCGTTGGCCAATTTGCGCTGGCGCATCTTCATCAACGGCCTGCGCACCAGCCAGGGCGCCTTCGAACTGGGCGCGCGCACCGTCGGCTTTGCGCTCTACGCCGCGATGGGCCTGGGGATGGGCGCCGGCCTGGGCGTGGGCGCGTATTTCATTGTCCAAAACGAGGCCTGGCAGTTCCTGCCGATTCTGCCCTGGGTCGTCTTTGTTGTCTGGCAACTGGTTCCGGTTTCGATGGCTTCGTTTCAGGAGCAGTTCGACATGAGCAGCCTGCTGCGCTTTCCGGTGGGCTTCGGGCCGTTCTTTCTGCTTCACCTCATCTTCGGGCTGGCGGATATCTCCACCATCCTCGGCGCTCTCAGCTGCTTCGGCATCTGGCTGGGTATCACGGCGGCGCGACCCGATCTCTCGGCCTGGGCGGCTCTGGCTCTGGCGGTCTTCGCGGTC
Organism: Occallatibacter sp.; assembly: GCA_049515995.1. Taxonomy (GTDB): domain Bacteria; phylum Acidobacteriota; class Terriglobia; order Terriglobales; family Acidobacteriaceae; genus Telmatobacter. The sequence continues at coordinate 45,310 of JBEKTO010000017.1, read as the reverse complement.
TTCAATATCCTCACGGCGCGGGCCATTTTTGCCTGGATCGACCGCTGGCTGGCGCAGCGCAAGACGCGGGAGATTCTGGGAGCGGCGTTTCTGGTGTTCGCGCTCAGCGCGCAACTGCTCAATCCGGCTTTTCACCAGCACAGGCATGGCGAGCCCATGAGTCCCGAGGCGCGCGCGGCTTCAAAGGCGGCGGTGGCGCGCTGGCTGCCGGTGGTGGTCGCGGTGCAAGGCTGGCTGCCGCCGGGGCTGGCCGCGCGGGCGCTGGAGCGGGCCGGCGGCCAGGATCCGGTTCCTGCGCTGGGTGCGATCGGACTGCTTGGGCTTTGGGCGCTGGCTTCAGGCGGCGTGCTGGCGGCGCGCCTGCGCGCCGAGTATCGCGGTGAAAGCCTGGGCACGGCCCCGGCGCTGAAGAAGACGCTCCCGAACCGGGACAAAGCGCGGGGCCAGGGCGCCCGTTTCCGGATGGGTTCCGGTCCCATCGCAGCGGTCATGGAGAAGGAACTGCGCAGCATCCTGCGCTCCATGCCGTTGCTCTATGCGCTGGGCGCGCCGCTGGTCTTCGTTTTTCTTTTCGGAGCCATGCTGCGCAACGCCGCTCCCCGTGGCGGGCATCCCTTTGCCTTCGCACTGCCCATGGCCGTGGCCTATGCGCTGCTCGGTTTTACGCAGTTGATTTACAACAACCTGGGCGCCGAGGGCGCGGGGATTCAGGTGCTTTTTCTTTCCCCCACGCCCATCCGCTCTGTTCTGCTGGCCAAGAATCTCTTCCACTCGCTGCTCTTCGCCCTGGATGCGCTGCTGGCCGGGGTCCTGCTCAGTCTGCGCATGGGCCGGCCGAGCGCGGCCGTGCTGGCGGCCACGGTGGCGTGGCTGCTCTTTGCGCTGCCTACCAATCTGGCCGCGGGCAACATTTTTTCCCTTACCATGCCCTACCGCTTGAATCCGGGGCGGCTGTCGCGGCAGCGCGGATCGCAGGGCAGCGCGCTGCTCAGCCTGCTGGTTCAGTTGGCGGTGCTGGGCGTGGGCGCGGCGGTCTTCGGAATTTGCTCCCTCGCCGGCAGGTTATGGCTGGCTGTGCCCATCTTCCTGGCGCTGGCCGGCGGTGCTTTCTTTGCCTGGATGCGCATGTTGGGCAATGCCGATGCCATGGCCAACATGCGCAGGGATACGCTGATTGCCACGCTGATGAAAGAAGGCTAACCGCAGACAGTTGACAGCGAACAGTTGAAAACTGCTGGCTGCCAACTGTTCGCCGTCCGCGGCTTCTCTAGAAGGGTATATCGTCGTCGGAGATTTCGGCCGATTGCCCGATATCGTCCGGACCGGCAGGCGGGCGCTGATCGAAGTTGGCCGTCGAACTGCCCGAGGAACGGCTGTATCCGCCCTGGCCGCCGCCCAAGCCCTCGTCGCGGCCGGAGAGCAGCGAGAGATCGTTGACGATGATCTCGGTCTTGTAGCGCTTCTGGCCGGACTGCTTGTCGTCCCAGTTGCTGGTCCTCAGGCTCCCCTCCACGTACAGCTTCGAGCCCTTCTTCACGTAATCGCGGACAATCTCGGCGGTGCGCTTGAAAGCCACCAGGTTGTGCCACTCGGTGCGGTCCTGCCAGTTGCCCTGCGGGTCCTGATAGCGGTCGCTGGTGGCCAGCCCGAAGGTGGCCACGATGGTGCCGCTGGGGGTGGAACGGATTTCCGGGTCCTTGCCGACGTTGCCTAATAGGATCACTTTGTTGACGCTCTTGGCCATGTTCGTGCACTCCAGTAATTGAAAAGGATAGCAGACGATCAGCGGTTGCGGGTGAGTGCGCGGTTGCGCAGCCACTTGGCCGCGCCCAGGGCCAGCAGCAGGCTGCCGAAGGGAATGCACATCAGAGCGACGATGAGGGCGAACCAGCCGGTGTTGGTGCTGGCGCCGGTGGGCGAGAAACCGCCCAGCAGCGTCTGTAGCAGCGCGACGGCCAAAAGACCCGCGCCCAGAATCGACGCGCCCCATTGCAGCAACTGCCGCGTGCCGTCGCCGTTTTGGCCGGGATGCGATGGTGCTTTGGGCATGACCGTTCCTATCCCTGCGCCAGGCGCAGCATCGCGTATGTGATGACTCCGGTCACCGAGACGTAGAGCCACAGCGGAAAGGTCCATCGTGCGACCTTGCGATGCTGCGGAATCCGGCCGCTGAGCGAAAGGAAAAAAGTGACCAGCACCAGCGGCAGCGCCACGATGGCCAGGATAATGTGGCTCGCCAGCAACGGCAGGTAAACCGAGCGCAGAGCCGCGTGGACGGGGTAGCGTACGTCGCCGTGCAGCGCGTGATGCGCGATGTAGCTGACCAGAAAGAGCGTGGAAAACGCGAAGGCCGTCATCATCGCCGCGCGGTGGGCTTGAATTCGGCGCGCCCGGATGAAGGTATAGCCGATGAGCAGGGCCGTGGCGCTGAGGCCGTTGAGCAGAGCATTGAGGGCGGGCAGGAACGCGTACTGCGTGCTCGCCGCCGCCGCGGGATGTACGTAGATGAGCCAGAAAAGAAAGGCTGTGGCCGCCGCACTGATGGCCAGAATGGCCGCGATGGCGGGGCGGATGCTGGATGAAGGAGCGACGCGGGTCGTCATGGTTCCGCTTCCTTAGTGCTTTGCCCTGGCGCAGAGCATGAGCGTGGTGAAAAGCAGGGGCAGGTAGAGGACGCTGACCTTGAGCAGATCGCGGGCCAGCATGCGGCTTTCGGTTTCGTCGCTGGTGCGCAGGATGCGGGCAAAACGGACGGTATACGCCAGGTAGAAGAGGCCCAGCCCGGCGGCCAGCACGGCATAGGTGATGCCCGCCATGCCGAGCAGCCAGGGAGTCAGGCTGACGGGAATCATGATCACGGCGAAGAAGAGCGCCTCGGCCACGGTGGACCAGCCGTCGGGCTGCACCACCGGCAACATGCGGATGCCGGCCTTGGCGTAGTCGTCGCGGTAGAGCCAGGCGATGGCCATGAAGTGGGGGAACTGCCAGACAAAGAGGATGGCGAAGAGGGCCACGGCCGGCCACTCGATGCGGCCGCGGGCAGCGGTCCAGCCCAGCAGCGGGCCCATGGCGCCGGGGAATGCGCCGATGAAGGTGGCCATGGTGGTGAAGCGCTTGAGCGGCGTATAGATGGCGACGTAGGTGAAGGCCGTGAGCAGCGCCAGGGCCACGGTGAGCAGGTTGGTGGTGAGCGCCAGACCCACCGCGCCGAGGGCCAGAGCGCCGAGACCGGCGACGATGCCCTGGGCCAGCGAAAAGCGTCTGGCGGCCAGCGGACGGTCCGCGGTGCGCTTCATCCGCGCGTCTGTCCTGCGCTCCAGCGCCTCGTTCAGCGCGCCGGCTCCGGCTGAGACCAGGCCGATGCCGAGCAGCGTATCCAGCAGGCCGCGCTGCATGGTGGAGATGCCGGACTGCATCGATCCCAGATAGAAGCCGCCCCAGCCGGTGACCAGCACCATGGTCACCACCTTGACCTTGAAGAGCTCGCGCAGGTCGTGGATGAGCGTAGCCGTGGCGCCGGGTTGGGGCGCGTGGACCGCAATGTGGCGGGCGTGTTCGGCGGGTGCGGCCTGGGAGGCGGGAGTCATCGGGACGTGCCAAGACCTCGGTGGGTGGGTCCGGATTGCGCTGCTGCCGGAAATCTGTGTCGATGATAGCAAGCGGGAAGCGCCGGGGAGGCAGCTTCGCGAAGATACAGCGGGAGGCCAGGGGGCTCAAGGAGCAACGAAGGGGTTCACAATCTGGATTCCCGCAATGGTCTGGCCGTGGCTCAAGTCTTCGGAAAGAATCTGCGTCGCGCCAGCCTTGAGCGCAGCGGCGACAATCAGCGCGTCCCAGAAGCCAATCTTGGCTGCATCCTCAATCAGAAATGCCTGCTTGATCTCTGCCGGAGTTGTCGCAACGCACCAGTAGGAGAAGTCTTCGACAATCGCCCGGGCCTCGTTTTTCGGTAAAGGAAAGACCAAGTTTCGTGTCACCGTATTGTAGAACTCCTGCAATACCTGCATGCTCACGGCTCCGGATTGGTGTTGCGCGAGGTTGCGCAGAATCCGTTTTGCCGCTTCTTGCTTGTATCCTTCCTCTTGGTCATGCGCATAAACCAGGATGTTTGTATCGACGAAGACTTTAGCGTTCATGGAGCGCGTCCCTGTCCAATTTAGGGATTTCGCCTAAATGGAAACCTTTCTCCATGCGGGCCATGGCTCTCCGCATGGCGCGCTCGTAATCATCTCCCGTGTCCGCAAGCAGTTCGATCTGGCTGGTGAGCAGGCCGCTGATGGAGGTGGAACGTTGGGCGGCGAGAACCCGCGCCTTCTGGATGGTCTGCCGGCTCAGCCGCAAGGTGATGTTTTGCTTTTCATCGTTTGCGGGCATACTCTGTTCCTCTTTCTTTACGTGTAATACGTGTAGCACGTTTCGCACGTGAGTTCAAGCGACCAGAGATCACCAGCGAGCGGGTTATTGAAGACCCGCGGCCCGCAAAATCGCGTCCACGGCCTGCTCCGGGGTGAGCGCATCCACCGGAATCGAGACGTGGGAGGTGCGATAGAGCGGCAGGCGGCGCTGGTAGCGGCTGGCCAGGTTGGCCTGGTCGGCAAGGATGGGGCGAGTGCGCTCGGTTCCGCGGCAGCGGGCCAGGGTGGTGGCCAGCTTGACCTCCAGATGGACGAGGATCGTGCCGGGGGTGGCGAGCAGGAGGGCGCGGGTGGCGGGGTGCTCGATGGCGCCTCCGCCCAGGGCCAGAACCAGCGCGTCTTCGCCGGCCAGCCGGGCGATGGTCGCGTGCTCGCGGAGGCGGAAATGGCCCTCGCCGTGGCGGGCGAAGAGATCGGCAATGGTCGCGGCGGCCTCGGCCTCGATGACGTCGTCCACATCGAGAAACTTCCAGCCCAGGCGCGCGGCCAGCAGCGGGCCAACGGTGCTCTTGCCCGAACCCATGAAGCCGGTGAGGACGATGCGGCGGGGCGGGGCGGCGTTGGCTTCGGATTGGGTTTGAGCGGTCATGGGAGCGTTCCGCAGCCAGGGAGAGCCGCGTTTATTCCTTTCAGTATAGGCAAGCGGCTGCGCGGCAAATCATCCCAGCACCATCACCACGGCGCCGGCGGTGATGAGCAGGCCGCCGACGACGGCCGGGGCGGTGAGCTTTTCGCCCAGCAGCAGCCAGGCGAAGACCATCACCAGGGGGACGCTGAGCTTGTCCAGCGGGGCCACGCGCGAGGCCGGGCCCAGTTGCAGGGCGCGGAAGTAGCACAGCCAGGAGAGGCCGGTCGCCAACCCGGAGAGCACGAGAAAGAGCAGGGTGCGGCGGTCGAGGGAGCGGATTTCGCCGTGCTTGCCCAGCGCCAGCGCGATGCCCCAGGCAAAGACCAGCACCACGGTGGTGCGCAGCGCCATGGCCAGGTTCGAGTCCACATGCGCCACGCCCACTTTGGCCAGCAGGGCGGTGGCGGCGGCAAAGGCCGCGGAGAGCAGTGCCCATCCAATCCAGCTCATGAGAGACATGGTACGCGGTCGAGGGCGCGTCGGCCGTCTACTACACTCGAAGGCATGGAGAAAGGCAAAGCCAGCAAGACCGCTCTTCGCGTAGCCATACGGCGCGCCGCGCACCAGTTGGCGGACCGGCCGCGCATTCTGGAAGATCCCATCGCGGTGCGGCTGATTGGCTCCGGCTATGCCCGGGACATGGAGCGGGCGATGCACAAGGTGGCGCGGGATTTTCGCCTCTTCATGGCCGCCCGCAGCCGCTATGCCGAGGACCGGCTGGCCGGGGCCGTCCAAAACGGAGTCGAGCAATACGTGGTCCTCGGAGCTGGGCTGGACACCTTCGCCTATCGCAATCCCTTTGCCTCGCTGCGGGTCTTCGAGGTGGATTATCCGGCTACGCAGGAGTGGAAGCGCGCGCTGCTCGAGGAAGCCGCCATCGACGCGCCCGCCGGCCTGACGTTTGTGCCGCTGGACTTCGAGCACAAGACGCTGGCCGGGGGGCTTGCCGAGGCGGGATTCGATGCCGGCAAACCGGCCTTCTTCGGCTGGCTCGGCGTCACGCCGTATCTTACCCTCGATGCCTTTCGCGCCACGCTCAGCGCCATCGCCGCATTGCCCTTTGGCAGCGGGGTCAGCTTCGACTACGCTTTTTCCCCGGAGACGCTCACCCCGCAGCGCCGGAGGGTCTTCGACGCGCTGGCCGGACGAGTCGCGGCCGCCGGGGAGCCGTTCCGGCTCTTTTTTGCTCCCGAGCAACTGGCGGCAGAACTTCACCGCGCCGGGTTTCGGCGGCTGGAGCAGGTGGATACCGGCGAGCTCAACGATCTTTACTTCAGGAACCGCGCCGACGGCCTCAAACTCTCTGGCGCAGGACTGGGCCGTCTGGCCAGCGCCTGGGTCTGAGTGCGCCCGCCGCGGCTGCCCGCGCGGTAAGATGAGTCATGCGCCTGCCCATCCTTTCGACGGCTGTTTTTGCCCTGCTCGCGCTTTCCGGATGCGGCTACCACACGCTGGGCGCGGCTGCTCACCTGCCGCCCGATGTGCATACGCTCTCCGTGCCGGTCTTTGCCACGCACACCGAGGCCTATCGCACCGAGACGGTGATGACCAATGCCGTCATCCGCGAGTTTGCCGCGCGCAGCCGTTTTCGCGTGATCCCGAAGGCCGACGCCGACGCGGACGCGACGCTGCATGGGACGATTCTCAAGCAGACGGTGGCTCCGCTCACCTACAACGCTTCGACGCAGGAGTCGTCCAGCTTTCTCATCACGATGGTGGTTTCGATCACCCTCACCGGACGCGACGGCAAGGTGCTCTACGAGAACAAGAACTACGTCTTCCGCCAGCAGTACCAGTCCACCACCGACCTGCCGACTTTTTTGCAGGAAGACCCGGCGGCCGTCGCGCGGCTCTCGCGCGATTTCGCGCGGCAGTTGGTGGCCGATGTGCTGGAAGGATTTTAGAGGGGGCCGCGCTCGCCCGTCCCGCGCGGCGTTGTCACTTCTGGCAACGTTTGCCGCGAAGGGTTGGCCTTGCAACGCCGGGAAAGGTATTCTGGAGGCGCATGAAGGACGCAAATACTTTCCGCGCTGCAAGAGGGATGGCCCTTTGAGCGGCGCGCGCTGGGGCGCGGGATTTGCCGCCGTGGGGCGCTTTGTGGCGGAGATCGAGGCTGCCGCGGCTGGCAAGGGGCCTTTGCGGCCCGGCTACGTGCTGGCCGGCGACGAAATCTTCCTGCTGGACCGCTGCCGCGGGGCCGTGCTCAAGGCCTTCGTGCCGCAGGAGTTGCGGGATTTCTGCCTTTCCGAACTGGATCTCTCCGGAACTTCGATCTTCGAGGTGCTGGACCGCGCGCAGACTCCCTCGCTGATGGCGCCGTTCCAGGTGATTTTTGTGCGCAACGTGCGCCAGCTTTACACGCGCGGCGCCAAGAAGGAAGAGTTTGCGGCGCTCAGTCGCTACTTCCGCTCGCCGAACCCGCAGACGCTGATCGTTTTTGTCGCCGATTTCCTGCGCATTCCCTCCGATGCGCGGCGCATGGAGATGGATGACAAGAACCGCTTCGAGCGGCTCACCGAGACCCTCGGCGAGCACTGCGGCATGGTGGAGCTGGCCCGCGTAAACGAGGAAGACGCGATGCGCTGGACCGTTGCCACCGCGCAGGCGGCAGACGTTCGCGTGGAAGCCGACGCGGCCCGCGAACTGGTGGACGCGCTGGGCGCGGACATGATGCTCATCTCTTCGGAACTGGAAAAACTGCTGCTCTATACCATGGGCAAGGGCCGCATCACGCTGGGCGATGTGGAGACCATGGTGCTGAGCGCCAAGCAGCGTTCGCTGTACGAGTTGACCGACGCCATCAGCGCCCGCGACCGGGTGCGCGCGCTGGCCCTGCTTCACGGGCTGCTGAACAGCTCCGACGCCGGCGAAGACGCCGCCATCGGGCACCTCTACATGCTTGCTCGCACCTTCCGCCAGATGCTGGTGATCCTGGAAAAGAACGTCCGCGACTCGCGCGCCATTTGGCAGGCGCTGTGGCAGGGCTTCCGCATGCCGCCTTTTGCCGCCGACGACCTGATCCGCCAGGCCCGCCGCTACAAGAGCCGCCGCGATCTTACCCGCGCCCTGCGCCTGATCGCCCGCGCCGATCTCGAGTTGCGCTCCTCGCCTCCGGACAAGCGCCTGGTGCTGGAGCGGCTGGTCTACGAACTGGCTTCCGCGCCCAAGCCCGTCTCCCCGCTCTTCGCCTCGGCGCAGCTCTCCTTCGAGGGATAGAGCAGATCGTCGCTCCCCAGCCGGCGAACTGCCGGGCGCCCCACCCTCGCCGTGTCTGCCAGGGTGGGAAACACTGAAACTGCCGCTTGAATGCCTCTTATCGCACGCCGTGCTCGTTCATCCAGGGCCCGTACGCCTTGTCCTCGCCTTGAATATGGGTGGTGAGCCAATCGGAGAGGAAGCTGAGCAATTGCACGCTGAGAGTGATATCGCCTTTCTCGTAACGGGCGACATACTCCTCCACCTGCTTGGTCAGGTCCCTGTGCTTCAGGCGGTGCGTGGCCAACGCCGGATAACCAGCAGCCTGCATCATCGCTTCTTCCGCCGCGAAGTGGTCCCGCGTATAGTCCACCAGTTTGTGCAGCAGCTCTCCGGCAATGGCTCGGGCCTGGCCTTTCATCATGGCGGCGTGAAGCTCGTTGAGGGTCTCGATCAGGATGGTGTGCTGGTTGTCGATGGATTGAACGCCGACTGAGAGTTGGTCGGTCCAGGTCATCAGGGGCATGTGTCTTTCTCCTAGCGGCACGAGCCGGCATTTGCGATATCGGTCAAGTTAGCGAAGGCATTCACGGGAAATCCGGGCTGGGGCACAGTCCAGGCTCTCGCCTCAAAAGGCGGCTCAATGCACACCGCGCTCGTTCAGCCAGATGCCAACTTCCCGGTCCGTTTTCAGAATGTGGTCGGCGAGCCAATCGCTCAGAAACTGTTGCAGAGGAGGGTACATGGTCTTGTCGCCCCGATCGAATCGGAGGACAAATTCCTCGACTTCTCCTGTCAAAGCCTGGTGCTTCATGTGGTGCTCATCCAGCCCCGGATATTGAGAGGCCTTCATCATCGCTTCCTCTGCGGAAAAATGGTTCTGCGTGTAGTTCACCAGCTTGCGCATCAGCGTGCCCGCGATCTCCTGCGTCTGGCCCTTCGTCGTTGCGGCGTCAAGGTCGTTCAGCATCTGGATGATCCCCGCATGTTGACGGTCCAGGGCTTTCACGCCGATGGAATACCGCTCGTTCCAGGTCAATAAAGCCATGGTTCCCCTTTCTCGGGGCACTCTCCGGCAAGAGAGATATCGGCAAGCAGGTTACGAAAGTTGAGCGGAAGGGGAGAGCCGCATCAATAGATGCCGCGCTCGTTCAGCCACGGGCCATACTGACTGTCCCGACTCTCGATATGTTCGGTCAACCAGTCGCGCAACAAGCAGAGCAGAGGGCACATCTGCACCCCTTCGCCGTATTGCAGCCGATGGGCCGACTGGAGAATCTGCGCCAGAAAGCTCTGGTGCTCGGCGCGGTGCTCGGCCAAGCCGGGAAAGCCGGTCTGTTCCATCAGTTGCTCTTCGCTCCAGAAGTGCATGCGCGTGAATTCGATTAGCCGGTCCAGCAGCTCGCTGAGCTGCTCGCGTCCGCGGCCGTGCACCTGCGCCAGCCGCAGCTCGTTCACGGTATCCATCAGGATGCCGTGCTGGTCGTCCATGGCGCGAACGCCGACGGCGCAGGCGTGGTTCCAGGTTAGAAGGGTCACAGATGCCTCCACATATCGCTATGGTAGGTATCGGTCAGTTTCAGTTGGACGTTACCGGTAATTTGCCTGAACCGGTGACCGAAGTTTGAAACTGGGAGCGCCAGACAGCTTTATAGATGGGACGCGCGCGACGCGAATCTTTCTCTTCGTTGCAGGGCCGCGCCTTGCGAGGAATTCTCGGGATGAAGGCGCACAATGGAGCTGAGCCCTATGATCACCCCGGCGAATTCGATCGCTGCCTTGCTCACGCTCATCCCATTTCTGGGCGCAGCGTTCTTTCCGCAGGCCATGGCCGCGCGGGTGCGCGGGCTTCCTGTTTGGGCGCAACTTCTGAGTCCGGCCGCCTTGAGCCTTCCTTATCTCCTGGTGGCGTGCGCCGCGGGCCAGTTCCGTTGGGGCTGGTTTGCGTTGTACGCCGCGCTTCCCGTGGCCATTGCCTGCCTGCTTTGGCAGGCCGGATGCGCCGATTCCAGCCAGCGCGGCAATTGGCGGGATTTTCTGGTTCTCGCGGCTCTGGGCCTGGCGGTGGATCTGCGCTGGTTTGAGAGCGCGTGGCCGGCCCATCTGGCGATCTTCAATAAAATACTGTTGCTGGACGCGGGAGTCTGGGGCTTTCTCCTGGTTCGCCGCCTGGATGGGGTTGGCTTCGATCTGCGCCTGCGCTTGCGCGACGCCGGCATTGGCTTGCGGGAACTGGCCTGGTACACGCCGATTGCGCTGGTGCTGGGCTTGAGCCTTGGATTTCTGCATCTGCATGGGATTTGGCCCGGCTTGGCGCCGATTGCCGGCGCATGGCTCTTCACTTTCTTCTTCATCGCTGTTCCGGAGGAGCTTTTCTTTCGCAGCTGGCTCCAGAATCTGCTGGAGCGGCGCATGGGGCGCACTTCGGCGCTGCTTCTGACGGCGGTTCTCTTTGGTCTCGCCCACTTCAACAAGCGGGCGGCTCACTTCAACTGGCGCTACGTCTTGCTGGCCACCGTGGCGGGTTTCTTCTATGGCCGGGCATGGCGGCGAGATCGCCGTGTTGCCGCCTCCGCCATCACCCACGCCTCGGTGGACGCGATCTGGTCTTTATGGCTGCGTTGATGCAGGGTGTGCCGGGTGAATCCGGTGCCCGTAAGTCAGGTAGCCGAGCCCGACGCGCATGTTGTGGTCCACCGCTCCGGGAACGGTGATGGCGATCGCGATGCCGAGAATGGCGTGCGCCAGCGCCAGCGGATAGAGATTGCGATAGCGGATAAAAACCAGGCAGGCGAAGAGGCCCCAGACGAAGGTGATCGGCGTCAGGATCGGGTTGGGCAGGTGCGCGGCGGCGAAGACAGCCGAGGCCGCGAGCGCGGCGGCTTTGGCGTTGGGAAGCAATCGCAGCAGGCGCGACAGAAAGAAGCATTGCAGCAGAAACTGCTGGACGCAGGCCCAGAGCGCATAGGCCCAATAGTTCGCAATCAACCCAATAGGACCGCCAGCGGGCAGATGCAGGGTATGGAGCCCGCCGGCAAGCGTGACCGCGATCGCGGCCATCGCCAGCGCCATGCCCACCACCCACAGAGAACGGAAGAAGTTTGCCCTGCGCAGGCCCATCGCCCTGAGGCCGTCGAACGAGGCCGCTGTAAGGATGGCGACCGCGGCGACCGCGACCCACCAGAGCACCCGCTGCCATGGGCGAGGCGTCCAGACGACAGCCAGAATCAGGCCATAGGCAACGGCCAGCTCAACCCCATCGCGCCGCCTCCCGCGCCCAGCGGCGGAACTCTTTCCGCCTGAACCTGAAGCTATGCTCCCAGCCATGCCAGAGATAGTAGAGCAACCTCACGCTTTTACTCCAGCAGGACGGCGGGTTCCGCGGCCGATCCCGCCTGGGGTCCGCGCGTGGTCAGGGTGACGGCCGCGGTCAGAATCAGCGCGCCGCCCACCCAGGCGTACGGGCCCAGGTGCTCGCCGAGCAACTTGACGCCCAGCCAGGAGCCGAGCGCCGGCTCAATGTTCAGGAAGACGCCCGCGCGCGAGGCCGGCACGTGGTGGATGCCCCAGTTCCACAGAAGCGTGGTGGTGGCCGTGCAGAGCAGGCCGCTGATGGCCAGCGCAATCCAGGCGGTGGGGCTCACCTGGGCGAAGGGCGGCGGTTGGACCTTCTCATGGGTCAGGGGACTCAGCAGCCACGGGCCCAGAACCCAGGCGGCCAGCATGACGGTTCCCGAGAGGATGGTGTAGGCCGTCACCACCGGCGGGCTGTGGGTCATCATCAGCTTCTTGCTGAGCAGAATCCAGGCCAGTGCGGTGACCAGCGAGGCGACCACCATCAGGTCGCCTACCAGCGAGGGCTCTCCGTGCGTTGCCGGGCCACGGTTGCCGCCCAGGACGATGAGCGCCGCGCCCAGCGTCGAGCCGAAAAGGGCCAGCCAGCCGATCCGGTCGAGCCGCTCGCCGGCAAACAGCGCAGCCGCCGCGGCCAGCAGAACCGGCATGGCGCCCACCATCAAGGAAGCGTGGCTCACCGTGGTCCGGGCCAGGCCGTGAAATTGCCAAAGAAACTGGATGGGCACGCCCAGAGCCGCGGAGATCAGCAGCAGCCGGAGTTCGCCGCCGGTGAGGTGAAACCTGCGCCGGTTGGCCACCACCACCGGCAACATCCCCAGGCAGGCGAACAGGAAGCGGTAGAGCACCATGTGCTCCACGCTCATCTCATCCAGCGCCAGCCTGCCGAAGTAGAAGCCCGTGCCCCACAGGCAGCCGGCCAGTGCGCAGGCTCCGTAACCCAGGAACGCGATGCGCCGGTCGCTCGTTGTCTTCTCTTCCATCCCTCTTTTACTCTCGCACACGCATGAGGGAGCCGTATCACTGTCCAAAGCGCCGCGCATCGGCGAGAATACCAGTCGATGGCAAGATTGCATTCGATCCGGACCGGTTGGTTGCGCGCGGGCCTGGCGCTGGCCGGCGTGTGGCTGTGCGTCTTGCCGGCCGCTTGGGCACAGAGCGCCGCGGTTGCGCTCGACCAGTCCCTCGCCGGCCTCGAGCGGAGCGCTCCCGACCGGGTTCCCGACAAACCTTCCCAGCCGCCCGCCTTCACCATCGACGTAGCGCCGCTGGGATTCTCGCCTCCCGGCCCCATCTACCTGGGGCAGCAGAACAGCCTCGCTTCGCTGGACTTTCTCGACGAAGACCACCTGCTCTTTACCTTTCGCGTGCCGGGACTCATCCGCCGCGAGGCGGAGGACACCTCCTGGAGCGTCGAGCGCCAGATTCGCGCCGTGGTGCTGGCTCTTCCATCCGGGACGGCCCAGGCCGAGGCCCTATGGACCGTGCACGACCGGGTGCGCTACCTCTGGATGCTCAAGGGCGGCCATTTTCTGCTACGCGACCGGGACGGCCTGCAACAGGGCGACGCCACGCTGGAGTTGAAGCCTTTTCTGCATTTTCCGGGACCGCTGCTCTGGCTGGGACTCGATCCCGCGCAGCAGTTTCTGCTCACCGAGTCCCGTGAACCCGCGGGACTCGCATCCAAACCCGGCGAGGTGTCCAGCCAGGCAGCCGCTCAGGCCGACGCGACGGCGGATGGGCAGAAGTCCGGCAGCCAGGCGGATGTGGTGGTGCGCATTCTGCGCCGGGATTCCGGCCAGGTCATGCTGGTCACCCGCATCCGTTCCACCTTCAATCTTCCCATCGGCGCCGACGGCTATCTTGAAGCCCTGCGCGGCAATGGCCAACGGTGGGTGGTGAATCTAAACTACTTCGGCGGCGGAAGCAAGGTCCTGGGCCGGGTCGACTCGGTCTGCTCGCCCAGCCTCGACTTTGTCTCGAAAGCTGAGGTGCTGGTGAGCGCGTGCGATCCATCGGGCGGGCGCGAAATGGTGGCTCTGGCCATGGACGGCCGCCGCCTTTGGCGCTATTGGAGCTCCGACGCGGCGGTCTGGCCGCTGGTGGTCAGGTCGATGGATGGCTCGCGCGTGGCGCGGGAAACTTTGGCCGTCACCCATCCGATCAACGCCTATTCGCTTCTGGGCACGGAGGATGTGAGGGGGCAGGTGGCCGAGGTCTTCGACGCAGCCGACGGCAGGGTGGCGCTCGAGGCGCCGGTCAGCCCGGTGCTGGACGCCGGCGGCAATGTCGCCCTCTCGCCCTCCGGGCGGCGAGTTGCCGTGCTCAACGGCGGAGCGATCCAGGTCTTCGAGCTTCCCGCTCCGCCTCCGCTCGCGGCCGCCGCTGCCAGCCAGCCCGCGCACTGATGCGCGCCTTCGCCCGTTCCACGACGAATGCAAACCCGTGTAAACTGGATAATGGGAGATTTTTCTTGGCCACGGCTGTTATCAACTATGTAGCTGCGGCGGTCACCGATCGCGGTCGCAAGCGCCCCTCCAACGAAGATGCATTCGGCTACTCCGTCGAGCACGGGGTCTATGTCGTCTGCGACGGCATGGGCGGCGCCGCGGCCGGAGAGATCGCCAGTTCCCTGGCGGTGGACGAAGTGCTGCGCCTGCTCACCGCGCGGACCATGACCGAACCCCTGTCGCAAGTGGCCGAAGGCGCCGTTTGCGCCGCCAACCAGGCCATCTTCTCCCGTTCCCAGCGCAACTACAAGCTCAGCGGCATGGGCACCACGCTGGTGGGCCTACTGGCCGAGGAGCGCCGGGTCCTGGTGCTCAACGTGGGAGACAGCCGCTGTTACCGCCTGCGCAATCGCCGCCTGGAGCAGATTACCCTGGACCACTCGCTGGTCGAAGAGCAGGTCCGGCTGGGCCGCATGACCCCATCGGAAGCCCTGCGCTCGCCGCTCCGCAACGTCATCACCAGGGCGCTCGGCACCCAGAACCACGTCACGCCGGATTTCTTTGAAATGGAAGCCGAGCCCGCCGACCTCTTTCTGCTTTGCTCCGACGGCCTGACCCGCGAGGTTTCTGACGCTCTGATCGAATCCCTCCTTTGCAACGATCTTCCCCTCGATGACCTGTGCAGCCGCCTGGTGAGCGCCGCAAACAAAGCCGGCGGCCACGACAACATCACCTGTCTGCTGGTGCGCGTAAAGGCGTAGAGCGCGGCGAGAATTCTCTAGCGGTGCCGCAACCGTTGGAAGAGCAGCGCCAGCGGAATGCAAAGCAGCGAAAGATACCCCAGCAGGCGGAAATTGTCGGTATACGCCATCACCGCGGCCTGCTGCTGCACGCTCCGGTAAAGAGCCCCCAGGGCCTCCTGATGCGCGGTCCAAGCGCTCGCCCCTCCCACAAAGAACTTGGCTCCCAGTCCCTGGAGCGCTTGCGCGGTGGCAGGATTGCTCGCCGTCAGATTGGCCGCCAGATAGTTTTGGTGGGCCTGCGAGCCGCGCACCAGAAAAGCGGTCACCGTGGCGATGCCGATGCTGCCGCCGATATTTCGCATCAGGTTGTAGATGCCGGCGGCATTGCCGATCTCCTGCTTGCGCAGCATGCCCATGGCCATGGTGGTGAGCGGAACGAAGACGAAGCCGCCGGCAAAGCCGTTGATGAAGTTCGGCAAGGCGACCGACCCCATCGAGATGCCGAGATTCAGGTGGCTCAACAAGAACGTCGAGTAGCCGAAGATTCCAAAACCGCAAGCCAGCAGGATGCGGCCGTCGATGTAGTTGACCAGTATTCCCACCACAATCATCGAGAGCAGGGAACCCAGGCCGCGCGGACTCACGGCCAGGCCGCTGTCCAGCGCCGAATAGCCCACCTGCGTCTGCAGAAACAGCGGCAACAGGGCCGTGACGCCATAGAGGACAAAGCCGTAGAGGCTGGTGATGATCGTCCCCACCAGAAAATTGCGGTTGCCGAGGATGCGCAACTGCACAATGGGTTCCCGGCTCATAAATTCGCGCAGGATAAAGCCGATCAGCGCGATCGCGGATGCCGCCACGGTCCAGCGTATCCATGAGGCCTCGAACCAGTCCGCCTCCTGCCCTTTGTCCAGCGTCAACTGCAGCGTGCCCAGCCAGATGGCCATCAGGCCAAAGCCGAGATAGTCGATGGCTCCGCGAAAGGCGCGGCGCAGGTAAGGCGGGTCTTCGATGAACAGGTTGGCCATGAACAGAGCCAGCAGGCCCACCGGGAGATTGATGTAGAAGATCCAGCGCCAGTAATAGCTGTCGGTGATCCATCCGCCCAGTGTCGGGCCGATCACCGGGGCCACGACGATTCCGACGCCATAGACGGCCATGGCCGTGCCGTGCTTCTGCGGCGGGAAGCTCTCCAGCAAGATGGACTGCGCCAGGGGCTGCATGCCGCCGCCGCCGATGCCTTGCAGAACCCGTGCCACGATCAGCATCGGCATGGTGATCGCCATGCCGCACAGCAAGGAGGCGCCGGTGAACACCAGAATCGAGATCATCAGCAGGCGCTTGCGCCCGATGCGCCGCGCGATCCATCCCGAGGCGGGCAGCATGATGGCGTTCGAGACGAGATAGCTGGTGAGAACCCACGTCGATTCGTCGGTCGAAGCCGAGAGGTTGCCCGCGATATGCGGCAGGGCGACGTTGGCCACCGAAGAGTCCAGCACCACCATGAACGTTGAGAGCATCACCGACGCCGCAACCATCCACGGATTCACGGAGGGTTTCCATTCGTGATGTTCCGCCTCGGCGGCGGGCCGTGTTGCGCTGTTGGAGCTCATCTGCGTTCCCAGCTCCAGGCGGTGCGTTCGTTGCCAATGACCATATAGTCATTCTAGTATACTGAGTGGTCAGAGAAACTTTGCGCCGCACGGCTCAAGGGAAAATGGCTCCGGTTTGCGATGAAAACCAAACAGAAGATCGTCTCCGAATTCCGCCGCACCGAGATCGTCGATGCCGCGCGCACCGTCTTTGCCCGGCGCGGATTCGCCCGCGGCATCATCGACGAGATCGCCAAAGAGGCGGGCATCGCCAAGGGAACCGTCTATCTCTACTTTCGATCCAAAACCGAGATTTACCGGGCGGTTCTCGATCACGATATGAAGGCTCTGCGCAAGAGCACCCTGCAACGGATCGACACGGCCCAGAGTCTTCACGACAAGATCGGGGCTTTCACTCTTGCCCGGCTCGAAAATGCGGAGGCAAGAAAAGAAATCTTTCAGATCATGGACTCCGAACAGGCGAATCTCTCTCTCACGCGCAGTCAATACCGTGATTGGCTGCGCGAACCGGTGCTTCGTCTGGCTGCGGCCATCGAAGAGGCAGCGCGGCGCGGCGAAATTCGCCGCTTGCCCGCGGAGAAAGTTGCATGGCTCATCGCCGATATGACCAGGGGAACGATTCAGCGCAGGCTGCTGGGACAGAGCGATGCGTCGCTCGGCGAGGAATCGGCGCTTCTGCTCGGCTTCATCTGGGCTGCGCTCGCCGTGGGATCCAAAAAAGCGCGCTCCTGAGGGCGTCGCATGTTCACCCGAGGTTGCGCAGAGTCGAGGCGCGGGCCACGAGTTTCGGCTTCAGCAACTCCGTTTTTGGTCGCACAGTCCCCTTCGCGCCGACCAGGGCGAGCGCCATTTCCGCGGCGCGCTGGCCGATTGCGGAGCTGTCCTGATCGATGGATGTAAGCGGGATGCGGAGGAAGTCCGAGTAGAGCACGTTGCCGCAGCCCACCACCGCGATATCCTCGGGAATGCGCAGGCCCGCATCGAGAATGGCCCGCATCGCGCCGAGGGCGACCGGGTCGTTGAAGCAGAAGATTCCATCTGGCCGGCGCTTCATGCTCAGCAGCTTTTTCGCCGCCTCGTAGCCGCCGGGTTCACCGCGGTCGTCTCCCGAGGTTCCAATGGAAACGATGTGCCCTGGCAAAAGCGCCTGTCCGTGTGCGGCCAACGCTTTCTTGAAGCCTTCCATGCGGCCCAGCGCGGTGCTGGCTTCGGGGCCGCGGATATGGGCTACTCTGCGGCAGCCTTGCTCGATCAGGTGATTCGTTCCAAGCAGGCCCACGGCTTCATCGTCCACGCCCACAAAATTCGCCGCCAAGCCCGCGAAGCGCCGGTCGATGAGCACATACGGAATCTTGCGCTGCTCGATGTGCCGGAAGCTCTCCAGGTTCTCTTGCGCCGATGCGATCAGCATCGCGTCCACCCGCCGCGCCAGCAGTTGTTCGATCTCCTGCCGCTCCAGCTCCGGGTCTTCTTCCGATGAGGTGATCATCAGGCTGTAGCCATGTCCTCGGATTCCCGCGGAGATGGCTTTGGCGATCTGCGCAAAGAAGGGATGAAGCAGGTCGGGAACCACCAATCCGATGGTCCAGGTTCGCCCGGTAATCAGCGCGCGCGCCGCGAAATTGGGCTGATAGTGCAGCTCCTCCATGCGCTTCAGCACGCGCTTCCGGGTCTCTTCGCCGATGTCGGAGTGGCCGCGCATCACTTTCGAGATGGTGACGGTCGAGAGACCCAGGTCCCGCGCGATATCCTTCATGCGTACCGGCGCGTCTTTGCCGGTCTTCCGCCGTTTTTCGTTTCCCGTCCGCAGATCTTTCATTGCCCTCGCAAGATACTCTTTGAGTTCAGGACAGTATGCGTCTATACATCCCGCTTCAACAAGTACCCGCCTGGTTGCTCTGTAATCGTCGACATTCGCCTCTCTCTGTGGAAAATACCGATGTTGACATGAAGGAGGCGCGCGCGTATTCTTCGAGGGTCGTAGTTACCGATAACTACTTGTCGGCAAGGAGCAAGAATGAGCGCGTCAAATCAGGGTGCTTCCACCCCTATCGATCCCGCGACGATTCCGCAAAGAAGGTTGTTCACAGGGGCCACGATGCCGGCAGTCGGCCTGGGCACCTTCGGCTCCGATCGCGTCACCCCGGCCCAGGTAGCAGAGGCGGTCAAGGGCGCGGCCACCGTGGGCTACAGGCATTTCGACTGCGCATCGGTGTATGGAAACGAGGCCGAGGTCGGAGCTTCGCTTGAGGCGATTATCAAGGGGGGAGTCAAGCGCGAGGAACTCTGGGTCACCTCGAAGCTGTGGAACGACAAGCACGGCGAGAACGATGTCATCGCCCAGTGTCGCAAATCGCTGGCCGATCTGCGCCTCCAGTATCTCGACCTCTACCTGGTGCATTGGCCGTTTCCCAACTTTCATGCGCCCGGTTGCGATGTTACGTCGCGCAGCCCCGATGCGAAGCCCTACATTCACGAGAACTACATGAAGACCTGGCGCAAGATGGAAGATCTCGTGGACTTGGGCCTGGTGCGCCATATCGGCACCTCCAACATGACCATCCCCAAGCTCAAGCTGGTGCTGCGCGATGCGCGCATCAAGCCCGCGGTCAACGAGATGGAGTTGCATCCGCATTTTCAGCAGCCCGAATTGTTCAAGTTTGTCGTAGAGAACGGCATCCAGCCCATCGGCTATTGCCCCATCGGCTCGCCGGGACGCCCCGAGCGCGACCGCACGCCTGAAGACACCGCGCCCACCGACGATCCGGTGATCATCGAGATCGCCAAACGGCACGGAATTCATCCCGCCGTGGTGTGCATCAAGTGGGCGGTCCAGCGCGGACAGACGCCGATTCCGTTTTCGATCCATAACTACCGCGCAAATTTGGAAGGCGTTACCCGCGACTCGCTCAGCGAAGAAGAGATGCAGGCGATTGGCAAGCTCGACCGCAACTGCCGGCTGATCAAGGGTCAGGTCTTCCTGTGGAAAGACGGGCAGACCTGGGAAGCTCTTTGGGATGTGAACGGAGAGATTACGCCGGCCTAGCTGAGGTGCGCGGCGTCCATGCAACTGTATCGATCGATGGAGATGAAAGAAATGAAAGAGACGATGAGTGCGGCGTTTCTGCCCGGCAACTCGACCGTTGAGATGCGCACCGTGCCCGTGCCGGCTCCCGGCCATGGAGAGGTTCTCCTTCGCGTGAAGGCCTCGACCATTTGCGGTTCCGATATTCGCTGCATCTATCACGAGCACCTGGGCAAAGGCCCTGAAGGCTACCAGGGAGTGATCGCCGGCCACGAGCCCTGCGGCCAGATTGTGGCCGCCGGCGAGGGCTGCCGCCGCTTCAAGCTGGGCGATCGCGTGATCGTCTACCACATCTCCGGTTGCGGAGTCTGCAACGACTGCCGGCGCGGCTACATGATCTCCTGCACCAGCGCTAAGTATCGCCGCGCCTACGGCTGGCAGCGCGATGGCGGCATGGCCGAGTACATGATCGCGGAGGAGAAGGATCTCATTGCTCTTCCCGACGAACTCTCCTATGCCGACGGCGCGCAGGTGGCTTGCGGATTCGGCACCGTTTACGAAGGCCTGCAAAAGATTGGCATCGACGGCAATCATGCCGTGCTCATTACCGGCCTCGGCCCCGTCGGCCTGGCCACCGGCGCGCTCTGTCGCAAGCTCGGCGCCCACAAGATCGTCGGCATCGATGTGGTTCCAGAGCGCATGAAGATCGCCATGGACCTCGGTCTCTGCGATGCGGTGCTGGCTTCCGGGCCGGACAACGTCGCCCAGGTGAGGGAATTGACCGGAGGTTGCGGAGTGGAGCGCGCAGTGGATTGCTCCGCGAACCATGCCGCGCGGGCTACGGCCATTCGCGCCACCCGCAAGTGGGGAAAAATCGTTCTCCTCGGCGAAGGCGGAACGGTTGAATTCAATCCATCTCCCGACATGATTCACGATCAGAAGACGCTTTACGGTTCGTGGGTCACCTCGACCTGGCTGATGGAAGAGCTGGTGGAGCGGCTGGTGCGCTGGAACCTCCATCCGGCCGAGATCATCACGCACAGGTTTCCGCTGGAGCGCGCGGCCGATGCGTACGCGCTCATGGCTTCCGGCAAGTGCGGAAAGGTTGCCGTCTGCCAGGATGAAGAGCTTGCATAAAGCAGCAACAAGGAAAGAGACGATGACCGACTCAGTAACTTCCTCTGTGCCCGATTGGGAGCGCCGACTCGCCGAGCGCCTGCCGCTCTTTGGACATCGCAACTGGATCGCGGTTGTCGATTCGGCCTATCCGGCCCAGTCCCGGCCCGGAATTGAAACCATCGTCGCCAATGCGGAGCAGATGGATGTCGTGCGGAAGGTCCTGGATGCGATGACCGCGTCCAGGCACATCCGTCCCGTTGTCTATGTGGACCGTGAGCTGAGTTTTGTCGGCGAGTACGACGCGCCGGGTGTCGCGGAGTATCGGCGGCAGCTCGATGCGGCGCTCTATGGCGCGCACATCGAGCGCATCCCCCACGAACAGATCATTCACAAGCTCGACCAGGCCGCGCAGCTCTTTCGCGTTCTGGTCATCAAGACGGAGATGACGATTCCGTACACCTCAGTCTTCTTCGAGCTCGACTGCGGATACTGGAACGCCGAAGCCGAACAGCGGCTTCGTCAGGCAATGATGGTTTCGGATGCGAAGTAAGACAGGCCACCGTAGCGGATGCCGTGAAATCGCAGTGCAGGTTGTCGATGCCAAGGGCATCGCGACAGGAAGGATTCTCGAATGACGTTGAACAGGCGTGAGTTGCTGCAATGGATGGGCGGTGCATGTTCCGCTCTCGCTCTGAGAAGATTCGCAACGGCCCAGGCTGCACAGGGTGGAAACTTTATCGGGACCAGGAAGTCCCTCGAAGGCTACCGGATTCCGGACTGGTTCCGCGACGCGAAGTTCGGCATCTGGTCCCACTGGGGTCCGCAGTCGGCCATCGAATTCGGCGACTGGTATGCGCGCACGATGTACCAGGAGGGATCGAAGCAATACTTGTACCATGTGGAAACCTACGGCCATCCCTCCAAAGTCGGCTACAAGGACCTGGTCGATAACTGGAAAGCCGCGAAGTGGGACCCCGATCATCTGATGAGCCTGTACAAGAAGGCGGGCGCGAAGTACTTCGTCAGCATGGGCGTCCATCACGATAACTTCGACCTATGGAACTCTAAGTACACGCGCTGGAATGCGGTGAATATGGGGCCGAAGAGAGATATCGTCGGCACTTGGCAGAAAGCGGCGCGGAAGCAGGACTTGCGCTTCGGCGTCAGCGAGCACCTTTGGATCAGTTACAAGTGGTGGGCCGTGAGTCATGGCGCCGATAAGACCGGGCCGCTGGCCGGTGTTCCCTACGACGGCGCCGATCCGCAATTCGCCGATCTCTATCACGATGCCGATTGCGCCCGCCTTGTCGATCGATTCGAGTGGAATGACAACGATATTCCCGAATCGTGGAAGCGTCATTACCTCGACCGCATCACCGACCTCATCGACAAGTATCAGCCCGACCTTCTTTACACCGACGGTCATCTTCCCTTCGAGGACTACGGCCTCAAAATGGTTTCGCACCTCTACAACGTGAGCGCGCAGGCCCACGGCGGCCGGCCGGAAGCGGTTTACACAAGCAAGGAAGGCACGGATTGCGCCATCGGCACCTGCCTGCTCGATCACGAGCGCGGCGTCTCCGACGGCATCGCAAAGAATCCCTGGCAAACCGACACCTGCATCGGCCAGTGGCACTACAACCGCGGCGAGCAATACAAGTCGGCCAAGAAGGTGATCGATCT
Organism: Occallatibacter sp.; assembly: GCA_049515995.1. Lineage (GTDB taxonomy): Bacteria > Acidobacteriota > Terriglobia > Terriglobales > Acidobacteriaceae > Telmatobacter. Next base: position 23,085 of record JBEKTO010000017.1, on the reverse strand, counting down.
GCTGGTCGATATCGTCAGCAAGAACGGCAACCTGCTGCTGAACTTCCCGCTGCCCAACTCCGGCGAACTCGATCTTGAAGAGATGAATGTACTCGAGGGCATCACCGCGTGGATGGCGGTGAACAGCGAAGGCATCTATGCCTCCCGTCCCTGGAAGATTTATGGCGAAGGTCCCTCCACCAAACTCAAGATCGAAACCGGCAACTTCAACGAGGACAAACAGAAAGACCTCACCGCCGAGGATGTGCGCTTCACCGCCAAAGGCAGCGCGATTTACGCCTTCGTGATGGGCCGGCCTGAAAAGCAGGCGGTCGTGCAGGCTCTTGGCCTCGCCAGCCCGCAGAATCCAGGTAAGATCCGCAATGTGGAACTGCTCGGCTGCAAGGGCGATCTGAAGTGGAATCAGGACGAAGCGGGATTGAAGGTCGAGATGCCCGCGGAGAAGATCTCCGACATGGGCATCACGTTGAAAGCCGATCTCGCGTAGTCCGTTCAAAATTGGTGCCCAGGTCCCGATTTTGGGACCTGGGAAAGCACGACGCTCCATTGCAACGGACAAAATCGCGCGGGCAAGGGCCCGCCGCGTTTTGCACATTTGCGCGGCAGCACATTTCCTCAGCGGCGGCATGTACCATGTACATGGACCGCTCATGAAAGAGACAAAAGACCTCTCCCCTGAAATTCTTCTGCACATCGCACAAACGCTGAATCTCCCTCTGCGCGGGCTCGTCTCGGTGATCGAGCTGCTCGACGACGGTGGAACCGTGCCTTTTATCGCGCGCTATCGCAAAGAGGCCACCGGCAATCTGGACGAAGTGCAGATTCTCGCCATCGAAGAAAAGCTGGCCTACTTCCGCGACCTTGTCGAGCGCCGCGAAACCATTTTGGCCTCCATCGCCGAGCAGGGCAAGCTGACCGATGAGCTCAAGGCCCGCATCGAGGCCACGCTCGACAAGAGCGAGCTTGAAGATCTCTATCTTCCCTACAAGCCCAAGCGCCGCACCAAGGCCACCATCGCCCGCGAAAAGGGCCTGGAGCCTCTGGCGCAGTATCTTTGGGCGCAGCAGGACGCAGCGGAGCCGCTGGAGGCATTTGCCGCCGGATTCGTGAACGCGGAGTTGGGCGTGGCCACGGTGGATGAGGCGCTCGAGGGCGCGCGCCACATTGTCGCCGAGTGGATCAGCGAAGACGCGGATCTGCGCAAGGCGCTGCGCCAGCTTGTCTTCGACGAAGGCATCGTTGTCAGCCGCAAGGCGATGGATGCGGTGGACGAGCAGGAAAAGTTCAAGATGTACTACGAGTACAAGGAGCCGGTGAAGACCATTCCTTCGCATCGCATGTTGGCCATCCGCCGCGGCGAAGGCGAAAATGTGCTCTACTTCCTCATCGAAGTCGAACCGGAGCGCGCTGTTGCCATCATTCAGCGCCGTGTGCTGCGACAACAGGGCGATTGGACGCGCCAGCTCGAACTCGCCATCGACGACGCGTGGAAGCGTCTCTTGAATGCGTCCATCCAGGGAGAGATTCGCCTGGAACTGAAGAAGCGCTCCGACACCGAGGCCATCAAAGTCTTCCGCGACAATCTCTACAATCTGCTTCTTGCTCCGCCGGCAGGACCGATCTCGGTGCTGGGCATCGATCCCGGCCTGCGCACCGGGTGCAAGGTTGCGGTGGTGGATGAAACGGGCAAGCTGCTGGCGCACGACGTTCTTTATCTGCACACCTCGAAGCACGGCAATGCCGAATCCGCGCCCAAGCTCGAAGCCATGCTGCGCAAGCACAATGTGCGCGCCATCGCCATCGGCAATGGCACGGCTTCGCGCGAGACCGATGCGTTTGTGCGCGACTTCCTGCGCGAGAAGGGCATCTCTGAAATATTCTCGGTCACGGTCAGCGAAGCCGGCGCCAGCGTTTACTCCGCTTCCGCGGTTGCGCGGCAGGAGTTTCCCGATCTCGATCTGACCGTGCGCGGCGCCATCTCGATCGCGCGCCGTCTGCAAGACCCGCTCTCGGAACTCGTCAAGGTCGATCCAAAATCGATCGGCGTGGGCCAGTACCAGCACGATGTCGATCAGCGCCAGCTTCAGGAGTCGCTCGAAACGGTGATCGAAAGCTGCGTCAACAAGGTCGGCGTGGACTTGAACACCTCCTCGTGGACGCTGCTGCGTTTTGTGGCCGGAATCACGGAGCGCACCGCGCTGAACATCGTCAGCCATCGCAATGAGAAGGGCAGCTTCCGCTCGCGCGCGCAAGTCCTCGAAGTGGCTGGCATCGGTCCCAAGACCTTCGAACAGGCGGCGGGCTTCCTGCGCATCCGCAACGGCGACAACCCGTTGGATATGACCGGCGTTCATCCCGAATCGTATCCGGTGGTGGAGCAGATCGCCGGGCTGCTCCACTCTTCCGTCGAGCAGATCATCCAGCAGCCGCAACTGCTGGAGCAGGTCGATCGCGCCAAGCTCTCGGCCGGCGCCTACACGGTGAACGACATTCTGGCCGAACTGCGCAAGCCGGGCCGCGATCCGCGCGACAAATTCGTTGCGCCCAGCTTTCGTGAAGAGGTGCGCGAGATTGCCGACGTGCAGCCGGGCATGGTGCTGGAGGGCGTGGTGACAAACGTGACCAAATTCGGCGCCTTCGTGGATATCGGCGTTCACCAGGACGGTCTGGTTCACATCAGCGAACTCTCCAACCGCTACATCAAAGAACCCTCCGAGGCCGTCAAGACCGGGCAGATCGTCAAGGTCAAGGTGCTCAGCGTGGATCCACGCGCAAAGCGCATTGCGCTTTCCATCAAGCAGTTGTCGGCGCCGTCTCCGCGTCCCCAGGCCAAGGCAGAAAAGCCCGTCGCCAAGCCGCAGCCCACGATGGATGAAAAACTCGCCGCGCTTTCGATGAAGTGGAAGGTCAGGTAACGCAAGAGACCTTCGGCTGCGAATGCGGCTGGATGTTGAAGGGAGGCTTTCGCGGGCGTCAGCCGCCGCGAACGGCCAACCTGCTGGAAGAAGTATCTGGCGGGTGATTCGAATGGTCGGGGCGGAGGGATTCGAACCCCCGACCCTCTGCTCCCAAAGCAGATGCGCTACCAGGCTGCGCTACGCCCCGACGGTCTGTTTCGATTGTAGCGCGGTTCGGTTTCCTGTTGGGTTCGCTTGGGGGCGCGCCGGCATGAAGGCAAAGGCCTCGGCCTACAGCATCTCTGAAAATGCATTAGCGGCTGGCCAGCCAGACGGCGAACCACACCACCAGCGCCAGTGGGATGGCGAAGATCAGCGCCAGTCCCGCGGCCAGCAGCAACAGAAACGCCCAATCTCGCCCCGTATGGCGGCGCGGCTCGTCCAGATGGCGGCAGAGCAGGCGATAGTTGCGGCGATTGGCCTTCCACGCGATATCGAAGATATCGCCGAAGAGCGGCACGGAGCCCACCAGCACGCCGATGCCGAGATTGGCGGCCATGCGCGCCAGCGTGACGTAGGGAACGCCGCGAATCCAGCCGGCCAGCGGAATGATCAGCGAGAGCACTCCGGCCAGCACGTCGCCCAGGCCCGGAACCAGCCCGATAATCCCGTCCAGGCCGAAGCGGATTTGCGTGCCGGGGAGGACGAAGGCCTCGTCCAGCAGAATCTCCAGCCCATGCAGGGTCCGGTCGCGGAAGAGCCATGCGCCGCGATTCCAGCGATCCGGCCCCGAAGGGGCGGCCGTCGCCGGGAATTTTGCCGGATTTGGCTGGACGTGAGGCATGAGCGGCTTCCCGCGGGCCGGGTAGGCCGGCGACCTGATTCGATGCTACAATCAAGAGGATAGATGGCGGCAGTAGTTCAGTGGCAGAACGCCTGACTGTGGCTCAGGATGTCGTGGGTTCGATCCCCACCCGCCGCCCCAATTTTTCCACGGACCGCATGGGCTTGAAGCCCCACTTCCCAGGTTGCCGAGTCTCCGTGATTCCAGAAATCCATGAAAATGTAGCGATCGGCGATCCTGCCCCAGGCGAGAACTCTTCGTCGCCGGGGTGGTTCACCCCGTTTGAGCCCAGGCGCGGCCTCACCAACGGCCATTTGCAAACGATCGTTGGAAACTACCTTCCCCGGCCGGCCTTCCGGCTTTCTTCCGTTTCGGAAGCGGTCGAGGTGGACCCAGGCGATGGCAGCCGCGTGTTGTGCAATTGCCATTGGCAGGCCGAAGCGGAACGGGCCGGACGTCTGACCGTCGTCCTGGTTCACGGTCTCGAAGGCTCTTCGGACTCCCGCTACATTCAGGGTATCGCTGCGCGCGCCTGGGCTGCCGGCTGCAACGTCGTCCGCATGAACATGCGCAACTGCGGCGGCACGGAGTCGCTGACCCCCACGCTCTATCACTCCGGGCTTTCCGGCGACGTGGGCACGGTGGTGCGCCACTATGCCGGGCGATTCAATCTGGAGCGGGTAGCGCTGGTGGGCTACTCCATGGGCGGAAACCTGGTGCTCAAGCTGGCTGGGGAATGGGGCAGCCGGCCGCCGCTCTGCGCCGTGGCCGCGGTCTGCCCGGCCATCGATCTGGCGCCCGGTTCCGACGCCCTGCACGAGCCGCTCAACCGCCCCTATGAGTGGAACTTCCTGGCTGGCCTGCTCAGGCGCTATGCCCGCAAGGCCGCGCTCTTTCCCGGCATCTACGAGCCCAGAAAGAAGATCGGACCGGTCCGCTCCATCCGCGAGTTCGACAACAAGATCCTGGCCCGCTACTGGGGCTTCCGCGATGCCGACGATTACTATTTCCGCGCGGCCAGCGCCCGCGTCGTGGACCGCATCGCGGTTCCCACGCTCATCCTGCACGCTCAGGACGATCCTTTCATTCGCCTCTTGCCCGAGACCCGCGCCAAGCTGCTCGCCAACCCGCATATCGCCTTTGTCGAGACCCGCCACGGAGGCCACTGCGCCTATCTCTCCCGCGACCCGGGCAACGAGATTCACTGGGCTGAGGCCACGGTGCTGCGCTACCTGCTGGCTCAGGCCGGACCCGTGCATGGAAGTTGATTGGGAGATCGAGGTAGGCGGCGGCACTCCTGGGTGCGGCGCTCCAGTGATTGACGCGCTCTGGCCGGGATTTGTCGATCTGCGCCAGAATCCAGCGCGCATCGGGGAAATCGCGGAGACCGCGGCCTTCCCGCCGCTCGCCGGCCTGCTGCTTGTGCTCAACGGCCCCGCATCGCCGCTGTGGACCTCCAAGTGCGACCTTTGGGAGCCGGAGGCGGCCGAGTTGGCCGGTCCGGGTTCCCGCGAATCCGCGTCCTCCGTTCTGGCCTGCTATGTCGATCTGCTTCCGCTGGCGGGCCAGGTCTTTGCACAGTGGCAGCAAGCGGAGGCCTTTTGCCGGGAATGGGTGGCTCGCCTGGCCTCCGATCGGCTTCCGGAGTGCCGCGTTGAGCTGATCGTGCGCCAGGCCATCGCGGGTCAGGCTGAGGGCTTTGGAGTGACCGCTTACCTGAGCGCCACGGGCCAGGCCCGATCCGCGGCCGCCGCGTCTCTGGCAGCCGCGCTGGACGCCTTTGCCGCCGCAATTCCTTCCGCCGCCGCTCCCGGAAAGGCCGCTTCAAAGTTACAATTAAAAAGCACGGGCGAGTAGCTCAATTGGATAGAGCACCGGCCTTCTAAGCCGGGGGTTGTGGGTTCAATCCCCGCCTCGCCCACCATGCTTCCAATCCAATCATGCGCGGTCCAGCCGCCACGTCCGCGACCGTCGTCCCTCTACGGCATCGGCCGCTCCGAGTAGGAATAGGACTCAAAGCCCCCCAGAAATACCGCCAGAGGAAGTGTGAAATCGCCGTCCGGATCGGGGCGCGCGCCCCAGGGATTGCGCAGCCTCACGGTTCCCTCGGCCTCGTTGAAGTCCAGCAATGTGTAGCTATGCGCGTTCACCCACCAGTTCGAACTTGAGTACGCAGCACTGGGCGGAAGGCTCCAGCTTCCGGCCACCATCGCCACGCCTTCTGAGTGGAGCCGCCGCAAGTCCTTCATCGTCCGTTCGTGGTCCGCAACCAGCCCGGCATGGGCCTCTCCGGTAAACGCCTCGATTACCCGCACCGGGATTCCCCCCATGCCCAGGCTCTTGTAAGCGCCGAAGACCTCGCCATCCTCTTCGACCGTGCGGCCCAGTCGGTTAAAGAATCCTCTGTCGTCGAGAAAGCCGACCAGCATCTGCGCCTCGGCGGAGGGAATGCCCAGGGCTTTCAGTTGGGCGCTGAGGCTCTGCTTGAGAGTAGCCTCGTCTAGCTTTCCGTCCTGCGAGATCACGGAGCGGATCGCGCGGTCATAGGCCACCAGCAGCAGGCCGGCGTGGTTTAGCCATTCGAGAGCCAGCGGCTTCACATACGCGGGAATCGCATCCGATCGCTGGATGGAGGTGACCAGGCCCCGCCGCAGGGCGCGTTGCGCATAGCCCCGCATCAGCACCAGGACCCACTCCCCCTCCGAACGGTCGAAGCTGTGCGCCCGGCCGTACTCCACGTCCTCCTGGAAGACGATCTCATCCGGCCCGTCGAAGAAATGCACCCGGTACCCTCCCAAGGGGTTCCGGCTGATGGCGCCGCGCAGGGTTTGCGGGGCTGATTTGGCCAGTGCCGCGATGGAAGCATGAAAGTAGCAACTGCCCAATGTGCCCTGGCGAACCGCCTGCGGGCTGACACCGCCCGGGCCATAGAGCGATGCGGCGCCCTGGGCAATGGCCAATCCCTGGGCCGACAACGCGGCGACCAGAACGATTCCCGCCGCGCTTATCCATCCGGTGAACTTTCTCGACATGGCGCCTGTGCCTTCCTCGAATTGCTATTCGCAGAATCAATAAAGGTCCGAGTCGATCTTAAATTTGTCCTCAATCTCCGTTACTTCCGCTACACGTACCGTTTCACTCGTTTTGAATGTGTTTGGTGAAGGGAGACCAGAGGTTGCAGTGGGATGTGGGGTGATTTCGACGCCAGAGATCTTGTTCATTTCCGTAGCGCCGTTCTCCGATGTTCGATTCCATTCGAACGATTTAGGAGCGGATTGTTTACCCACAAAGCAAAGCGCGATTCCCGTCCCAAAGATGATGGCCCCCAGTCCGTTCGCAGTGATTTCCAAGCCAACAATATGTATATGAATTTGCTCCGCCTCGGCGCGTGGTAGCTCGAAGAAGTGGATTCCCTGGGAAATGCAATAGAACCCAAGTCCTACGATCGCGAGTGCGATGATCCCACGGATAACCATGAAGGTTATATTTTCGGCTGTTGTGTTCATGCTGAATCTCCAATTGATAAGTACTTCCCCTTCAAACCACTCAGCTTCAGAACAACTTCTTACTGCTCCTCCGTCTGCCCTGTGCCGGCTTCCGCCGCCGGCGGCTCGATGGCGATGAAGGTCCAATGCGTCGATCCGGTGCGTATCCGGGCATAGTTGCGCAGAGGAACGAATGCGGTCTCCACCGGCTCGCCATCCATGTCGGTTCCGCCCATGCTCACATCGTCGCCGATGGTAAAGTTTTTGCGGAAGACAATGTGGCTGTTGACCGCCGAGAGCGTATCGTCCTGCGGAACCGCGATGTCGCATTGAATCGGATCGCTGCCGATGCGGTTGCGGCCCTCCAGCACGGGAAAGATCTGTCCCTGATCGCTCCACGAATAGGTCACCAGCACGCCAACAATCTTGCGCGCTGCGGATGCCGACTTTGCCGGTGTGGCGCCTGCTGCGGCGTTCTCGGCGGCCGGGCGCGCGCCGGGGCCGGGATCGTAAATCGTCACGCGGCGCTGCGACGCGGAGCCGGATTTGGCCTCGCAGAACGCTTGATAGGCCCGTCCGGCGGGTGTATTCGATGGGCTGCCGGGCGCCCCCCATGGAAGGCTCTCATCGATGGTTGGCTGGCGCAACGCCTGTTCCTGGGGCGTCTCCACCGCCGTCTGCCTTCGCCCCGGCGTCTCCGCCCTGTTCAACGGAGCCTTGCAGCTCGAGCAAAAGGTTGCGCTCTCTGGGTTGCTGATACCACATGCTTTGCAAAAGCTCATCTTCTTTTCCTCCGGAGTGACTTGCGGCGAGGATGACTCCCGTCCTGGCCTGTACAGCTCGAATTGTTATCCATTCCGCACTTTGAAGATCGACCGTCCCATGCGAATCTCATCACCCGGCTTGAGCAGCCTGCGGCCGGGTTGCAGGCGCACGCCATTCACAAATGTGCCATTGGTGGACTTCGAGTCCTCGACCGTCAGCACTTGATCCGCCAGCCGCACGCGGGCGTGGAAGCCGGAAAGCGTCGGGTCGCCGGGAATCGCCAGTTGGTTGCCCTCTGCCGCGCCGATCGTGAGTTCGCCGATCACCGCAAAACTCTTGCCGGCCAGTGGACCGGCGGTCAATTCCAGCGTCGCTCCGTGGCCGGCCGCCGCAAGGTCGAAGAGCGCGACCATGCGCGTCTTGGCCCGCTCGCGCGGCTGGGCCGCCGGCTCGTCCCCGACAGCAGTGGGCATATGCGCGCGCGCCGGAGTCGGCTCGGCAGCCTTCTCTGCTTCGTTCATCGTCGCGCCGGAACGAACCACCGTCGGCCGGGCGGGGATCTCTTCGGGCAGCGCTTCCGGCTTCGGTGGTAGCGGCTGGAGAAGCGTCTCCGGCTTGCGCCGCGCCTGCCGCCGCGAGACGATGAGCAGAATCACGCCCGCCACAAAACACGCGGCCAGCACCCAGCCCCACACCGTCCATGGATTGGCGATCGGCGGCGTCTGAATCTCAGTGGCCGCCGTCAGATTCTCCGGCATCCAGCGCAGTTCCAAGGGGTGCGTCTTGCCGTCGGATGCCAGCTTGTTCGCCTTGAAGGCCACCACCGGCATGGTGCGCATGGATTGAATGCCGCGGTCGATCAGCCCGTCCAGATCCTGCGGCGATTTTGCCTGGGCGTAGCTGCCGCCGGTGGCCTGCGAGATGCGGATCAGCGACTTTAGATACTCCGGGTGCGCGCGGGTCAACCCGATCGAGTCAATCGAAACCTTCTCCGCAAGCGCCCGGCGGATCACCTCGTCGATGCCGTGCCGCGAGCCCTCGTCGTGGCCGTCGGAGATGACCGTCAGTTGCCGGCGCACCGGCGGCGCGCCGTCGAACTGCCCCATGGCATCGAGCAGGGCATCGTACAAGCGGGTCAGCGTCCCGCGGCTCTTCACCTTCTTGAGACGGTCGGCCAGATCCTCTTTGCTGGCTCCAAAGGGAACCTCCACGCGCGTATCGTCGGCAAAGCTCACCACCTCCACCCGGTCCTGGCTGCGCGCCTGGCCGACAAACCGCGCGATCGACGAGCGCACGGCGTTCAGCGGCGCGCCGTTCATGCTGCCGCTCAGGTCCAGCGCCAGAATCGACTTCACCCCATAGCCCGCGTCGGCAAAACTGCGCACTCCGACGCCGCGGCCCACCTCCGTGCCGCCCGAGAAAAGCCTCAGATCCTCGGGTCTAACCGTCTGCTGGGCGCCATCGCTACCCGTCAGCCGCACCAGCACTTCGATGCGCGGAAACCGTGGCCCGTCCTGCCCGTCCTTGCTCGTATACGCCGGTCCGGCGCTCAGCCGGTGCGGCCCCGGCGCCTGCGCCCAGGCAGCTCCAACCCAGCCGATCCCGGCTATTGCGACTGCGATCCATCCGGCGTGCTTCAGCATCTCTTATTCCCCGAGTTTCGGCAGTTTGTCCATCTGCTGTCATCCTGAGCGGAGCAGGCCGCGTTCTTTGTGGCCTGCGCAGTCGAAGGAGCTGCGGTTGCATTCGCTTCTTTCCCGCACAACCCCATCAACGCTCCTGCGTCCCCGCCTCGCCGCCTTCGGGCTTTTTCGGCGGCTGGGGCAAAAGCCCCATCGCCGACTTGAAGATCTGGAACTTCACCGAATCGCTGACGGCGCCGGCCGGAACCTTCACCTCCGTCAGCTCGTGGCGGATGGCTGCAGCCCGCTCCGGCGTCGGCGGATGGTCTAAGAGGAAGGGAATCGGAGTTCCGCCCGACGATTTCTCCAGCGCTTCCAGGCGGCCAAACAACTTTAGGAAACCATTCGGGTCCCAGCCCGCGCGCAGCATCTCGTAGAACCCCAGCAGATCCGCCGCCGCCTCGTCCCTGCGGTTGAAGTGGAGCATGGCCAGCATCGCCACCGCTCCGCCAAACTGCAGAATGATCTTTTCAATCACGCCATTCTGCTTGTCCAGGTTGTCCAGCACCGGCTTGAGCACCGAGCGCGCCGCAAACGAGAGCAGCAATTGGTTTACCACGTGCCGCCCCACCACGTGACCGATCTCATGACCCAGCGCGGCCGCCAGCTCGTCCTCGCTCGCAATCAGCTCGATCAGTCCGCGATTCACATACAGGAAACCGCCCGGCAGCGAGAGGGCGTTGGGAACGTGCGAGTTCACCAGCTTGATGGAGTAGGGAAGATCGGGCCGCTGGCTCTGCGCGGCCAGCTTGGCCACCACTCCGCCCAGATAGCGGTCGATCAGCACATTGGAGATGGCCGGCTGCTCTCTTTCCAGTTGCGCCGCAAAGCGCCGGCCCAGTTCGATCTCGTCCTCGTCGCTGAGTTTGTTCAGCGGAGAAACGGTGATATGCGGCTCCTCTGCCAGCAGCCCTGCGATCAGCCGGCTTGGAGCCAGTGTCACAGCCGCCGCGCCCATCCCCGCCTTCTGCAACCACTCACGCCTGTTCCATACCGTCATCGCAAATCCCCCGTTCTCAAGCGAATCCATCTTACAGCCCCTTCAACAACTCCAGCAGCCAATTCCCGCCCATCCGCTGGCTATTGCATCTCTTTCAGCCGGTCGCAGCCCCATTGGTTGCCCATCTTGCACCCTTTGTCGAGCAACTCCCTGGCCTTGTGAATGTCTCTTTCCACTCCACGGCCATAGTGGTAGCAGTTCCCCAGATTGCTGCAACCCTGGCCATCGCCTTGATCGCAGCCCTTTGTATAGAGCGCCACGGCGCGCGAGAAGTCCCTCGCAACGCCTTGGCCATCCTCGTACAGCACGCCCAGGTTGGTGCAGGACGATGCGTCGCCTCGGTCGCAGGAGCGCTGGTACGGCGCGGCCGCCCTTGCGTAGTCGCGCTTCACTCCCAGCCCTTTCTCGTAGGCATAGCCGAGGTAGAAACACCCGTACGGGGCATCGCCGTCGCAGGACTTCTGGTAGAGCTCGGCGGCTTTCGCGTCGTCTTTGTAAACGCGGTCTCCGTTCCGGTAAGCGTCGCCCAGTTGGCCCAGGCCCTTGCATCCTTTCGCATCGCCGCCGCTGCACGCCTTGGCATAGTAGCGCTCGGCCGCGGCATAATCTTGCGAAAACCCTTTGCCCGACCGGTAAACGTCGCCAAGTGAAACGCAGGCTGACCTATAGTTGGCGTTGCACGCCGATTCCAGAAGTTCCGCGCCTCGGGAGGGATCTGTGAGGTACATGTTTCCTTCGATGTAGTCGTATCCAAGGATCGCGCGTTGCTTGATGTCGCCGCGCCAATAGGCATCGATATACGATGTCGCGCCCAGGCAAGGCACCATGAGCAGAGCCAACGACATGACCAGGAGGAGCCATCCCGATCCCTCGTAGATGGCCTTGATCCATTCGAGCCAGGAACTGTACTTTTTCCATACCAAGGCACACACAGCCGTGGCGATCAGGGAGGCGAAGAAAAAGATCCAGAGAACGAATGAGATTTCAGCCGCCAGCCCCAGAATCGCGACCGAGCCATAAAGAATTCCCAGGAAAATAACCAATGTCCGGAACCGGTTCCTGCCCGTGAAACGGGAGATCGATGGCTGCGGCGTTGCCTCGGTCTTTTTCGGCTTGGGGCTGGGAGATGGAGTGACCGGCTGCGGGCGAGGTTGCGGCGCCGGTTTCGGCCTTGCACTGGTCTTCTCGTAAACCGTCGCCTGCCGCTTCCTCGTATCCTCCACAACCGTCTGCCGCCGCTCTTCGGCGGAACTCTGCCGTGGGGCTTCGAGCAGGCTCAGCAGTTCTTCGGCGCTTTGCGCCCGTCTGCTTGCATCCTGCACCATGCACCTGCGGAGTACGCCGCGGTAGGGCTCTTCGAAGCCGTTCAGCACCTGCGCGGGGATTCCGCGGATGATCGCTTCAAGGATCTGGCCGGTGCTTTCCCCGGAGTTCCCGCCGAAGGGTAACTCGCCGGTGAGTAGCTCGATGGTCATCGCCCCGAAGGCCCACAAATCCAGATTGCACTGGATCTTTCCGTTCACCCCAAACCTCGCCGGGTTCAGTTGTTCCGGAGCCATGTACGCATACGTGCCCAACCTCACACTCGACATCTCGACACCCGACCCCGCGGAGGACTTCGAGATGCCAAAGTCCGTGACCTTGGCCACCGGCGCGCCGTCCGCAAGACTCACCAGCACGTTCGGCGGTTTCAGGTCGCGGTGAATGATCGAAGGTCGATGCCCATGCAGGTAGCTCAGCCCTCGCAGCACATCGGCGAGCAGCTTCTTCCGGTGTTGAGGATTCTTCCTGAGAAACTCATCGATCGTTCCGCCCTCGACGAGTTCCATCACCCCAACCTGGATATCCTGCGATTCGCCCAGGACATTGGTGCCGCGCAGCACTTCCGCGCCGTAATACCGGCAGATATTCGGGTGGTTCAGGTCGATCGCCCGTCTGATTTCGCTGATCAGGTCGTAGCGATCCGGAGCCTCCCGCGAGAAAACCTTCAGCGCAACCCAGCGGTCGAGCAGCATGTCGCGGGCGCGAAAAACCCGCCCGAACCCGCCCTTCCCAAGCAGGTCCTTCACCGGATCGTACTGGTACCGCTCGCGAAACTCCTTGTGGTCCACCGGGTCTCCTGGTCCACGCCTTGCTATTGCATCTCTTTCAGCCGGTCGCAGCCCCACGTCTCGCCCATGCCGCAGCTCTTGGTAAACAGTTCTCTGGCCTTGGCGTCGTCCTGCGTCACGCCCAATCCCCAGCGGTACAGCGCGCCCAGATCGGCGCATGCCGTGGAAACGCCGCCATTGCAGGCGCTGGGATAGAGAGCCGCGGCCTTGGCGTAATTCACTGCCGCGTCCTTGCCCGCGTGGAAAGCATAGGCGACGTTGAACAGGTCGTAGCATCCTGTTGAATAGCCGCCGTCGCAGGCCTTCTTGTAAAGCGCGCCCGCCTTGTCGTAATTGCGCGCCACGCCCCTCCCAAAGTAGTAAATGTCGCCGAGACCGTCGAAGATCGAAGCGCAGTCGTAATCCCGGCTGCCCTTGCACGCCTTGGTATAGAGCGCCTCGGCCTTGGCCACGTCGCGTCCCACTCCTTCGCCGTTGCGATAGGCGTGGGCCAGCGCCTTGCACCCATACGTAGCGCCGTAATTGCAGGACCGCTCGAAGAGCTGAACCGCCCTGGAATCGCTTCCGTAGGTCCCGCGTCCCTCGTGGTAAAGCAGGCCCAGCGCGTAGCATCCGCCCGCATCGCCCATGTTGCTGCATCGCGTGCCGTACAAATCCGCTGCCTTGGTATAAAAGTGTTCGGCCCGTTCGCCCTTCGCCGTATCGCGGTGCCCGTCGCGGTAGAAGTTGCCAACCCCAAGACAGCCGTCCGCGTCGCCCGAGCTGCACTTATGCGCGTCGTTCTCCGCCCATTCAATGCTTCTTTTCAAGGACCAATCCAGAACATTCACCGTCTTATAGAGCCAGCCCGCGGCGTCGACCTTTGCGGCGCTCTCTCCGGTGCAGGCCCGATAGAAGAGGTACGGAGCAACTCCATGCAGCGTGAGCGCGGCGGCCACAACCAGCGCCGCAATGCCGCCAACCCAGCGAACCCACCGCCGCCGCAGGAATCTTCCCAACCAGCCGCGGCCCTTTTGTTTGGGGACCTCATTCGCAACGGCGCCGGACCCCTTGCCCATCGCCGCCGCCACAACCAGCGCGCCGCCCGCCACGCCCAGCTCCAGCAGCCACGACAGCAGCAACAGAACCCACTCGCGCTGGCTGAAATTCCCGTGCCACAGTACGCAGAACAGCGGCAGATTGACCAGCGTCGCCGCGCACAGGAAAAAAGCCGCCGCGCGCGCAGGCCGCCGGAAGAGAAGGCACACACAGGCCAGCACCATTGCCGGAACAAAGAGATAACCCAGCCATATCCTTCCCCAGACCGCGTAGGGCGCGCCATAGAAAACCCACATCATTGGGCGCGGAAGCGAAACCAGGAAGCTGCTCACCGTTTGCGTCGCGATGGCGGCCGGCATGGCCGTCGCAAACAGAGTTCGCCCGGCCGGAAAAAGCCGGCCGATCCTGCCTTTGCGAACCTGCAGCCCAGCTACCATCAGGACCGCTCCACCCAGGCCGAGACTGCGGAAACCGTCCCCCGCCTCCCAGAGCGCCAGCTTGCCCAGTCCGTGGCTCATGAAGCTTGCAAGGAACACTGCGTGGCAAACAAAGTCCAGTTGCAGTGCGATCGCGCCCACCAACGCTCCTGCAACCCGTGTGCGTCTGCTGATGGCGATGGCCAGCCCGGACGCAACCAATGCGCCGCCGGCGATCTTGAGGAAAAGGAAATAGAACTCGACGTTGCCGAGATCGGCGTACCACTTGCGAAAATCGGGAGGAAGCTGGTTCGGAAGCATCCAATGCAGCCCCTGCACAATCAGCCAGACTGCCAGCAGAATCCGGCCCGCAACCCACCATCCTCCCAGCTTCGTGCCGGGCTGCGCCGCGGCCGCGGTCGCCGGCGTGCCGAACAAGTTCCCAACCCGCCGCCAGAACCCCTGCTTTATGGGTTTCTCGGCCGGCCGCGCGCCCTTGGCATCCTCTGTCTCCGCCGCCTGCCTCTCCTTACGCGGCTCCGGCGGTTTCGGCGTTGGCTTGGGTGTTGGAGCCGGCGTAGGCGCGTGCTTCTCGATGATGGTCTCCGCGCGCACCATTCTTTCTTCGGTGATGGTCTCCGCCCGCTTCCTGCTCTCCTCGCCGGCCGCTCTCGCCCGTTCTTCGGCGGAAACAAGGTGTACCTCGTCCAGCAGGCCCAGTAGTTCGGCCGCATCCCGATGCCGCAACGCGCGGTCCTTGGCCAGCATCCGCAGCACCAGTCCATCCAGACCCTGCCATCCGGCCAACTCCGGCCTCACCAGGCTGGGCGCCTTGGCAAGCTCGTCCAGGTGCTGTTTCAGCCAGCCCGCCGTATTGTGCGCATGGAAGGGCGTTCGCCCGGTGAGCATCTCGTAGAAGACGCAGCCCAGCGCGTAGATATCGGTCCGGCCGTCGATCTCGGCCGAAGGCATCTCCATCCACTGCTCCGGCGCCGCGTAGTCGGGCGTCAACAGCAAGCCGCGCGTCCGGCTCACCCGCGTCACGTTTTCCGCCATGGCCACTATGCCGAAGTCGAGAATCTTCGGCCGTTCCCGCCCGTCTGCGCCCGTGGCCAGCAGAATGTTTTCCGGCTTGATGTCGCGATGGACCGTCCCGTGCCCGTGCGCCGCGGCCAGTCCTGAAGCGATGCCGCGCGCGATCTCCAGCGCCCTGGAAATCGCCAATCCGTGGGGCGCTTCGTCCAGCACCGTCCGCAGGCTCGGGCCCTCTACGTATTCCATGGCGATGAACAGGCTGCCGTCCTCGCCCTGGTCCAGGTCGGTCACTTCCACAATGTTGGGATGGCGCAACTGGTAGGCGGCGCGTGCCTCCATGCGGAAGCGCTTGATGAACTTGGGATCGTTGCCCAGGTCGCCGGCCAGAAACTTCAGCGCCACCCGCCCACCCAGCAGAATGTGCTCGGCCTGGTAGACCACGCCCATCCCGCCCTCGCCCAGCTTGCTGACGATGCGGTACTTGCCGCGCACCAGGCTGCCGGGCACAAGTTCGCGCGACACAATCAGCACCGCGCCGTCGTTCGGGCACGTCGAGTGCTGGTCCGGGTAGTCCGTATCGCAGACAGGACAGGTCTTCATCGCTGGGAGCCTGCCGAAAACTGAAGATTTGTTGGCGAAAGGATACCACGCACCCTGGATGCCTGGGTTGAAGGCCTTCACATTTCAGGGCAAACGCAGGAACGTTCCTCGCTGCCGAAGCTGATTCTTTCTGCTGCCGAAACGGAAAGCCTTCGGCCGTGCTCCCGTAGGGAGCGTATGAAAATAGCCCACGATGGAGCGCAGCGCAACCGTGCGAAGGCCTATTGCATCTCCTTCAGCCGGTCGCAGCCCCACTGGTTGCCCAGGGCGCAGCCCTTGCCGAGAAGCTGCCGGGCTTTCCCTGGGTCCTTGTCCACGCCAAGGCCAAGCCGGTAGCGGTTTCCGAGATTGCTGCACCCGGCCCCATCGCCGTCCGCGCAGGCCTTCCCGTAGAGCTGCACCGCCCGCGCGTCGTTCTTTTGCACTCCGCGGCCGCTGGCATAGATGTTGCCCAGATTGCTGCAACTCATCGCCTCGCCGGCATCGCAGGCCTTGGAATAGAGCGCTGCCGCCCGGGAATCGTCCTTTGCCACGCCGTTGCCGGTTGCGTACAGAACGCCCAGATTGTTGCAGCCCTTGGCAACGCCCGCATCGCAGGCCTTGGCATACAGTGTTGCCGCGCGGGAAATGTCCCGGCTGACGCCTTGCCCATTCTGGTAGCTGATGCCAAGACTGTCGCAGGCTGGAGCGTAGCCGGCGTCGCAGGCTTTTTCAAAAAGCGCCGCCGCACGCGCATCGTCCTTCGCCACGCCCAGTCCGTCGTGGTACATCTTGCCCAGATTCCTGCACGCTTCCCAACCGCCTCCCGCGCAGGCCTGATTCAAAAGAGGCCCGGCTTGTGCGTAGAGTTTCTGGGCATAGAGCGCCACGGCCTGCTGTTCCACCGTGGAAGCGCCGGGCTTTCGGGCAGCAGCTTGGGAGTCGGTCGCGGAGGCCGGCTGCGATTCCTCTGCAATGGAGGCCTGCGCGTCCATGGGCTTCGGAGCCGGTGCCGGCTGCGGCGCAGGCTCAACCCCGGTCGCGGTCGCGGGCGTCGTCGCGCTGGGCGATTGCGGCATGAGCAGCCGCCATGCGGCGAATGCCGCGACCAACGCCAGAATCGCCAGCGCTCCCCACACCCATCCGGGGTATTTCCCCGCCTCGGGTTTCGGTTTTGCCACATCCTTTGCCGGAGGAGGCGCAGCGGCTCGTGGCGCGGCTGGCGCTGGCCGCGGCTTTTCGTCTTCGGCAATCGTCTCCCGCCGCTTCCCGGCATCCTCCACAATCGTCTGAGGCCGTGGTTGAAGGGGCGCTAACTGCACGGCATCCAGCAACCGGAACAGTTCGGCGTCGTAGGGGCGGTAATTGTGATTCTTGGCCAGCAGCCGCAGCACCAGGCCGTCCAGCCCCTTCCAACTGGCCAGCTCTGGACGCAAATGGCTGGGCGGATTGGGCGCCTCCTCCAGATGCTGCTTCATCCAGCCGGCGGTCTTGTGCGCATGAAACGGCGTTCGCCCGGTCAGCATCTCATACAACACGCAGCCCAGCGCATAATTGTCGGTGCGCCCGTCCATCTCGCCGGCGGGCGTCTCCGTCCACTGCTCGGGCGCGGCATAGTCGGGCGTCAGCAGCAGGCCGTGCGTCTCGTTCTGCCGTGTGACGCTCTCGGCA
The DNA here is from genome assembly GCA_049515995.1 of Occallatibacter sp. Taxonomy (GTDB): domain Bacteria; phylum Acidobacteriota; class Terriglobia; order Terriglobales; family Acidobacteriaceae; genus Telmatobacter. The sequence goes on along the minus strand of JBEKTO010000017.1, from coordinate 5,562 downwards.
ATGGCCACGATCCCAAAGTCCAGCACCTTCGCTTGTTCCCGCCCATCGGCGGCGCGCGCCAGCAGGATGTTCTCCGGCTTCACATCGCGGTGGACCGTGCCCTGCGCGTGAGCCGCCGCCAGGCCGGAGGCAATTCCGCGAAAGATGTTCAGCGCTCTGGGAACGTCCATTCCTGCGCGCGCCTTCTCGATCGCCGACCGCAGGCTCGGCCCATCGATGAACTCCATCGCAATGAAAAGGCTGCCGTCCTCCGCCTGATCCAGATTCGTGACTTCGACAATATTGGGATGGCGCAACTGGTAGGCGGCCCGCGCCTCCATGCGGAATCGCTTGATGAACTTCGGGTCCTTGCCCAGGTCGCCGACAAGAAACTTGAGCGCCACGCCCACGCCGAGCAGCGTGTCGTCGGCCAGATACACCACGCCCATCCCGCCCCGGCCCAGTTTGCGGACGATGCGGTATTTGCCGCGCACCAGATGGCCCGGAGCCAACTCCTGTGACTCAATCAGCACCGCGCCATCTGTCGGACAGGTAGCGTGCTGGTCCGGAAAATCCGTATCGCAGACAGGACAGGTTTTCATCGCATCCGGTTTACCTGGAGATTTCTTGGCGAAAGCATACCACGCCTTCCGGATGCTCCGCCCCGGAGGGTCGGATCGAATCGTGTGGATGCGCGGGATCGCCGTTCATGCAATTGCCCTCGTGATTTCTGTCCGGCAGAGCACTCGTGCTACAGTGTGAGCGTTCCCGAAATCGCTTCTTCCTTATGTTCCAGAATGACTCAGGACCGCAGACTTCGTGGGTGATTGGGCGCGAGACAGGCTGCGACCTGATGGTGCCCGAGTCCGCCGTTTCCAGCCGCCATTGCCGGCTGACGCACCATGCCAATGGATTCACGGTAGAAGACCTGAATTCAACCAACGGCACCTTTGTGAATGGCGTGAAAATTGCTCCCGGCGAACCTGTCTGGGTTGCCCATGGAGCGCGAATCACCCTGGGCAGCCGGATCGAGATGCCCTGGCCCGTCGCGCCCAACAATCCTTCCGGCCGCGAGGAAACCATTCACTCTGCATTCGAATCTTCCGCCCGCGCCGGACAGAGGCAGATCACCATCGGCCGTTCTCCGGACTCCGATGTCCAGATCGATCTGCCCATCATTGGCTGGAATCACGCCGTCATCACCGTGCAAAACGGCCAGTACATTCTGGAGGACCGGAACTCCCGCAACGGAACCGCCATCGGGCAGCTTGGCAATCGCATCCAACGCGCCGTTCTCGACCCGTCCAGCGATGTCTATCTCGGCTCCTACAAGGTCGCCGCGGCCCAACTGATCTCTGGCGGGAAAAAAGTGGAGATCGGCGAAGCCGCATTCCACAAGGTCAACTTCCGCGGCAATACCATGGAAATCGGGCGCGATCCCCAGAGCGACGTTCCGCTCCAATTCCCCATGGTCTCCTGGCGTCACGCCCGCCTCACCCGCTCGCCCGGCGGCATCCTGGTCGAGGATCTCGGCTCCCGCAACGGCACCTACGTCGACGGCGTGCGCATCGGCGCCAAGGTGCTGGTCAAGCCCGGCCAGGAGATCGGCCTGGGCAGCTTCCGCTTTCAACTGCTCGAAGGCGGCGAACTGGCGCAGCGCGAGTACTACGGCAACGTCACCATCGAAGCCAACGGAATCGTGGTCCACGCGCCCAACGGCAAGCGCCTGCTCAACGCGGTCTCGCTTACCGTCTTTCCTTCGGAACTGGTGGCGCTGATGGGTCCGGCCGGCGCCGGAAAAACCACACTGCTCAAGGCGCTCAACGGCTATACCCGCCCGGTCGAAGGCATGGTGCTCTTCAACGGCTCCAGCCTCTACGACTACTACGACCGCTTCCGCCAGCAGATGGGTTACGTGCCGCAGGACGACATCGTGCACCCTCAACTCACGGTCCGCCAGGCCCTCTATTTTTCCGCCCGTCTGCGCACGGACCTCACCGATGCCGAAATCGATGCGCGTACCGAGAAGGTCCTCGACGACTTGGGAATCCCGGACAAGATCGACACCGTTATCGGCTCGCCCGAGCGCAAGACCCTCAGCGGAGGCCAGCGCAAGCGCGTCAACATCGCTCTCGAACTCATCACCGACACGCCGGTGCTCTTTCTCGATGAGCCGACCTCCGGTCTCTCTTCCTATGACGCCGAGTCGGTCGTCGATCTGCTCAAGTCCCTCTCCAAAACCGGCAAGACCATCGTCACCACCATCCACCAGCCCAGCCTCAAGGTCTACAAGCAATTCGACGATCTGCTCATGGTCTCCCGCGACAAGGGCGACTCGCCCGGCGCGCTGGTCTACTTCGGTCCCGCTTACCCTGATTCCATCCAGTTCTTCAACCCTCCCGCGGTCAATGCGCAGCCTGCCGCGTCATCCCCAGCCGCGCAGCCGGAACTCAATCCGGAGATGCTTTTCTCCGGCATGAACACGGTTCCCGAAGCCAACCGGACCGAGACCTGGCGCAAGCGCTACGAGGCTTCCCGCTACCAGAAGGAGTTCGCCGCCGGCCGCAGCGGCAAGCAGCCCGCCGCGCGCGGCAAAACCGGCGAAGAGAGCCCGCGCCGCCAGTTCGGTTTCAAGCAGTGGCTGGCGCTGGTCAAGCGCAACGTGATCGTCAAGCTCCAGGACCGCGCGCAGACCGCGATTCTGCTCATGCAGGCGCCGTTCTTCGCGATCCTCGTCTGCGTCATCGCTTCTCCGCTCGACAAAAACGATCCCGCGGGCCTGGCGGAAAAACTCCCCATTGCCCATTTTCTGATGGTCGTCGCGGCCATCTGGTTCGGCTGCAACAACGCCGCGCGCGACATCGTCGGCGAGTGGACCATCTACCGCCGCGAGCGCATGGTCACGCTCAAGCTCGTTCCCTACATCTTTTCCAAGCTCGCCGTCCTGCTTGCGCTATGCACCTTTCAGTGCGGCGTCATGCTGGGCATCGTCTATCTCGTCTGCGGGCTCCACGGCAACTTTGTCTCCGGCTTCCTGGTTCTGCTCATGGCTTCCATGATCGGCGCCGGCCTTGGACTCTGCGTCTCGGCCGTCTCCAAGACCAACGAGAGCGCCATCGCGTTGTTGCCGGTGGTGTTGCTGCCCATCATCGCCCTGGGCGGCGGCATGAGGCCCATCTATGTCATGCCCAAGGTCGGTCAGGCCATCAGCCTCGCCATCCCTTCCCGCTGGGCCTTTGAAGCCAATCTGGTGGACGAAGCCACGGCGGACGCGTGGAAGCCGGCCGCGGACGCCAATCCGCAGCCGAATCCGCAGCCCGCGGGCAGCCCCAAGCCGGCAGCGCCCAACGCCTGCGCCGCCAATCCTCCGGTTCCCGCCGCGGGCGTTCGTCCGCAGCCTTCCCAGCCGAGAGATCCGGCGGAGAGAGCCTTTCCCAGGTACATTGTCACCAAGGGCTCGGATAAGGTCCGGCCGGCCCTCGAATCGGAATATCCGGAAAAGGACCCGGCCTCCAATGCCGTCCCGTTCCGCCACGAATTCAGAGGCCTCATGGCGGTGCTGACCGCAATGCTGGTCCTCACGGTGGGCGCGGTCATCGTCATTCTGCGCCGCCGCGACAACGATCCGCAATGAATCGCAACGACGGTGCGCGAAATCCGGGTTGAACCTTTTTTGTTTTAGCTGCAACGTTTCGCCAGGCTTTGCACAAACCGAGGTTTTTCAGCGCTTTGCTCCGCACTGCGCACTGGCCCGGCAGCTTCGGGTTTTGTTCTGCAAGTGAGGTTCGAACATGAACGCGGTTCCCACCCCTTCGAAACCGGTCTTCGCCTTCGCCGAGGAGTGCCATCGCGGCTTGGTGCGCGAAGAAAACCAGGACTCGGTCTGGCATGTCCGCATCGCGCTGGGCGAATTGCTGATTGTGGCCGACGGCATCGGCGGATACAAGGGCGGAGCCGTTGCTTCGCGGATGGTCGTCGAGGGCTTTTACCGCTACCTGTCGGCTCTGCCCAAGGATTATCCGCCTCAACGCGCAATCGAGGAGGCTTCGGCCCGAACCAACGCCGCCATTGTTGCGGCGGCCAGCGCGCCCAACTCGCCCTATAGCCGCATGGGTTCCACGGTCGTGCTGGCCCTGCTCCAGCAGGACGCCGCCGGGACCCACGCCTGGATCGGACATGTTGGCGACAGCCGCGCGTACCGCGTCCGCGACGGCCGCCTCATCCGCCTCACCAACGATCACTCCGCCGTCCAGGCCCTGCTCAACCGCAACCTGATTACCCCGGAGGAGGCTCTCCACCATCCCGACGCCTCGGTGCTCACGCGCAGCATGGGCCACAAGGAAGAGGTGGAAATCGACATCGATCCCGTCGATCTGGAGGAAGGTGAAACCCTGCTGCTCTGCTCCGACGGCCTGTGGGGATACGTTGCGGAGCAGGAGATCGAGAGAGTGGCGGCCGACCCAGGCCTTCCGCTCGAGAGAACCGCCAGGGGACTGCTGGAACTGGCCCTGGCCGCCGGCGGCCACGACAATATCGGCATCGAACTGGTGCGGCTCAGCCGGCCTCTCGCCGTGATTCCTCGGTCCATCAAGCCGCCGCGCCGCTACCGGTTCATGGAGGTTCTGGCTGTTTGCCTGCTGGCCTTTGCCGCCTTGGGCACGCTGGCCTACTTCGCCGCGCAGAGCCCAAAACTGCAATCGCTTCTTCACTGGAGCCGCCATGAATCCTCCCGGCTGGCTTCGCCTCTCGCCTTTGCCGTGCTCGCGGGCCCTGACGTGGACCTCGGCGACCTCGCCGACAAACCCGGCTGGCATCTCATCGAGCCGGACCCCGACAGGAGAGCCTCCTGCCTGAGCCTGGTCGCTCATACCCCAAAACCCACCATCTATACCAACGAGCAGAACCTGGCCCGGCGCTTCAGAAAGGATTACCCATCCCTCTTTCCATCCGGCGTCGAACCGGAGATCGGGAAACTCGCCGGGATTGAAACCGAGTGCGGCCGCGGGCGCTTCGCCCTGATCGTGATTTTGCCCGGCAACCAGGCGGTTGCACCGCCTGAGTCCAGCGTGCCTCCTCCGGCCAAGCCGCCGGCTCCGGCCCCGGCAAATCCGCAGACGGCAAAGTCTCCGTCCGCTCATCCCGCGCCGGTCCGCTCACTCCATTGAAGATGGAAAGATGGAATTCGATGCGCTTGTGCTCATCGGTCTCGGCTGCGCGACAAACTCCCGTGCCCCATCCGTCCTGTCATTCTGAGCGAGCTCAACGGATCGAAGAACCTGCGTTGCGCCTCCCTGGCGAAAGGTTGGGAAACCATGTACTCAACCAGGCAGCCTTCCCCTACTCCCTACTCCCCGCTCCTCCGCAACCCCCACCGCTCCCAACTCCCACGCCGACAACGGCTTAGAGCGTTTCTAATTTAAGTATTTACAAATATGCGATAATATTCCTGCCGGTAGAGAGAGGGGGGGCAGGATGCAATCGTATTCGCAAGATTTGCGTGAGCGTGTGTTGTGGGCACTGGATCGCGGTGAGAGACCGAGTTCGATTGCGCGGCGTCTTGAAGTGAGCCGCGTCTGGGTTTAT
>JBEKTO010000016.1:0-71799 GCA_049515995.1 Occallatibacter sp. | reverse complement strand
TCAAGCGCACATTTCCGCGCTGGATCGGCAGGCTATCTCTGATCTTTTTGTATTGCTCAGCCGTGATTTCCATCTATAACTATTCTAACCGAAATAGATGGCATTAGTGTGAACACGCCCTACTTCGTAACACAGTAGTAATAGCCTCCCGGTGATATCCGTCTGGCGATGCGGTGTCTGAGCGCGCCTCCTTTTCCGATGAAAACCGATGCGCCTCACGCACCCTGCAGCCTGATGGCAATACGTTTTCACTAGAAATCCGAGCCGTCATCAAGCTGTCTGTTCGTCGCGAAGGTTCCTCAATTCGGATTCGAGCATCATGCCGATTACTTCTTTCATGCCGCTCCTGGCCTTCCAACCCAGCCGAGTCGCCGCCTTGGAGGACTCAACTTTGTTCCGCCGTATATCGGTTGGCCGCATCAGATGCTGATCGACTGTGACATATTCGCGCCAGTCCTTGCCGATCAGGTTGAATGCCGTCTCCACAAACTCGGTCAGCGTATGACTCTGGCCGGTCGCAATGATGTAGTCCTGCGCCGCAGGCTGCTCCAGCATCATCAGAATGGCTTCAACATATTCGGGAGCCCATCCCCAATCTCTTTCAATTTCGAGATTGCCGAGCGAGAGCTTCGAGTCCTTGCCCATGGCCAGGGACGCCGCCGCGTGCACGATCTTGCGCGTGACAAAACGCAAGGGGCGCAGGGGCGAATCGTGGTTGGAGAGGATGCCGGTGCAGGCAAACATGCCGTAGGCATCCCGGTAGTTCGCGACGGTCCAGTATGCCGATGCCTTGGCGACTGCATAGGGGCTGCGCGGATTGAATTGCGAAGCCTCGTTTGCAACGCCTTCCCCCGTATCGCCAAAACACTCGGTCGAGCCGGCGTTGTAGAGGCGGATGCCGGAGTCAGACAAACGGATCGCCTCCAGCAGAGTAAGCGCGCCCAAGGCGATGCTTTCGATGGTTTCCACCGGCTGGTCGAACGACAGCCCGACGGAGCTTTGACCGGCCAGGCTGAAGACTTCATTCGGCCGTATCCGCTTGAACAATCCTATGACGTTGCCGACATCGCGGAGGTTGAGAGAGACAAGGTGGAGAGAGTCGTAGATACCGAGCCTGCGCGCATTGCTGAACGTCGTCTGCTCGGCGTCCCGCGAACTGCCCCAGACCTCATAGCCCCGCTCCAGGAGTAACTTCGCAAGATAGGTGCCATCTTGTCCGGAGATACCACAAATGAGTGCACGTTTGCCCATTCCGCTCTTCCTTTTCGGTTTGCCGCCAAAGCGCGATGACGCTGGCAATCGCGCAAAAAAATAACGCAACACCTCTCTCGCAGAGCCTCACGAAGTTGGCAGCAACGTCGTCTATCGAATGCTACGATAATATCATGCTTTACTTTTTGTAGATTCCGGCCAAATCTGCGATGGAACCAACCTGGAATGCTTCCAGGGAAGGGCGGCCATAGTCCGTGCGCCTGCCGGAGAGTAGCCTATTACTACCTGAATTATGCAGAGCACACAGCGGGTGTCTGACCGGTAGAGCAGTGTTGTTGCGCCAGTGGCTTGAGTCTCTGAATCGCTCCTTGTTTTCGATTTTGCAAGACCGGTGCGGCAAGTATTTGAAACGATTGATCTGCGTATGCATAAAAAGCTATGCGCGATTCTGGATGTTGAATCAGGCACGTAGCGGCGCAGAAAGGACGGGGGCGAAGCCGTCCGGTCCGCGAGCGACTTTGCGTAAACGGTCCATGAGCTGTTGAAACGCGCCTTTCTCCTGGCAATGGTCGCTGTAGCTGACGCCCACTCTGCCAGCGTGGCGCCAGATGCGTGCGGCGAGGAACAGGAAGCGTAGCCGTGCCGTGGCCAGCGTGGTGTGTTTCATGGTTTCCATGGTGACGTTCTCCTCGCGGCCGACAGTTCGAGCCAGCAGTTCAGGTTGTAGGCCAGCATCGCAATCCGGAACCAGTTGGCGTTCATCATCCAGCGGTTCGACGGATGCGCCATCAAGCCTGCGTCGTTGTTGGCCTCTTTAATGAGGTTCTCGGCTGCCGCGCGCTGGTTATAGAACCACACCAGCGCATCCAGCGGCCCGTCCATGTCGGTCACGAAGACCCGGTAGGTATACTCAGGCGTTTCGAACAGTTGGTATTGCTCGGGCTTCTCGGAGTCCTCGGATTCAGGTTCCTTCTCGTAGCGCAGCGCCAGAAACCGGCAGGCCTTGCCCCAGCCCTCCGGCTGATAGAAGAACTCGCATTGGCCGTCGGCGTCGGTCAGCGGCGAACGCTTCCACTTCGCCGTCTGCAACTGTCCACAAGACGCGCGGTCTTGCGCGCCACCATGCCACCATAATGAACCGCCAGCCCTTCTTCTCGTAGGCTTCGACAGCCTGCCAGCAGTAGAAGCCCGAATCGGCCCGCGCGTACACGATCTTCACAGTAGTGGGCAGGCCCTTGGCAACACTCTCCAGATGGTCGGCGATCTCCCGGCCGTCGGGACGGTCGCCGGTGCGCAACGAGCCGGCGGCGTACTCCCGCGTCTCGGCGATAAAGCTCAGAATCGGCTGGTAGCTCTTCTTCCCTTTGTTCCTCGAGTTATATCCCTTGCGCGCGCCCATCTGGTTGCCAAACAGCGTATGCACCGTGGTATCGGTGTCCACGGTGACCGAATGCAGTTGCACGTTGGCCGCTGCCCAAACTCGTTCGCGCATCCGCCACTGCACGGTCAGAAGTTGTCGGGCGACGCCCAGATGCAGCGAGGCAAGAAAGCGCCAGAAGGTGCTCTGCGGCGGCAGTTGCGCCACCCGCAGAATGCCGGTCAGCATCGGTTCGAGCTTCAGAAAGCGAAGATGATTCAGGCGCGAAAACCCCACGTAGCAGGCCAGAACCATGCCCAGGATGAACCTGAACATCGGCATGGAGCGCGTCTGCCGCTTCACTGTCACGGCCTCCTCAACCAATTGCTGGAAGCCGGGATTCTCCAGCATCGTGGCTACCGGAAGCAGCCCTCCGTAGGCCGTCAGATTCCGCGCACCGAAGTCATAGGGCGTGGAACCCCCGATTTTCTTATTGATCCGGCCCTGAAGAGTGGAACCTATGCTGCATATGCGACGTCTTTTTGGCCGAAGTAGCTTTCGACCCTACCGGGCCGCTTCTGGATGCTGCGCAGGGCTCCGATGGCGGTGCGGGTGAGGGCGATCTTGTTTCTGGCGGGAGCAGATTTGGTCACATGCTGCTTCAGGTCAGCATTGAGCAGTTCGTCCGGATTCAGTTCCGGCGAGTAGCTGGGCAGATAGAAGACCTCGATCTTGTCTTCATTTTCTTTGAGCCATTTCTTCACGGCTTTGGAGTGGTGCACCCGCAGGTTGTCCAGGATCAGGAAGACCCGCTTCTCGCGCCCATGCACAAGCCGCTTCTTGAAGCCGATCAAGATCTTCGCGTTCAGTGCGCCACTGAAAACCTTCCAGCGCATCTGGCCCTTATTGGTCACCGTCGAAATCACGCTCAACTTCGAGCGGTTGGCATTGGCCAGCACTACGGGAGTCTTTCCCTTCGGCGCGTAGCTACGGCCGCGAACGTCATCCGAGCGCAAGCCAGTCTCGTCACCCCATTGAATCTCCGCGCCTTCCTGCCTGGCCAGCGCAGCGATCTTCAGGTATTCCTCGTTAACCCACTTCTGAACGGCCTCGGGCGACTGCTCGTAGGCTTTCTTCAGCAGCCGTTGCGGCGTGAATCCCCAGCGCTTCAGATACTTGCCCATGTTGCGCACTGTCAGCCGAACGCCATACACGGCCTCGATCAACTCGCTGACCGCCTGGCGCCTCCACAGCGCATAAGCCAGCTTCAACTGATCGGGCGTGCGGTCCTGAATCAGTTGTTGAATCTTCTTCTCTTGCTCGGCCGCCAACTGTCGGCCAGAACCGGACGGCCGCCCGACAATCGGAACCGCTACGGTCTTCCAGCCGCTACGCTCATAGGTCTGCATGGCGCGGATCACCGCCGACCGACCCAACTCGCACTGCGCCACAGTTTCTGCAATCGTCGCTCCGTTCAAACGCAACTTGACCGCGCGACGACGACGCTCATTCAATACACTCTCGGAAGGCGATGGGCCTCGGTCTTCTCCATACCGGCGAAACGATTCAGCCTTACAAAATGTCTCACTCAAATGGGCCGGATCAGTAATCCTGCGCAACATGTTGGGCGGCGGGAAGCCGCGAGAGCTGAAGACCCGGGCGCCAGATCTTGTTTCGCGCCTAATCGGGCATCTCATCAACCTATGCAGGTGCCAGAACGCCGACCAATCCAGCTCTGGCCGCTCACACATCTCGGGATCGAAGTCGTTCCATCGCACTCCGGCCCCTCCAGCAGTGGAAAATGGCCCCTCTGCGCGGCGAGGCTTGGTCCGCTTCGCGCAGTAGACGTCGCACCCGGCGCTGGCTCAAATTGGCGCCACCCACGGGGGGCTTTTATCTCCAAGCGGCTTCGGACGCTGGAGCCCTCGCGCCGGTATAATTCCACCTGTGATGGAAACGACAGGTTGCGGTACAGCTATCGTCACGCCCTTCCGGGCGGATGGGTCGATCGATGAAGCGGCGCTCAGGGCGCTGGTGAACTGGCAGATCGACTCGGGAGTCGACTTCTTGGTGGCCTGCGGGTCAACGGGCGAGGCGGCTACGCTGGACGAGCAGGAGTGGCTGATGGCGGTGTGCATTGTCGCCGAGGCCGCCGCGGGCCGCGTTCCCGTTTGGGCCGGCTGCACCCACAACTCCACGCGCACCTTGCTGCGCCAAGCCGGCCTGCTGCGCCAGGTGCGCGGCATCAGCGCCGTGCTTTCGGCCAATCCCTACTACAACAAGCCCTCGCAGGAGGGGCAGTTTCAGCACTTTCTCGCCCTGGCCAAGGCGGTGGATCCGCTGCCGGTCGTGCTCTACAATGTGCCCGGCCGCACGGCCGCGAACCTGGAGCCGGCGACGGTGGTGCGGCTGGCCGAGGCCGCCGGGAACATCCAGGCCGTCAAGGAAGCCAGCGGCAAGCTGACCCAGATCGCCGAACTGGTTCATTCGCTGCCGCGCGGATTCAAGATCTTCTCGGGCGACGACAACCTGGCTCTGGCCGCCATCGGCATCGGCGCCCACGGGCTCATCAGCGTGGCCGCCAACGAAGCTCCCGCCGAGGTGAGCCGGATGATCCGCGCCGCCCTCAACAACAATTGGGAGGAGGCCCGCGAGCTGGAGCGCCGTTATGCACGGCTCTTCGAGGCCAACTTCTGGGAGTCGAATCCGAGCCCGGTGAAGACCGTGCTCAGCCTCATGGGCCGCTGCACGGACCACGTCCGCCTGCCGCTGGTGCCGCCCATGGCCGCCACGCGCGCCCGGCTGGAGCGCCTGGCCGGCGAACTGGGCCTGCTCAAACACGCGCCCTTGCCGGAAGGCGATTTGGGACTGTTCTGACAGGGAGCAGATAGCTGTCCTTAGCGATCAGCCGCCTGTTGCCGGCTGCCGGCGGTTCTGACTGCTGCGCCCCGAAGTTCGCTGCATTGGGCGGTTCTAACCCGCCAGTTCCTTCTTCACCCATTCGCTTATGGCGCGGCCTTCGGCGCGGAGGCTGGCGGCTTGCAGTCTGGCCTGCACGGCCTTGATCACCTGGCCCATCTCCTTGGGCGTGGGCTTGCTTCCTCTGGCTTGCGCGACTTCCGCCACGGCTTCGGCGACCAGGGCGCGCAGGCCGGCTTCGTCCAGGGCCTTGGGCAGGAACTCCTCGATCACGACGATTTCGGCGGCCTCGATGGCGGCCAGTTCCGGGCGGTTGCCCTTGGTGAACTGCTCGATCGAGTCGCGGCGCTGCTTGACCATGGTGGCCAGCGCCTGCTCGGACTCGGCCTGGGTCGGGGCCTCGCGCTTCTCGATGGCCTTGTTCTTGAGCGCGTTCTTGATCAGGCGCAGCGTGCCGGTGCGCACCGCGTCGTGGGCCTTCATGGCGGTGACGATCTGTTCATTGACGAGCTTTTCCAGTGCGCCTGCTTCGGTCATGGGCTTGTGCCTTCTGTTGCTGGAGTGCGAGCCGGCAACGAGCCGGCTCAAAAGAAAATTGTACGGCTTGCGCCTCGGAGCAGGTGCTCCCGGCTTCGGAGTCCCGCCGGAGGGGGCGCGCGATTCATTGACTTGGGAGGCACCTCCCCCCCTCCTATTTCTGCAAATAAGTTATTTATTTTCAATTGTATACGGAGCATGCTTCGCTCTAAAATCTTGATTCTACTAGAGTTATTTGCAGAATCCTCATGTCAAAGGGGTTATGGGCGTTTTTTCCCCAATTCTTGAGGTTCTAACGCCTTCAACCGGCTCCTGGACGCAGATGCGACGATCCGGCGGTCCTGGATGGGGCAGACCGACGCCTCCGGCGGAAAGATCGCCCTAGAACCATGATGCACCAAGTTGCGGTAATACTCTGCAAACGGCGGGAAGAATTTTTTTGGCCGCGGGCGGGGAAGCCGTGAAGATTCCTTGCCGGGCTGAGGCCCAGCCCACCAAAAGGCTTGGATTTGATGTTTTCCACAGGCTGACGCCCACATAATCCACAAGAAAGTGTATTCTGTGACTGACGGAAGGCGGTCCGGAGATGGAACTGGCTCGGCCCAGGTGTCAGGCCCGGTTCCAAATCCAGTGTCGTGAGCCCGAAGTTCGCTGCAGCACGGCCAGAAGGCAGCCGTGCGCAGATCGACGGAAACGCAGGTCCTTCGACTCCCCGTCGCTACGCTCGGGGTCGCTCAGGATGACAAGTTTGTTGGGATGAACTGAAGAATCACCAATCGAGGAGAAACCATGATTCGCAAGACGCGCTTGTTTACACCCGGCCCGACCCCGCTGCTTCCGGCGGCCCAGTTTGCCATGGCGGCGGCGGACATCCACCACCGCACGCCCGAGTTCCGCGCCCTCTTTCAGAAGGTGCTGGCCCAGTTGAAGGTTTTTGTGGGCACGCAGAACGACGTGCTGCTGCTGTCGTGCTCCGGCACGGGCGCGATGGAGGCTTCGGTCTCGAACCTCACTTCGCCGGGCGATCCGGTTCTGGTGCTGACGGCCGGCAAATTCGGCGAGCGCTGGGTGGACCTGGCCAAGGCCTTCGGCTGCCAGGTGGATGTAGTGGAGGCGCCCTACGGGCAGACCTTCGACATGGAAGTGGTGAAGAAGGCTCTGAAGCCGGAGCACAAGGCCGTGTACATGCAGGCCTCTGAGACCTCGACGGCCGTGGCGCACGACGTGGAGGCGGTGGCCAAGCTGGTGAAGGGCACCGGGACGCTGCTGATTGTGGACGGCATCACCGGCCTGGGTACGATGACCTTCGACGTGAACGGCTGGGGCATCGACGTGCTGATCGGCGGCTCGCAGAAGGCGGTGATGATTCCGCCGGGCCTGGCTTATTTGAGCGTGAGCGAGAAGGCGTGGAAGGCGATGGATGCCTCGAAGAATCCGCGCTACTACTTTGACCTGCGCAAGGAACGCAAGAACCAGGTCAAGGGCGAAACGGCTTATACGCCGGGCGTGGCGCTGGTGGCCGGGCTGGGCGCGGCCCTGGACTACATTGCCGGGCAGGCGGGCGGAGACCTGGAAAAGGGCCGCATCGCGCTGATCGACAATGCGCAGGTGAACGCCAAGGCGACGCGCGCCGGGCTGGTGGCGCTGGGCTTCACGCTCTTTGCGCCGACTTCGCCGTCGGCCGCGGCCACCGCTGTTGCCGTGCCGGAAGGCATGGATTCGAGCGACGTGGTGAAGGCGCTGAAGACGCGCTTCAGCCTGGTGATCGCCAACGGCCAGGGCACGATGAAGGGCAAGATCTTCCGCGTGGCGCATCTGGGCTTCTTCGACTATCTGGATACGGTGGCGCTGCTGGGCGCGATGGAGCACATTGCCAAGGACACGCTGGGGTTGCCGGTGGTGTATGGGCAGGCAGTGGCGGCGGCGCAGCAGGTGTATGCGGACGCAGTGAAAAGCTAGTGAACAGTGGACAGTGGACAGTGAACAGTGGACAGTGAACAGAGAGCAGTGAACAGTGGTCAGTTTTTTCTGTTCACTGTTCACTGACCGCTGCAGGCTAGGAGCAAGTTTTCATGGCTGAGTTGAGTTTTGGGGAAAAGCTGCTGATCGCGCGGAAGCAGTTGGACCTCTATCAATACGAGATGGCCGAGCGGCTGGGGGTGCACCCGAACTCGCTCACGAAATACGAGCGGGGCGAGGGCAAGCCTCATGCGGCGGTGGTGCGGATCTTCGATCTGCTGTGCGAACAGCAGGGCATCCGCTTCGACGAGTATGAAAGCGCACAACAGGGCAAGGGAGACGCGATGAAGATCGTTCTGGCAGAGAAGGTATCTCCGGCGACATTGGCCGTATTTGCGGCCGAGCCGGGGTGGGAAGTTCTGACGCACGACCAGTTGCCGGACGGTTTGCCGGCCGCACTGGCCGATGCCGATGCGCTGGTGGTGCGCAGCGCGGTGCAAGCCGACGACGCGCTGATGGCGAGCGCGCCCAAGCTGCGCGTGATTGGCCGCGCCGGCGTGGGCGTGGACAACATCGATGCCGATGCGGCCACGCGGCGGGGCATTGTGGTGATGAATACGCCGGGCGCGAATGCGGTTGCCGTGGCCGAGCTGACCATCGGGCTGATGCTGGCGCTGGCCCGCAAGGTGCCCGCGGCCAATGCGGGCATGCACGCGGGCAGATGGGAAAAGAAGATTCTGCAAGGCGCCGAGCTGCGCGGCAAGACGCTAGGCATTCTAGGACTGGGCCGCATCGGCCTTGAAGTCGCCAAGCGGGCCAAGGGCTTCGGGCTTGAGATCGTCGGCAGCGATCCGTTCGTCTCTGCCGCCGTGGCGCGCGAGAACGGCATCAAGCTGGTGACGCTGGACGAGTTGATCGCCGGATCGGACTACATCACCCTGCACGTGGGGCTGACGCCGCAGACCACCGGAGTGATCAACGCCAAGACGCTGGCGGCGATGAAGAAGGGCGTGCGGATCATCAACTGCGCGCGCGGCGAGCTGATCGACGACGCGGCGCTGGTGGAAGCGCTCAAGAGCGGCCAGGTGGCCGGCGCGGCGCTGGACGTTTTCGCGGTCGAGCCGGCCAAGAACACGCCCTATGCCGAACTGGACAACGTGATTCTGACTCCGCACATCGCCGGCTCGACGGCCGAGGCGCAAGAGGCGGTGGGCATCCAGATCGCCCGCCAGGTGCGCGACTATCTCAAGCTGGGAGTGGTCCAGAATGCGGTCAATCTGCCCTCTCTCAGCCACGAGGAATATGTGCAACTGTCGCCGTACATCGATCTGGCCGGGCGGCTGGGTTCGTTCCTGGCGCAGGCGGGCAAGGGCGGCGTCGAAGCCATTCATCTGGTGTATGGCGGCACGCTGGCCGAAGCCAAGATCGACCTGGTGCGCAACGCGGCCATCGAGGGACTACTGCAGGGCTCGGAGAACGTGAACCGCATCAACGCGGCGGCGGTAGCCGAAGAGCGCGGCATCCGGGTTCACGAGGATAAGGAAGAGAGCCATCGCGGCGGCGCAGCCACAGTGCTGACCATCGAACTGCACTCGGCCGCGGGCAAGAGCCACGCCACGGGAACCGTGATTCACGGCGAACAGCCGCGGCTGCTGGAGTTCGACGGCATCGACATCGAGACGCCGCTCGAAGGCAATCTGCTGGTTTGCCGCAACCTCGACGTTCCCGGCGTGATCGGGAAGATCGGCTCCATCCTGGGCGAGCACGGCGTCAACATCGCCAACTTTGCCCTGGGCCGCGAGCGCTCCGGGCCCAAGCCGGTGAAGGCGCTGGCCGTGGTCCAGGTGGACGCTCCGGTCTCCGGCAAGGTGCTGGAGGCTCTGCAAACCATCGAGGCACTGATCGAGGCCAAGCTGGTGATGCTGCCGGAGAGCAAGTTCTAAGGGTTGTTTGGGCCGAGCGAACCTGCTTCGCCCAAATGAAAAACCACCGCTCAAGGGCGGTGGTTTTTCGTTTGTAATGCGGAGCGCTTACGCGCGGCTAAGGTAGGCGCCTTCGCTGGTGTCGACGCGAATCTTCTCGCCTTCGTTGATGAAGGCGGGCACCTGGACGACCAGGCCGGTTTCGGTCCGGGCCGGCTTGGTGACGCTGGAGGCGGTGGCCGACTTGAGTCCTGGCTCGGTCTCCACGACTTCCAGTTCAACGCTCGCGGGCAAATCGATGCCCACGGCGTTGCCGTCGTGATAGCTGACCTTGATCTGCAGGTTGGGCGTCAGGTACTCGACGGCATCGCCCAGCGTGGAGCCCTTGAGCACGGTCTGCTCGTAGTCCACGGGGTTCATGAAGTAGTAGTCGTCGCCGTCGGCGTAGAGGAACTCCATGGAGATTTCGTCCACCACGACCTTCTCAATGGCGTCGGCGGAGCGGAAGCGATGCTCGAACATGGCGCCCGACTTGAGGTTGCGCAGCTTGGCCTGGATAAAGGCGCGCAGGTTGCCCGGCGTGCGGTGCTCCACTTTGAAGACCAGATGCAGTTGGTCGTTGTGCTTGATAATCATGCCCGGACGCAAATGAGTGGCGGGAATCGCCATAAAGTTTGAAGCTCCTTGCTTTGCTTGCGCTCAGTGCGCAAAGAATTCTGGCCTTGGCCCATCTTTCATTGTAGCCCAAGGGAGTCTTGGCGCATGGAGAGAGAAGGACGGCCGGCAAAGGAGGACAGCGCCTTGATAGAGCGAACTTTGCAGTCGGGATACAAGGGGGGTTGCGCCCGGTTACCGCGCCGGTTCGTAGGGCTCGGCGCGCAAAACATCGCCGAGGATGCCCCGTTCTTCCGGGGTGAAGACGCCCTGGTAGCGGCTGGAGTTGAGCACCATCTGGCGCTGGTCCAGGGGAACCGCGCGCAGATCGCGGAAGGCGTTTTTCATCAGCGCCTGGCGATCCGGAGGCAATGCGGCCCAGCGGCGCGCGGAGAGATTCACCCGCATACGGTCCTGGGGCGACATGTGCTCCAGAATCTCGGCGCGGGCCAGGCGGCGCTGCCGCTGCTCATCGCTCAAGCCATTCAGTTGGTGCAACTGCCGTATCACCCGCTGCTGGTCGCCGGGAGGCAGGCGTTTGAAGCTGGGATCGCTCTGCAGCATCCGCTCCTGATCCTGCACGGGAAGATTGCGGTGCTGATCGAGCCAGTCGCCCAGGTGGCCGGGAGGGGAATTGACGGGAGCCCGATATCCCTGATAAGCGGGGCGGCTATAGCCGGGGCCCATATAAGGAGGTCCCGGATAAGCGGGCCGCGGCGCGGCTGCTCCGTAGCCGGGCGCAGGCCTCAGTCCCATGCTGCCCTGCGGCCGGCCCTGGTTCTGGGGCCTCGTGGGCTGCTGCCCGGCGCCGGCCTGCGGCCGAGCGGACCGGGAGGTAGCGGCGGAAGAGCGCGCGGCCGGCGCTGACCTGGGCGCGGGAGCATTGGGATGCTGGCCGCGGGCCCAGCCAGCGGAGCCACAGAACAACGCGATGAAGGCGGCCAAAGCCACCCGGCCCATCGCAGCCTTGTTCCCCGTACTGCATCCCCCGGTCAACATCGTCCTCGGCCCCCGCCGTTCAAACCTTTCAAAAAACCGACAGCTAGTCCCCGTTATCGTTGGTGCTGGAGAGCGCTTCCAACTGATCCAGCAGTTGGGCGTTGCTATCCAGCGTCTGCAAATCGTGCACGACGGCAGTCGGACCCGCGGGCTGCGCCGTCTGATCCCAGTCGGTCACGCCCAGGTAGGTGCCGCCGCCCAGCAGAAGCACGATGGTCAGCGCCATCGCCGCCAGCGGGCGCACGTGCGTCGGCGGTCCATAAACGAACCGGGCGCGCAGCCGCGCCAACCAGTTGGCCGGCGCGGCCGCGCGCTCTTCCCGCATCTGCGCATCCAGCCGGGTCATAAAGTAGGGGCTTGGCTCCGGAGCCTCCCAGGCATCGAGCAGGGCCATCGTCGCACGCAGCTCCCGCAACTCCTCCTGGCAGCGCTCGCACGCGTCCACATGAGTTCGAACCTTGGCAGACACCGCGCCCGGATCGAGCAGCAGGTTTGCCAACTTCGTCTCCATCCCGGTGCAATTGTCCTTCATCGTTTTCATTGGTTCCACCCCACTCCCCGCCGGTGTCGCCCGGCTTTTTTCCACTTACACAAAATCCTTTAATCTCTCTCGCAGCGTCTGGTAGGCGCGGAAGAGCAGCGACTTGGTCGCCGATTCGCTCAACTTGAGCACCTCCCCGATCTGCCGGTAATCCATTCCCTGGTACTTGTGCATCAGCACCGCCATCTTTTGCCGCTCCGGCAGAGCCATCACGTGCTTGCGGATGGCCGCCATCCTCTCGTCGCGCAGCAGACGCTGCTCCACCGAGGGTTCATCGTCGGCCACATCCGGCGTGGCGCCCGTCTCCTCGTCCGGCGCATCCAGATACAGGGCCTGCGCCGACCGTTCGTGGCGCGTATCGCGCGCGTGGTTCACCGCCAGGTTGGTCGCGATCCGGTAAAGCCAGGTGGTGAACTTGGCTTCGGCCCGGTAGCTCTCGCGCGAGCGGTAGACGCGCAAAAACACCTCCTGCGCCAATTCCTCTGCAACCGCCTGGTTGCGGACCATGCGGAAGAGGAAGTGAATCATGCCCCGGTGGTACTTCTCGACCAGATAGTTGAAACCGGCCTCGTCGCCCGCGGCCACGCGCAGCATGATGGCCGCGTCGCTTGCCGGGTCCAGGCCGATCGCCGCCGCTCTGGCATCGCCCTCCGCAGCGCGATTTGCGTCGGCCCGCGGAGCACGGCTGGTGTCGAATCGGGAGTCCGGCCGTGACGCCGCACCCGATCCCAGGGCCGAGTTGTCCAGGATCAGGGTTGCCATATCCTGTGGAACCCCGTCCGGGGCGGAAGGTTGCGCCCGATGTGCAGTTTCGGAGTCGGAATTTGCGCTGGAACCGCCATTTGCAGCCATGTTCGGCCGGGAGCCGGAAGATCGCGCCATCGCAGAGGCCACAGCCGGGCCGCGCCGGCCCGCGCCGGCCAGTTCCACGCCGCCCAGGCCGGGAACAGCACGCAATGCCGCCTCCCCGTCGGGGGGGAAGTCGGCTGCAGGTCGGATCGATCTGGTTCTCCAGAGCATGGGCGGTCGGTCGCGGGTCAGGGCTGTCCAAACGGATTGTCCGCAAGGGTTGGCCGTAAAGCCCCGCTGGTGTTACTCTAAACTACGGAATGCCCCGCTGGCGCGGTCTTGTGCCAGCCCTCCCAGGGGCGCTTAACTCAGCGGTAGAGTGCCACCTTCACACGGTGGAAGTCGCAGGTTCGAATCCTGCAGCGCCCACCATAATCAATCTATAATTTACGGCCTTTTCAGCCGAATAATCCAACCCACATTCCAGCTCACAGCTTGTGCATCGGTCCCACTTTGTGCGCGTTAGAGACTACATTCTCTGTATCGCGAGTTGCCCTACGTGACCGACTGGAGCGCCTTCGCCAGTTCGACGACACTGATGGCGTCCGTTCTGTCGTCGAGCGGAAAGCGCTCGGCGCCTGGGTACACGTAAAATCGCTTCTGCGGATTCAGATCGGCGCAGGCGGAATGGAAACCGCGCTCGATCTTCGGCGCCATCGTGCGTTTGACCTCGATGGCCCACAGTTCTCCACCCGGAAGCGTAAGGAGAAGGTCTACCTCGGTTCCGTTGGAGGTTCGATAGTAGTGCGCCTCGGTTCCGTCCGGCGCCACGGCGATCAGGGTCTCGATGACAAAGCTCTCCCAGGTTTGGCCGACGACCGGATGGCCGAGCAGAGCTTCCTTATCGCGAATGCCGAGCAGCGCGTGCGCAATGCCGCTATCGCGCACATAGACCTTGGGCGACTTGACCAGCCGCTTGCCAGCATTCCGATGCCAGGCCGGCAGTCGCCGAACGAGCAGCAGGTCAACCAGAAGATCAAGATAACCGGCAACCGTTTTGCCATCGACGGCCAGACCACGCGCCAGAGTGGCGGCATTCAGAATCTGAGCCTGATTGTGCGCCAGCATCGTCCAGAATCGTCTCAGTGTCTCCGCCGGTATGCGAGGGCCGAATTGCGAGATGTCGCGCTCCAGGTAGGTGCGGACAAAATTGCGCCTCCAGAGCAGGCTGAGATCGTCGGACTCGGCCAGAAAGCTGCGCGGAAATCCACCCCGGACCCAGAGCGTCTCAAGCGAAGCCGGATCGATCTCCAGAGCATCGAATGGACCGAGTTCTAAATAGGAGATACGCCCCGCCAGACTCTCGCCGGACTGCTTGAGCAGATCCATAGCGGCCGATCCGAGCAGGAGGAACCGGCCATTGGCTTTTCCGTGCCGCCGTCCCTGGTCGATGATCCCCCGCAATTGCTGAAACAACTCCGGCACGCGGTGCACCTCATCGAGGATAACCAACTCGTTTTCGTGGTCCGCAAGATACAGGCTGGGATTGGCGAGCTTGGCACGGTCGTTCTCATCCTCAAGGTCCAGGTAGATCGAAGTTGTCTGTTCGCCAATCTCCAAAGCAAGGGTTGTCTTTCCCGCCTGGCGCGGCCCCAGCAGGACGACAGCCGGAGAATGGCGAAGCAGTTCATTCAGCTGGAAAGTGAGGCGGCGGGAGATCATGTATGCAATTATGGACTATTGCTCCATAATTGCAATATATTTTGGTGGCCGCGCGGTTTTCCTACCTACAGCTATTGCTGTCTCGCACGACTTCCCCGCACTTTGGCAGCCTGCGGTGCTGTAAGCCATTGAAAATAAAAATGTAGGAAGATTCACACGGGGGAAGTCGCAGCTTCGAATCCTGCAGCGCCCACCATAATCAATTCCTCAAAATAATTTGCTTGCGGGTTCCCGACGAAACGGGAATCAAGATGTTTTTGTGGCCTTCGCAGAGGCGTGCCGAGAGGATTTGCTCTTTTGCGCACAGGATCGCAGCGGATTCAGAGCCGTTCCGCAGCGCCGCCCGCTGAGCCAGCGCGTGGCTGGGGGCGATTCCGCCATCGTGTACACTAAACCAAAGACTCTGAAACTACAGGTCATTCGCTTGGATTCTCCTCAGAACCAGCAGGAATTGTCACTGCTCAGCGGTGACGAGGCGGTCGCCATGGCCGCCTTCGACGCCGGGGTAAAGCTCGGCACGGGATATCCCGGCACTCCCTCCACGGAGATTCTCGAAACCTTCGAAACCCTTGGCGGAAGAGCGCAATGGTCGCCCAACGAGAAAGTGGCGCTGGAAGTTGCCATCGGCGTCGCCTTTTCCGGTGCGCGCGCGCTGGTCACCATGAAGCATGTAGGGCTGAATGTGGCCGCCGACCCCTTGTTCACCGTGGCGTATACGCGGCTGGACGGGGCGCTGGTGGTGGTTTCGGCCGACGACCCCGGCATGGCTTCAAGCCAGAACGAGCAGGACAATCGCCGTTACGCCCTGGCCGCCGGCGTGGCCATGCTCGAACCCTCCGACTCGCAGGAAGCCTACGAGTTCACCTTGCGCGCCATCGAAATCTCCGAGCGCTGGCAGACGCCCGTTCTGTTGCGCATGACCACCCGCGTTTGCCATTCCAAAACCATCGTGCGGCGGGGAACGGTGGCGATCTCCGCGCCGCACACGCCGCACTTCGAGCACGATTTTCCCTCCCGCGTCATGATTCCGGCCTACGCGCGTCCGGCGCACCGGCGGCTGCGCAAGACGCTGGCGCAGATGGCGGCCTGGAACGACGAAGCGGGTCCGAACCAGCTCATTGAAGGTTCGTCCTCGCTGGGCATCATCGCCTCGGGCTCAGCCTTCCAATATGTGCGCGAAGCGGCGCCTGAAGCCAGCGTGCTGAAACTGGGAATGACCTATCCGCTTCCTCTAGAGCGCATGAGGGCCTTCGCTGAGAGCGTCGATCTGTGTTTCGTCATCGAAGAAGGCGATCCGTATCTGGTGGAGGCCGCGCGCACGGCGGGCATCGCGGTCGAGGCCAAGCCGGAGATGTACCGGTTCGGCGAACTGAATACGGCCCGCGTGCGCCGCATTCTGGAGGGCGACGAATCGGCGGAGGCGAAACCGGTTCCCGGCAAGCCGCCGGCTCTCTGTCCGGGCTGTCCGCATCGCAGCGTCTACACGGCACTGAAGAATCTCAACTGCATCGTTCCCGGCGACATCGGCTGCTACTCGCTCGGAGTCCTGCCGCCCTTTGAGGCGATGGACACGCTGGTGTGCATGGGCGCGGGGATCGGCGTGGGCCTGGGAATGCGCCACTCATTGCCGCCCGAGGAAGCAAAGCGCGTGGTCAGCGTGATCGGCGACAGCACCTTCGTTCACAGCGGCATCACCGGCCTGGTGGAGATGGTCTATAACCCGCCGGCCAGCGGCCATGTGGTGCTGATCCTGGACAACGGAACCACGGCCATGACCGGTATGCAGGAGCATCCGGGCACCGGGCGCACGCTGGCGCACGCATCCACCGGCAAGGTGATATTTGAAGATCTCGTGCGCTCTCTGGGCGTGCGCAACGTTCACGTGATCGACCCCACGCAGGAGCCGGAGAGGTTTCAGCAACTGATTCAAAGCTGCCTGGACACGCCCGAGCTTTCGGTGGTGATTGCCCGCCGGAACTGCCTGCTGGCAACCCGCTCGATCCGCGAGTACGAGAGGTGCAATGAGCGGCAAACCGACTAACGTTGTCATCGCGGGACTGGGCGGGCAGGGCGTAATCAAGGCCTCCGACATCCTGGCCGACGTTGCCTTCAGCGCCGGGCTGGACGTGAAGAAGAGCGAACTGCATGGAATGAGCCAGCGCGGCGGCTCGGTCTCCAGCGATGTGCGCTTTGGCGAGCGCGTCTTCAGCCCCATGGTGCCAGAGGGCGAAGCGGATTTTCTGGTGGTCATCGCGCCCGACCAAGTCGCGGTGAACGCCGCGTCGCTGGCCCCAGGCGGCGTCCTCATCGAACCATCTCAAATCGACGAATCCAGCCTGAGCAACAAGAAAAGCGTGAATGTGGCGCTGCTGGGCGTGTTGAGCCGT
Source organism: Occallatibacter sp. (assembly GCA_049515995.1). Classification (GTDB taxonomy): domain Bacteria; phylum Acidobacteriota; class Terriglobia; order Terriglobales; family Acidobacteriaceae; genus Telmatobacter. Next base: position 54,801 of record JBEKTO010000016.1, on the reverse strand, counting down.
CATCTTCCATTTCCCGTCGAGGCTTGGACAGCCGCTCTCGAGCGCAACCTGCCCGAGAAACTGCACGAGGCGAATTTCGCGGCGTTTTCTCTCGGACGTGCACTATGAACTTAGTCCTGGAATCGAGCGTCATCGACTGTCATCCCGCCAGCGTACCGGATTACACACCCGCATCCCAGCTCCGCGATCTGCAGTTGCAGCGTCTGCAATCCGTGGTTGCGCGCTCCTGGCAGCATGTGGAGCTCTTTCGCTCGCGCATGGAAGAACGCGGCCTGGCGCCCTACGATATCCGCTCGCTTGAGGACATCGCCAAACTGCCCTTCACCGTGAAGAGCGATCTGCGCGACACGTACCCCTTCGGGCTTTTTGCCAGCCCCATGAAAGATGTGGTCCGTCTCCACGCCTCCAGCGGAACCACCGGCAAGCCCATCGTCGTCGCGTACACAAAAGAAGATGTGGATGTGTGGACCTCGGTGCTGGTGCGCTGTTTCGCCGGCTGCGGCTTGCATCGCGGCGACATCGTGCAGAACGCCTATGGCTATGGCCTCTTCACCGGCGGCCTGGGCGCACACTACGGCGCCGAAGGACTGGGCGCGACCGTCGTCCCCACCTCCGGCGGCCACGCCGATCGCCAGATCATGCTGATGAAGGACTTTGGCGTGACGGCGATGTGCTGCACGCCCACTTATTTTCTGCACCTCATCGACCGCGCCGCCGAACTGGGTGTGGACATGAAAGAACTGCCGCTGCGGGCAGGCGTCTTCGGCGCAGAGCCGTGGTCGGAATCGATGCGCAAGTACATCGAGAAGATGAGCGGCATTGAGGCATTCGATATCTACGGGCTCTCGGAGATTATTGGGCCGGGCGTCGGCTGCGAATGCCGCCGGCATCAGGGCTTGCACATCTTCGAAGATCACTTCTATCCGGAGATCATCGATCCCGACACAGGCGTGCCGCTGCCGGACGGGGCGGAGGGCGAACTGGTGCTGACCACGCTGAGCAAGCAGGCGATGCCCATGATCCGCTACCGCACGCGCGATATCACCATGCTGATGCCGGGTACCTGCGAGTGCGGGCGCACGTTGCGGCGCATCGGCCGCATCGGCCGCCGCAGCGACGACATGCTGATTATTCGCGGCGTCAATGTCTTTCCGTCGCAGGTGGAGTCCGCGCTGCTCGAGATCGAGGGCACCTTGCCGCACTTCCAAATTCTGCTCACCCGCGAGCAGGGACTGGATCAGATGGAAGTGCAGATCGAGGTGACGCCGCAGATGTTCAACGACAAGATCGGCGCGTTGCAGGGACTGCACGCGAGGCTTCAAGGCGCGCTCGATCGCGTGCTGGGAATACGGGTCCGGGTGGCGCTGGTCGAGGCGTATTCTATCGAGCGTAGCCAGGGCAAAGCCAAACGCGTCATCGACAGGCGGACCTCATGAAGATTCAACAGATATCGCTTTTTGCCGAAAACAAGCCGGGGCACATCGCCGCGCCGGCGCGCCTGCTGGCCCAGGAAGGCATCGATATCCGCGCCTTGTATCTGGCCGATACCGAGAAATACGGCATTCTGCGGATGATCGTCTCCGACTGCGGGAAGGCCGCGGCGCTTCTCCAAGCGCATGGATTTGTCGCGAGGGTGACGGAGGTTCTGGCCGTCGAAGTGGCCGACCGTCCGGGAGGCCTGGCCGATGTCCTGGGGGCATTGGACGGATGCGGCATCAACATCGAGTACATGTATGCTTTTCCCTATGTCCGCAGCGACCGGGCCATCCTGATCTTTCGCTTTGCCGATGTGGATGCGGCGATCGCGTGCCTGCAGGCGGCGGGCATCAACCTGGTGGCCAGCGAAGAACTGCTGGAAAAATAGAAGGCGCGCGACGATGCCCGTTTCAAAGACGATCGCAAGACAACTCGAGAACGCTTCCTGGATTCGGCGCATGTTCGAGGAGGGCGTGCGGCTGAAGCGCGAGCGCGGGGCCGACGCGGTCTTCGATTTTTCCCTCGGCAATCCGGATGTGGAGCCGCCGCCCGCGGTGCTCGATGCATTGCGCCGCGTGGCGGCCGGCAACCGCCCCGGATCGCATGGCTACATGCCCAATCCCGGCTATCCGCAAGTCCGCGAGGCCGTCGCCAACAAGCTGCGCAGAGAGACCGGGCAGGACTTTACGGCCGAGGATGTTTTCATGACGGTCGGCTCCGCGGGCGCCTGCAACGTCATCCTCAAATCGATTCTCGATCCGGGCGACGAAGTCATCGTTCTCGTGCCTTACTTTGCCGAGTACCAGTTCTATATCGCCAACCACGGCGGGCGCATGGTTCCGGTGGAGACCGACGCATCGTTTTTGCCCGACGCGGAGCGCATCGCGGCGGCCATCACCCCGCGAACCCGCGCGATTCTGCTCAACACGCCCAACAATCCCACCGGACGGGTTTATCCGGAGAGCGTGCTGCGCGATTTGCAAGCGATGCTCGCGCGCGCCGGCCAGCCCATCACGGTCATCAGCGACGAGCCGTACAAGTCCTTCGTTTACGACGGGCAGCGCCAGCCCGAGGTGGCGTCGTTCATCGCCCATACGGCCATCTGCAACTCGTGGTCGAAGTCGCTGGGATTGCCGGGCGAGCGCATCGGCTACCTGGCGCTCTCGCCGCAACTGGACGACGCCGCGAACCTGCGCCGCGCCTGCGCCTTCAGCAACCGCACCCTGGGCTTTATCAATGCGCCCGCGATCTGGCAGTGGGTGATGCTGGAGTCGCTCGACGAGACCATCGACCCCGCGCCCTACGAGCACAAGCGCAACGTACTTTGCGATGCGCTGGCGGCCATCGGCTACGAGGTCAGGCGGCCCGAGGGCTCGTTTTACATCTTCCTCAAGACGCCTATTCCCGACGACATCGCCTTCACCGCGCGGCTCGCGGAGCAGGGCGTGCTCGCCGTCCCAGGCACGGGCTTCGGGCGCTCCGGTTATATCCGCCTCTCGCTCACGATTCCCTTGGAGCGGATCGAAAAATCGATCGGCGGATTCGAGCGCGCATTTCTCTCCTTGCCCCGCTAAGACTTTCGCTATCGGATGCGCGCCGTCGCCATTCCGTCCCCGCGCATGGCTGGCTTTGTCCGCCACGCGGCCTGGCATACGGGAACTCCGCTCCAGCGGAATGTGCACACCGTCGCCGCCGCGAACCGGGCGCAGGACGGGGGCGACCGCTTGGGCGACGGCACCCCGGACTTTCTGCGCCTCACCGATCCGGCCGCTGCCAGCCCCGCCAGCAAAACCCCCGTTCGTCGCCACGATGGCCGCATATCAAGAGTATGACCATGGGAAATAGGCGTGATTGCCGTCTTCGCAGCGCTCTGCGCCTCATGCGATCCCGCACGAAACGAAAGTTTGCCGCGCCCGGCCATTTTCAGCGAGTGCGCGCCCGCGCCGTTGCATAATGGATGCAGTCAATACCCAGCTCTCAAACAATGCCCGAAACCATTGCGATACGACCGCGCGCCAAGGCCAGGTTCTTTCCGATCCTCGCGCTGACTGGCATCGTACTCTGGCCCACCGGAGTCGCCGCCGCCCTGCTCGGTTTTCCAACCTCCGGCGCGGTGCTGCGCGTGGCCGCCATTTCGTTCTTCGCCTGCGCCGCTCTGCTCCGTTCCTCGCTCATCCTGTGGACATTTCTGGCCATGCTGGCCGGCGTCGAGCTGGGCCTGGATGCGCCGCACATCGCCGCGCAGACGCGCTTTCTGGGCGACCTTTTTCTGCGCCTGATCCGCATGATCGTGGCGCCGCTGCTTTTTGCCACCATCACCACCGGGATTGCGGGGCACAGCCAACTGCGCACCATCGGGCGCGTGGCCGTGAAGGCGCTCATCTATTTTGAAGTGGTCACGACGCTCGGCCTGATTCTGGGCGCAGCGGCGATGAACCTCTCCGGCGCGGGCTGGGCGGTGGCGCTGCCCGCTGCGCAGGTTGCCGCGCCCGCCGCGCAGAGCGTGCAAGGCTGGCAGCAGGCGGCGCTCAATCTCTTTCCGGAGAACATTGCGCAGGCCGTGGCGCAGAATCAGATTCTTCAGGTGGCCATCTTCTCGCTGATGTTTGGGGTGGCGCTGGCTCTGGTGCCGAAGCCGAAGCGCGTTCCGCTGCTCTCGGTGCTGCAGTCGCTGGCGGACACCATGTTTCAACTCACGCGCATCGTCATGCTTCTGGCGCCGCTGGCCGCGGGCGCGGCGTTGGCCTATACGGTCGGCAGCCTGGGCCTGTCCACGCTGCTTCCCCTGGGCAAGCTGGCGCTCACCTACTACGCGGCGCTGGCCGCCTTCAGCCTTCTGGTCCTGGTCCCCATTCTCATCGCCTTTCGCATTCCGATCGCGAGATTCGCGACCGCCGTGGGCGAGCCGGCGGCGATCGGCTTTGCCACCACCGCATCGGAAGCCGCCCTGCCCCTGGCGATGGAGCGGATGGAAGAGTTCGGCGTGCCGCGCTGGATTGTGGCCTTCGTGATTCCCACCGGCTACAGCTTCAACATGACCGGCTCCAGCGTCTATCTTTCGATGGCCGCGGTCTTTGTGGCCCAGGCGGCGGGAATTCACCTCACGCTGGCGCAGCAGATCGCCATGCTGGTCACGTTGATGATCGCCAGCAAAGGCGTCGCCGGCATGCCGCGCGCCGTGCTGGTGGTGCTGCTGGCCACGGCCAGCGCCATTCATCTTCCCACCGCGCCGATCCTGCTCATTCTCGGCATCGACGCCTTGATGGACATGGGCCGGACGCTGATGAACGTGGTGGGCAATTGCATGGCCAGCGCGGTGATAGCCCGCTCCGAGCGGGCCCTGCCCGCGGTCTGGGAGCCGATGGAGTTTTGACGGTTTATCGATCGAGGAATTTCCCTCAACTCAGCGGCTCCTCAAGCCGCCCGCCCCTTTTTCCTCATGCGAACCTGGCGGATCAGGACCTCTGCCGGAATCTTGAGATGGTGATTCAGTTGCCGGATCATGGTCAAGGACAAGGCACGATCCCCACGTAGCACCTCATAGACGCGGGTTCGATTTCCAATAATTCCAATCAGGGACTTTTTGTCCTCGTCTTGCTGCTCCAGGCGGAATTTGATGGCTTCGATTGGGTCCGGCATATCCATGGGGAAATGCGCCTCTTCATAGGCTTCCACCAGGGTCGCGAGTATCTCCAGGCGGTCGCCGTCCGAAGTGCCCTCGTCGGCGCCCCACAGGCGTTCGATCTCGCGCAAGGCTGCTTCGTGGTCTGCGTCAGTTTTGATGGGTTTCAGATGCATATTGGACCGTCCTTACGTCGATTGCGTCGTATTCCTTGTGCGTTCCCAGCCACTTGATGAAGACAATCGCCCGCCGGTAATCCACAGCGGTCACCAGGCGATAGGCGTTCCCTTTGATATTGAAGACCACCCGGTCGGCTCCGACGATGCTTGCGTTTGCATAACTTGCCTTCACGTCGGAGGAACTCTTCCACTCTGCCTGTCGCGCCTCTTGAAACCAGGAATCGAGAGCGGCCTTCAGGGCAAGCCGATCCTTGTGTCCCTCCAGCTTTTCGATGAACCGAGTCAGCGTGCTTCTGGCGATAATGCGCACACCAACACACTATCATGTTCCCAAAATGGGCACAAGGCTCACAGCCACATTTGATCGAAAGACTCTTGCAGAAACAAGGGCGGCGCGACCCTTCTGGCCGCGCCGCCCTTGTGCTTTCTGCCCGCAGTGATGCTCCGGACCGGTTCGATACCCTCCCGGCGATTCGCTCATCCCGCTCCCGGTTTTCAACAGGAAGAGCGAAGAATGCCGGATTAAACCTTGGGAACAGTACCGATGGTCTTCAGAATGCGCGAGACAATCTGGTACGGATCGGCTTCGGAATTCGGACGGCGATCCTCCAGGTAGCCCTTGTAGCCGTCACGGATGAAGTTCACAGGCAGCCGGACCGAAGCGCCGCGATCGGAGAGGCCGTAGCTGAACTTGTCGATGGCTTGCGTTTCGTGCAGCCCGGTCAAACGCAGATGGTTGTCGGGCCCGTAGACGGCGATGTGCTCGGCCACATTGTCCGCGAAGGCCTTCATGAGAGCTTCAAGGTATGCCTTGCCGCCGACCTCGCGGATGTATTTCGTCGAGAAGTTGGTGTGCATGCCCGAGCCATTCCAGTCGCCCTTGATGGGTTTGCAATGCAACACAACATCCACTTCGTACTTCTCGCACAGGCGCATCATCAAATAACGGGCGATCCAGAGGTCGTCGGATGCCTTGGCCGAGCCTTTGGCGAAGATCTGGAATTCCCACTGCCCCTTGGCCACTTCAGCGTTGATGCCTTCATGATTGATGCCGGCAGCAAGACACAGGTCCAGGTGCTCTTCTACGATTTGACGGGCAATGTTGCCCATGTATTTGTAGCCTACGCCGCAGTAGTACGGGCCCTGGGGAGTGGTCGGATGACCGTCTTTCGGAAAGCCAAGCGGGCGCCCGTCCTTGTAGAGGAAGTACTCCTGCTCAAAGCCAACCCACAAGTCGGGATCGTCTTCGATGGTGGCGCGCATGTTGGTGGAATTGGGCGTGCCATCCGGGTGCATGACCTCGCAGAGAACCAGATAAGCATCCTTGCGGCTTGCATCGAAGTACAACGCCACCGGCTTCAAAACGCAGTCGGATTTCTTTCCCTCGGCCTGCATCGTGGAACTGCCGTCAAAACCCCAAAGGGGTATCTCAGCAAGGGTGGGGGGTTGGTCAAAGGTCTTGAGCTGGGTCTTCCCGCGAAGTTCAGGAATCGGCTGTTTGCCGTCGAGCCAGATGTATTCGAGTTTGTACTTGGGCATAAATCTCCTCTTGGCTAGAAAGATGCGGATGTTCTAGACAAGAGTAGGGTTTGGGGCATAAAGACGGCGTGAAGATTCCTGAAAGAGAGAGGTCAGCCGCCGAGGATCACCGGTGCTGCGCGAGCAGGATCATGAGCAGCAGAATCACCACGGGAATGAGCGCCAAGGCGCTGTAATAGATGACCTTGCGCGACAGATGGGATTTGCGCTTTTCCCAGTCCCGCAGCTCCGCGCGGTCCTCCACGCCCACCTGGTCCAGGTGTTCCAGATCGCGGATGAAATCCTGCGCCTTCGGGTACCGGTTCTTGGGGTCCCGTTCCAATGCACGGTACAAGACCTCCTGCAATTGAGGCGTAATTGTGGGATCGGCCACGCAGGGCGGAGTGGGATGGTTCAGCAGGCGGTCGTTCATCGCGGCCAGGGGCGAAGGGCCGTGAAAGGGCTGCTTGCCGGAGAGCATTTCGTAGAGAATCACGCCCACCGCGTAGATGTCGGAGCGGCCGTCGCCTCGCTTGCCCTTGACCTGTTCGGGAGAGATATAGTCCGGGGTGCCCAGCGTGGCCGTGAAGTTGGCATAGGTCAGCCGCCGCGCCGCGGCGTCGCTGGCAATGCCAAAGTCGATGAGCTTGATGTTGTCGTCCGCGTCCACCATGATGTTTTCCGGCTTCAGGTCGCGGTGCACCACGCCGTTGGCATGGATGTACGCCAGGGCCTCCAGCACGCCGAGGGCGATGCGGATGGCGCGCTCGTGCGTCAATCTGCCTTCGGTGAGAATCTGGCGCAGAAGCCGTCCCTCGCACCACTCCATCACCATGTAGACGCGGGAGCGCTTCTCTCCGCCAAAGACGCGCATGACCTTGGGGTGATTCAGCTTTTCGCCGATCCCGGCCTCGCGCTGGAAGCGGTCGAAGAGAATGGGATCGGCTTCCATGTCGGGGTGAGGAATCTTCAGGGCGACCTGGCGGTTGTCGCGCAGGTCCGTGGCGCGAAAGATCGAAGCCATTCCGCTGCGGGCCACAGGCGCCTCAATGCGGTAGGAATCGATTTGCGAACCGGTTTCTATGCTGTCGAGAAAGCCCATCGTGCGGGTTGCTCCATCCAGTGAACTCTCTCTACTGTACCGGGAAACAGTCCAGAAACAGTAAGGGTTCCGTAAGACTTTTCCATTGCCCCTTTCCGGGGCCGGATCAGGCCGGCAGCCGGTAGGGCCGGCCGCGGTACATGCCCACCTGCTCGACCGCGCGGACGCGGATCACCTGCGCGGTGGTGTTGTCGCCGCCGTCGATCTCGACCGCGCGCGCCACCAGTTCGCGGGCAATTTCGTCCATGGGCTTGTTGTGCTGGGAAACGATCGCCGCCATCTCCTTCTCGCCCATCTCGTCATGCAGGCCGTCGGAGCAAAGCACCAGAACGTCGCCGGCCTGCACGGTGAGAGCAGTGGTGTCGGGCGAGACGAACATCTCCGGCCCCAGCGAGCGAATGAGCACATGCCGCGATTCCGACTCGGACACTTCCGCGGCGGAGATCAGGCCCAGTTTTCTCTGCTCGTTGACCCACGTATGGTCCTGGGTTACCTGTCTGGCGCGGCCGTTGCGCACCAGGTAGCAGCGCGAGTCGCCCACATGCGAGACGATCGCCTGATCGTAGCGCAGAGCGCAGGCCACCAGAGTCGTGGCCATCTTCTTGCCCCGATAATTTTGCGCCAGGGTGCAGTCGTGCACGGCGGCGTTGGCGTGCTGGATGAGGCGCGGCAAAAGGCTGATGAGCATGGTGTCGGCCTGCGCCTTGCCGAACTCGTCTACCAGAACCGATACGGCGGTCGACGAGGCGACCTCGCCCAGATCCAGGCCGCCTACACCGTCGGCAACCGCGAACAGAAAACCATGGGAACGCGCCTGGTGGCGCGAATTGGGGATGAACGATCCCATCGCGTCTTCATTGTTTGTGCGAACTTTGCCGAAATCCGTAGCCTGGCCGAACTGTACATCCAGCATCTGCGCTGCCGCCTCAGGCATCTTCGCATTGCCGCCGAAGATGTCTCTTGGAGATTGTGAAGCATCGACTTCAAAAAAACCACTGGGTGGTCTTCCGTTTCTCGCCTCGTGATGAGGCTGAGGACGGATTCCACCCAGCGGTCGCGCTTCGGTTGAGGTGCCGTTGAAAGAGTTTACTTGGCCGTGAGCAAGATCTCTTTGCCCTTGGCCTTCGACGAGCGAAGGAAGTAAATGGCTCCGTAAATGCCCCAAACGGCTGAGATGCCCAGCGCCAGGAGCGGTTCCTTGAAGGTGCCCAGGCCGAAGACCGGGCTGATCAGATAGAAGGCCATGCAGACCAGGTTCGCCAGCAGGCCGAATCCCGGGATGAGCAGGTGATAGACCACGTTGTAGTCCTCGCGCTTGTGGTAGGCCACAATACACAGGAAGCAGCTCAGCGCATACAGGATGAAGGTGCCGAAGTTGGAGGTGAGCGTGATGGTGAGCAGCGAGTTGGGCAAGGCCGCCAACTGGTCGTGCGAGAGATAGCCCCAGTTGGAGAAGATGCCGTGTGGCAGCGCGGCGATGGCCGCGTCGGTGGGCGCGCCGGCATCGCCAAAGACCAGCGAGACGGCGATGACGCCGATGACCGCGGAGATGGCGGCCAGCGTCCAGATGGCTTTGCGGGGGCTGAGCGAACCGGCATGGAGAACGCCGAAGTGCTCGGGAGCCTCATCGTCCTTGCCCATGGCGTAGGTGACGCGGGCGCCGGTGTTCATGCAGCTCAGCGTGGTGCCGATCAGCGCCAGGAAGACGGTGAAGGCCTCGGCCAGCATGAAGTAATGGCCATTGCCATGGCCCAGCAGCGCGTCGCCGACGATGATCATCATGTCGCCGATAGGTGCCGCGGAACTGGAGGCGCTGGCCATTGTGTATCCGGAGTTGAGGAAGTAGTTGGCCGCGAAATATTCGATCAGGTAGCAGATCAGTCCCTGAATCAACAGCGAAGAGATGACGGCGATGGGAATATGCTTGGTTGGGTTTTTGGCTTCGCCTCCCATCGAAGTCACCGATTCGAAGCCGACCAGGATGAGAATGGCGACCGTGGCCTGAATGAACAGGAAGCTGAATTTGTGCGGCGCAATCACCGACTTGGCCGACGTGTGGGTGAGGAAGTTGCCGCTCGCGTCCTTTTCGGGATAGTCGATGGTGAAGGGAACCGGCTTGCCGGCCGAGTCGAGCAGCGGCAGCGGAGCGCCGGTGGAGTCGCGCAACGTCGAGCCGTCCTTCGCGGTGGCGAACTGATAGCTGTAGGTCGCCAGCGTTTGCCCGTCGTACTGGAAGGCGGCCGCGCCCGCTGGGTGGCTGGTGCGATAGCCGATCGCCAGCACGCTGAAGACGAGCAGCGCCGAGATCTGAATGATGTTGATCGCGAGGTTGACGGCGGTCGAGGCGCCCGCGCCCTTCGATGCGATCCAGCCCACGAAGAACGAGAAGACAATCGCGATCAGCGCCATGAACAGCGGTCCAGGATTCGAGCCGCTCATCACGCTGGGATAGAGGAAGCCGACTACATAGCCGCAGAAGATGCCCGTGGTTGCCACCATCACGCCGGGATAGACCCAGTAGTAGAGGTGAGAGCCCCAGCCGACAATGAACTTGGCCACGCGGGCGTACTTGAACATCTTGTCCTTCGACAGCAGGGCCTGCTCTGCGTAGTAGTAGCTGGAGCCGGTGCCGGGATAGAGCTTGGAGATTTCAGCGTACGCCACGGCGGTGGCCAGACAGAGGAGCAGGGCGCCGAAGATGCCCAGCCACATGGCTGGCGCGGTGGTGCCCGTGGTGGCCTGGATGTAGAAGGTGAGCCAAAGGAAGGCGCCGGGGGCGATGAGAGCCATTGCGTTGCTGGTCAGCCCGGTAAGGCCCAGGGTGGCCTGCATCTGAGGTGCTTTTTGATCTGCCATGAGCATTCTCCTGAATGAAGTTCGTCTGGCTGCTCCCGGCGGCTGGCCCCCGGGATTTACGTAGAGCTCGCCCGTATCCAGATTCATCTTCGGGCCGGTATGGGTAAGCTGAATGAGTTAGTTGAATGCTAGATTCGACGCGATAAAGATGAAATGAGGAAACTGAAATCGGAAGCCGGCTTCCCCGATCGAGGAGGGAATCAACTGCGTAAGATCGGCGATGCAGTCCCGGCCGGACCCGCTCTGTGCCTGGCCGGAACTGAAGGATCGGCTATCTAGCGCTTGGGTCCGAAGAAAGCTACAAAGCCCGCCGTCACCGTCGATTGCGCGTCCACCATGTTGGTGTCGCCCTTGTGGAAGAAGGGCACGGTGGACCAGTCGCGACGATACTCCAGCCGGGCCAGCAAACCTTCCGGCCACTTGTACTCATAAGTGCCGGTGAACTCTTTCACATCCTGCTTGCTACCGGTGGCAAAGCCCTGATAATCGTCGAAGTATTCGAAGCGGCCGGCAAGCGCGGAGTTGGCTGTTACTTGCTGGCGCGCGGCCAGGGCTACGCCCTGCCAGCGATTCAAGAGGTTGTCGTCATGAGCGAGGGCGGCATTGGCGGCCACTAAGGCATCGCGGTTCTGGCCGTAGTCGTAGTTGATATACGCGTTGAATTTGGCGTTGGGGGTCAAGAGCAGCGTGGTATCGATCAGGTTGCGATAGCCTTTCTGCGTGTTTGGATTCTCAGGACCCGTGTAATAGTTCAAATTCCAGGTGTACTTGGGTTTCACATACGCGCTGGTAAGTCCGATCGTCGCGCCCCCGTTGGTCTTGGTCACGTTGTTCCAGCCGTTGACCACCTGCAGGCCGACAGTCTCGGTTTTTGAAAGCGGAACCGAGGAGCGCAGGCCGAGATGGAAATAGGGAATGGCATAGGCGAACAGCAGCGAGCGGGAGTAGTTCCAGTTATCTTTGGACTCGATGACTTCCGCGCCAGCCGAGGTAACGAACTTGCCGAAGTCCAACTCCAGCCCCTTGGCCTTGGGCGGTTTCAAGCTGAGGAATGCCTGCTCGATATAGTTGAGCTGAGCTTTTGTCTTTGGGTCGCTGGGCGCAGAGTAGTTGTTGTTGACCAAGGTGTTGGTGCGGCCGTAAAGAAAGTCGACATGGGCGCCGACCGGATCGGGATCGTGGTTCAAGGTGAGCTTGGCCGCGCTCAAGTTGAACTGGTCGGTCTTGTCGTTGAAGTTATACAGGTCGTTGACCTGGCCATTGGCGGAGTCGCTGGGCCGGTTGGCGTTGTAACTGTAGTAGCCGTCGATGAAGCCGCTGATGTCCATGGGGCCAACGCTCCATGTGGGAGCGGCCGGAGCCGCCGCGGGTGTCTGATCGGCAGGAGCGGGTGCTGGAGCCGGAGCCGCTGCGGGCGCGGGGGCTGGTGCTGGCGGAGCCGGTGTTTGTGCGCCAGCGATCATGGCCATTGCCATGGCCGCTCCGGCCATCGATTGCAGTATGCGATTCGGGTTCAAATACATCGGCACTGTTCCTCCCAGAAAAGATGGTGGTTGTATGAAACGATTCCAGCCAAAAAAATGGATGCGAACGGAAGCACCCTATCCGGTGCAAACTCATGACCAGCCACGCCTTCAGAACGACCTGGCCTAAGTGGCCATGCGAACTCCCAAGAGAAGGATTTACGCGTTTCCTGGGGTGGTCCGGTCATTGCGGATTAACATAAGGTTTGCAAACGGAACATAAAGAAGCCGTGAGGATTGAAAAAAGAATTCATCACGCCTTCCTTGTGCATTCACGATTTCAGTCCGGGCCGGCGGCGCCTCGCTGGAAGCAGCCATCGGCCTGCGGCAACGGGAGACGCGCGCGGAATGCGCCGTGAGATTCCCGTGAAAGTCCTGTTAGAATTCGTCTACGCTTTCCCCGAGACGGTTCTGCTGTGCATTGCTGATTGGGATGGACGCGCCTTTGCGGCAGATTTCTCCCGATCCCGCGGGAAGCGAAAGGTTGGTAGCAGGTTGTCTGCAAGCTACATTCCGGGACGTTCTGTCTACGGCTCCAGGCGTTCGCTTGGCTCCTCTTCGCGCGCTCTTTTGTTCGCGCTGGAGTGTGCGCTGGGCATTGTGGCCGTCATTCTCGTGGCGGCTTTTGCGCACTGGTCGGGCTGGCTGCTGCCCGTGGCCGTGCTGCTTTATCTGCTGATTGTGGTTCCTACCGCCTTGCTGTGCGGATTCTGGCAGGCGGTCATCGTCTCGCTCTCGGCGATTATGGTGCACGGCTTTTTCACCAGCCGCCAGCTGCAGTCCAATCCCGCCGCCGATCCAGCCAACTCCGTCACGCTGCTGGTCTTCGTCCTGGTGGCGCTTGTGGTCAGCCGGCTCTCCGCGCGGGTTACCGGAAATGCCCGCGAAGCCGAGTCCTGGGGCGGACAAATGCACGACCTCTACGAGTTCACGCGCCGCACCTTGCAGTTGAATCTTCACGTCGAGCCGGGGTCGCAGTTGGCGGAACTGGTGCACGAGATCTTCGCGCTGGAGGCGGTAGCCGTCTTCGATGCGGACCTGCACCACGTCTACCAGGCCGGCTATTGGGAGGCGGACCCGCAGGAACTGGCGCAGAACGTCTACTACTTTGAAACCTCCGACGACGATTCGGCGACCGGGATGGGGCGCCGCGTGGTGCGGCTGGGAACGGTGCCGGTGGGCAGCCTGGTGGTGCGCGGCGAAACCAGCCCGCTGACCAACAACGCCATTGCCTCGCTGATCGCCCTCACCTTCGACCGTTACCGGGCCTTCGCCAACGAGAGCCGCATCGAGACCGAGCGCCGCACCGAGCAGCTTCGCGCCACCGTGCTCGACAGCCTGGCGCACGCCTACAAGACGCCGCTGACCGCCATCCGCGCGGCCTCCACCGGCCTGGGAGAGATGGGCCGGCTCTCGCCCGGCCAGGCGGATCTGGTCTCGCTCATCGACGAACAGACCGGCCTGCTGAGCGAGCTGACCACCCGGCTGCTGACTACCGCCCGCCTGGATGCCGGCGAGGTCACCATCCACGCCACGCCGGTCGGCGTGGGCTCGCTGATCGAAGAGGTCGTCGCCAGCCTCCACGATCGCCTGGCCAGCATGAAGGTCGCCATCGACATCGAGGACGACAGCTTGGCTCTCTGCTGCGACCACCAGTTGATGGTCATGCTGCTCACCCAGTACATCGACAACGCGTGCAAGTACTCGATCTTCGGCACCACCATCACCATCCGCGTCGTCCACGCCAATGCCGAGGCGATCTTTTCCGTTCACAGCTTCGGTCCGGTCATTCCCATGGCCGACCGCGAGCGCATCTTCGATCGCTACTATCGATCTTCCACGTACTCAAACCGCGCCGCCGGAACGGGAATCGGTCTCTCGGTGGCCAAGCGCGTCGCCATGATTCATGGCGGCTACGTCTGGGTCACCAGCGACGAAATCGAGGGAACCACGTTCTTTGCCGCGATCCCGGCCCCAGCGCAAAAGAGGTGTTCGTGATGAGTTTGCCTGCCATTCGCATTCTTGTGGTCGACGACGAATCGGCCATCCGCAGGGCGCTGCGCCCTCCGCTGCTCGAACTCGGTTTTCAGGTGGCTGAAGCCTCGCGCGGCGAAGAGGCGCTGCAGCAGTTGCGCGCCGCGGCTTACGACGCCGTGCTGCTGGATGTGAATATGCCGGGCATCGGCGGCATCGAGACGCTGCGCCGCATTCGCGCCTTCGCGCCCCGCCTGCCCATCCTGATGCTGACGGTGCGCGACCAGGAAGAGGATAAGGTCACCGCGCTCGATCTGGGAGCGGACGATTATGTCACCAAGCCCTTCAGCACCCGGGAGCTGATCGCGCGCATTCGCACGGCGGTGCGCCGCGTGCGCACGCCGGCCCGCGCCGAGGACGCGCCCATCGAGATCGGCGAGATTCGCCTGGACCCGGTCAAGCGCACCGTGACCAAGCGCGGCGAACTGGTGCACCTCACGCGCAAGGAATTCGATATTCTGCACTGCCTGATGAGCCGCGCCGGCCGCGTGGTCACCTATGCCCGGCTGCTGACCGCGGTGTGGGGCGCCGATTGCCGCGAAGAGGTCGAGTACCTGCGTACCTTCGTCCGCCAGTTGCGCAAGAAGATTGAAGACGATCCCTCCAATCCTCTGTATCTGCTGACCGATGTCTACGTGGGATACCGCTTTGCCGACGCCCAGATGTTCCAGGACGCAACCGCAGAAGAGACGGATGCAAGCGCGCCAGAACCCGGCGTGCCGGAGCCCGGCGAGAGAGAGCCTCCAACTTATTGATCCGGCCCGATTGGGTTGCGACAGAGAACTCAAAAAAAACAACCGCAGGTCCTTCGACTTCGCTGCGCTCCGCTCAGGATGACAACTTTGTGGTGGTGCAATCCTTTGGGGCCGGATCAGTAGAATTCCGGCTCAGACAGTGGCCATCGTAAAAAGGGACGGGCTGAGGCCCGTCCCTTTTTTGCACGCAGCTTTTTAACAGACGTTTGAAGCTGCCTACTCGTCGTAGTGCAGCAGGCTGAAGACGTCGTACTCGGTAAAGCGGTCGCGGCCCTTCAGGAAGTCCAGCTCGACGGCAAAGGCCAGCCCGGCAATCTCTCCGCCCAACTGCTTCACCAGCTTCACCGTGGCTTCCATCGTGCCCCCGGTGGCCAGCAGATCGTCCACCAGCACCACGCGCTGGCCGGGCTGGATCGCGTCCATGTGAATCTCCAGCGTGTCGGAGCCGTACTCCAGGTCGTAGGTCACGCGCGCCACCGGAGCGGGCAATTTGCGCGGCTTGCGCACCGGCACAAATCCGGCGTTCAGCCGGTAGGCCAGCGCCGGCCCAAAGATGAACCCGCGCGCCTCGATGCCCAGCACCAGGTCGATCTTGCGCGAGATATAGTGCGCCGCCAGCGCGTCGATCAACTGCGCAAAGCCGGTCTTGTCCTTGAGCAGGGTGGTGATGTCGTAGAACAGAATTCCGGGCTTGGGAAAATCGGGAACCGTGCGCACCAGCGCCTTCAAGGATTCCACGTTGATGGGCTTTATCTCTTCCGGCATGTGCACGTCCCTTCCTGAATGAGGCTTGAATGAGTTTTTGTGGAAGGGAACGGACGATTGCGGTTCGCTTCCCTACAGATTATAGAGGAACAGGGAACAGGGAATAGGGAACAGGGAATAGGGAATAGGGAATAGGGGATGGGCCGCAATCCGGGTTCTCCTCTGTTGCCGATTGACGGCGCGCTGCTTTTACCACGCCCCGTCGATGCGGAACGAATCCAGCCCCTCGGCCTCGCTCTCGTCCAGGTAGTGCTCGATGAGGCGATCGACGCGGGCGCCGCGCGGGCCCTGGCGCAGGCTGGCCCGCAGCTCGGCCAGCACTTCCACCGTGCCCGAGGCCACCACCTCCACTTCGCCCTCTTCGGTGTTGCGCACCCAGCCGCGCAAATCCAGCTCGCTGGCCTCCCGCTGCACAAACCAGCGGAAGCCCACGCCCTGCACTCGACCCTGAATTAAAAAATGAAGAACCATCGTTGGGAACCATGGCCAGTTTTGCAGATGCGCCGCCGCCGCGCAACCTGCCGACCGTAGTTGCCGTCACTCCTGTGCGGCAGCCGGCCTCCTGTGATCCACCACCTCGAAGCCTTCCGGCACTTCAAAGAGCTTCGCCTCCGGCTCCGCCAGGGTGATATCGGTGACGGTAAAGATTTCCTTCCCGAAGCTCGGGTCGGAGAGTTCGGAGAGCAGATTGATGCCCAGGCTGGCCGCATACCAGAATTCCCGCTTCACACTGAACGGCTGATCGTTGCCCAGGACCCCTTCGTTGTAGGTCGTCGAGTCGCGCGTTCCGGCGGTTTCAATGCCGTCGAAGGACTGCTTGCCCAATTCTTCGTGATTGCGGAATCCGGCATTCTTCGGCAGCGGGCCGGATGTCAGGATCAGCGGCTTGTAGGCCGCCGTGGCCGATTCGCGAAAGCTCTCCAGGGTGCAGCGATGCGGCTGCCGGAGCAGGAAGCAGTTCAAGAGCGTGTGGGCGCCGGGATCGGCGATCTGAACCACGTTCATCTGCGAAGGGATTTGGCCATCCTTGGGCACCAGCAGCCAGCGTTCCTCATAGATGCGCCCCAGGCTGTCGCGGGCGATGCGGCGTTGGTTCACCAGCGTAAAGGCGCCGCCATCGGGCAGTTGCCTGATCCATTGCGTGTGGACCGTGGCCGTGAACGGTGCATTCAGTAGCGGCGGAATGTAGATGCTCTGCAGCACCTGCGAAACACCGCCGTCGCGCATGGTCACGACCGGACCCTCCGTTTGCTGCGCACCGAGGGTGGGCGCCAGGAGAGCAAGGAGAAGGATGCCTGGAAGGCTTCTCATGGGGACCTCCATTACTTGCTCGACCAATATACCGCGAGCCGGTCATTCCCTGGAACGGAGCATCCGGCTGTCGCCACGCGCTACACTGGACTTCATCATGGTCTTCGTCCTCGACAACTACGATTCGTTCACCTACAACCTTGTCCAATACCTGGGGGAACTGGGCGCCGAGGTCGAGGTCCATCGCAACGACGAGCTGACGGTGGAAGAGGTGGAGGCGCTCAAGCCCGAGCGCATCCTGCTCTCGCCCGGCCCCTGCACTCCGAGCGAGGCCGGCATCCTGGTCCCGCTCATCCGCCACATGGCCGGCAAAACACCCATCTTCGGCGTCTGCCTGGGCCATCAGGCTATCGGTGAGGCCTTCGGCGGCCAGGTCGTCCGCGCGCAGCACCTGATGCACGGCAAAACCAGTCCGGTCGAGCACGACGGCAAGGGCATCTTCGCCGGCCTCGAATCGCCGCTCACCTGCACGCGCTATCACTCGCTGATCGTTGCCGAGGAGTCGCTGCCGGCCGAACTGATGGTCACCGCCCGCACCGCGGAGAGCGGCGGCTCGGTCATCATGGGCCTGCGCCATCGCACGCTGCCCATCGAGGGCGTGCAATTCCACCCCGAGAGCGTGTTGACCGAAGGCGGTCACCAGATGATCCGCAACTTTCTGAAGATGTAGAGGCCATGGAAAGATCGATGAGCCGCCTGAGCCCGATTTCTTGCGTACGCCGGTCCGGAGTTCTTTCGCTGGCCGCGGCGCTGCTGCTTGCCTCCGTCCTCCACGCCCAGGCTCCCGCGGCGGAATCCAGCCCCATCGCCATCGTTCCTCTCGACAGCAAGAATCCCGACGCCGCGGCCAAGGTCACCGGCGCGCTTGAAGTCTCGCAGGGCAAAGCCGTCATCGCCGCCAGCGGCACCATCGCCTCGGGCACCGAAACCACCCAGGTCACGCTGCCTCATCGCGGCGTGCTGCGCGTCTGCGCCTCCACCAGCGTCAAGCTGGCCGCCGACGCGAGCGTGCCCGCCGGCGAGATCCCCGGCCTGATGATCGCCATGGATCACGGCGCGATCGAAGCCAGCTTCGCCACCGGCCGCAACTCCGACATTCTGCTGACCCCGGATTTCCGCATTCTCATCGGCGGACCCGGCGCGGCCGAGGTGAAGGTTCGGCTAGGCCAGCACGGCGACACCTGCGTGGATAACGTGGGAGTGAATGCGCCGTATGTGCTGGTTTCAAGCGTCTTCGAGGGTGGCGCGTACCGCGTGCAGCCCGGCCAGCGCGTGATGTTCCAGCATGGCAGCCTGCACGAGGTGGTGGACAACGAAAAGGAGCCTTGCGGCTGCCCGCCTGCCGCTCCGAAAGGCAATGAATTCCCGCTGGCCCAGAGCGAAGGCCTTGCGCCGCTGCCGAAACCCGCTCCCAGCACAGTGAATCAAGGCGGCTTGCCGGAGCAGGAGCCCCTCGTCTACAAGAGCGCCGACCACGCCGCCCAGCGCGCCGCGGACGCAGCGCAGCCGGCAGCTACAGCCGAGCCCGCGAAACCCTCCCCCGCCAAAAAGAAATCCGGCTTCCTGGGCAGCATCGGCCACTTCTTCCGCCGCCTCTTCGGCGCGGAATAAGGCTTTGGGTCGCGTCTCTGCTGGACGGGCCAGCCGATCTCTGACCCCTGCTTCTACATCTCTCTCGCCCGCTCGATGGCCCGGATCACGGCTTGCGCCTTGTTGAGCGCTTCCTGGTGTTCCAACTCGGGCACCGAGTCGGCCACAATCCCCGCTCCGGATTGCACGTAGCCCTTGCCGCCGGTAGCCAGCATCGAACGGATAGCGATGCAGGAG
The DNA here is from genome assembly GCA_049515995.1 of Occallatibacter sp. Lineage (GTDB taxonomy): Bacteria > Acidobacteriota > Terriglobia > Terriglobales > Acidobacteriaceae > Telmatobacter. Next base: position 35,833 of record JBEKTO010000016.1, on the reverse strand, counting down.
TCCAGATTGCCGGAGAAATCGGCATAGAGCACCGCGCCGCCATAGGTTCCGCGCCGCGCCGGCTCCAGTTTCTCGATAATCTCCATGGCCCGCACCTTGGGCGCGCCGCTCAGCGTGCCGGCAGGGAAGCAGGCGCGCAGGGCATCGACCGCGGTCAGTTCCGGCTTGAGCCGCCCCTCGATGGAACTCACAATGTGCATCACATGCGAGTAGCGCTCGACAAACATCAGCCGGTCCACTTTCACGCTGCCGAACTCGCTCACCCGGCCCACGTCGTTGCGGCCCAGGTCCACCAGCATCACGTGCTCGCTGCGCTCCTTCTCGTCGTGGATCATCTCGTCAGCCAGCGCCTGGTCTTCCTTCTCCGTGACGCCGCGCGGCCGTGTTCCGGCGATGGGCCGGTACTCCACCTTGCCCTGGTGCACGCGTACCAGCAGCTCTGGCGACGACCCCGCCAGCTCGACAACCGGCGCCGTGGGCGCTTTTCCCTTCTTGGAGGAGCTTTTGGGTTTGTCCGGCAGTCCGCCCAGCGGGCCTTCGGGAGAAAAGCGCAGGAAATACATATACGGGCTGGGATTCACGGTGCGCAGCGCGCGATAGACCTGGAAGCTGTCGGCTTCCGGCTCCACGTCGAAGCGCTGCGACAGAACCGCCTGGAAAATATCGCCGGCCGCGATGTACTCCTTGGTGCGCTCCACGGCGGCCAGAAAGTTCTTCTTCGCCGTGCGGTGCTTCACCTTGAGCTTGCCCTTGCCCGTGTGGGCGGGCAGCTTGGGCAAGGGCTGGCCGAGCCGCTTTTCCAGCTTGTCCAGCCGCGCCACGGCTTTTTCATAGGCCTCCGTGGGCTTGCCGCGCGTCACGTCGGCGGTTACCACCAGCCAAATCTCCTTGCGCACGTGGTCGAAGGCCAGCACCTCGTCGAAAAACAGCAGGCAGGCGTCGGGAACGCCCAACTCGTCGGCGGCCCGCTCCGGCAGCCGCTCGATCTGGCGCACCGCGTCGTAGGAGAAAAAGCCCACCGCCCCAGCGGTAAACGGCGGCAGCCCCTTGAGCCGCGCCGGCTTGTGTCCGCCCAGATGCCTCCGCAGCACGGCGAAGATGTCGCCCTCCATCTGGACGACTTTTTTGCCTTCGGTGATGGTGATCTCGCGCCCGCGCGCCACGATCCGCTTGAACGGCGCCAGCCCGATGAAGGTATAGCGGCCCACCTGCTCGCCGCCCTCCACCGACTCCAGCAGAAAACATTCCCGCTCCGGCCAGGCCGCGCGCAGGAACGCCGAAACCGGCGTTTCCAGGTCGGCGGCTAACGTGCGGCAGACGGGAACAAGCGTGTGCTCCTTGGCGAGCGCCAGGAACTCCTTGCGGCTGGGCTGAACAAGATGCGAAGAGGTTTTCACAGTCACCAGTGTAATTGCGCCCGAAGGTTGGGCCACCGTGGCCCCTGGGCAGGGGCCGCGACTCGTATCGGCTTTTGAACTCCGGCTTCCTGCGCCATCAGGCGCAATGCAGAAGCCGGGAACGGTACGCTTCCAGCCAAATCACCAAGTCTTTCGGGGGGATGGGCCGGCTGAAAAAGTACCCTTGCACGCTATCGCAACCGTTTAAGCGCAGGAGCTCCAGTTGCTCTTTGGTCTCCACCCCTTCCGCGATCACGTGCATGCCGAGTTCGTGCCCCATCTCGATCGTCTTCTGGACCATGATGAGGTCGCCCTCGTTGCGGTTCATCTCCTGAACGAAAGACTTGTCGATCTTCAGTTCTGTCGCCGGAATGTTCTTGAGTTGTTGCATCATGGCATAGCCGGTGCCAAAATCGTCGATTGACAAATTCACGTGTTTCATCCGCAGCCTGGTCAATATGTCCAATGTTTTCGGCAGTTCTTCGATCAGGCCGCCCTCTGTGATTTCGATCGTGAGATTGCCGGGCGATACGCCGTATCTCTCGGCGAGAGATACAAAAATGTCTGGGAACTTCAGATCGTGCAGGGAATGCACCGACTCATTCAACGACAGCATGGGAACCACCCCGTCGCCATCGGCAAACTGTCCTACTTCGCTCATTCCGCGGTTCACAACCATCCAGCCGAGTTCGTCGATGAGGCCAAGTTCCTCCATGCGGCCGATAAAGTCGTCGGGGAAAACCAGCCCGCGCTCTGGATGCTGCCACCGGACCAGCGCCTCGATGCCAATGACGCGCCCGGTCGCAATTTCGATCTGCGGCTGATAGTGAAGCACGAATTCATCGCGGTCGATTGCCGCCAGCAGCTCTTCTTCCGGAATGAAGATCGGGATGGTCTTTTTCACAATTGGCGCTGCCCTGGGCTCTGCGTGTCTTTGCAGAACCTCTTCCAGTTCCGCCAGCCGGAAGGGCTTTTGCAGGTAGCCCACGATGAATAGACCGAGCGCTTGCGCCAACTGGCCAGCCGACTCCATGGTGCGCTTGCCCACGCCGCTCATCAGGATGATGCCAGCCTTGCACTTTTGCTCGCTGAGCAGCCGCAACAGCTCAATGCCATCCATCTCCGGCATCATCAGATCGAGCAGGATGAGAGTCGTATCGGGCGTGAGCGCATTCAGGAACGCTTTTGCATCCGCTGTCGCGGCGCATTGAAATCCCATCGACTTCGCCGCAGCCGTGACGAATTCGCCCAATCCGATTTCATCGTCGATGACCAGAATTCTCTGGTTGGCTTTCATCGTTCCTCCGTCTCCTGCCGGCTGACACGCCGATACACACCGGCCGGACTGGGAGAGTTCTCACTTTTCCGGCGTGGCATAGTCGCTTTCCATGACGAGGTGAATGATTGCAGTGAATTCGGCTCGTTGATAGGGCTTGTGCAACAGAGGGCCGCCAGCCAGCGGCATGCTCCTCTCCGCGAGCGCCTCGGATGGAAATCCGGAGGAGTAAACGATCTTGAGATCGGGGCGCAGGGCAAGGGCTCTTTGCGCCAGTTCCACTCCGTTCATTCCTCCCGGCATCACAATGTCGGTCACCATCAGATCGATTTCGCTCCGTTGCGCAAGCACCTCGAGCGCGCTGGCGCCGTCTTTCGCATCGAGGGCCGTCAGGCCCATCTCCGCGAGATAGGCGAGGGCCACCTCAAGCAGGTCCTCCTCGTCGTCCACGATCAGTACCGTACCGCCCAGCTTTCCGTTGATAGCCTTTGGAGCATCCGTCGGAACAGCGTGCAGGAGATCCGCCACCAGGGGCAGATAAAAAGACACCGTGGTCCCTTGACCGAGTTCGCTGTAGACGCGGACGGCGCCGCCGGACTTCTTGACGAAACCGTAGACCATGGCCAGGCCCAGGCCCGTGCCCTTGTTGCGCGGCTTGGTGGTAAAGAAGGGCTCGAAGGCGCGCTCGAGGGTTTCTTTCGACATGCCTTGCCCGGTATCCGTTACCGACACACAAACGTAACGGCCTGCTTTCAAGTCGCCTGCATGAACCGCGGGATGGCTATCGTCGAGATTCTGCATGTGGGAGGAGATGATGATGGAGCCGCCTTTCGGCATCGCATCCCGCGCATTCACCACCAGATTGAGCAGCGCGCTTTCCAGGCCGGCGGGATCGACGAAGAGCGGCGGCATCGATTCATCGACATGCGTCGTGATCTTGATCTCCGCGCCCAGCGCGCGCGCGGCCAATTCGATGGTGTTCTGAATCGAATCTCCCAGCAACACCGCCGACGGTTTCAACTCCTCGTTGCTCGAGAACACGAGCAGGCGCCGCGTGATGTCCGCGCCGCGCATGGCTGCCTTTTGCGCGGTTTGTACCCGCTTGACGGCCGCCTCGTTGCCGGCGACCAGACGGTCGAGCAGATCGAGATTTCCAATGATGACACCGAGCAGATTGTTGAAGTCATGGGCGATGCCGCCCGTCAACTGGCCAATGGCTTCCATCTTCTGGCTTTGGTGTAACTGACGAGCCAATTGCTTTCTTTCGCTGATGTCGCGGATGGCCGCCGTCACCAGGATGCCCTCGGCGCTCTCCAGCGGGCTCAGCATGATCTCGATCGGAAACACGGTTCCGTCTTTCCGCCGCCCGTGGAGTTCAATCCCCGTACCGATCTGCTGCGCCAGCGCCTCTGCCGTGGTGCGGAGAGCGTCGGCGATCAGCCGTTCCGCAAAGCCCTCCGGAATGATGCTCTTCACCTTCTGGCCCAAAAGCTCATCGCGGCGATATCCGAACTGCGTCTCCGCACGGGCGTTCAGCAGGACGATCTCCCCATCCTGATTTACCACCACCATTCCATCCGGAGCCGCTTCCATCAGCCCGCGGTACCTTTCCTCCATCTGTGCCAGGTGCTTCTCTGCATCCTTGCGCACGGTGATGTCGCGTATGGCCGCCGTTATCAGGATTCCCTCGGGGCTTTCCAGCGGACTGAGCATGATGTCGATGGGAAACTCACTTCCGTCCTTTCGCCGGCCGTTGAGCTCGATCCCGGTGCCAATCTGCTGTGCCAGCGCCTCGGCTGCGGTCCGGGTTCCGTCGGCGATCAACCGTTCCGCAAGACCCTCCGGAATGATGCTCTTCACCTTCTGGCCCAAAAGCTCATCGCGGCGATATCCGAACTGCGTCTCCGCACGGGCGTTCAACAGGACGATCTCCCCATCCTGATTCACCACCACCATTCCATCCGGAGCCGCTTCCATCAGTCCGCGGTACCTTTCCTCCATCTGCGCCAGATGCTTCTCGGCATCCTTGCGCACGGTGATATCGCGGATGGCCGCCGTCACCAGGATGCCCTCGGTGCTTTCCAGCGGGCTGAGCATGATCTCGATGGGGAATTCGCTTCCATCCTTGCGCAGCCCGATGAGCTCAATCCCGGTGCCAATCTGCTGTGCCAGCGCCTCGGCTGCGGTCCGGGTTCCGTCGGCGATCAACCGTTCCGCAAAACCCTCCGGAATGATATTCGTCACCTTCTGGTCCAGGAGCTCATCGCGGCGGTATCCAAATTGCTTCTCCGCCTGAGCGTTCAGCAGGACAATCTCTCCGCCCTGGTTCACCACCACCATTCCATCGGGAGCCGCCTCCATCAGCCCACGGTACCTGCCCTCCATTTGCGCCAGGTGTTTCTCGGCATCCTTGCGCACGGTGATATCGCGGATTGCCGCCGTCACTAGAATGCCTTCGGTGCTTTCTAGCGGGCTGAGCATGATCTCGATCGGGAATTCGCTTCCATCCTTGCGCCGCCCGTTCAGTTCAATTCCGGTGCCAATCTGCTGCGCCAGCGCCTCGGCTGCGGTCCGGGTTCCGTCGGCGATCAGCCGTTCCGCAAAGCCTTTCGGAATGATGTTGGTCACCTTCTGGTCCAGGAGCTCATCGCGGCGGTATCCAAATTGCTTTTCCGCCTGAGCGTTCAGCAGGACGATCTTTCCCTCCTGATTTACCACCACCATTCCATCCGGAGCCGCCTCGAGCAGCCCACGATACTTCGCTTCGGATTCCTTGTGCTCGGTCAGGTCGCGGCATATCTCGGAGAATCCCCGCAAATTCCCCGCCGGGTCGCGCAACGCAATGTAAGTAGCGCTGGCCAGGAACTCCGAGCCGTCTTTCCGCAGGCTCATGCCGAATTCTTCGTGGCGGCCGCTCGTGGCGGCGATCCGAAGCACCTCCTCAGGGCGGCCTCGCTTGATATCTTCCGGAATAAAAAAGAGGGAAAAATTGTGATTGATGATCTCTTCGGCGGTGAACCCCTTGATATGTTCCGCGCCGGCGCTCCAACTGACCACCGTGCCCCGCGGATCGAGCATGAAAATCGCGTAATCCTGCACCCCGTCAAGGAGCAGCCGGTATTTTTCTTCGCTTTGTTGCAGCGATTCCTCGGCCGCCGCGCGTTTTGAGCTGTCGCGCACCGCAGTCCAGGCCGCCAGGCTGGAGATCAGAATTCCCAGCAGGGTTCCGAAGATCAGAATCGTCTTGGTCTGGCTCAGGTCGCGTTCTGTTGACGCCATCCGCAGCGCCAACAAACGCTGTTCTTCATCCAGCATGTTGTTCATTACGGATTGAAACTCGTCCTTGACCTGGTTGTCCGACCCGTTGCTTATGGCGGCAACCGCGGCCTCCAGGCCTTCGTTCCGGCGCAATCCGATGATCGTATCCGCCTGCTGGATCCTCTCGGTGGCCAGTGCCTCGACGGCGGGAAAATGGAGCTGCTGAGCCGGATTATCCACAGTCAGAGCGCGAATGGACGCCTGATCCTGATTTGCCCTTGAAATGCTCGCCCGATAACTATCGAGATCGGATTCGTTGCCTGTCAGCGCAAACCCCCGGCTGATGGACTCGATACTCTCCATCGCCAGACCCAAATCCTGGATGTTTTCAATCACCGTGTGCGTGTGCCGCACCCACCGGCTGGCCTCATCGGAGAGGAGCATCCAGCGATAGGAGAACGACCCCATCAGTAACAGGGTCAACATGGCAAGCCCGAATGCCAGCCGCACCTTCCGGTTCAAGAAGGACTTCATCTTGGTTTCACCTGATTCTTTTTTGGGGCGGGAGTTTCAGAGTTCCTGCTGTGAACTGGCCCTAACTCACGACGGATGCTCATGACTTGAGCCCACCCGTACCCAAGCTATAAAAACCTGGCTACACCGAATAACGGATCACATGGATGGCAGATGGGTCTGGTTCATTTTGCTCAGGCCGCCGCCAGGAGACGGACGCGCGGATTTTGAAGCTGCGGGGCCACGGCTGGGAGGCGTCCGGCAAAAGCACGGGCAACGACGGCCTGCATCGCGAAGATCATGACCGCGAAATAGGACGCCAGCTTTTTCATTACTGGTTCTCCCGCGTCCCGCACCTATTGATTTCGCCAACTGTAGGAGGTTCCGCCCCGGCCGCCGTTGCGCGTTCGGGACGGCGATTTCCGATCCGAACGCGGGTTATTTCGCCGCGCCGGCCTCTGGCTCCGGCACGACGATGGTGAGCGTGTTCGAATGGACTGTTACGCTCTTCTCGGGATGGTCTGGAAGGGTCTCCCTGGAAATGGCAACCTCGTACGTGCCGGGTTCGGATACATCGTATCTTTCGGCGACGCTAAACAATCGCTGGAAAGATGCTCCAGGTTTGATCTCATTAACTCCTAGTTCCCGAGTACAGAACTGCGACTGCTCAGCCTCTTTACGATGTCGAGCTGCCGCATCTTTCTCCTTCAGCGGAACCCCGTTGTAGGTGACGGAAATAACGTACAAGCCTCGCACGTCCGAGCATCCAGGCTCCAGTAGTACTTTATTCGACGTGTTTGTCACTCTCACGCTTACCCTGTCGAAACGTGGGCCAAACTCGTGATAGTACGCCGAAATAGTAAGCGTGAACTGTGGTACCGGCTTTTCTTGCGTTTGGGCGAAGACTAGGGCTGTCTGTGTTCCGAGCACCAGTGCAAGGAAATATAACGCCAGCTTTTTCATTACTGATTCTCCTCCTCCCCGTCCGGCTGGTCGGATTCCGATTCCGAGGTTGCCCTCAGGGTGTTTAGAACAACCTTGGTCCATGTAGGCAGGCCATACGAGGGTTGTTGCGCAGTACTGGGTGTATAGGTCGTTGCTGCCGTTCCTTGTGTGGTGGCGCGCGAGAGAGACCAGGTAGGGGACTCTTTCTTGTTTTGATCTGCGGTTCCGTTGATACTCCAGGTAAGGTATCCAATGGGAACAGGAATCGATAGGGAATCGAGATTAGAGTTCCACATTAGGTACATCTGAGCCGTGAATATCCTGGTTCCTGTGGCCCACTCGTTATCTAAGCCAAGGCCCGGACTGTCGTTTGCCGTAAGGTACGGCGGAGGGGCAAGAGTCGTGTATGGATAGACATTATCCAGCCCTGGCCCATTTAGGCTTCGCGTCACGTTACCATTCGTCATAGTGCCTGAGTCCTCGCTTGCGGTAATCAGCTGAACCCATTGGAATACCCCGTCTGGTGCCATTACATTGTCAAGATTGACATCTGTGGCCTCAAAAGCGATACCAGGCAAATAAACTGAAACAACACAGGTTGCTGGAGGTGGAGAATACTGTCCAAAAATCAGGAATTGAGTTAGCCCCTTGGGATTTATGGAGCACCCGGTGTATCCCGTACTCACCCACCATTCTCCGGTTGCATAGGGAGTACCCGCCATCGAGAGGATGGCTGTGATTTGGGCCGAAGGACCCTGTACGTTAAAGATCGCGTTTGCTGTGGGGCTGCATTGGCGCACGGGGTCAGCACCTGTGATGTCAACGCAGTATTGGTAAGTTAAAGGGGCGCTGGGGTTTGGATAGAGCCAATATGTGGTGAGGTTAAGGCTCTTCAGCTCTGTTGGAGCGGGTGGTGGGGTGGCTTTAGTTTTCGGTGTATACCCGCCGATATTCGTGCCACCCACCGTCCATGTAGTCGGCGTGGCCTTTGAAAAGGCGACTTGGACAGGGAGAGCCGTTAATGCCGTTTGGTTCGGTGTTGCGGCCAAGGTGATCGTCTGGCCCACAACCGCTTCTTGGGCAGTGGCAGTGCCTCCGCCGGTAACGCTGATGATGTTTCCGTTGCACTGCATATTCGCTCCGGTGCACATGATCTGAGGGGTGCCGAGGACTGCCGCCTGGGTATAGGGCACAGTGTTGGGGTTTGTGCCCGCCGTGATTGTAGCCGACTCGGTGGGATCGCTGGCCGGGGGCGCTACGCCATCGACCCTGATCGTCGTCTTGTTTTCGACGGTCACCTGGCCCACCGGCACTGCGCTTCCATCCGCGGCGGCGATGCTGACCGGGGTAGTGGGGCAAGCCGCGGTCGCCTTGTCTGTCGTGATGAAGCCGGTTCCCTTGATGACGACACCGACGTAGGTTTTTCCCGCAAACCAGGTGCTGGGGGAGACGGAAACGATATTTGGCGTGGGACAGTTCACGATCTGCGCGGTTACCCCGGCGCAACTGCTGGCTGCTTTCGCTGTTGACATCGTTTTGCGGTTCGACCTGACGACCCAAACATTGACGGCATCCGTCGTGACACATGCCGGCTCGGCGGGGTCGCTGGCATCGGGCGATACGGTGGCAGTGATCGACGTTGAGCTGACGACCGTCACGTTGGAAAGCGCCACGCTTCCCGCATTCACGCCGATGTAGACGCCGGTCCCGGCACACGAGGCCGACTGTGAAACGGGGATGAAGCCTGTGCCTGTGATGGCGATTGTGTAGGTGTCTCCCGCGATCCAGGTGCTGGGGGAGACGGAGGCGATAGTTGGAGAGGTGGGGCAGCCCGGGTTTGGCGGCGATGCAGGACAGATTGTGGCGGAAAGCAGAAAAAGAAGCGTAGCGGCGTGGAGGAACGGCCTTGCAAGGTTCCTCCCCGTTTTCCCCAAGGTCTTGCGCATGGGCGCTGTCCTTTCAGAGAGTGGAGGCTGAGGTAAGCCTGCGCCTCATTTGCCGGTTGACCAAGTTACGAAAGTCCATCCTCGCTCTTCTGTCTTCTGTTCGAGAGATGTTACCGATCGAGGCATTATTGATCCGGCCCGATTGGTTGCGACAGAGAACTCAAAAAACAACCGCAGGTCCTTCGACTTCGCCGCGCTCCGCTCAGGATGACAACTTTGCGGTGCTGCAATCCTTTGGGGCCGGATCAGTAATATCTCATAAATAACTCCTGCCAGCTAGACTTGCGACCGCACGATTTCGCACCTTTGAGGTTCCAACTTTCCCACCCTTTCGCCAGGAAAAAGGCGAAAGGATGGGGCACGGAACAGGTACAAAAACAAGCGGTCAGAGAACTAGCTGCGCATCGCGATGGGAGATCCAGGTCCTGGCTTTCGCACATTCCAGAAGGCTGGCCGGGCGGAAGGAACTCTTCCCACGCGGTTCGATCGCGGCCAGTCTCCTTTCGACGCGGAGTATTCATGCGGGAGGAGAGGATTTCCAGGCTTGAGCAGAGGATTCGGTTGGCAAGCGAATCTTTATGCGCCAGGGCCGATACTGGAAAGGCAGGCTCCGTCCTGGGACCCGTTCATCAGTCAGGTTCGGTTCGGCTTGACGAGGTTCTCTGGCGGGCCTAGACTCACTGGGTTTGGGCGAGTGCGGAGTGAGGCGCGAGCCCAAGCAGCCGTTCGCCGTGGCCGGACGATGGAAGTCTCCGGGAAGCCGGAGCAAACCCTTCCGCGTCTATCGTTTGCGGAGGGCAGATTTGCGGATGGAATCGCATCCCGCTCGCTGGCTGGGGCGGCAGAGAATCGGAATTGGAGATCTGGTATGGCAGGTGGAAACCCGGCAGTCACTTTGGACCAGGAGATCAATCCCTGGGAGGCGCAAAACGCGCGCTTTGAATTTGCGGCGCGCAAACTGAACCTTGATCCAGGCTTGTGGAAGGTGCTCAGTTCTCCGGCGCGCGAAATCATCGTGCATTTTCCCGTCGCTCTGGACGACGGCCGGATCGAGATGTTTACCGGCTTCCGGGTGCAGCACTCGATTGCGCGCGGGCCGGCCAAGGGCGGCATCCGCTATGCGCCCGACGTAAACCTCGACGAGGTGCGTGCTCTGGCCAGTTGGATGACCTGGAAGTGCGCGGTGGTCAACATTCCCTTTGGCGGCGCCAAGGGCGGCGTCGTTTGCGATCCGAAAAACATGAGCCGGGGCGAGCTGGAGCGCATGACCCGCCGCTACACCTCGGAGATCATCGATTTCATCGGGCCGGAGAAGGACGTTCCCGCGCCCGACGTGAACACCAACGAGCAGACCATGGCCTGGATCATGGACACCTACTCGATGCACATGGGACACACGGTCACCAGCGTGGTCACCGGCAAGCCGCTCAACATCGGCGGCTCGCAGGGACGGCTTGAGGCGACCGGGCGCGGCGTGCTGGTGGTCTGCGACGAAAGCCTGCGCTATCTGAACATGGCTCAGGACGGCTGCCGCGTGGTCATTCAGGGATTCGGCAACGTGGGCTCGAACGCCGCCCGCCTGATGATGGAGCGGGGCTACAAGATTGTCGGCATCGCCGAGCGCGAGGGCGGGCTGGCCAACTCGAACGGCATCGACATTCACCAGTTGATCGAATACAAGTATCGCAACGGCACGACGCTGGGATTCGGCGGGGCCGATGCCATGCCCAGCGAAGAGCTGCTGGTCTCCGACTGCGACATCCTCATTCCGGCGGCCACGGAGAACGTGATTACCAGCCGCAACGCCGACCAGATCAAGGCGCGGATCGTCGTCGAGGGCGCCAACGGTCCCACCACCGCCGTGGCCGACGATATCCTGGCCGCCAAGCGAATCTTCGTGGTGCCCGACATCCTGGCCAACGCCGGCGGCGTCACCGCCAGCTATTTCGAGTGGGTGCAGGACCGCCAGGGCTACTTCTGGAAGGAAGCCATCGTCAACGAGCAACTGGAGACCATCCTGCGCGACAGCTTCGACGATGTGGTCCGCTACTCCGAAGCGCACAACGTGAACAACCGCATCGCCGCCTATATGCTGGCCATCGATCGCGTGGCCTACACCATCAAGCAGCGCGGCATCTACGCGTAGGCTGCCGGATCGACGAGAAGGGCGGCAAGCAGCCGGGCGGGACGGATTTCGATCCGTCTCGCCCGTTTCGCTTTAGTCCGTCCTAACCAACCCCGCACGCCGCCCCTCCAATCGACAGCAGTTCGAGGGAGGCCGAAGATGGGTTGGATGAATCGCACTTTGCTCGTGCGCGCGGTCATGGGTTCGATCGTGGCGCTGTTATTGGCGGCATCCGCATGTGCGCAGGACTCCTCCGATGTGGTTCGCGCAGCCTGCGGTTCCGACAATGTCAGCATCAGCGTGAAGCTGGATCAAGCGGCGCATTCCCCTGCCCAGCCGGAGCCGGGCAAGGCGCGCATCTACTTCATCCACGAAGCCGGTACTTCGTTTACCATCGGCTACCCAACGTCGAAACTCGGAATCGACGGTGCATGGGTGGGAGCCAACCACGGCAATTCCTACTTCTCCGTCTCCGTCGCGCCGGGCGAGCATCATCTGTGCGCGGCCCTGCAATCCTCCATCGTCGACCAGCGCGTGGAGCTGGCGCATCTGTGGGCGGAGCAAGGGAAGGTCTACTACTACCGCACGCGGCTTGTGATGTCGCGGGAAGTGGAGTTGCTGGAGCTTGTTCCGATCGACAGCGATCAGGGCAAGCTGCTGATCGACTCGTTTTCGCTGAGCGTCTCCCATGCGAAGAAGTAAAGCGCCGCGGGCGCGGCCTCCGGCGCGTTCGAGCGGTCCATCCCTTCGGTCATTTCCGGCGCGAAACCGGATTCGCGCCTTGCGCGCGCTTCCCCTGGCTGGGTATCGTTGGGAAGCAGCTTGCGCAATTCCGGAAAGACATTCATGGACGTTCTAAAACGGCTTTTCCAGCAGTATTACCGCTTGCCGGCTGAAGAGGTGAGGCCGCTTCAGGGCCAGCTCGGCGGCTCGGGGCGCATTATCGTGCGCCTGGCTGGCGGCGGATGCAGCGCCATCGGCATTCTCTATCCGGTGCGCGAAGAGAATCTCGCTTTCCTTGAGTTCTCCCGCCATTTTCGCCGCCACGGATTGCCGGTGCCGGAGATCTACGCGGAAGATTTGAGCCAGGGCGCCTACCTTGAGGAAGACCTGGGCGACACCACGCTCTTCGAGTTTCTTGGCCAGCATCGCGCCGGCGAGATCGTCGCTCCGCAGGCTGTGGAGGCCTATCGCAAAGTGGTGGCCGCGTTGCCGCGCTTTCAGGTCGAGGCAGGCCGCGATTTGAATTACAAGGTCTGCTATCCGCGATCGAGCTTCGATCGCCAGTCCATCGCCTGGGACCTGAATTATTTCAAGTATTATTTCCTGCGCCTCGCCGGCGTTCCCTTCAACGAACAGGCTCTGGAGCTCGATTTCAGCCGTCTGACGAAGTTTCTGCTCGGCGCCGATCACGAGTACTTTCTCTATCGGGATTTCCAGTCGCGCAATGTCATGCTGCGCGACGGGCAGCCATTTTTTCTCGACTATCAGGGCGGACGCAAAGGCGCGCTGCAATACGACATCGCCTCTCTGCTCTACGATGGCAAGGCCGATCTGCTGCCCGCGCTGCGCCAGGAGCTGCTCGACCACTATCTCGACTGCCTTGGCGGTTTCATCAGGCTCGATCGCGAAGCCTTCATGGAGCACTATTACGCCTACGTTTATGTGCGCATCCTCCAGGCTCTGGGCGCCTATGGCTTCCGAGGGTTTTATGAGCGCAAGGCTCATTTCTTGCAGAGCGTGCCCTACGCGCTGAAGAACCTGAGCTGGCTCGCCGGGCATATCAAGCTGCCCATCGCCCTGCCGGCGCTGATGGACGCCTTGCAGAGCATGGGGTCATCGGAAAAGCTGCAAGGCCTCGCTTCTTCCGCGGAAGCGTTGAAGGTGCGGATCTTCAGCTTCTCCTTTCGCCGTCAGATGCCCGCCGACGACTCCGGCAATGGCGGCGGATTTGTCTTCGATGCCCGCAGTCTTCCCAATCCAGGGCGCGAAGAACAGTTCCGCTCGATGACCGGCAAGGATGCGCCGGTGATCGACTATCTCAATCGCCAGGAGAGCGTGCACCAGTATCTGGCCCACGTTTTGTCGCTCGTGGATGCAAGCGTCAGCGAATACCAACGCCGCGGTTTCAAGAACCTCATGGTCTCCTTTGGCTGCACCGGCGGCCAGCATCGCTCGGTCTTTCTGGCCGAGCAGTTGGCGAAGCATCTGCGCGCCGGCAACGGGGTGGAAGTGGTCGTCCGGCATATCGAGCAGGAAAAAGCCAATCCGGAGAAGATGGGCCGATGAAGGCGATGATCTTCGCTGCCGGGCTGGGCACGCGGCTGCGCCCGCTCACCAATGACCGCCCCAAGGCCCTGGTCACCGTTGCCGGCCGCACGCTGCTGGAGATCGCTCTCAGCCGGCTGCGCGCCTTTGGCGTGCGCCAGGTGATGGTCAACACGCATCATTACGCGGAGACGATCGCCGATTACTTGAAAGCCAACGGCGATTTCGGCATGAGCATTGAACTCTCCCGCGAAGAGGAGTTGCTCGATACCGGCGGCGGCTTGAAAAAAGCCGCGCATTTCTTTCTCGACTCCGGCGACAACTCGCCCGAGCCCTTCATTGTGCACAACGTCGATGTCATCAGCACCATCGATCTCGGCCGCATGATGCAATTCCACATCGAGAATGGGGCCCTGGCCACCCTCGCGGTGCAGGACCGCGCGACCTCGCGTCCTTTGCTCTTCGACGGGCAGGGCCATCTCTGCGGCCGCCGATTTGTACATCCAGCGAAGGCAGAAAGGGTACAGGATGAATGTGTCCGGCCTGCCGTTGCGGCGCAGCCGCTGGCCTTTTCCGGCGTTCACATCGTCTCACCGCAAATCTTCGCCAAGATGACTGAAGAAGGCGCTTTTTCCATCATTGCCGCCTATCTGCGTCTCGCCTCTCAGGGAGAAAAGATCGTCGCCTTTCGCACGGATGAATGCTATTGGCGCGATCTAGGCCGCCCGCAGAGTATCCTCGAAGCCGCCCAGGATATCGCCGGCGGAAAATATTCCATCGCTTGACGCGGCGTCGCCCTCGTTCGCTTCAGCGCGCAGTTGCCGAAACGGCGCGATCTGCTCCGCCCGCTCCCATCAGAACCAGCGAACGCTGCGCAAAGGGCGAATAGACCAGCAGCGTTGTGCACGACAACGCCAGCCCGAAGTTGATGTGGTGCAGCAGCAGGAAGGGCGCGAGCGCCCATAGCTCGTCGAGCGGAAGCAGAAATCGCCAGATGACGAGGATTTTTTCGCGCACGCCGGGCGCGTGGAAGAGCACCGCGCAGAGCAGGAAGACGCGCACCGGGATCAGAATCGCCGCGGTCACGATCAGCACATTCAGCACCACGGTTGCCCTGGGCAGCGGCGAGAAGAGGTCTTCAATCTCCGCCAGATTCGCCAGCGCCCCCACATAGAAGCTCAGATACATGATCTGCAACAGAACAAAGAGCGTCTGCACCACGGGATACGGGGTCTTGGGAAGCTCCTGCGGCGTGGCCAGAATCCGGCTGCGAAAACTGCTCTCAGCTTCCGCCGCGCCGCCCCGTTGTTCTTCCAACATCGCGGGCGAAGAATCGGGAACCGGAGCGGACGCATTCTCGCCTGGAGCGATCCGTTCGACCGGCGCCACAAAGCGGTAGCCGCGCCGGGCCAGCGTCTCGACGAATCGCGCATTGCTTGCCTTGTCGCCGAGCGCTTCGCGGATGCGGTTGACCGCCGAGTTCACGCCATGTTCGTAGTCGACGAATGTTCCGTCGGGCCACAGCTCGCGGGAGATTTCCTCTCGCGTCAGCACCTCGCCGGGCCGCTCCAGAAGCATCAGCAGCACCTGGAATGGCTGCGTGTTCAGCTTGACGCGGAGTCCCTGCCGGCGAAGCTCTCCCGTCGTCGCGTCCGCTTCAAAGACTCCGAAGCGATAGCGCTGGGATGGCCGTGATTCCGTCATCATCTTCCGTCCATTCTATCCGATCGTCCATCGGCTTCCCGGTCGGCCGGCAAGGTACAACTCTCCGTAAGTTTAGTTCTTGCAGGGGCTTGCACGGTGACAAACAATCATCGGCAGATGAGATTCCTTGCATTGCGCTGGAGAGCGGGTTAAGCGCAAGCTGCAATGCATGACGCAACGCAGGCTCACAAATTCGCAAACGTTCTCCATTCTCTGCGGGCTCCTCATCCTGTCTGCGGCTTCCGGCCGTCTTTTCGCAGAGCCCGCTCCCGCGGCCGTCTCCGCTTTCAACTCGTATACCGGTGCGCTTGAGTCGCGCCTCGCGCGGCAGCACCGGTCGCCAAATGCTTTCCTCGCTCCGCTCACTTCAACGCCGCAAAGCGAGCAGCGCCTGCGCCGCGGCGAGCTGATCGTCGAGCAGCTCACGCCCTCCGGCGGCTCCGCCCTGCCGGGCACACTGCTTCACCATTGGCGCGGCACGGCCTTCGCCCCCGGAGCCAAAGCCGCGGATTTCGAGCGGCTGATGAGGGACTTCAGCGCTTATCCGCAACACTTCGCTCCGCAGGTTCTCCGCGCGAAGGTCCTTGCGCAAAGCGACGATCGTTTTCAGACCGCGATGCGGGTGCGTCAGCGCCACGTCCTCACGGTGGTGTTGGACACGACCTACGACATCGGCTTCGGACGCCTCGATGCGCGGCACGGATACAGCATCTCGCGCAGCACGCAGATCTCCGAGATCGACTCGCCCGGCACTGCCGCCGAGCGCGCGCTCCGTGGCAACGAGGAGCACGGCTTCCTCTGGCGGTTGAACACCTACTGGAGCTACGAAGAGCGGGATGGCGGACTCTACATGCAAATCGAGACGGTCTCGCTTACGCGTTCCATTCCCACCGGCCTCGGCTGGGCGGTGGGGCCGTTTGTCGAGAGCATCCCGCGTGATTCACTGGAATTCACTTTGCGCGCCGCGCGTAACGCGCTGCCCCGGTAGTTTGATCCAGCCGGTTTGATGACGGTCTCGCGGGACTGCGCCAAAAGCAGCCATGCGAAAGAACACGACGATGAATGCGAAATCGGTTGCAATGAAGGATGAAATGGTTTTTGCATCGGCGCGCCGCGTGAACCGGGCGCTCACGGCTTCCCTCGAGAAGCGCGCGTTGCAGTGGATGGCCAAGCGCGCGCCCGCCTGGCTCAGCTCGGATCAGCTCACGCTGCTCGGTCTCGGGGCGCAGTTCGGAGCCGGCCTCTGCTATGCGCTGGCGCGCTATAACCGCCTCGCTCTGCTTCTGGCGATTCTGTGCCTTGCGCTCAACTGGTTCGGAGACAGCCTGGACGGCACTCTGGCCCGCGTACGGCGGCTTGAGCGTCCTCGCTATGGCTTCTACGTCGATCACATGGTAGATATCTTTGGTTCTGTCGCGCTGATGAGCGGCCTCGCCTGCTCCGGATTTCTGCACTGGCAGGTGGCGATCGCGATGCTGGTGGCGTTTCTGCTGCTGTCGAGCGAGAGCTACCTTGCCACCTACACGTTGTCCTGCTTTCAACTTTCGCAGGGCATCTTCGGTCCCACTGAAATTCGCATTCTGCTCATCGCCGGCAACCTGGCGCTGCTGCGCAGTCCCTACTCGAATCTCTTCGGCCACAGAGTGCTGCTCTTCGATCTGGGAGGAACCATCGCCGCAATCGGCATGTTCGCCATGGCCATCGCCGTCACCATGCGCCACACGGCGCAACTCTACCGGCAGGAGCCGCTGCCATGAACGCCTTCATCCGCTGGGGCAAGTTCAATCTGGTGGGAGCCATGGGCATGGTGTTGCAGCTCGCGGCGCTCGCTCTTTTCAACCGCCTGGCGCCGGGCCATTACCTTTATGCCTCGGCCGCGGCCATCGAAGTTACGCTGTTGCATAACTTCGTCTGGCACCTGCACTACACCTGGCGCGACCGCCGCGGCGACTCCGCTCTGCGGTCTCAAATCGTGCGCTTTCATCTCTCCAACGGGTTGGTTTCCATGCTGGGAAATCTCGCGCTGATGCGCATCCTGGTCCAGGAGGCGCACGCACCGCTGCTCGTCTCGAACTGCATCGCCATTCTCTGCTGTTCTCTGGTCAACTTCTGCCTGGGAAACAACTGGGCCTTCGCGGCAAGATAGAGCCGCCCTTCCTTCGTCGAAGCCCATGGATCTTCGGCACTTGCACGGTTTACCGTGCGAGTCGTCCCTGCGGGGTCGTTTGGGGAGTGCCCCGTGAAGACGGTTATCGTAGTGATAGTCGGATTCGTCTCGGCAGGCATGGGGGCATGGCATGGCTTCGGTATTTTTCCGGCAAAAAGATCTACCGCAAGTCGAGTTTGGCGAAAATACTACGACGCGGCCGGGCGGCTGACTGCCGTGGCGGGCGTCAAGGGCAACATCACCTACGGCTACGACGATGCCGGCAGCCAGATCTCCCGCACCGACGGCAATGGCAACACCACCCAGTTCCGGTACGACGCCCGCAAGCGGCTGGTCAAGACCATCTATCCTGACTCGACCACGGTCGTGAACACCCACGACGGGCCGGGCAATCTGGCCTCGGTCACCGATCAGGCCGGCAACACTGCTCAGTTCCGGTACGACGACGCCAACCAGTTGAAGACCGTGGTGCAGGTCAATCATACCAACCCGTCGAGCAACACCAACTTCTACGGCTACGACAACCTGAGCGCCCTCACGGATGAAAACCTCCACACCACGCACAATTCCTTCAATCTCTTCAATCAGCCGGTCGCGAAGGTTCAAGGCGGCGCGTACTTTGCGCGTTCATCGAAGCGAAGAGCGACGACGGCGCGCCCGTGGCCTTTGTTTGGATAGAGCGCGTGGGACCGCGCCGGCCAACCTTCGAGCACGAAGGAAGATTCCATGATTTGAATCTGCTTTTACAACATTGCGCGTGAACGGAGGTCTTTGCAAGGTGGATTGACAGGCGGTATAAATATCGTTTACTGTAGCGAAGACTTTAGCGGCAAGGATCTATACGCGACAGCGTGTGTGGCTGGTTCAGGGGCTCCGGCGAGTGCGCTGAAGGGCTCGCGCACTCGCGGTTGCGATGCTTCTTCAAGCAGCGCAGGCAGAGCGGGGAACGAGCGAAGATTCATTGAGCCGCACCCTTGCTGCGCGACTATGCGGGGTTGTTCGGCATTGCGGGTCATATGGTGAAGATCCATTTGGCCGGCAGAGACGCCGATCGTGGGTCTGGATCAAGGGCGCGCGGATGGAGAGCGCAGGCAACTTTCGCGTGTTTCTATCGGCGCAGACAATCGGGGTTTGGGGTACACTGGCCAGCCCATGCGGAGAATCGTCAATGAAAAGCGGCATCACACCCGCGTCCAAGGCAGGATTGAATGGCGGCATCGCCCTTTCACATGTCTCAGCGCCGTCGCTGGCGGGAAACGGGAAGAGCTTCGGCGAAGTCGTTTCGTTTGTAAATCGGCACAGCAAACTGCATGTTCTCTCCAATGTTCGCAGCGGCGCCTCGATTGCCGTGTGGCCTGCCATGCAGGGTCGCGTTCTCACCAGTACTGCCGGCGGTCCCGAGGGTCTGAGCTTTGGATGGGTGAACCATGAGTTGATTGCCTCAGGCGAAATCCGGCAGCACGTCAACGCGGTGGGCGGCGAGGACCGTATCTGGCTGGGGCCCGAAGGCGGCCAATACTCGATTTTTTTGCGCCGGGAGTTCCATTCGATCTGGAGCACTGGTACACGCCCGCGGCGATCGACATCGATCCTTTCGATATCGTTGGGGCAAGCAGCACCTCGTTGAGTTTCCGCAGGGCCTTCTCTCTGACGAACTATTCCGGAGCAAGGTTCCATGTGCAAATCGATCGGGACGTACGCCTCCTGCCCGACGAGAGGATATGGAGCGATCTAGGGATTGCTCCATGTCCTGGGATCAAGGCAGTTGGATTCGAGTCGGAGAACAAGCTGACCAACCTTTCCGATGCGAGCTGGAGCAGGGAAACCGGCCTGTTGTCGCTATGGGTTCTTGGCCAATTCCAGTCTACGGCGCGAACGACGATCGTCCTTCCCATCCGAACGGGCAGCGGAGATGAGTTAGGCATTCCTGTTACGACCGATTACTTCGGAACTGTTCCTCAGGATCGAATCGCGATAAGAGAAAACTCCGTCCTTTTCAAGGCCGACGCTAAGTATCGCAGCAAACTTGGGATCCGCTTGCGGCGCGCCAAAGGAAGACTCGGAAGCTATGACGGGCAAAACCATGTACTGACTATCGTGTTATACAGCCAGCCGCCGGACGGCGCGGAGT
This sequence comes from Occallatibacter sp., assembly GCA_049515995.1. Classification (GTDB taxonomy): domain Bacteria; phylum Acidobacteriota; class Terriglobia; order Terriglobales; family Acidobacteriaceae; genus Telmatobacter. The sequence goes on along the minus strand of JBEKTO010000016.1, from coordinate 16,103 downwards.
ATGTCAGCTCGGCGTGGAAACTTCAGGAGCATCCTTACCAGGGCGATGTGGCCAACTGCTACAATGACGGACCATCTTCTTCCGGCGGGGAGCAGCTTGGGAGTTTCTACGAACTGGAGTCATCCTCGCCAGCCAAGGCGCTCAGGCCCCATGAAGCGATAGGTCACGTGCAGCGTACGATTCACCTTGTGGGCGCAGAGTCCCAATTGGATCTCATCTGTCGAGACACGCTAGGCGCCGGCCTGCAAGACGTTTGTCTCTAAGCGGGCAGCAGCAGGGTGAAGAACCCCGTTATGAGTTTTGCGCCAAGGGGGGATTTTCCGCGGGCCACCTACGTTGCGATGTTGTATATTGGCGCTATGCCTACGACCATGAAGGACATAGCGCGGGATCTTGGAGTTTCGGTCGTCACGGTGTCAAAGGTGCTGCGGAATCACCAGGACATAGGCGACGAGACCCGGAAGCGGGTCCTGGAGCGTGTCAAGGAACTGAACTATACTCCGAACCTGGCGGCGCGCGGACTGGTTACAGGAAGGACCTATCTAGTTGGCCTTGTGGTCCCCGATCTTCTGCATCCGTTCTTCGCCCAGATAGCAAAATCTCTTTCCAGCGCGCTTTTGAGGAAGGGCTATTGCCTGACGATTTCAACCTCGGAAGAGGATCCGGAGTTGGAAGAGCGCGAAATCGACCGGCTTCTTGGCCGCCGCTTGGACGCGTTGGTGATCGCCTCATCGTGCACGAGTTCGTCGGTCTTCGAGCGGGTGCAAAAGCAGGGTCCTCCGCTGGTGCTGATCGACCGCTGCTTCGCGGGTTTCGACGCGAACTTCGTGGGCATCGACGACGAGGCGGTGGGTGTGCTGGCCACGGAACATCTGATCGATATCGGCTGCAAGAGGATCGCTCATCTGCGCGGGCCGGAGAATAGCCCGGGCATGGGACGTCTCAAGGGATATCTCAAGGCCATGACTACGCACAAGATGCGGTCACTCCCCGGCTTTGTGTCAAAGCAGCGGATGGTGGATGTCCAGAGCAGGGAGAGCGGCGCGGAGCTGATGCGGCAACTGCTTGCTCTGAGCCCGCGCCCCGACGGCGTATTCTGCTACAACGATCCCATGGCCATCGGAGCGATTCATACGATTCTCGAAGCAGGTTTGCGGGTTCCCGAGGACATCGCAGTGATCGGCTCGGGAAATCTGCATTACGATACGGAACTCCGTGTCCCTCTCTCGAGCATCGACCAGCAGACGGAGCTGATCGGAGAGCGCGCCGGGCGCTTGACCCTTTCGCTTCTGGAGTCCAAGACGCATCCGCGCAACAAGAGTTATGTTCTTCAGCCACAGCTTGTGATCCGGGCCTCTACGGAGAGAAAGCGGCCCGTGGCGGCAGGAGCAGCGAAGAAAGCGGCGAAGGTTAAGTAGAATGATTTGCCATCCTCCATTGCGAAGGATGGCAATGCGAATCAGTTCTAGCTTGAATGCAGCGGCCGTTCAGCGCGCTTACTTCTCCGCGCGATACTCGAACCAATCGAAATCTGCCGGTGCAGCCTGAGTCCGGTCAGGGCTGACGCTGAACATCCCGATATAAGCGCCAGACCAGACATCGGCAACCTCGCTGGAGATCAGACGGGCATCTGCCGTCCCAAGCGAGCCCCATGCTCCATCCGGGGCGGCAAAGAAAAAGTTATAGCGAAGTGCGTCAGATTCGATGCGCAGAAGCAAGGGGCCGCTGCCGATGGGCGACTCGGCGGCGACGGTCCGGATATCGGAAACCTGCTTCACAAGTTGAATGAAATACTGGCCGCCGCGTCTCACCTTCACGATGTCGCAGTGATAGCTGGGAGACATGAACACGGTCAGGCCAGCGTGTTCACCTTCGACCCGGGGATCGAACTCCAGTCTTGCCGTGGAGACCGATTTGGCCTCTGTTTGCCTTCTGCCGACAAAGGTCGTGGGCTGCCGAAATGAGAGCTCATCCGGCGTGCCGTAGAGACGCAAGAAGCCTGGACGAGCCGAAAGGTAAGTATTCGCCGGGCCTTGTGGACCGATCATGTTCCAATCCAATCCGAGTAGCGGCCGGTGGACTCATCGCGCTCCGGTTCTTCGCGCGGGCTATCCTTGGCAGCAGGGCCGTCCTGAATGGTGAGCGTCTTCATGTTGCGGGGATCGATTGCCGGCCAGCCCTCATTCCAGTGCACGCGGAAAAGGAAGGTCTCGCGGCCAAGGCTGAAGACGGCGCGCGTTCCCAGGCAAACCGCCCACCATTGGCTCTCAGGCGTCTCCACAAGGTCGCAATGGCCGATGCCGTGGACCGGATAGCCCGAGTCGGTGTGCTGGGTGGCCCATGGATTCGACGGATCGGGAAGAAATGGCCCCCACGGGGAATGCGAGCGGCCGATGGTCTGCTGGTGCAGTGCGCGTGCTACCCTCCGCTTCGCTCAGATAGTACCATTCGTCGATCTTATAGAGGTGCGGTCCCTCTGAATCCGCGGTCACAAAACCGGTGGAGATGGTGCGCAGCGGAGTAAGAAGCTTGCCGGTTCGCACATCGATCTCGGCCTGGACGATATTCTCGCCGTCGCCCGGCCCGCGGCGCTGATAGTAGACCTTTCCGTCGTTGTCGAAGAAGAGGCTCGGATCGAACATGCCGCGATCGATCGGCAGCGGATCGGACCATGGGCCCGAGGGATTGCTGGCCGAGACAAGAAAGTTCCAGCCTGGGGGACGAGGTTCTGCGGGTTACGGCGAGCCGCATTGTCGCCGCGGTGCGCAAGAGCGACACCGTGGCCCGAATGGGAGGGGACGAGTTCATCGTCTTGCTTGCCGATCTGAGCGATCCGGGGGCAGTGGAGAATATTGCCGCAAAGGTTGTGGCGGCCCTGTCGCTCCCCGTCCAGTTTGCCGGGGTCGAGCTTCCGATTTCAGTCAGCGTGGGGGTTTGTACCGTGACAGCGGGTGAGCTCGATGCCGATATGCTGCTGACGAACGTGGACGCCGCTCTCTACCGCGCCAAGGCGCGAGGACGGGGCTGTTACGCGGTCTTCACCCCGTAGTGCATTTGGGAAACAGCGCGCAGACGCCACGATGCGGTGTCCTGCTTGCGCAAATCCAATTGCTTGAGTTCCAATCCCGCATGCGCAGTCGAGCAGGTCTATACAGGATAGTTGCATGTGTTTAAAAACGAGATCATTCAGGACCGTCGCTTGACGCTCGATGGACTTGTTCCAGTCCTCGAAGATCAAACCTTGATATCCATGTAAGGCGCCGATCGGGAATCCTTTCATGTATTACTGACCGAACCACGGACAGCGTAAGTGAGCGGGCAATCCTCTGTGTCGGACTATCAGAATCGCAGCAAATAGCTGACTTTCATGAACACCTGTCCGTCGGTTGAGGTTCCCGGTAGACGCGTTAACAGATAGGATGGCGAGGCGCTCGGGTCATAGGAGATGTTTTGAAAGGTGTTTGCGTAACCCAGATAGAAGGCGGTTCCTGGATGCGGAAGATAGGCAAATAGCAACGTTGCGTCGGCCTGCTTGGAGTAGGTGTCTGTAACCAGCGAACTATTGGGGAGCAGCGCGTTGTAGTCGAGAATTGCATTGAACGCGAAGTCGCGCGTGAACTGATAGTTGAACTTCGATCGCAATAGGTGATTGGTGAAGATGTCGCCGGGAGCAAGCGCTTGTGACTTGTTTGACGCATTCACCGCCAGGCGCGTGTAGTAGTAGATTTCGTCCATGCGGAGACGGGACAGCAGGTGCAAAGTCACGGTAGCGGATGCGTTGTTGGCGTGCGCAACAAAGGGTGTAACGTCCGACGGAGTATCGTAGTCGGGCTGTTCTCCCTGCGAGTAAGTTCCGCTAACGTCGAGCCACTTATACCAGGATCCGCCAAGATTGATAGAAGACAGCCGTTCTCTCAGTTCGGCTCCCTTATAGAGTTCGTATGACTCAGAGTGAGCGATTGTCATCCAGGTCAATTTGGGAAGCGTGATCGAATAACTTGGCGTGATTGACCAGTTCTGCAAGGCGTTCGCATGGTCGTACACTAGCAGAGAGTCGAAGGCTGGGCCATAGGACAGCAGCGCGCGCCGTTGCGGCTTCCATGTATAGCTGGCAGAGTTTTCCCAACTGCGAATATTCGTGCGGTTGAGATAGCCCAGGTTAACATCCATCCCCGGAGAGCGATCAATAAAAATAGATTGCAGGGTGGAGTGGTTGTCTCCTTTATAAATATTGAGATAGTAGCCGGGACCTGCATTGTAGGCGCCGCCCGTTTGGCGAGTCTGCGTGGTTGTCGCCTGGCCGCTCATCATCCAGTTGTGCGCCATGAGCAACCGCAAATCCAACGAGGCCGCGCGATTCCAGGTCGAGGCAAAGCTAGAGTTGCTGAGGAACAGACCCAGGTGCGATTGGTGGCCAAACTCGCGTTCGACACGCGCAACAGAATCAACAGCGCGGCTGCCGTGTCCATTTACACCTTGCGCCAGCACTTCGCCGGGCGCCCTGTCGTCGGCGATGAGCGCACCGATGTTCCAGCGGTTCACTGCTCCGGTTAGCCGAACGCCGATCTGCGGATCGACAATGCGACGCGAAAAGAACAAGTCTTCCGGAGTAGTGAAGACAGACGCATTTTCCAGAAAGAAGGGACGCCGCTCGGCATAGATTACTTCGTATCTCTGATTGGCCGTGACCTTGGGGTCGTCCGAGCCAATTTCGCTGAAGTCGGGATTGGCGGCCAGATCGAGGGTAAAGGAGTCGTGGAGCACCATTCTGGCGTCGAGTCCGGGATGATGATCGTTCTGCTCCTGAAATCCGTCTGCGGTGTCCAGATATTTGTCGCGCTCGAGCAGTCCGTAAGGAATGAGCTGAATGTTGCGGCCGGGAGAAATATCTTCGTCGATTTCGATAGGCGCGAATTGCCCCACAAACTCGGGGTTCCTGCTTTGAGTCACAGCGGGCCAGACAGAAAACTCGCTTGCACGTTGAACGAAACGCCCCAGGAGGATATTCCAAATCTGATGCGGCCCGCGGGGGAAACGTAGGGTGCGAAAGGGAATGGTTTCGAGAACGGCATAGCCCCAATTGGTGATTTTTCCTTCGGTATACCACAGTCCTTCCCAACTGGTATCGTCACCGATGCCATCGGTTGTTCGTCCGTCGTATTGAATGCCGTAGGGATTCACATCGAACCAGTAGTCGTGCTTGCGATCATGAAAGGTATCGATGTTGATGGTGACGCGATCGTCGGTATCGATGGTCTTGCGCGGCGCTATGCGCGCTCGGATCAGCTTGGGATCGTCCTTGCAGACCCATCCGACATATAGATTGTTGCTGTCATAGGAAAGGTAGGCGGCGGTGGGTTGGCTCACCGGAGCGCCATCGTGCGGGTAGAATTGCGTGAAGGTGGTGACCACTGCCGCCGGCTCTTTTGGTGCACCTTCGATAAAATCGGAGAGCATGGGTGGGCGATTGGCGCGTGGGATTCGCAATGGCGTTGCTTCTTGTGCCTGGAGCGCCGCGACAGCCAAGCAAGCAAGCAGCACCACGCAAAATGGAGATGCAGAGTTACGATAACCACCAGGTGCGATTCCCATTCGAGCCTTGCCTTCTTTCTGTTATCTTCGTGCAGCCATCAATCGTGGCTCGTGCGCAGCAACGGGCAAGAGGCTTCCTCTAGAAATGCCCGAAACGCATCGGGGCACATCCGTGTTGCAGCGCTTGATTGGCAGTTTTGAATGCTTCAGTAAGCCAGCAGCTTGATGCGCAATACCCGTGGCACCTGCGTGAAGTTGAGGCCGTAGTCGGTCTGGTCGCCGTTCCACAGGCGCAGCGGTGGGCCGTCCGGCTTGCTGTTGTCGATCTCCTCGACGCGCAGGTATTCGAATTGCTTGCCGCCCGCGCCGGTGCGGGAGAACTCGACGCGAGCGCCTATGCCTGTTACCAGAAACTCCTCTGGACCGAGTTGAGCCACCAGTGCACGGCCATCGGCTTCAGGATTTCCCGGCGGATTGCTGGTAGCGCCAAACTGCCGCAGGCCAAAGGAGACGGTCGCCTGCCAACCGCCGAAGTTCAGCGTCTGCGACTTGACGTTCTGCTCTTCAACCGCGGTTTTCAGGCGTCCTTCAAAATTGAGCCGCGCAACTTGGCGCAGGATAGGCGCGATGAGCCGGAAGTTGGTGGCGAAGGCTGCGAGCGATTTGTCGCTGGTTTCCCGTGAGCCCAGAGGGTAGTTCTCGTAGCCCGTGTAGTCCACGCCGAAGGGCGCAAAGCCGATGCCGCCATGCCCAAGAACGGAGAAGAAATACTTCGCGTAGTATGGATCGTTGCTCATCTCGACGACGGCCAGAGGATTGTCGGGCCGCGCATAGTTGTCGAGCGTGCGGAGGCAGTCGCTGTCGCGCATGTAGATGTCGGGCGCGAGCAGGTCGATGGATTTGGCGACGAACTTCCAGACCGCGAACTCAATTGGAACCGGTCCGCCGCTCGAGTAGTCCCGACCCGCTTTCGGAGCCGCAGTGGACGGAGTGTAGAGCGCCGCATTGACGTAGAGCGGTAGAGGAAACTGGGCCTTTCCGGCAGCGGCGACAGCCTCGACGTAGCTGGCCGCACTATAGGCTGAAAAGTTTGCTTCAGCCGCGTCGCCGAAGGCCTGTCGCCAGGTTCCTGGCTTTGCGCTCAGTGCAGCGGCAAGTCCCGGCGGTACCGCGCCGTCAAAGTCCTTCTGCGCCGCTTCACTGTAGTCGCGCTCCGAGCCCCAGATGCCTGGTTCGTTCTCCACCTGCACCATCAAAATCGTGTGCCTCACCCCGTCAATCTGCTTCAGATGTCGCATTAGGGCCGCGAACGCCGCGCTGTCGGCCATCAGTATTGGTTTGGAGTGAACGGAGAGAGCTCCGGTCTGGAGACCCTGCGCATTCTTCACGCGCGGAAATCGCTGCCGGTCCTTCTTGATCCACTCCGGCGCGTAGCTCATGCCGGCATTCTTCCAGGTGCCGAACCACAGCAGCACCAGATGAACTCCATGCTGGCGCGATTCTTGCACCAGCGTATCCACATTGGTGAAGTTGAAGTTTCCTTCCGTTGGCTCCATCTGCTCCCAATAGATGGGCGCCTCCAACGTGTTGGCGCGGATGGCCTCAACGGCAGGCCACACAAGAGGCAGCAGACGTGGCCATGCGCTGGAGTTGTTCATCTGAGCGCCCAGTATCAAGTAGGGATGCCCATCGACCAGAAGCGCGTGCCTTCCATCCTTGTGAACGATGCGCGGCATTTCGTCGGCGGCAACTGGTGTGTTCAGCAACGGAAGCAGGGTGCAGAGCGCCGCAACGGCGCAGGCTAGTTTCTCGATCACGGCGAACTCTCCTTGAGGCCGGTTGCGCTGCGCTTGCCGGTTGTGCCAGCCATAACGCTCTGCCTTCTCCGGTTCTCGTAAAGGATCATGGTCCGCGCGACGCCTGCCGTGAAGTGTCTACCGGTAAGCGCGCCCTTGAGGCTACGCGTAACATATTCTCCAAGTGTCAGAAATTAAAAATGATATGGGCGTTAATCCGGTTAACCGTTACAGGCGGATTTCCGGCTCTCTTCAATCTTCGGCACCTCTGTTACGAGGTTTTTCGATGGGACCATACGAATGGTGGGTGTTGCGCGGTGGTGTGCGCACTCAACAGCAGAACGCGTGCTCTCGTATAATCAGCGATTGGTTTGGCTGCCGCTTTCGTCCACAGCCTCAGGAGTCTTTCCAAATTGGAGCAGTCCACCACCCCGCCTACACTTGTGCAGATGCGAGCCGAACTGGAGGCCGCGCTGGCTTCGGCTAACCTGCAGCGAGCGCCAGCACTCTCCAGCTTTTTGCGCTACATCTGCGAGGAGCACTTTCAGGGCCGGGCCGATCAGATCAAGGAATACACCATTGCGGTCGAGGCGCTTGGCCGTCCAGCCGACTTTCAGCCAGCGGAAAACCCGATTGTTCGCGTGCAGGCAGCTCGTCTGCGCGAGTGCTTGAAGTCGTTTTACAGCGACGAGGGCCGGGATCATGCACTCCGAATCAGCCTGCCAAAGGGACAATACGCACCCAAATTTCGCTTAACCGCAACACCGCAACCAGCTACTCCTCAAGCTGTGGAGCCAGTAGAAGCTGCTGTTCTTTTGCCGACTGCGCCTGTTGCCTCTCGTCGCCGCTGGATTCTGCTTGGGGGGATCGGCGCGCTCGCATTCATGCTTGCTGTCGTATTTTTCGTCGCGCGCCGGCACACGCCGCTTCAGGCTCCCGCTGCCGTTGCGGTTGAGACTCCGGCCTCAACCGAAGAGACAGTCCGCATACTCGCCGGCTCCTCCGTGCCGAAGTACATCGACCAGTTGGGCAGAACCTGGAGCGGCGACCGCTACTATCGTGGCGGCCACAGCGAAGACGCGGTCTATGAGCCGCTGGTCAACGTCGAGGACGCCAATGTGTGGAAGCACATCCGCGGTGGCGAATCCTTCGAGTACGAGATTCCACTGCGGCCGGGAGCACACGAGCTGCACCTTTACTTCACTGAGCCGGTTTATGGCATCGACGCCATGGCTGGCGGCGGCGAAACCTCACGCATCTTCGATGTATTTGTAAACGGTCAATTGGTACTGGATCACTTTGACATTCTGGGTGACGCTGGCGGACCGCGCATCGCCGACGAAAAGATCTTCAGTGACATTGAACCGGGCGCGGACGGTCTGCTGCGGCTTCGCTTCGTCTCCCATACTTCAGACGCGATTGTTTCCGCCATTGAAGTGCTTCCTGCAACGCCGCACCGCATGAATCCGCTGCGCATCACTGCCCGCAGCGTGCCGTACTCGTCGCCCTCGGGCGTGCTGTGGACGCCGGACCGTTACTTTTCCGGTGGCCGCATTCATCCACTCGGCAGGACTCCCACAGACACCGACGATCCCGGCTTGTATGCCGCCGAGCGCTTTGGAAACTTTACCTACACCTTCCCCGTTCCCCAGGGAAGTTACACGGCTGTTCTCCACTTCAGCGAGTCGTATCATGGACCGTCCAACGCCGGTGGAGGTGGAGCAGGAAGCCGCATCTTCAATGTGTACTTCAATGGCACGACCCTGTTGAAAGACTTCGATATCTACAAGGAGGCGGGAGGGCCAAACCGCGCGTTACTCCGGCAGTTCCACGGCCTCAGGCCTAACGCTCAGGGCAAGCTCGTCTTTACATTCCAGCCCATTCGCAACTACCCGAGCGTCAATGCGATCGAAATCCTGCCTGAATGAAATCTGCCTTTGGTACAGAACTGGCGCGGTTCGCGTCAGGTTGTTCCATCGCACGACCGACAAGAGTTTTCTCACCGCCATCGAGCCGTCGAATCTTTACGAATTGAGCTGGACCTATGTGCAGGACGGCGAAGTTGCGATCGATGCCGGCGAGGGATCATTTTGGATGCGAATCCGGCAATGGAATCTCTGAGGGGCTATTCCCGCGCGGAACTGATCGGCATGCAAGTGATCATGCTGCACCCGGAGGCTGAGCGCGAGCGGGAAGACGGCTGTGCAAGCGAGTAATGAGGCGTCGATCACTGAGCAGACGCACTACCGGTGGCGCATAAGGATCAGGCACGCCAGGCCTCGGGAAGCTTACCGAAGCCCGGCAGCCTGGCGCGATCGGCCAACTTTACTGGCAGTTAAAGTTCTTAGCGTCGTTCGTGTCTCCGTGCCCTGTGTACTGGGCGTGTTTGGGATATGCGCACAGCGGACGGCTTCGTCCCGGAAACGCCTGTCCCGTGGCGATAACGGATTCCGGCGCAGAGCCCTTCTCCACCCAGTTCACCACCGCGCCGAGCATGTCGAACTGGTCGAGCGCCGGTCCGCCTCCGCAGTGGCGCATGCCCGGGACAAGGAATATCCGGCTCCATTCGGCCACCTTGTCAGCTCCGCCGTTCGCTGGGGCTAGGGACTTGTAATAGTCGAGAGTATCCAGAGGCGAAAACCACGGGTCGCTGTCTCCATGGAAGAAGAGAAGCTTGCCGCCGCGTGTGGAGAACGTGGATAGATTGGTCGACGCCGGCTCGACCAGCGGATCGGAGGCATGCAGCGCCTCCTTGTCGACATCGATCTCCGTTGCGTCCGGATACCGACCGAAGATGCCACCGGAGCCAAGGGCGAGCAGCCCCGGGACCGAGCTGGTATCCGCGATACCAGCGTCATAGAGAAACCCCGGGTACACCTGAACTCCATACGAGTTTTTGGGTCCTGCAAAGGCCTTCTTGATGGCCGCGATCTTCTCCGCTGCAATGCAGGTATCGTTCTGGCCGCTCTTGCAGGCCAGCACTGCGGGGTCGAAATCGCAGCCCATGGGGTCGGAGATCATCCCGTCGGCCACCCCATCCTTCGCGTCGCACCGATTCATCAGCGCGTCCATGAAGAGCTTGCGTTCGGCGGCGGTGAGGAATCTGTCAAGTTGCGGCTTTCCCGACGCGTCTTTGGGCGCGGCCTGGTTGTACGCCACCGGAATCCATTTGCCGATGGCCAGATTAGAGAGGCCAGTCCGCATCGCCGGATCGCCGGAGACGATGCCGTTGAAAACGCTGGGATAGCGCTGCGACAGGATCATGCCTTCGCGTCCGCCGGTCGAGCAGCCAACAAAGTAGGAATAGGCCGCGGGCCTGGCATAGTACTGTGCGACGATCTTCTTGGCCACCGCCGCCACCTCGGCATTAGCCTGATATGCGAAATCGAGATACGCCTGCTGATCGCGCATAAATGAGAAGTCAAACGGACCCGTCTTCGCCTGGTGTCCCGTATCCGTGCTGGCCACCACAAATCCGCGGGCCAGGGCAGACTTGTCGCCGGAATACGATGCCCCCAGCGGGTAGGAGACCACGCCGTTGCCGCCGCCTCCGCCCTGCATCACGAAGTCGCCATTCCAGGCGTTCTTTTCAGGCAGAGCGAGTGCAAAGCGGATTCCGAACTCCTCGCCGCCGGCCCCTTTGCGCCGATTGATGACGCCGTCCACGCGGCAATGCGCGGGCAATGGGCCCTGGCTCGGGGCGCCGGGATACATCGGCGGAATGGTTGTGCCCGCGGGAACGGGTGCTGCCTTGGTGATCTCGACGCCATCGATTTTGAGACTGGCGAGATTTGCGCACGAGACCGACGATTCAGACTGCGCCATTGCAACTCCACAGGCAACCATCAGAAAGATAAGAATGCCGAATTGCTTCATGCGTGTGTCTCCTTCTCGTTCGGAAAACATGCAATAGAACGGCGATCAAACGCCGGATCATCGCACGATGTTGTTACATATGTGTACGGGCAAGTATAAGCCAGATCGGTGCGTCACGATGCAAGGCAGAAAGGGACCGGGTGTGCCACTTCGTCGGACACGGTGGCGGGTTCCCGAAGCACCTTGCCCTCGGCCCGCGTGACAAGGTGATTTCCTTTGGCCCGCAGCCCCCCGAACAATCTTGCCGTTGGCATAGTAGGCGTCGACCACGAGGTAGCACGGCAGCGGCAGTCCCAAGGAGTCCAGCAGCAAAATCATCTTGTCCACTTATAGCGTGCGCCGTGCGCTCATCCACGCGTACCAGCCGGGGTGAGCATGAATAAACGACGCGGCCCGGGCGGCTTTATGGTCCATGAAAGCCAGTTCGCCGGCGTTGTATTCGGCCAGTGGCGAGCAGGCGACATACGAGGAGAATTCTTCATTTTGCGCTTTTGTAATCTTCCCCTCGTCTCTGAATGCGTTAACTTTCAGAGGCGAACCGGATTGAAGGAGGGGAAAAATGAAACCCAGTCTCTTGGCTCTATTCCATGACAATGGGAGCAAAGTCTCAGTAGAGTATTCCGTAATCTTTGCCTTGATGATTCTGGCTTCGTACGCGACTTCAACATGCCGGCGGTCCATCTGGAGAGGGCGTCCATGATGGTAATGGTCTTTTCGGCCTTGCTCGCTTCCCGTTCCGCCTCTCGGGCGGCCTCTTGCTGCGCGATCTCGCGCAGTTTTATTTTGACCGGATACCGTTCACTACGCTCCTGTTTGGAAGGTTCTTCGGCCGGCTCCCGGGACCTGGTCTTTGCGGACATGTATCGAACTTTGCCGTTTTCATAGATGTATAGAGATTTGCGGCACTTGCACGGTTTACCGTGTGAGTCGTCCCTCCGGGGCCATTTGGGGAGTGCCCCGTGAAGACGGTTATAGTAGTGATAGTCGGATTCGTCTCGGCAGGCATGGGGGCATGGCATGGCTTCGGTATTTTTCCAGCAAAATGATCTACCGCAAGTCGAGTTTGGCGAAAATACTCGAATTCGCTGGGAAATCGTATGAATCTGCCCAACTCCATCACGATGAGCAGGATCGCCATGATCCCGCTGCTGCTCTGGATTCTCTCCACGCACTTCCCGTGGCAAGCCCACCACGCGCCGGAGATTCTGGCTTCGGTCTTGTTCATCCTGGCCTCGATCACCGACGGCCTCGATGGCTACCTGGCCCGCAAACGAAGCCAGATCACCACCATGGGGATGTTGCTCGATCCCATCGCTGACAAAATCATGGTCACCGGCGCGCTCATCGCCCTGGTGGCCTACAACCCCCAGGTGGTCAAGGTCTGGCTCGTCGTGGTCATTATCGGCCGCGAGTTCATGGTCTCCGGCCTGCGCTCCATCGCCTCCTCCGAGGGATTCACCATCGAAGCCAGCGATCTGGGCAAGCTCAAGACCGTCATCCAGATCGTTTGCGTCGTCTCCGCCATCCTCGCCCATGGCTGGTACCAGTGGCAGTTTGGCGTGCTCGTCGTGCCGGTCAAATGGATCGCCATCGCCGCCATCTACTTCACGGTGCTGGTCTCCAGCATCTCGGCCATCGACTACTTCGTTGGCTTCTGGAAAGAGATCGACCACGCCTCGAAAGATCGCCGCAAGAAGGCGTTCGTGCTCAGCCGCCGCAAGAGCCCAAGCATCTCCTAACGGCAACCTCCGGCTTGTCGCGCAAAAAAGCCCCGGCCATGCCGGGGCTTTTTTGTGTGTATGCGTTCAGCCGGTTCTCAAGCCAGCGCGGGAACCGCTTCAGAGACCAGAATCATCGGGACAGGCACGGGCACGGCTACCGCTGCCGGCGCAGCCGCCGTCTGCGGATGCGCACCGCGGGTCAGCCGGTGAACGAAATGGTAGGGCGGCCAGGGGCCGGAGAGCTGCATCTGGCACTCCCGCATCGTCGCGCTCGTGCTGGCGAACTTGTTCTGGTAGCGCTCCACATACTTGCGGTCGATCAGGTGGGCAATGTCCAGCACCATCTTGCCGCTTTCGCTCAGCCGGCAGCTCACCTCTTCGTCCAGAGGCAGGAAGAGCCGGTGCATCTGGAAGCTCACCGCCCGCGCCCTGGTTTGCCGTTCCCGCGCGCGCGATGCGTTCTCCCGCAGGTTGGTCAGATACTGCCGGCCAGAGCCCTCGGCCGGCAGATGCCGGTCCAGCGTCCGGCCGCAGCAGTCCTCCACGAGAATTCTCAGGTGCATCTCGGTCTTGCCGCGCAGCTTGTCGATGTTGCTCAAAAACTGCCGCTGATTCGAGCGGATGGACTTGCGCAGGCTCTCATCGTCGTTGAAGACCGTTCCAAACCGGAAGGGCAGCACCGTGGAGTGCTGGAAACAGTCGGCGATCACACGGGCATGGTCCACGCCGGATTTTTGATTCAATGTTTCCGCCGGATTGTGCTCGCTGACCACTACCGCAAGGTCGCTGGCGGGATAAAGAAAGACCTGGTTACCGCTGACTCCGAGAACGGATTCCATCGGAACCGGTTTGCGATGACGGGCTATTTCAGGAAAAGCTTGTTTTTCACCGATGCAGTAGGCATACCATGCCATGACGAGACACTCCGTCTGCGTGCGCCGGTAAGCGCCGCTCGTTGGTGAAGCTCTGTGAACTTGGGAACAACTGCATAGCGGGCATCAGGCCGGACTTTTGATAGATAAATCCGGTTCAACTACGGCAAATACTAGCCCCCTGAAAATACGACTGGCAACACCCCACATCGTGAACTTCGAGAAAGGTAGCAGAATCCACTCAATCTGTATTTGTATAAGCAACAGCGTGGTTGACCGTACGAAATATGTCTCAATTCAGAACAGACAAGCCTTTTTGGATCGTGCGATAAATCCAAACGGAGGTCGTTTTCCCAACCGTCTTATGCGAAACCCGTATCTTCGGTCCGACCGGGTTCAATCCGGAAGAAAGAACGATGAAACAGAGGGGTTATGGCGGGATTGGTGTTGACTTATCTCTAAATAAAGCTTTGCCGCGCGGCATTTCCTTTGAGAAAAGGTCGCGCGGCAAACTCTTCGTTCCGGCGTCTTGGCTTTGCTTCCGCGTTAGGGCAGAACGCGCTGGATATGCAGGAACATCACAACGTTCAGTGCGATCGAGACCACCAGCAAGCCCAAGGCGAGGATCGCCACCAGGTTCACCTTGTTGCCCACCGTCTTCAGGTCTTCCAGCAGTTCCTGCTGCTCCAGCGTATTGCGGTCCGTGGCTTCCCGGACCATCTCCAACTGGTCCTCGACCCGCTTGAGCGAAGTATTCTGCTCGACAAACTGGTTGCGCAGATCGCGCTGCTGCGTCTTCAGCTCGGCCAGGCCATTCTCGATGGGCGCCAGATCGACCGGCGCGGCAGGCGGAGGCGCAGGGGGACGCGGATTCAAGATATTCGAGACCGTGGTGGCGATATTGCCGTCGAGGAGAGGCAAGATCCGCTGCGCCAGCGGCAGCGCCCAGCGCAGGGCGCCCACGGCGCGTTGCAGGCCGGAGGGCGGCTCAGCCGGCGCGGCAGGCGCCGAGTTGGCCAGCGCGTGCGCCGGCGGAGGGGGAGGCGCGAATCGCGCATCGTCGTCCACCGGCGTCCGGTTCCCAGCGCCCATCGGCTGCGCGGCTCCGGCTCCGCTCCCATGCCGTTCTTCGGCAATCACCACCTCGAGTTCCGAATCGTACAAGCCCAAGCTCTCTGCGTCGCTCATATACGTCCTTCTCTCTTCACATAATAAGGGATTTGCCCATAATAAGGGATTTACCGGCAAGTGAGTACGGGATTTCACTGCCTTGCAGCTTTTCCATGGGGCGTGGCCGATTTTCCGGCGTCGCAATCCCTTTCTTGCTCCCATCTTTTGCTCGCCGGCCGCAAGCTGGTTGTCTCCATGAAGAGACCGCTATGGTCCGTTATGAACAACCGCGAAGGCCCCGTTCGCGTATTCTCGTATCCAGGAGAGGCGTGTGAAACCAGTCCTTGCCCGTACGCTGCGCAGCCTGCAACGCAACATCCTGGCCGGCATCGTCACCATCGGCCCCCTGTTTGTTACCTACCTCATCTTCAGCTTCCTGCTCGGCGCCCTGGCCAAGGCCGGTCTGCCCGTGGTCCAGCTCTTTGCCGCCATTTTTCCCGAGGCGTGGCTCAGCCAGCCGTGGCTCCAGTCGGTATTGGCCATTATCCTCACCCTGATCGTGCTCTACGTGGTGGGCCGCGTCACCTCGCTGGTCATCGGCCGCCAGGCCTTCAACCTCTTCGAGGCCGTGCTGGAGCGCCTGCCGGTCGTTGCCAAAGTCTATGGCTCCGTGCGCCAGCTTCTTGACAGCATGTTGGCCAAGAAGGAGTCCAGCCAGCGCGTGGTGCTGGTGGATTTTCCCATCGCCGGCCAGAAGAGCATCGGATTTCTCACCCGCACCATGACCGATTCCACCACCGGCACGCTGCTGGCCGCGGTTTTGCTGCCCAATGCCATCAACCCGACCTCGGCTTTTCTGCAGATCCTGCCCATCGACCGGGTCACCGAGACGGACCTTTCCATGGAGCAGGCCATGAGCATGGTCATGACCGGCGGCGCCGTCGGGCCGGACACGATCCGTTATTCCACGCCCGCAATCCCGGTCGAGATTCCCGAGACGCCTCCCGCGGCTTGAGCGATGGCGCGTCCGGAACATTCATCCATCTCCTGGCGCGCAGGGAATAGAATTGGGCATTCTAGCTATTTACTTGACGCCACCAACCGCAACCGGTAGTGTTTTGGTTTGTGGACGAGGATTATCCTAGGACGTTGCTTGAGTTGGAGAAGCGTTTCTCCAGCGAAGAGGGATGCGCCGA